>JAKLZP010000001.1:0-242883 GCA_022015155.1 Acidilobus sp. | reverse complement strand
GGCCCTCCTCCTTGTTATCGTCTTCGCGGCCTCCCTCACGGCACCTTACCTCGGCCCCGCAAAGGCTGCCAGGGCCCAGCAGGTCACCTACCCAGGAGCTTTCGCCCCTTCACTGCCAGGCTTCAGGTACGTAGGCAACATGAACGAGAACGCCATAGTGATGGGCGTCATCTACGTGCCCCTCAGGAACGTCCAGCTCATATACTACTACGCACAGGCGGTTAGCACGCCAGGCTCGCCGCTCTACCACAAGTTCCTGACGCCCCAGCAGGTCCAGGAGCTGTTCTACCCGACCCAGCAGTTCAAGGAGGTCGAGTCCTACCTGACTTCACACGGCCTCAGGGTGCTCTACACGGCAGCCGACTCCATCATAGTCTTCGGGGGCACGGTGAAGGACGTTGAGAGCGCCCTGGGGGTGAAAATCGGGATGTTCAGCAACGGCTCACTGTCATATTATGCCGTAACCTCCTACAGCGGTAACGCCCTCGGCCTTGCACCTTACATTTCAAATGTAACCGCTGTGATATTCAGGTCGCCGCCCCTCATACACATAGTTAAGCCTGACCTCAAGGGCCAGCAGGTCGTCACGTCCTGGACCGCCTATTCGCTGCCAGACGTTGTAAGGGCGTACAACGTCACGCCGCTCTACTCCATGGGGTACTACGGACAGAACGTCAGCGTTGGCATCCTGGACTTCTACGGCGACCCTATCGTCGCCCAGGCCCTGGCCTACTTTGACCAGGCCTACGGCCTGCCTCCTGCCAACCTGACAGTGGTGCCGATAGGGCCCTATGACCCCAACCTGGGCCTTGTGACAGGCTGGAACTATGAGATAGAGCTCGACGTTGAGTCTGTGGATAGCGCTGCGCCTAGAGCACATATAGTGCTCTATGCTGCTAACGGCGCACTGCCCCTCGTGGTGCCAATAGCAACCATAGACCAGCTCGATCAGGTCTCTTTAGTGAGTCAGAGCTTCGGTTTTTATGAGTCTTGGTTAACAAACCTAGGCTACAGCTTCTACCTCTACAATGTTTACCTATCAGATCTGTACTACGCGCTTGGGACTGCAGAGGGCATAACGTTCCTTGCGGCCAGCGGCGACGGCGGGGGCATGGGGTACAGCGCTGGGCCATTGGGCGGCACTGTATACCCGTCCTCCTCACCCTGGGTGCTCTCACTGGGCGGCACTACCACCTACCTCACTTTCTATCCCAACGGGACGCCGAGCTCCTCATACTCCACTGCTTGGTCAGCAGCTGGCTTCGTGCCCTTCTTCTTCAACTTCGGCGGCAGCACGGGAGGCTACTCATACTTTGAGCCCATGCCGTGGTGGCAGGAGGGCGTAGCGCCAGCGCCTCCCCAGGGCTTCCCCTACGGCAGGGCGAGCCCGGACGTCTCAGCCAACGCCAACGTATTCCCAGGCATATATCAGATAACATATGGTAACGAGACCATAATAGATGGCGGCACCAGCGAGGCGTCGCCGCTGACGGCTGGCCTCCTGGCCCTCATAGAGTCCTACCTAAACCAGAGGCTCGGCCTGCTGTCCCCAACCCTCTACGCGCTGTATAAGAACCCGTCGGCGAGGGGCGCGTTCATACCGATAACATTTGGCTACAACATACCCTGGTTCTCAAACGGCAGCTATAACCTGGTCACAGGCCTCGGCGCCATAAACGTTGGCGTGCTCGCCCACGAGCTGAGCAACCCGGCCCTTGTGAGTAGCTATGTGCCGTCCCTCAGCGTCAGCGTCAGCGTGAACGGCGTTAGCATGATGAGCCAGGCCGAGACCTACCAGCCGCTTGAGCTGTTGCCGGGGGAGAGCGTGACTGTAGAGGCCAACATAACCTACAGCAACGGCAGCGAGGTCACGAACGGTGACTTCAAGGCGGAGCTCGTGACGCCCGAGGGCGTTATGCTGACGAAGCAGATGACCTACGTGCAGTCCCTCGGGCTCTGGCAGGCCAACATAACGGTGCCTGAGAACTGCAGCGGCACAACGTACGTGCAGGTCAACGGGACCTCGGCGGGACACTGGGGCATAGGCTTCACGGAGGCCTTCAGCGGCTACTTCGTCACAGTAGCCGAGCCGGTGAGCGACGAGCCATGGGACCCGTCCCTAGGCCTTCCTCTCTACTTCGAGGTGACTGAGCTAAACGGGTCTCCAGCGCCAAACTCAACAGAGTATGAGATGGTTATAAGCTACTATAACTTCCTCAATAACACCTACATCGCCTATGAGAGCTTCCAGTTCTCAGGATCATACAATAGCACCACGTTATACTTCAACGCGCCTGCAGGCTACGCAGCTATAGAGTTCACGCCGCCCGCCTTTGGCTTGGTGCCCGTGTTCTTCGGCGACTGTCTGCAGAACTTCGAACTGTTCCCTGAGGTCCTGTCTATGCCAGGAGTCGTCGCGCCCGGCCAGTACATATTTGTGGTAGGCCTCGTCTATCCGCCCATTGAGACTCTGTTTTACCCGTCGTACAGCCTCGGCACGCCGCTCTTTATTGCCATAGCGGTCGGCTCAAACGTGACCGCTGAGCTCGTCTCGCTGTCAGGAAAGGCCGTGTCCAGCGCGCAGATAACCTTCAACCCCAACGTGGGCCTCTACACAGGCCTCCTACAGGTGCCCGAAAACGTAAGTCCAGGCTACTACTGGGTCGTGCTTGAGGCCAACTACAGCTCCTACACCCTTGCAAGCAGCGGTGTAAGCTCCAGCTACGTGGAGGGCATAGGCGTTGGCATGGTCTACGTGGGCGCCCCGCTCAACGTCAACGTATGGGTCTCGCCGGGGAGCCCGGCCCAGGGCCAGTCTATCACAATATATGCCAACATAACCTACAGCAACGGGACCCCAGTCAAGTACGGCCAGTTCTCAGCCGTGCTGGTGCCCGAGGCAGACCTTGGAGCCTTCGAGAGCCTAGCGCTCGCAGGCGTTAACGTGCCCCTCTACTACAACTCAGGCCTGGGCCTGTGGGTCGGCAACGCCACGATGCCCTCGCCCTTCTCGCCAGGCTCGACGGCCTTCTCGGGGCTGTACGCAGGCGAGCCCTGGGCTGTAGTCGTGACCGGTAACGCCTTCAACGGAGTGCCCGCGGCCGGGGTGGCAATAGCGCAAGTGGCTGAGACCAAGTACGTCTACTACACAGGCGTCCTAACCCCTGGCAGCTTCTACCCGTACAACGGCCTCTTCTACAACGCTAACATAACAGACTTCAACGGCACCATAGAGGACTCCATCTTCGAGGGCAACGTTTACATAGTCGACAGCAACGTCACAATAGCTGACTCCCAGTCCTACGGCACCATATACGTCGTGAACTCCAACGTCAGCCTGGTCAACGTAAGGGCCTCCAGAGTTGTGGTTGTCAGCGGCGTTGCAAACCTCTACATGAGCGACGTCATAAGCAGCGTGTCCGGGCACGTCAACTATGTGACGCCCCCGCAGATCACCACTTTAGTTAGCGGCGTGGAGTCTTCAATTATGCAGAACCTGTCAGCCCTCTGGTCAGAGGTCAACGAGCTGCAGCAGGAGTACTCGGCCCTCAACTCGACCGTTTCAGGCCTGAGCTCAGCGGTCTCCGAGCTAGAGTCAGAGGCCAGCCAGCTGAGCACGAAGGTCAGCGAGCTGTCAGAGTGGCTCTTGTCAAACGTGAGCGCTGTCAACAGGACCGTTTCAGGCCTAGGGAACAGCCTAAGCGCCCTCAACTCGACCGTTTCAGGCCTGAGCTCAGCGGTCTCCAACATAAGCTCAAGAGTCTCAAGCATCAGCACGACCGCCACCAAGGCCTACAGCGGCGCCTCAAGGAGCTTCAGCCTGGGCGTGGGGGTGGCCGTGATCTCCGTCATATCGCTGGCCATAGCCGCGGTTGCGTTGTCCAGGAGGCGCTGACGGAGGTCATAAACCATTAATAGGCCCTGGGAACACTAATCAAATTTCTATTTATTTTTCTAAACGCTCTTCATCTCCTGCGCCTTTAAGGCCTTGCGCCCTTCTCCCCTGAGCGTCATCTGTAGGTACCTCCTCTTGAACCTCGGCCTTCTCCCTTCCCGTCCATGCCTAGTCTGGGCTCCTCAATAGGATTGCGAGGGCGCTTTAATTTAATTTTTATTTATTATTTTTCTAAATAATTCTCCTATTTCCCACACCTTTACGGTCTCGTGTTCCTTAGGCCTGGGTACCGTCGCAAGGTAGACTCCATAGGGGTCGAACCCAGAGCCCTGTTGAAGCGGGTGGCCATAGGGTGAGAACAGTATAAAGCTGTCAGCCGCTTTAACGAGGTCCCTGACGAGCTTATCGATGGCCCTGTAGGCGGAACACACGTCATAGGACTTCAGCCTCTCAAGAGCCGTAAGGCCCACTATGGCAGGGCCCTCCTCAAGGGCCTCAAGGGCTGCCTCCCTGACGGAGCCTATCTCAGCCTCAAGGCCTGTGGATTGGTCCATCCTTATCCTGACAAGGCCTGCCGTCGGGTCCGTGAGGGGCACATTTATGAGGACTCCCCCGACCTCCTCAACTATGGGCAGCGAGGGGACCTCCTGCAGGAAGCCTGTCAGCCTGACGGGCCTGCCGCTCAGCGCGCTGGCCCACGCGGCGGCCGGGTGGTGCAGGTCCCTGTTCTCGACTACGCCCCTGAAGACGGTGTCCAGCAGGGTCAGCAGCGTGCTTGCGCTGCACTTCATGAAGAACTTGTAGGAGAGCCCGTCAATGCCGAGCATCAGAGCCTTGACGCGAGCCACCGCACCCTCTCCTCCAGCTCCTCCTCAGGGACCGCGCCGACCACCCTGTCAACCTCCTCACCGTCCAGGAAGAACATAACCGTGGGGAGGCTTAACACGTAGTACTTGCTGGCCGTCACCGGGTTCTCGTCAGCGTTGACGCGGGCGAAGGCCACCTTGTCATACCTGAGCGAGAGCTCGTCAATTATGGGGGAGATCAGGAAGCAGGGGGCGCACCAGGGGGCCCAGAAGTCCACCACCACGGCTCTGTGGGACCTCAGGAACTCCTCAAAGTCCCTGTCCGTGAGGTCCACCACCCTCGGGCCCTCGCCGGCCTCAGACCCCTGGGACAGCTGGGACAGCAGCTCCGCCTTCTTCCTCTCCAGTATTCTCCTCAGCTCCTCGTCCTCAGACATGGCTGAGCCCTCTTGAAGGGCGGAAGATCCCTGCTCGCTTTTAGGCTTTTGCCAGTACCTAGCGTCAACGCCCTGCCTCCTGTAGCGCAGCTCAAACTTTCCCTTAGGGGACTGCCCACTGACGAGGCCTGGCAGGCCAGCCCCTTAATGGGAATACTGGAGCTCGGTGGGACCTTTGTCAGGGGCCTGTGTGACGGCCGCATAGCTTATAAAGCCTAGGCGCGCATGTCCCTAACGGCCCTAGAGGAGGGCATGAGCTTAGAAGTGTCGAGTGAGGAGGAAAGTAGTAGGGTTAGGGATTTCATAATTGGAAAGCACGTTTTTGGTAGCCTGTACGGGATACCGCCTGAGATAGCTGATGACGAGGATTACGTTCGCCAGGCCGTGCTGGACGCCGTCAAGGCAGCCAACGCCACGCTGATAGAGATCAAGAGCTGGAAGATATCCGGTCACAAGGGAGGGGTCTCAGTCATAGCGTTAGTCAACGAGAGCCACATAGCAGTACACACCTGGACGGAGTACCGCTACGCCACGGTTGACGCCTACACGTGCGGCGACCACACGAGGCCTGAGAGGGCCTTCCAGCTGATAGTTGAGAGGCTGAAGCCCCAGTACTACACCTACAGCTACGCCGACAGGACCCAGTTCCCCGCCTCAAGCCCCGTCTTCATAGTCAAGAAGGTGGAGACCAGAGCTGCCGCGGTCGCGCGGTAGCCGCTCTAGTGGCGGTGCGGCTCCCCCCTGGCCTGCGCAAGGGCGTGGTCAACCACGGGCAGTATGAGCTCCAGGGCTAGCCTTACGGCCTGAGGGCTACCAGGCGTCACGAAGACAAGCGATGACCCCACTAGGAACGCAGAGGCCCTGCTCAGCATAGCGTTAAGCCCTACCTGCTCCAGGCTCTTCAACCTGAAGACCTCACCGAACCCAGGGAGCTCCTTTGACGAGATGGACTTCACGGCCTCTATGCTGACGTCCCTCGGCGAGAGCCCCGTCCCGCCCGTGACCAGAACAACGTCAGCCCTTGAAGCGGCGTCTGCCACGGCCTCCCTTATGGCGTATACGTCATTAGGCACCACAGCCCTGTGGACCAGCTGATGGCCCCCCTCCTCTAGGGCCTTCTCAACTATTGGGGTTATTTCATCATTTACAACGCCCTTGAAGACGCTGTCGCTCGTTATGACGAGGGCGAAGGCCTTCATGGTCTCCTCAGGAGTTAGCCTCGGTCAAGTTTAAATGCTAACCTTATAGTCCTCCGCTGGGGCTGCCCTTGTTCGAGATCGTTAAGCCCTCGGGGGTAAGGGCCCAGGTCGGCGTCATAGGCGGCTCTGGTCTTTACGAGGCTGGCATACTGGAGAACCCTGTTGAGGTGATGGTCAACACCCCCTACGGACAGCCAAGCGATTACATAACTGTCGGCGAGATAAAGGGCGTCAAGGTGGCCTTCCTGCCAAGGCACGGCAGGGGCCACAGGTACCCGCCCCACATGGTCAACTACAGGGCTAACATATGGGCCTTGAAGGCCCTAGGGGTCAAGTGGGTGATAAGCGTCTCGGCAGTTGGAAGCCTCAGGGAGGAGATGAGGCCCGGGGACCTGGTTGTGCCGACCCAGTTCATTGATATGACCAAGGGGAGGAAGTACACGTTCTTCGACGGGCCTGTTACAGTCCACGTGAGCATGGCGGACCCGTTCTGTGAAGACCTCTCGGAGAGGCTCTACGAGGCTGCCAGGTCGCTGGGCTATAGGGTCCACAAGGGCGCCACGTACATATGCATAGAGGGCCCGAGGTTCTCGACAAGGGCTGAGAGCAGGGTCTGGAGGGACGTCTTCAAGGCCGACATAATAGGCATGACGCTAGTCCCTGAGGTGAACCTGGCGTGCGAGGCCGAGCTCTGCTACGCCACGCTGGCCACCGTGACGGACTACGACGTGTGGGCCGAGCACCCCGTCACGGCAGCTGAGGTAGCTAAGGTCATGAGTGAGAACACTGAGAAGGCCCGCAAGGTCTTATATGAAGTTATACCCAAGCTCTCTGGCGACCCAGACCCCTCACGCTGTAGCTGTTGCAGGGCGCTCCAGCATGCAGTCCAGTAGCGAGACTCGCTCGCGCATACTAAAGGCGCTGAGCGCCGCCAGGTCCCTGCCAAGGCCTGAGCTCCCTAACGATGTCCTGATAGTCTCCTCGCCTGACGCTGTGGCGGCGGCCAAGGTCCTCTACGTGGGCCTCCTGAGCGCGGGCTCAAGGGCGAGCCTTGTAGGGCCCACGGAGGCCTCCGTGCTCATAATGCCTTACCGTGAGTTCCCAAAGGTCATCATCTACGCGCTCTCGCAAAAGGACAACAGGGCCGTGAGGGCTGCCGAGGAGGCCGCCATTTTAGGCTCTGATGTCTACTTCGTGGCCCCGCCGATCCACGAGGTCCTGGAGGCCAGGATCTCAAGGTATGAAAACGTGAGAAGGGTAGAGGTCCCCCCTGAGGCCCCCTTAATGACCATGATCTTCGCGTCAGTGATCTGGTCGCCTAAGCCCCTTGGGACAAGGGCCTCAAGGGTTCAGGCCGAGCTAGAGGCCCTCGACAGCGCTGTCGAGTGGGCTGAGGAGAGCTACAGGGACCTCATAGCCGAGGTCAGCGCCCTCCAGGGCTTTTCTGCCTTCTACACGCCGTCCGTCGAGCCCGGGGCCAGGTACCTGTGTCAGGCCTCTGGCGCCTGTCATGGCGCCTTGCCCCTTGAGGAGCTTCAGAGGCTTTCCGGTGAGGTCGCTGTGATGATGGAGACTACCGCCGAGTCCCACGACTACATGGACCTGGAGCTATTGGCCAGCTCCAGGGGGCTGAGGCTAATTAAGGTCCTCTTCAACACTGATCCCCTGACGGCGGGCGTTTACTCGGCCCTGTTCGGCGCCCTGGCCTCGGGTAAGGTAATATGAAGGGGGAGATGAAGCAGGCCATAGTGATAAGGAAAGACCTTAACATGGGCCGCGGCAAGGCCGCCGCTCAGGCCGCGCACGCGGCCTGTGACGCCCTGGTTAAGGCGCTGAGGGCTGGCGGGCAGTGGAAGGAGTGGGCTGAGGAGTGGCTGGCAGAAGGGCAGAAGAAGGTCGTCCTCAGGGTCGAGAGCAGGGAGGAGCTGGAGGCAGTTTACAGGCAGGCCGTCGAGGCCGGGCTGCCTGCCTCCATCATAGAGGACGCGGGGCTCACCCAGCTTCCCCCGGGCACTGTCACGGCGGTCGCTGTGGGGCCTGCACCAGCTGAGCTCGTCGACAGGATAACCGGTCGCCTAAAGCTCTTTTGAGCCCACGTGAAGTTAAGAAGTTAAAGCGTTGCAGACCGTCTGATTCAGGGGCGCTTTTGAACGCTGTGAACAGGCTGAGGGTTGGCGTCCTTGTCGACAGTAAGGCCAGGACCAACCTGAGGGCTGACTACGGCCTCTCGCTCTACCTTGAGAGCGAGAGGTGGCGAGTGCTCTTCGACACAGGCCCCTCTGACGCAGTGCTAGAGTTCAACGCCTCGGCTATGGGGGTCGACCTGTCCAAGTTAGACCTGGTGCTGATATCCCATGAGCACTTTGATCACACGGGAGGGCTCTCAGCCCTCGCGAGGGCTGGCTCCAGGGCCCCCGTGCTGATACCGGCTGGCGCCTCCTGGCGGCTTGAGAGGGCCATAGAGGACCTAGGGCTCCCCGTCAGGAAGGTCGTCACGGGAGGCGAGGTGCTCCCTGGGGCCTTCCTGCTCTCGCAACAGTACGGCCCGCCCTATGAACAGGCCCTCGCGGTAAACCTAGGAGGTAAGGGGCTAATCACCGTCCACGGCTGTTCCCATCCAGGCCCCTCAAGGATCGTCGCTAAGGCCCTTAACGATACTGGCGTGAAGCCGTTCGCCGTAGTCGGCGGGCTTCACCTCGCGTGGAGCCCGCTTGAGAGCGTCCAGACCGAGCTTAAGGCCTTGGCCTCGCTTGGCGTAAGGACTATGATACCGCTTCACTGTAGCGGCGAACTGGTGTTAAGGGAGGCTAGGCGCTTCGACATAGAGGCTAAGGAGGCAATTGCAGGCGACTGGCTCGAGCTCTAGGTGAGGAAGCCTTGCCGACCAGGTTGACAAGGTTGACCTCCAGGCTTCTAGTCTACGTATCAATGGCCGAGCTGGTAGCGGTCCTTTACATGGTCACGACAGGCCTTAGCCTTTGCCACGCGAGGCTGATGTTCGAGGCGGTCCTGCCCACGTTCATAGCGGGCGTAGCAGTGGCCTACGCCTCATCTTCACTAAAGGGGGCCTCAAGGGCCTCCAGGGCCTTAGAGGCCCTAGCGTCAATTATGGGCTGGGCCGTCGCGGCAATGGGCCTCATGGCCTCCCTGGGAGGGCCTGAGGCCCCCTTAGGGGTCTCGCTGGTCGTCTTCGGCTCCCTTCTGGCCTCCCTCACCGCCTATGCCCTGAGGAGGTGGGACGTCAGGCTATCTGTGGCGATGTTAGGGTATACACAGGCCCTGGCAGGGGTCGTCCTGCTTGGAGCGCCGTGGCTGGGCCTCTTCCGGTTAGCCTTGCTATTTGTGATCGTTGAGGCGATAGGCGCTATCTACTCGGTAACCCTTCACTCGTTCCCCTCGACATTTGGCGACGTCCCCTCTAAGGCCCTTACAGGGCTCGTCTTCGCCCTCATGAGCGCGGCTGTCCCAGCTGCCCTGCTCAGGGACCTCTGGCTTTCGAACGTCCTCTTAGGCGCCTCTATGTTGGTCTCGGTCCTAGCCTTCAGGGGCGATAGGCTTAGAAGCTATTACGCTAAGGCAAGGGCGTCGTCCTCACCCATAGCCCGGGGCGGAACCCTCTACTTCCTCTACGGCCATGTATTCGCCTTTTCGGCCCTGATAGCGGCCGGCATCGTCCTGATAGCCTCCGCGGCCCTCAGGCTGGACCCCCTCATACTGGTTCACATGATGACCTTAGGCGTGATAAGCCTGTTTGTCCTGATACACGCGCCCATGATGTTGCCTGTGATAATGGGCTGGTCGTCAGCAAGGAGGTATAACCTGACGCCCTTCATGTCCCAGATCGCTGCCGCAGTCCTGTGGCCCTTCAACATGCACGTCTCCTTCTTCTTCGTTGGCCTTGCGTTCGTGTTTGACGCTCTGATAGTCCTGCCGTCACGGGAGCCCATGCCCCTGAGCCTCGTAAGGTGAATAGCGCTGCCGGAGTGCAGGCTCACATGCCCTAGGTGCGGTTACGAGGCCCAGGAGGGGGAGCTGCGCTGCCCTCGCTGCGGGAGCTTCCTCGTGTACGTCTGTCATGGACTCAGGTGGACTGTGAAGAGGGATGTCCCAAGCATGTGGAGGTACGCTGACATGCTGGCGTTCAGGCCCGTGAGGCTGGCGACAGCCGGGGAGGGGTACACGCCCGTGGTGAGGCTTGGGCCCGTGCTGGCCAAGCTTGAGACCAGGAACCCCACAGGGAGCTACGCTGACAGGGCGTCCTCAGCCCTCGTAAGCGGGCTGGTAAGGGACGTCTACAGGGTTAGATACTCTGTCGACTTTGGCCCTTCCATGGCCTTCTACGCAGGCCTCGTGAGGGCCCACACGGTGGTCTACGCCAGGCCTGAGGAGCTTGACCCCTTTGACACAGTGAACTTGGCAAGGCTCGGCGCCTCCTTCGACTTCACCGGCAGGCCTGAGCTCACTTATGAGAACCAGTACACGATAGAGGGGCTTAAGACGATATCGTATGAGATAGTTGAGCAGATGCCCCGCGCGGACAGGGTCTTCGTGCCCGCCAGCACGGGCCTCCTGGCCTTCGCTATGATGAAGGGCTTCAGGGAGGCCGCTGAGAGCGCGGGGGCCAGCGAGCCTGAGCTTGTAGCCGTCAGCGTAAGAGGCTCCGCGGGGCCTCCGACCCTTGACCTGCTAAGGGACGTTAAGAAGGTGTACGTTGGGGCTGAGGAGGTAACCAACGCCATGGTCTCCCTCGCGAGGAGGGGCATATACGCCAGGCCGCTGGCCGCAGCCGCCTACTCCGTCGCGGAGGCCGAGGAGGGCATCGTAGTGATAACTGGGGGGCTCAGGAGGCCAGGGCTTAGCAGGCGGGGCTCTGAGCTGAGGCAGAAGGTGATAGAGGTCCTGGCGCGCCTCGACAGGGACGTGACGGCCTATGAGGTCTGGGAGCAGCTGACGGGGTACACACTAAGGGGCGTCTACAAGGCCCTTGAGGCCCTTGAGGAGGAGGGCGTCGTCTGCGTTAACGCCCTGCTGAGGGGAAGGAGGAAGGTAAGGACTTACAGGCTCTGCAAGGTTGGAAAAACATAAACTTTTTCGGTTCAAAATATTTCGTGGGACCCTCTTTGGGTGAGAGGCCTAAGGAGCCCCCTGAGGAGGTATCGAGGGACCTAGAGAGAGCCGAGGAGTACGAGGCCACGGTGGCCAGGAGCTCGGTCCTGGGCGCCAACAGGTACCAGATAAGCACAGGTGTCATCATAGCGGCCCGTTATGCCGACAAGCTGAGGAGGGTAGCCTTAGTGGCCCTCGGTAAGTACGTCCCAAAGGACGTCATCATAAGGGACATCGCTGAGCTCAACAAGCAACTGTATCATGAGATAGTCGAGCAGCGTAAGCTGGGCAAGCTTGACCTCATTAGGGTCACGGTAACCCTCAGGTACGATGAGGGCGAGAAGAAGTTAGTATTCGAGGACGTCAAGATAGACACGTTCGTCGAGGAAAGCAGGTGCAAGGAGCCCTACGAGAAGCAGATAGCTGAGCTCAAGGGGCAGCTGAAAGCCTTAGCGGAGGAGAACTCTAAGCTTAAGGACGTGATAAACAGAGCCAAGGAGGTCCTAGGAGGCTTCTCCTGAGCCAAAAACCTACTGAAATCTTTTTAAGGGGTTATATCGCTTTTTCGATATGTGAGAGCTTGAAGGTAGCGTACCCTTCGGCTGACTGTGAGAACATCAGCGCAACGGGTCCTCGAACCCGCAGGTTTGTGGTGCTGGAAGTCGTCGACCACAGAATCGTTAATAAGGAGTGTCGTGAGGTGCCCGCGGAGCCTCCGGGCAGGCACGGCCATCACCACCATACTGAAGAGGACGATAGGGATCCGGAGCACGCGAGGTGGCACCTGGCGGTGCTTAACACACTGAAGGACGTAGACGTGGTCGTAGCTTTCCACATGGGCCCGACGATGGTTCGCGCCCTGGAGGCCCTGGGGAAGAGGGTTCTGCTGGGGGTCTACGCCAGCAACACGGAAGAGCTTATTGAGGTACTAAGGCAACACGGCTTATGAGAAAAGGTTAATTAGTTAAGGGTGGGGGCCACCCAAGGTAAGCTATTCCAAACTCCTGTCGGCCGAGCCCACTGCTACCTCCTCTGGGTCGAGGGCCCTAACTATGTAATCAAAGGCCCTCTTGGGGTCCGTGTGGGCACCGCAACTGTAAACGTCGACTGTTGCGAAGCGGTACTCAGGCCATGTGTGTATCGTTATGTGGCTCTCCAGGACTATGGCTACGGCGCTGACGCCCTCGCCTATCTTCCAGGACTTCACGTCAAGTATCGTCATGTTCCCCTCCTCGCCGGCCTTCCTCAACAGGTCCTCCAGCATCGAGGGGTTGCGCAGAGCCTCAACGTTACGGCAGCCCTTTAGGTTACCGTAGACATGACGGCCCACTACTCTTGGACCGGTCTTCTTGATCTCATATAGGCTCTGCATGGTGGCCACCCCCTATATAAGTCCTTTATGCTCTAACCCCCCTATCCTTTTAAGCTTAACCCCCTTCTCAAAGCCCGAACTGAAGGCGGAGCGCCTTGGAGGACATTTACCGTAAGGACCCCTTGGACCTAATAGACCTGATTGCGATCAGACTTGAGCTAATTGAGAGGGAGGTCAGCGAGCTGGCCTCAAGGGAGCGGGCTGCTGGCAAGATGGTCGCTATAGCAGAGCAGACTGAGGCCATAAGGGAGGCCCTAGCTGTCCTGAGGGACAAGTGCAGGAAGATTATGTCTCAGGGCCCTTGCCAGCCATGAAGTCCTCATAGGTAAACGGCGGCTCCTGGCCAGGCGGCAGCAGGCCCCTGTTCCGCATGATCTCCCTGGTCAGGAGCCAGTAGACCAGCGCCAGGCTCCTGCGGCCCTTGTTGTTCACCGGTATTACCAGGTCTACGCCCTCAACCTTGCTGTCGGTGTCGGCCAGAGCCACTACAGGTACGCCTATCTTTGACGCCTCCTCCACGGCCTGCCTGTCAGTCCTGGTGTCTGTCACCACTACGACCTCCGGCTCGAAGTAGACCTCGAGCTTTGGGTTAGTGAATATGCCTGGGGGTATCCTGCCCACTATGGGCTTGCACCCTATCTTCTCGCACATGGTGGTGACGGGCTTGATAGCGTAAATTCTGGTCGCCACCACGGCGATCTTGGAGGGATCGAAGGACGAGAGGAACCTCGCGGCCACCCTTATCCTCTCGTCGACCTTCCTCACGTCAAGGAGGTAGAAGCCGTCGGGCAGTATCCTGTAGACGAACTGCTTCATGTACTTCGTACATATCTGCGTCCCATAGACCACGCCTGCCTTCTTGTAAAGCTCGGAGGGGACTAGGAGCTCCTTCTCCTCAGCCTCTGTTATCTGCTGCGACACGCTCGTAGTGGGCTGAGGTGCCTCCTCATTCTCCTCACTCAGGCCTCCTCACCCCCTCTAGCATAGGCCCTCAGCTTTGAGACCCTCACTGTGCTGTACCTGGCCACCTGCTCTATATAAACAACGCTGGTGTAGAGGGTCCTCCTGCAGCAGTACCTGTAGACGCCCAGGTCATCAAGGACCTTCTCAGGGTCCTCGCCTGCCCTGACCCTCCTCTGGAACTCCTCCCAGAGGTGGCCCAAAGGGGCACCGCAGGTGAAGCACCTAATAGGGGGCAGCACGCCAGGTCACCTGTATGAGGTCTGCCAGCGCCTCCTGGCGCTGTACCTCATGTACTTCTCGGGCTCCGTGCGCCTGTAGTCACCAGCGAGCATTGTGCGGTCGTACTCGTTATAGAGCGCCTTCAGCTTCTCAGCGACGGCCCTGCTCCTCTCGCAGCCCTCGGGAGACTGGTCCAGGACGCACTTCGAGAAGAACTCCACAAGACCCCTAGCGATGGCCATCCTGGCGGCCTCGGCCTGCCCCATGAACCCCCCTCCCTTCACGTTAACGTCTATATCTACAACGTTCCTGACAGCGTCGCCCGCTATGATGAGAGGCTCCATTATCTTAAGCCTGACGACCTCCATAGGGATCAGCTCAAGTGGGGTGCCGTTTATCCTTACGCGGCCTGAGCCAGGTCTTATGTAGGCCCTGGCGATGGCCGTCTTCCTCTTACCAACAGAGACTATGAACTGGCCTGCCGCCTGTTCTGTTGCCTCATGAGCCCCCTTAGGCTGCTGACGCTCCAACCTTCCACCCCAGCTGCCTAGCAATTTCGCCTAGCGTGGCATACTTAGCCTTTGTTAGCTTCGCTACCGTGAACTCTTCGGGCAGCTTAGAAGCCTTCTCAGCGTACTCTTTGGGCATACCTACGAAAACCCTCAGGCGTGAGAGCGCGTCCTCGCCCTTTTTGTTCTTAGGCAACATGCCGTGCACAGCCTTTATCACCAGCCGCTGAGGCGACCTTGGCCTCTTCGGCCTCCACTTATGCGAGTAGTGTGACCTAACTCCGAGCACTGTGTCTCTGTAGAACTTTATGAGCCTGCTCGGGTCACCGCTGACCGCCACCTTCTCAGCGTTCACTACTACGACCCTATGGCCCTCGAGAAGCAGCTTAGCTATGAGACTGGCCATCCTCCCCAATATGGCGCCCTCGCCGTCTATAACTACCTCCTTTGCCTCAACCCCCTTGAGCTGAGCCATGTCCATCCCTCACACCAGTATCTTGACCTTGCTGTAATCCTGCACCTGCTCGACGGCCTCCCTTAAGGTTAAAATCCTTCCGCCCGCGGCCTTTATCTTCTCAGCCGCCTTGGCTGAGAAGCTGAAGGCTGCCACTGTCACCTTCTTGCTGATGTTACCGGCCCCCAGGACCTTGCCGGGGACGATAACTATGTCGCCGTCTGACGCGTACCTGTTTATCTTGCTCACGTTGACGGCTGGCCTCTTCCTAGTCGGCTTTGATAGGAGCTCAGCTACCCTGCCCCATATCGGCCTCTCCCTGGACCTCTTCTCGAGCAGCTCTATGGTGTCCTTCAGCAGTTGGTTTGTGGGACCTGTACTCCTCATCTTGGTCGCCACCCTAAGCCACTGGTGTGCCCTCTAAAGCGTTTAACAGCTTTTCGACCTTCCTTTCAAGGCACTTCGTGGCCTCATAGACTATACGTGGCGGCTCAATCGCGCCTGTCGACTCTATGACTAGGTAAAGCTTTGAAGGGTCATAGATGACCTCTATGGCGCCCTTGCACGCCGTTTTCTCACAGTACCTGAGCGCGCTTGAAGGCCTTTTCACGTCGAGCTCTACCCTGCCCTTCCCGCCCTCCTGTATGGCATTGACAAGCTCAGGGTACGCGGCCAGGCAGTCCATGCACTCCGAAGTGACCTTGGAGGAGTCGTACTCCACGTAGGTGGCGTACCTCAGCACGGAGACGGAGGCCGGGCTCCACTTGCCGTGCTCGAAGCCCCTGCCCAGCCTCGCGTAGGCCACTAGGTGGATCCTCTGGCCAGGCGCCAAGTACACTAAGGGGGTGTCCGGGTAAACGGGCTTAACTAAGGGGTCTGAGAACTTCAGGTCAGAGGCCTTGACGTAGAAGCCCGTGGAATCTGCCCCCGCCTCTGCCTCCAGGTAGACCTTCACGTAACAGTGCTCATCGTTCTCGCTGGCCTCCCTGCACTCCTCTGGGCTACCGTACTTGTTTAAGACCTCGTCTGACCTGAGGACCAGAAGCCCGAGCCTGTGCGCTATTATTTCGTCAAAGACGCTGGTGTCATTGTCGTAGAAGTAGACGAAGTCTATAGCCATCGAGGGCACGTCCGACAGGGCAAGCCTCCTCAGCGCGTTCCCATAGGCTACTGGGAAGCCCTCCATGGACACTATTATCCTGTTGCCCTCCATCTCGACTATTTCTACTGACCTCTGCGTCAACCTCTTAGCCCTGAGAGGGGCAAGGCTAGGAGTTTTAAAAGGAGCGGTTGGGGTCCCCTTTAAGTAACGAAAATGACGTTCAGCCCCTTAAAAAACGTTCGCAAGCCTTTCCGTGTAAAGGGTGGTGTCAGCGAGATGTCGAAGGGTTAGACTCTCCTTCCCCTCCTGCCGCCAGGCCTCCTGGTGGTGTCATGGGGTATGGGTGTGACGTCCTCTATCCTCCCAACCACGAAGCCAGCCCTTGCCAACGCCCTTATGGCCGCCTGGGCGCCCGGCCCAGGCGTCTTGGGGCCGTGACCCCCAGGAGCCCTGACCTTTATATGTATGGCCGTGATCCCCCTGTCCATCGCCGTCTGGGCTGCCCTCGCGGCCGCCAGCATAGCAGCGTACGGTGAGGGCTTCTCCCTGTCAGCCTTAACGACCATCCCGCCAGAGACCCTCGCGGCCGTCTCAGCGCCGCTCATGTCAGTTATGTGGACTATGGTGTTGTTGAAGCTGCTATATATGTGGGCCACGCCCCACTTAAGCTCCCTGAGCGACACCCCCACCACCCTCCTGCGCCTTAGCCGCCATCTCGGCAAACGGGCTTCCAGGCGCGTACCCTATGCTGTCCTCCTCGTCCCTTGGGACCAGGTACCCTGGGCTTGTGACCCTCCTGCCCCTTATCGCTATGTGGCCGTGAACTACGAGCTGCCTGGCCTGATAGATGGTCTTGGCGAGCCCCTTCCTGTAGACCATTGTCTGAAGCCTTCTCTCCAAGACGTTCTCAACTGTGAGCCCGAGGACGTCATCAAGCGTTGCGTCCTTCCCTACCAGGCCCATCTTGTAAAGCCTGTCAATAAGGCTCTTCGCGGCCTGAGACCTCTCGGGCTCGGGGAGCGCCAGAAGCGACCTGGCCCTCATCCTGAAGCTCCTGACTATGGACTCCGCTATCCATATCTCCCTCTTGTTGCGGAGTCCGTACTTACCCAAGAGCTCAAGCTCACGCTGTAACCTCTCCTTAACCCAGGGATGGCCTGGACTTTCCCACTTCCGCCTACTTTTCTTGGGATCCCCCACCGCCACCACCCTTCTCCTTCTCAGCTGGCTGCGCCGTCGCCGCCTTCCTCACTCCAACGGTCATCCCTGTCCTTCCTGTGGTGTGCGTCCTCTGTCCCCTCACTTTGTAGCCGAGCTTATGCCTCACGCCCCTCCAGGAGCCTATCTTTATCTCCCTCTCTATGTCCCTCCTCGCCGCGAATATCAGCTCGGCCCCCACAAGGTGGCGGTCCTGCCCCGTCTCGTAGTCCTTCCTCCTGTTGTAAAGCCATGAGGGGAGGCCCAGCTTAGTAAGGTCGTTAACGGCGTCCTCTACCCTCTTCAGGGCCTCGGCCGACAGGTAGCCCACCCTCACCGTGGGGTCGAGCCCGAGCTTCCTGGCTATGGCTAAGGCCGTGGTGTAGCCTATGCCCTTTATCCTAGAGAGGCCATAGACCAGCGTCTCCTCGCCCGGTATGTCGGTGTTAGCTATCCTGACTACCTGGCTGAACGACGACCTCTCCGGCATGCACCCTCAGGCCTCACTTGCCAGCCTTCGCGCGGAGTTCCTTGACGCGCTCTATTACCCTTTTCATGTCCTCGGCCGCCTCGCCTGGGTCCACTATGGCTACGCTGGCGGCCGCCACGTCTATCTTGGCCGCCTCGCCGAGCCTCTTCTTGCTCGGCACGTAGACGAACGGTATCTTCTTGCTGTCGCAGAGCAGCGGCAGGTGAGCTACGATCTCCGGTGGATCCACGTCAGTAGCTATCACGACCAGCTTGGCCTGACCCCTCTCGACGGCCTTCGTAGTCTCATTGGTTCCCTTCTTCACCTTCCCAGTCTCCCTGGCCTTAGTTACCAGCTTATACACTTCCTCCGCTAGGTCGTCAGGCACGTCAAACAGCACATAGCTGGGCTTGGACATCCTTCATCCTCCTCCTGGCGTCAAGGAGGTAGGACCAAGGGGTTTAAAAATTAATGAGCTCTAAGCCCTTCAGAGGGCCAGGAGGCCGTGAACTATTGAAATCCCTAGGGCCACGTTTGCGGCAATTATCAGCGGCGCGAAGACGACCGAGAGCGTGTTGAGGACCTTGATCAGCGGGTTCATCGAGGGGCCCGTGGTGTCCTTGAAGGGGTCGCCGACGGTGTCGCCCACTACGGCTGCCTTATGGGCATCGCTGCCCTTGCCGCCCAGGCTTGGGTCCAGGTTAGCCTCTATGTACTTCTTAGCGTTGTCCCAGGCCGCGCCGGCATTAGCCATGAGGAACGCCCTCGGGACGCCGACCAGGATAGCGCCGAGTATGAGCCCTGCCGTGGCCTGCCAGCCCAAGATGAGCCCTACCACTATGGGTGCTACTATCGCCACCACTACAGGCGTCGTGAACTCTGCCAAGGCCCTCCTGGTCGCTATATCGACCACCCTTGCGTAGTCGGGCTTCTCCTTCCACTCCATGATGCCAGGGTGTTCGCGGAACTGCCTCCTTATCTCCTCAACGATTTCCATTGCGGTCCTTCCGACGGCGCCAAGCGTCCTGCTTGCTAGGAAGTAGACAACTATGATACCTATGAGGGCCCCTATTAGGACGTTAGGGTTGACCACCATAAGGCTTCCCAGCACCGCTGAGACGTCGATGTTACCCATATAAGTCTGAGACACCTTAAGGACCTCAAAGATGAACCCGACGAACAGGACGAGGGCAGCGAGGGCAGCGCTGCTGATAGCGTAGCCCTTGGTGGTGGCCTTTGTAGTGTTGCCTACGGCGTCAAGTACGTCAAGCCTCTCCCTCACGTCCTCTGGAAGCGACGCCATCTCGGCGACGCCAGCGGCGTTGTCGCTGACGGGCCCGAAGGAGTCAGCCGTTATTATTATGCCGGCCACTGACAGCAGGCCCACGGAAGCCAACGCCGTCCCGTATATGCCGGCGAGGAAGCCTGAGTAGCCGCTCAAGAGAGGTGCTGAAACCAGGTGCGAGAAGGCAAAGTACCCCATTACATAAGTTATGCCTAACACGACAGCTATGAGGATAATTATCGGTATGGCGCTCAGCAGACCATAGGAGTAACCTGTGATTATGACCGTGGCCGCGCTGATCTTAGCCTGCTGCGCTATGGACTTAACGGGCTTGTAGGTGTAATGGGTATAGTACCCTGTAAGCGCCAACACTATAGGGGCCAGCACAGCGCCTAAGGAGGCGGCAAGGGGTGCCAACACCATAACTGACGTCCCAAGGCCCTTAAGTATGAAGGGACTTATGATGAAGAACAACACTATGGCTATGGCTATGGTCTCATATATGTCGTAGGAGATCGCAGTAAGCGGGTGTTGTGACCCCCTGAGCCTAATTATGGCGACCCCTATGAAGGTTGCTATCAGCGCTAGGGCCCCGTAAATTAACGGTAACGCCACCAGTACCGGGTATGTTGTGTACCATCCCATGACCCATGCCAGGAACATAGTCCCGGTGACTATAACTATGTACGACTCGAAGACGTCAGCCGCCATACCGGCTACGTCGCCGACGTTGTCGCCGACGTTGTCGGCTATCACGCCCGGGTTACGGGGGTCGTCCTCAGGTATGCCCTTCTCCATCTTCCCAGCCAGGTCGGCGCCCAGGTCAGCAGCCTTGGTGTAAATGCCTCCGCCCACCCTCATGAAGAGGGTGACGAGGCTGGCGCCGAAGGCCATGGAAACCAGGGCCAGCGCCCACTCCTTAGGTATCGCTGCTGTGAAGCCTATGTACAGGACGCTTATGAGGAGCAGCGCTATGCTTGCCAGGGAGAGGCCCATGACGGCCCCCGCGCGCCAGGCGAGCCTCAGCGCCTCATAGACGCCGGACCTGGCCGCCATGGAGGCCCTTGAGGCTGACCTGGTAGTGACGTACATGCCCAGGTAACCTGCTATCATGGAGCCCACGGCGCCCACTATGAAAGCTAGGGCCGTGAAGCCTCCCAGCGCAGGGCTGCGATCCACGTACGCTATGCCGGCACCTATGATTATCGCCAGCACCACTAAAATTATGGAGAGGTAGCTATACTGCCTGAATAGGTAGGCCCTAGCGCCTGTGGCTATGGCCTCCGATATGAAGCGGACGTTCTCGGGGCCTGGGTCCTGCCTTAGGACCCATCGGGCCAGGCCGACAGCAATGGCAACCCCTATAAGACCTATGACCGCGCTAAATAACGCTATTAACTCCCCTACGTCCAAGACTCTCAGCCATCTTTCACAGCCCGAAACGTCAGAAGTTTAAAAAACTATTGCAGGCTCTCTATCTTAGCTACATTTTATTAAAGGCTTCAGCGGGGCCGCGCCACGAAATTAAAGGACCTCCGCGCCAACCCTCTGAAGGGCGCGTAGCTTGCTGACCGACTTAAAGAGGGCAGTCCTGCTAACTATCTCAGCCCCTATCAAGCCGGGCTCCGTCCATAGGCTCATGGGCGACGCGGACTTCGAGCGGAGGCTCCTGGAGTACGTCGCCGTTGAGCCCCACCTGGAGGAGGCCTATAGGAGGGGCAGGGCGCTAGGAGAGGGCAAGCTGAGCGCGCAGGAGCTGGGCCTTGGAGAGGTCTTGGCGAGGGCCCTCAAGGACGCCTTCGAGTCCAGCGGTGAGACTCCCCTGGTGGGCCTCTGGTCGGCAGCTGTTACCGCCGCGGCCATAGTAGGCTACTCGTCGGCCTCCAACGTGAAGATGTACGAGTCCCTGAGGACGTTAATAACTAGGATCCTGTACTCAAGCCTACCTGACGACGTTATTGACCTGGTGGAGGGCATAGGCGACTCCGGGGACGTTGACCTCCTGGAGCACCTGTCCAGGAGAAACCTTACGGAGAACTACGTGAAGTCAAACGGCCTTAGCCTGGGGGACGCCTTTGAGCTGCTCTCAGAGGTCGACAGGGGCTTCTCAATTAACCTTAAGGGCTATGAGTGGCTGTTAGGCCTCACAAGGCTGTATGAGGGCCTCCGCTCCCCCCTTGCAGGGGTGGTGAGGGTTTACCTGGCAGTTGCGTCGGAGCTCTCGAAGAGCCCTGAGCTGGTGGACCTCTCGAAAAGGCGTGAAATAGACCCCTCGCAGCTCCTCAGGGCTGACAGACAGCTCAGCTCAATGAGGGGCTCCCTGAACAGGAGCCTTGGCGCGGTGTTCCTCTCCCTCTTCCTGGCGATGGCCTCAGGTAAAGCCCCGAGAGGCCTCTAGCTCTAGGCCTTCTTTCCGTAAATTTGTGGAAAGGGCTGGTAAAGGTGCCCCGAGGGCTGACGCGAGGCCTCATGGGCCCCTTGACGACCTTACCCTTAGGCCAACCACGTAAAGGGCCCCTCCAGCTAATGCCAAAGAGTCGGCTATGATGCAGGTCAGCGCTGTCCCAACCCTGAGCGACGAGGGATATAGGTAAGCTGCTATGATCGTCGAGAAGCCCCCGACCATCCTCCCGACCAGGAAGACCAGGTTCGTCCCCGTGGCCCTGAACTCCGCTGGGTAGGTCTCGCTGGCCCAGACCCCTGTGAATGAGAAGTAGCCCGAGGAGAAGAACATCAGCGAAAGCGCAGTAAGGCCTGCGTAACCCCCTCGCGTCAGAGCCAGCGCAAGTGATGAGAGGAGGCCGAGGCCGCTGAGCGCCACGGCAGTCCTAAGCCTTCCGCTCAGGTCCGACAGCCAGCCAGCCACGAGGAAGCCCAGGAAGCCCAGCATGGAAAGAAAGGTAAGCCAGCCCTCGCTCAGGCCCATTGAGGCTATGAACGACGGAGTCAGCCAGAGCAAGGGCACGCTGAACATGAAGGCCCCGACCACAATAGCTGAAAGGCCTGCTGTGACCACGGCCAGCCTCAGGTCAAAGTACCTAAGGCCTAGGCCCTGGGCCCTAGCAGGGTACGTCTCGATAACGAGGTGAGTCAGGGACAACGTCAATAGCAGGCTGACGAGTCCCACTACCAGGAAGAACGTCCTCCATGACGGGACTACGTAATAGGTCACTGCGTCCAGGAAGAAGCCTATGAAGTAGAGGCCCTGCATCAGGCCTCCTATGAGCCCTCTCGAGCCCCTCAGCAGCTCCACTATGACCGGGTACGAGACGCCGTTCTGAGCGTTAACCCCGAAGCCCACGAAGAACCATGCCAGGTAGAGCTGCCAGAGCTCCCTTATTGATGACGCCAGGAGGACGGCAAGGCTGAACGTGAGGTCCGCCAAGTAAAGGGCCTTCCTCCTGCCGGCCCTGTCGGCCAGGTGACCTATCAGGAGGCCTCCTATCGCGCCGCCTATGAAGTCTATTGGAATAGCCCAGAGAACTAGAGGCCGTGAAGCGGCCAGCGCCTCAGACAGCTGGTTGACAACCATTGATATAGAGAGGACGGCATAAGCTGACAACATGAAGGGTATTAAAACGCCTATGAGAGAGGCCCTGCGGCCCAAGCCCTTAGGCCTCGACCCTTACGACGTCCTTAAATAAAAGCCTTAAGGGCTATGAGGGTCGCCTAGGGCCCTAATTGCAAAGGCCTCCCAATGTGAAGGCCTTTTGACTTTAACATAGCAAGGCAGAAGCTGGTGGACCGGCCGGGACTTGAACCCGGGACCTCCGCCGTGCGAGGGCGGCGCTCTTCCAGCTGAGCTACCGGCCCGCTGACCGGTCCATAGAAAGACGCTGTAACGTCACCATTTAAGCTTTAAAGAGCCTCCTAGGTCAACCTCAGGAATGTCCAAAGAAGTTAACAGCTAGCGCTCAGGCCTCCCTAGCCCTTTCGCTATCAGCTTTGTGAGCCTGTCAGAGTCGACCTCAAGCTCCTTATATGATGGTCTGTAACCCCTTAGACACAGGCCAAGGCCCTGGTACCTCTCTGCGATGACCCCAGGAGGCGCTGGAGGGAAGCCCTGAACGGCGTCCATGAGCGAGAAGAGCCTGTCAACGAAGGAGCCCTCCCTTACGGGTATAAGGATCAGGTGGTAATGGGGGACCGAAGCCCCCTCGCGAGCATCACCACCGCCTTGGGCTTATAGAGCTCCTTCAAGGCCCGGGCCGTCGCTGAGGAGACGAGGTAAAAGTGCTCCATAAGCCCCTTAGGCATCTCGTAGAAGATACTGAAAGTGCTCTCGGGGCATTACCAGGGCCTGCCCCCTCTCGAGGGGGTAGAGGTCCATGATGACTATGACCCTGTCGTCCTTGTAAGCCACGTAGGCCCTCTCTAAGCCTCTCCAAATCCCGCAGAACACGTCTTCTTTAGGCCCTGCTGCCAACGGCCTTCAACTCTCGTAGACGAAGTAATCTATGAAGGGCAGTATGACCCCAGGGAGGACGAGGAACACCACAAACAGAAGCACGAGAGGGTACACGTCTAGGCTGAGGGAGTACTTGGCCTGGCCTGCCGAGTAGGATGAGCTTATCACGCCCCCTGGCATGACGGTCCCCAGTACGTAAAGGACTACCACTAGACCTATGAGGGCCAGCAACGACCTAAATATAGGGCTGAACACCGTCTTCCTCAGGACCCTCGCCGCCACTGAGAGCGCCTCAAAGACCCCAATGTAGGCCACTGCGTAGGCGACAGGGTACGAGTAGGCCGCGCTCAGGGAGGGCTGACCTGCCAGAACGCCAAGGTATGACACGAGCGCAGGCAAGAGGTACAGGTACAGGAGCATGTAGATGAGGCCCTCGAGGACCCCTATGATGACCTCCCTGGCTACCTCCCTTGCGTTCAAGGCTATCCACCCACGGGCTGCCAGCTCGAGATTGAGATCGGGTACACGAAGCCTATGCTGCCCGTGAGGTTGAAGCTTACGGCCCTCGCTGACGCGAGGACCCCTGACGGCACGCAGAGCGTGAGACTACGGCCCTTCGTGAGCACGTTGGCTGAGGCCCTGAACACATAGGAGGAGCCGTTGGCCTCCGTAAAGGTCGCTGTCAGCTGGACGTCACCCATAGGTACGGGGTCTGAGTAGGTGAGCTTCAGCGCGTACTCGGTTTCACCGCAAGGGGGGCCAGGCGTCGATGACATGTTCACTACGATAGCCTGATATGGGTTAGCCGCAATGTAGTAAAGGAAGTAAATGAGGGGGAGGGCGAAGATCGCTATTATGAAGACGCCTCCTAAAAACACGACGGTCCCGATCCTCATGTCGCCTTCACGCTCACGACTTGATGAGATCGACGCCCTTGCCTATTATGACCGAGGCCGCAGCTAAGGCTATGCCCAGGAAGACGGCCATTATGAGGAGGACTATTATCACGTCCGCGTACGTCCCGAGGGCGCCAAGTGATGAGCTGGAGGAGGTCATAGAGTTCAGGTAGCCTAAGGCGCCCCCAAAGTGCCTCTCGAACTGGACCTGAGAGCCTGTGGCCAGGAACGCCTCTATGGCCTCGTAGAAAACGTAGACTAGCAGGAGAAGCCCTATCACTACGAGCGCCAGGCCGATCCAGTACGCCCTGCTGGAGTGCCTGGGGGCCTGAGCCGTCCCTGAGGACTGAGAAGCCTGAGCCACTAGCGCGCCCTGGTCTAAGGTTGGGAAGGCACGTAGTTAAAAAGGTGAAGGCCTTGAGGACAGGCCTAGACAACGCGCGTAAGTAGCTATATATACAGCTACGTAAGTCCTGGGCCATTTGATTCTTGGCCTAGATGACCTTGCTGAGGAAGGCAGCCTACGTGCTCGAGATGACGAAACCTCCTCAGCTAGCCCTGCTTGCCTTCACGGCCTTCGCCTCGTACTTTGCTGCTGGCGGTTCCCTCTCGCTTACGAAGCTGGGGCTCCTGGCCGTAACGTCCTTTGGCGCGATTGGCGGCGTGACAGCCCTCAATATGGCGCTGGAGGTCGACCTCGACTCCATGATGACCAGGACCTCAAAGAGGCCCGTTCCCTCAGGGAGGCTAACTAGGAGGGAGGCCCTGATAGGCTCGCTCATCCTTATCGCAATAGGCTTCGCGGCGGCTGCCCTGATCAACTGGCTGGTCCTTTTGACGTGCGTCCTTGCCCTAGTTTTCGACATACCTATTTATACTGTCTTGCTCAAGAGGAGGTCACCACTTAACATAATAGCAGGCGGCGTGGCTGGCGTCATGCCGACCTTGGGCGGCTGGGCCACAGCCACCGGAAGCATAGGGCTGCCCACAATCCTGTTAGCGCTGGCGGTCTTTCTGTGGATACCCATGCACATATGGTTCATAGTATACTACTACATCGACGACTACAGGAGGGCTAAGGTCCCGATGTACCCGGTCGTGGCGCCTCCTCAGAGGGTCGCGAAGGTCGTCGTGATCTTTACGGCCCTCATGGTTGCCAGCATGTGGCTTTACTGGGCGCTCACGGGAAAGGGCCTGATAGGTGACGCGCTGTTGACCCCTCTGGCCGTATGGTCCTCTTCTATTGTCCTCCGTTACTCAAGATCTATGGACAGGAGGCTAGCAAAGATGGTCTTCAGGACCGCGAACCCGGTTCTTGTAATAGCGTTTCTAGGCGCTATCTTCTCTACACCTCATTTGACGCCCCTGGTTTACATATTACAGTAATTACAAAATATGCCGATGAGGGCGCAGAGACCGTCATCGATGGGCCACAGTACATTAATATCCGAGTTCAAAAGACCTTAGGCCTGAAGACTTCAAACTCGACTCCCTGTTATTAGTGAGTAACCTATATTTCTTGACGGAAGACTAAGCCTTAACCTGGTCGGCTTAATTATGCCGTTGTCCATGTCAAGCCTCCACATGTAATAAGGCCTCCTTAAGCTGTTGACCTCCAACAAGGCCCTCTTGGCCTCCTCGACGGCTTCATCCTCAGGAAGCCCCCTTATCCTCCTAAGCAAGTTGACGCCAGGACCCCTGTAATTTATACATGGAGTTAAGGTACCATCTGCCAGAAGCCTCACCCTAGTGCACCCGGCGCAGAAAGCAGGGTTGTCGTAAGGCTTCACCACCTCGACCTCAGTTCCGTCAGGAAGGACGTATATGGGCCTGTTGTGGAGGTCCCGTAAGCGGACCTTGGCCCCCATGCTCAGGAGCCTGCGCTCTATCTCGGCCAATGAAACGTGCTGCTGCTTAAAGACCTTGAGCCCCTCGTTGACAGGCTGAAGCTCTATCAGCTGGACCCTGAACCCCCTTGATGAGGCGTAACTTATTACGTCCCACACGTCGTCCTTGTTTATCCTCGTTACAGTGACATTCACCTTCACCTTAAGGCCTACCCTTAAGGCTTCGTCAAGCCCCTTGAGCACCACGTCAAGCCCGTCAACGCCTGTTATGGCCTTGTATCGCTCCCTGTTCAGGGAGTGCAAGGACACGTTGACCCTCTCTAGGCCAGCCTCGCGGAGGGCGCTGGCGTAGACCGCTAGCAGATAACCATTGGTTGTCATTGATATATCGGCAGCGCTACCAGCCCCCTCCTTAATGGACTTTACCACCTCAACTATATCACGCCTTACCAGCGGCTCGCCGCCCGTGACCTTAAATGACCCTATTCCCAGCGCCCTCGCGGCCCTTGCCACTATGTAATAGTCGTGAGGGGTCATGAGATGCCTTCCAAGGCCTATAGGCCTTGGAGAGCCTATCGGGTCCCCCTCGATGTGGCAGAAGAAGCACCTGTAGTTACACTCGTCGGTCACAGCTATCCTCAGGTTGTTTAGAGGTCTCCCGTAAGCGTCCGTCAGCGTAGCTACCAGGCCTAGACTAGAACGGTCAGGGTTGAGGTTAAATCAGCGCTTACGTACCGGCCTGCATAAGGGCCAGATGCCGACACCGCCTGGCATTGAAGCTCGGCAAAATGTTTATCGCCCTCAGCACCTAAGTGAAACAAAGGTTTCCATGAAGGACTACAGAGACCTGATACTTAAAGAAGTGTTACCCATTATACTTAGGGCCTCCGACGTAAGGAATAGGACCAGAGATCTCGTCAGGAGATGTTGTCCTAAGGGCCGGGTCGTGCTCATAGCCATTGGCAAGGCGTCAGCATCTATGACCTTGGGGGCCCTTGAGGCGTTCTCCGGCGAGGTTGAGGGCGGAGCTATTGTAATTCCCGAGGGAATAGAGGTTAAGGAGCTAAAGGGCTACAACCTTGAGATCATAAGAGGCGGCCACCCCCTGCCCACGCCAGGAAGCCTTAGGGCTGGCGCAGCTGTCCTTGAGTGGGCAGCCACGGCTGGAAGGGGAGGAGCTCATGTCCTGGTCCTGGTCTCAGGAGGGGCCTCTGCGCTGGCTGAGTCGCCTCTAGGCTCCATCTCGCTGGAGGACCTCGTTAACGTTAACAGGGCGCTCTTGACCTCAGGCGCCTCAATATCCGAGATAAACACAGTTAGAAGGCACCTGTCAAAAGTCAAGGGCGGAGGCCTGGTAAAGGCTGCAAGGCCCTCAGAGGTCTACGGCCTCTACGCAAGCGACGTGCCTGGGGACGCAGTCCATGACATAGGGTCTGGCCCCACAGCTGTCGACCCCACTACGTTCAAGGACGCGCTGTCAGTGCTGGACTTTTACGGACTTATTGACGCGGTCCCGAAGAGCGTTGTTGAGGTCCTGGAAAAGGGCGCCAGGGGCCTTATTGAGGAGACCCTTAAGCCTGGCTCACCTGACGCTGCTAGGGCCCATAACTGGATAGTTGCAAGGAATATGGACGTCCTTGAGGAGCTTGAGAGGGGGCTCAAGGAGCGAGGGTTCAACGTGTTGGTCCTCACTTCAATGTTACAGGGGGAGTCCAGGGAGGTGGCCAAGGTGCTGGCCGCGCTCGCCGCAGAGGTGATCAGGAGCGGCAGGCCCGTCAGGAGGCCGGCCGCCCTGATACTTGGGGGCGAGACCAGCGTCACTGTAAGGGGGTCAGGGAGAGGAGGAAGGAACCAGGAGCTCGCCCTCGCCTGGTCCTTGGAGGCTAAAAGGCTCGGCATAGGCCACGACGAGGCGGCGCTGCTTGCAATAGCTACGGACGGCGTCGACGGGCCGACAGATGCAGCTGGCGCGGTAGTGACTTCGGCGGTCCCTCAGGAACTGTCATCAATCGGTATCAATCCGCTAAGAGCGCTAAGTAATAATGACAGCTATGAGGCTCTGCAGGCGATAGGCGCGTTAATAAAGACGGGACCTACTGGCACTAATCTGAACAACGTTATAGTAGTTTTCGTGTGGTGATCCGTGAAGGATGTCACTCAACTATGACCGTGAGCTCCTAGAGAACCTCGAGCCTGTCTCCAAGAGAGGGGTCAGGGCCTTACTTGAGGCGCTAACCAGGCCTCCTAGACGCTACTATGTGAGGGTTAACACGCTGAAGGCCACTACTGAGGAGGTCCTGCAACGATTAGAGCTTCTGGGGCTCAAGTTTCACAGGGATGAGGAGATAGACTACGCGATCTACTCAGAGGTCAAAGGGCCGTACAAAATAGACGTGGAGGGCAAGATCGTGGTCGCTGACACGAGGTCCTCAGAGGCCGTCTACGTTGGCAGTGATCTCTACGCGCCTGGCGTCATAAAGGCTGAGGGGGTCAGGAAGGGCGATAGGGTCACCGTTGTCACACCAGAAGGCATGCCTGTCGGGGTCGGCATAGCGATGATGGACTCAAAGGAAATTTTCTCCAAGAGGGTCGGTCTCGCAGTCAAGGTGGAGAGGTCCGTCTACGTGACCCCCAAGGTTGGAGCCCTTAAGGAGGTGCAGGAGGGTCTCATCTATAGCCAGAGCCTACCAAGCATGTGGGCCGTTATGACGGCCGATCCGAGGCCAGGGGAGCTAATAGTTGACATGAATGCGGCCCCAGGGGGCAAGGTCTCGATGGTTGCCCAGATCGCAGGGCCTTCGGCTAAGATAATAGCTATAGACCGGGAGAGCAAGGCCGAGAGGCTCAAGCAGAACCTCAAGACCTTGGGCGCTGACTGGGTCACAGTAATAGGCGGTGACTCCCGCTACGCTTCAGACCTGCTGAACTTGAGGGAGGCCGTAGACCTGGTCCTCGTCGATCCTCCTTGTACAAACCTAGGCGTCGTGCCTAAGCTCTCTGACAAGAAGACGCTACGAGACGCCGTCACCTTAGCCCGTTACCAGGTGCAGTTCGTCAGAGAGGCGTGGAGGCTCCTTAAGCCAGGGGGCAGGCTCGTCTACTCGACTTGCACGCTGACAGATATAGAAAACGAGGGCGTTGTCGCGCAGGCCGAGGACATAGGCTTTGAGGTGGAGAGGCCTGAGAGGGTTTCAAGGTGGGCCAGCTATAACGGAGTGGGCCTTAGGTTTAGCCCTGAGGACGGCATGCCGGGCTTCTTCGTAGCCCTCCTAAGGAAGCCGGTGAAGGGTAGTGACAAAGTTTAAAGTTGAGATAATAGGCGACATAGCTATAGTGAAGCCCCCTTACGGGGTCACGCCTGACATAGATGAAGCCGCTAGGTTCGCCCAGGCCTTCTTAGCTGAACACAAGTACGTAAGGTCAGCTTGGCTCGCCGTCAGCCCCGTGGAGGGGCCTCACAAGGTCAGGAGACTTGTCTACCTCGCGGGAGAGCGGAGGACTGAGACGATATACAGGGAGCACGGCTGCTCGTTTAAAGTTGACGTGAGTAAGGACTTCATAACGCCGAGGCTAAGCTATGAGCACATCAGGGTAGCAAGACTTGTCAGGCCTGGTGAGACCATAATAAACATGTTCGCAGGCGTCGGCACCTTCTCAATAATCATCGCTAAGCACTCCGAGGTGAAAGCCGTTCACAGTATTGACATAAACCCTGACGCCTATGCTCACATGGTGGAGAACATAAGGCTGAACAGGGTCGAAGATAAGGTCATACCCTACCTCGGGGACGCAGCCCAGGTAGTCAGCGAGAGGCTCGTGGGAATGGCGGACAGAGTCCTCATGCCTCTCCCGGACCTCGCGCTTCCATATCTTAGGTACGCCCTCCTGGGCCTGAGGGATAAGGGCGTAATCCATGTCTACTTACATGTCCACGCCTCCAAGGGGGAGAGCCCTGAGGAGAAGGCGACTAAACTGGTTGATGATAACCTCAGGGGGCTTGGAGCCGAGTGGAGATCACTGGGGTCAAGGGTTGTCAGGATGGTAGGTCCCAGGTTCTATCAGGTGGTGGTTGATGCCGAGGTCGTCAGGAAGCCCTGACATAAAACACGTGTTGCTTGAGGAGAGGCTTATCGGCTACCTGGACCCTGGCGCTGAGAAGTTTCTGAAGCCCATCAACGAAGGGGGGCTAACGACCACAAGTAGCTGCACAGGACGCATAACCATAGTTGATGGGAAGTGGCACTGGCTGAGGGACAGGTCTAGGATTGTCTTCAAGACGCACACCGAGATCAGCCCGGTTGACCTGGCCTACGCCCTGGCCGGACCCTATGATGACCTGTGGCTGAAAGTCACAGGCCCGATAGTTCACGCCAAGGCTCCCAGCTTAGACTGCGCGGCGAAGGTCCTTCAGGCAGCGAGGGACGCAGGGTTCAAGCACAGCGGCGCTATATCTTTGGGTGAGGAGGTGGTCCTAGAGCTCATCAGCGCTGTGCAGATAACGGTTCCCCTTAAGAGGGAGGGCGTAATACTCGTCAACCCCACGTCAATATATGTCCTGGCGAGGACCGCCAACGAAGCCCTTAGGGATGGGTGGCGGAGGCTGGAGAGGCTCTCTGGGCTTCTGTCTCAGCTCGGCTGCCAGGAGGGCTCCTAGCCAGACGGCGATATGCCTGGAGGGGCGTCTTGGAGCCACAGTCAACAGGGCACAGGCCGTACTGCCTCATCACGTCACAGGTGTAGGGCCTGTACTTGGTGCCTAGGCCTGAGGCCAGGAGCGCCTTAGCAAAGGCCTTGGCCCTCTCACTGGGAACGTCAAGAGCCCGCGAGATCTCTGACGTAAGGACTTCAAGAGGGGCGCCTATGGAGGCTATAAATGACAGGTACGCGTAGAGGCCGCGGTCGCCCTTAGACCTAGGGTTCAGGGCGAGCTCCTTCATGCAGGGCGGGAACAGGTTAACGTCCAGGCTTGAAGCTATGGGCACCTTGGCCTCCTTAGCTGCCAAGAGCCTCAGCGCCTCGTCGACGTATGGCCCTAAAGAGTCGTCGCCCTGTATTGTCCTTATTATGTCCCTAATTCTCCTGGCTATAGCTAACGAGAGGAAGTCCCTGAAGGTCCCGTCGTCCATGTAGACTAGGCCTCCCTTGACCATGGAGTTGACTAAAGACCAGCGAGGGTCGTTCAGCTGTGCTACTACCCTAAGGTAGTCGGCCACGCTGACGGAAAAGCTTAGTGTCCTGTAAAAGGTCCTGCCCTGCCTCATAGTCCAGGGCACCTTAAGGTCGGCCTTAGATGCCCTGAGGCCCAACGACCTCGCTATGGCTAGGAGGGCCTCCCTATCCTCGTCCTCAAGGAGCTTACGGGCCCTCTTGGACTCGGCCTCGGCCAACAGCTCGGCGAGCCTTGATGACTGACTCTTTGACACTATAGCCGCTGCTAGGTAGAAGGCTGAGACCTCGTCTTCAGCGCTGGCCTCTGCGACGCTGACCTCACCCTTCTCTATGGCCTCCCTCAGCCTTCTCCTGGCGTTCTCGACTACCCGGGAGTCCTCCGCTAAGTCCCTTAACGTGACAGGGTACCCATACGACTTAACCAGGTAGCCTGGGAACTCGGCCAGGTAGGGGTACTTAGCGAACGTTAGCAACTCGTCGCCCTTCAATACACCGCTCGACGCCAGAAATTAATAAGGGTCTAGACCAAGGGCTTGTGGGTTCCTGACCTATGAATGACTTGGCTTCAAGAATAGCCAGCTGGGCTGTGAACCTCAACTTTAATAGGCTCCCCAGTGACGTAATTGAGGAAACAAAGAAGAGAATAGTTGACACCTTTGGGGTGTCGCTTGGCGCCTTCTACGAGGAGCCTCCAAGCATAGCCAGGTGGATAGCGAGGTCATCGGCCAGCTCGAGGATAGCCGCAACGATATGGGGGACTAGGTCCACGGGTCCTGCTGACCACGTTACCTTCGCGAACGGGTGCGCTGCCAGGTACTTCGACTTCAATGACACGTACCTCTCGAAGGAGGCCCTTCACCCGAGCGACAACATAGCTCCTGTGGTCGCGGCGGCGGAGCTAGCTGAGGCCGACGGAAGGGCCGTCATAGAGGGCGTCGTGGCCGCTTATGAGGTCACGGCTAGGCTTGCTGACGCCTACAGCGTGAGGTCGAAGGGCTGGGACCACGTGGTCTACATAGCCATAGCCTCAGCCGTTGGCGCGGGCAAGGTGCTTGGGCTCAACGAAGAGCAGTTAAGGCACGCTATAAACCTAGCCACCGTTAACGCGGCCGCGCTAAGGCAAACAAGGGCTGGCGAGCTGAGCATGTGGAAGGGCTGCGCCGCGGCGAACGCTGCTAGGAACGGCCTCTTCGCGGCCCTTCTCGCGTGGAGGGGCATGACGGGCCCCTCGCCAATATTTGAGGGTGAGTTCGGCTTCTTCAGGGTGGCGCTTGGAGGGGAGAGCTTCAGCCTGCCGGTCATGGGGGGCGAGGGCGGGGAGGCCTATAAGATCCTTCAGACCAGCATAAAGTTCTGGCCCGTCGAGTACCACGCCATGAGCGCTGTAGAAGCTACCCTGAAGATAAGGGAGAGGACAGGACCTATAAGGCCAGAGGACATAGAGTCTGTTCACGTGGAGACTTTCACGGTGGGCTATAATATAATAGTCAAGGATCCAGAGAAGTGGGACCCCAGGACCCGTGAGACAGCTGATCACAGCCTTCCCTATATAGTCGCCGCCGCCCTACTTGACGGGCACGTATGGCTTGACACTTTCAGGCCCCAGAGGTACCTAGCAGATGACGTAAGGAAGGTGCTCAAGGTCATGAAGGTCTCCGTGAACCCCGAGCACGATAAGATCTACCCTGAGGGCATAAAGAACACTATAACTGTCGTTCTCAAGGACGGCAGGAAGTTCACGGAGAGCTCGACCTATCCTCCAGGACACTTCAAGAACCCCCTGAGCAGGGCCGGCGTTGAGGACAAGTTCAGGAGGCTTACTGCGGAGAGGCTTGGCGAGAAGAGGCTGAGGAGCGTGCTAGATATCCTATGGAACCTAGACAAGTGCGTAAACATATCCAGGGCCGTGAGGGAGCTCGCTATTGAGGACTAAGCTCATTTCTTAGCCCTCGCGGGCTTCTTAGCAACAGCCTCAGCCCCTCTAGGCGATAGGAAGAACGCCCCACCAAGGAGCCCTATCACTACTCCTACCACGAACATGCCGGCCGCGAGTATTCCTCCTCTGTGGACCTCTGACAGATAGTAGGACTCAGCCCTACTGGCCTGCTCAAGGTGATTGTAATACCAGTAAAGCTTAGCGCTGGTGTTGTTCAGCTCCTGTTCTAGGCTGCTAATAGTGCTGTTGAGGTCAGCTATGGTGCTCTTAAGCGAGCTGACCACGGAGCTTACTCCCATTGACATCTGTATGTCGTTGGTGTCATTAGGGTAGAGGTAATAGGCTGGCAGGACAGCCCCTACCGACGCTAGCTCGTAGGCGTTGAAGCCCGTTGCGAACGCCTGGAACGTCACGGAGTAGTTGCCCTGCGGGCTTATGAGAGGAGTTGTGAACGTGGCCACCAAGAACGTGCTGTTCACTCCAGCGCCGAAGAGCTCACCTTCTAGCGCCCTGACTACAGCTCCGCTGGGGAGGTTCGTCAGCCCGATGACCAGGCCTGGCGAACTGTTTGTTTCCTCAACGCTGATTACATTAATAGGCGAGGCTAGCTGCGATCCATTGCTTAAGGTTACGAGACCGATAGAGCCGTTGGCCAGGACTACTGTTCCTGCCGCCTTCCACTGGGAGGCTGAAGGCAGGTAATAGCCTATACCGTAAGCTAACGCGGCCGAGGCTGGCATGGTGCCTAGATTGGTTATCACTATATGATAGGTTATCAGAGGCGTCAGCCTGCTGAACGTCACATAGACCCTTAGGAGGAAGGGAGCCGTCAGCGAGGCGTTGGCCGTGAGCTCGAAGGTCGTAGTATAGTAGTTGGACGAAACCTCAGAGGCCTGCCAAGCCGTGCTGGAGAGCGCTCCAGGGAGTGGAACTGTTGTAGAGTTAGGCGCTGATATTGATACTAAGGGGGTTGGAATCCTCGTAGTGTTATATGGTATCACAGGCAGCAGCGTGGGCTGAGAGATGTTGACCCACCAGAAGTAAGCTCTAGCGCCATGGGATAGGTCAAAGCCCACAGAGTAAAATATGTTACTTATAGTGAGTACGCCCCTGGTAGTGTTAAGCGAGAAAGAGAATGGTAACGTTGCCTGAGCGCTGACCACAGGCGTGAGCGCGAGCAAGCTTACCACAGCTATTACCAAGAGCGCTCCCAACGCCTTCAAATTCAAGGCATTTAGCACCTGGCTAGACTCAAAAACAAGGACTTTAAAATGCGTTCTTGCCAAAGCCTGCGGGCCTAACGTGAAGAGTACCTACAAGGGTATAGTGTTCAGCGGCGTTGGAGAAGGGGAGTTCTTCGTCAACCTGTACGCTGATAACATAAAGAGGGCGTTGGGCATAGTCCCTTACCCAGGTACCCTTAACCTGAGGATAAAGGATAACGTGGAGTCCTTTAACGAGTCCCTGAGGTCGCTTAGGCCTATAGTTATAGAGCCTCCTAAAGTAAAGGACATGCGTCTGGGCAAAGTCCTGGCTTACCCTGCCCTCCTGAACTGGACCGTTGAGGTGTACTTAGTTAGGCCTGAAATAACGGTGTATAAGGGTGACGTCGTTGAGGTCATAGCAGAGGTCAGGCTCCGTGACCTGCTTAACCTGAACGACGGCTCTGAGGTCCTGATTACCATAGGTGACCCGTAAGAAGGCGCTCAGGTTGCCTCAGAAATAATTGACAAAAGCCTCTAACACGTATTTCACTTGAATGGCTTTTCGCCAAAGGTTCTCATGAGGAGCCTTGCAGCCACGACCAAGGGGTCCCACACAGGCGCTAAGAGGGGCTGGTAACCGTAGTCAGCGACGAAAAGGTCCCAGACGGTACCCTTCGTGGTCAGCAAGGCGGCTATGGTGTTAACTCTCCAGAAGACAGAGTCGTCAAACCCTATCGCCTGGGCACCCAAGAGCCTGCCCGTCTTTTCGTCAGCGATGACTTTAAGCATCATCTTGGACCCTCCTGGTATGTAGTGCGCCTTGGTCCCAGCCTCCAACGAGACCTCGACAGGCTTGAAGCCGTACTTCTCGGCCTCAGACTTGCTCAGCCCTGTCCTAGCTACGACCATGCCAAAGACCTTAAAGGCTGACGTGCCGACGCTGCCTGGGAAGACCGACTCGACCCCGCCTAGGTTGCTGCCGGCCACGTGACCCATCTTATTAGCTACCTGGGCGAAGGGCCTCCAGACCATTTGGCCCGTGACGAGGTCCCTGTGCTCCGCCACGTCGCCCACAGCATAGACGTCAGGGTTGCTTGAGAGGGTATGATCATCCGTTATGACAGCCCCGCTCGCGCCGAGCTTCAGCTTTAGCTGAACGGCCAGGTCGTTGTTCGGCTCTATGCCGACCCCAAGGACGAACATGTCGCCCTCGAACCTGCCCTTAGGCGTTACAGCCGCCCTCGCCTTACCGTTCACTATCTCGAACCGCTCAACGGGCGCACCAGTTACTACCTCTACCCCCGACTCGCGGAGCCTGGCCTCTAGCGCCTTGGCGAGCTCGGGGTCGAGCACCCTAGGGGCCACCTGCTCAAGCGCCTCTAATACTGTGACCTTGAGGCCGAGCCTCGTAAGGGCGTCAGCTATCTCAAGGCCTACGTAGCCGGAGCCCACCACAATAGCCCTCTTGCCTGGGCCCAGCGCCTTGGCGTAGTCCTTTATGTACTTACCCGAGTCCAGGTGCACTATGTAGAAGACGTTCTCGGCCTCCCTTATCTCAGGCCATATCTTAGGCGCCTTCGACCTCGCGCCCGTCGCCAGGACTAGCTTATCCCACGTGATCTTCTCAACGTTACCGGTCTTGACGTCCTTATAAGTCAGAGTCTTAGAGTCAGGGTCCACCTCAACTACGGCCTTACCGAGCCTTAGGTCAATGCCCCTCTTCGTGAACTCCTCAGGGGGGTAGTAGAGGAGGTCTTCTAGCTCGCTCACCTCGCCACCTATATAATAGGGGATCCCACAGAGGGCGAAGCTGACCCACCTGCTGGAGTCGAACACTATGACTTCGTTTGACGGCTTCAACCTCTTAGCCCTGGAGGCTGCTGACATCCCGGCAGCTCCTGCGCCTATTACAACTATCCTGGTCACGTTACAGGCCCCGTAAGGCCTTAAAAGAGGCGAAATTAAAACTCTAGTCTTTAAGCCATAATGAGGCCTCCCCCTGTCTCCTGAGCCACCGAGAGCGCCATCCTTGAGGCCTTGACCAGGTCTTCGGGCTCACCCTCAGCCACCAATACCAAAAGGCCTTTGACGCCCCCAAGCGGGACCCTATCGAGGCCCCCTTCCACAGTTACCCTTGCCTTTATCAGCAGGCCCTTGCAGGACGCCACGACCCAGGAAGGTCCTGACGCTATGTTGCAGCCCTCCATCTCAAGCATCCTCTTCACGGAGCCCAGGCCCTTGAAGACTTGACTCGGCTCCTCATAAACTAGCTGAAACGTTACAGACGACTGCAAAGCCCTCCAAGCAACCCTATTTGTACCAGGGGGAATTATTTTTGTAATGTCGGTGGAGGGCCTTAAGGGCCGCGATAGTATACTCGACGCTTGACCCTGTTGGCGTAAGGGCGTCGGAGCTGATAGCTTCAAGGCTCGGCTTCCGGGGGAGGTCATGTAAGGGCGCCTCTAAGTGCCTTGAGCTGAGCACAGGTAATGTAATGGCGGGCTTTGACGTTGATGATGTTAACATGGAGTTCCTTGACGTGACGCCTGACCCCGACGCCTACGCGATCATAGTCCTCTCTAGGCACGAGTCGTCCAGCAAGACGAAGTCGCTCACGGTCCACTATCCTGGCAACCCGACCGATGAGGCCAGGTTCGGCGGCAGGCCGAGGGAGCTGGCCTACGCGGCTGCTGACGTGGGCCTCGTCCTATTGCATGCCTATGCTAAGAGGGCCGAGGAGTTAGGGCTTCTCAACGAGTACGAGGTGACCCTAGAGGCCACGCACCACGGCCCTACGGGGAACAGGAAGCCCCTGGCCTTCATAGAGATAGGGAGCACCCAGGCCGAGTGGAGCGACAGGAGGGCTCTGGAGGCCCTGGCCGACGCAGTAATTGAGGCCATTAGCGCAGAGACCTTAGGCAGCTGTAGGCCGGCCATAGGACTTGGGTCAACGCATTACCCTCGCCTCTTCACTGCGATGGAGCTAAGGGGCGAGGTATGCTTTGGGCACATAATCTCTAAGCACGCGATCAAAGAGGTCCCTGATGACGTGATAGCTCAGGCCGTTCAGAAGAGCTCACCCGGGGGCGCCAGAGAGGCTGTAATCGAGAAGAGCAGCGTCAAGTCAGCCCTGAGGCAACGGCTTAAGGACGTCCTCTCGGCAGTTGGTGTAACGGTACGCGAGGTCTAAGGGATCATGGTAGCCGGGCGGGGATTCGAACCCCGGTCACGGGGGCTCCTCCGCTAGGTCCAAGGCCCCGCATCCTGGGCCGCTAGACGACCCGGCTGCCCTACCCGGCCATCAAAAAGACGGAGGCGAAAGGAAAAAAGGTTTGACTACACCTTTCACTGGCCCTTGAAGCTAGGCTTCCTCTTCTCAAGGAACGCTGAGACACCCTCTATTACGTCCTGCGTGCTGAAGAGGAGACCGAAGAGCCCTGCCTCAAGTGAGAGGCCAGCCCATATGTTGCTCTCAAGGCCCATCTCAATCGCGAGCTTGGCCGCTAGGAGGGCCAGCGGCGGCTTCTCAGCAAGCTTGAGGGCCAGGTTCCTGGCCTCCTGCTCAAGCCTCTCCGGCGGAACAACCATGTCTACGAGGCCCATGTTCATGGCGTCCTTAGCCGATATCATATCCCCGGTGAATATCAGTGACTTGGCCCTTCCCCTGCCGACAAGCCTCGGCAGACGCTGTGTTCCCCCAGCCCCAGGTATAAAGCCAAGGTTTATCTCGGGCTGCCCCAGCATGGCGGTCTCGGAGGCTATCCTTATGTCGCCGCTCATAGATAGCTCAAGGCCGCCGCCGAGGGCGTAGCCGTTTATCGCGACTATTATCGGCTTGGTGTAGTACTGCATCTTGAGCGTTAGCTCCTGGAACTTCCTTGAGAATATGGCGGCCTTGATGGGAGTTATTCCGGCGAAGGCCGTTACGTCGGCCCCAGCGCTAAAGGCTCTTCCAGCGCCTGTTAGAATTACGACCCTGATGTCGGTGTTCTCCTCGAGCTCGTCAAGCGTCTGGCTAAGCTCACTTATCATCTCGGGCGTTATGGCGTTAAGCTTGTTCGGCCTATTGAGTATAATCCACGCTATCGGCTTCTCATACCTTACTATGATGGTCTTCTTCACGACCTCCTCGTACTTAGCGTACTCGTAAAAGCCCTTGCCAGCCTTGATGCCTGTAGTCCCCTGCGACACCATCTGCCTTAGGAGCGGCTCAGGCTCATATTCAGGCCCTATGTCCTGCTTGAGCTGCTCCAGGGCCTTGACAATGACGTCTATGCCGTACTGGTCGGCAAACTCGAAGACTCCCTTGGGCCAGCCGAGGCCCAGCTTGACGGCCTTATCTATGTCGTCCCTGGTGGCCACGCCGTTCGAGAGTAGCCAAGCGGCCTCGTTAACAGCTGGGGCCAACAGAAGTACTGGGTCTACTTTGCCTGCGAGGTCCCTCGGTATCTCAGGCCTGGCGTAGACCCCAGGCTTCGGGTACTGGTAGAAGCCGATGCCTGTCTTCATGCCCAGCCTGTTAGCTTTATACATCTGCTCTATGAGCGGGCACGGTGTCTGCCTGAAGCCCCTCTGGGACATAGCGACAGCTATTAGGTAAAATACGTCAATGCCGCTGTAGTCAGCCAGCTCAAAGGCCCCCATGGGAAGCCCTAAGGTATATCTGACAGTAGCGTCCACCTCCTGTATTGTTGCCTTACCCTTAGCCACAAGCCAGCACGCCGCGTTCATGAAGCGGGCCAGCACCCTATTCACTATGAAGCCCGGCACGTCCTTGTTAACGACGACCGGCTGCTTGCCCATCCTCTTGGCTATCTCGACCACAGCCTGAACAACTTCGTCGGCGGTCCTCTCGCCCCTTATCACCTCGACAAGCGGCATAAGGGGCGGCGGGTTGAAGAAGTGCATGCCCACAACGAGCTCTGGGGCCGTCGTGGCGGCCGCTATCTCAGTTATGGGCAGGCTGCTGGTGTTCGTCGCCATTATTATCCTGCCCTTCCTGTGCTGATCTATGAACCTGAAGAGGGCCTGCTTCATCTCCAGCTTCTCCGGTATAGCCTCTATGACCATATCGGCCTCCGAGGCGGCCCTTGCCAACTCGTCACTGAAGCTGCCGTCAGGCTTTACGCTCACCAACGTGCTTATGCGTGACATCACTGTGTCAACGCTCTCCCTGATCTGCCCCTTCTCGGCCAGCTTGGAGAGGCTCCACCTGATCTTCTCTAGTGCGCTTCTCAGTATCTCATCGTTTATGTCAGCTACGTACACCTTGTAGCCGGCTATGGCTGCTACCTCCGCTATCCCATGTCCCATAGTGCCAGCTCCTACGACTAGGATTGTCTTCACATCCTGAGCGGAGACCATCCCTGATCTCCCACACAAGAGGGGAGTTCAAGTAATTAAGTCCTCAAGGAGCTGGGCGTCTATAACAAAAAGAATTTAAAGGCCACTTTAATCTGGGACGTCGGTGACGTATATGAGCGAGTACTTGAACGAGGTTAAGGATCTGCTTCAGAAGGAAGCCACAAAGTACGACATAAAGGTTGAAGTTAAGGGAAAGAACGTCATCTCGATCTCGAAGGGCGGTGCCGAGCTTATGAGCATACGCGACGCCGACGACAACGTGGAGATCACCTATAAGGGGCAGAAGTACGTCTATGACAAGTGGTATACGAAGCCTCAGCACCTGGCCCAGGTCATCTTTAACGTGCTAAATGCGTCATCACAGAAGTGAATTAAAAAACAAAAAACTTATCCTAATTTTTAAATCACTTGACAGGGTAGTCGTCAGGTACCTTAGCCCTGAAGAACTTGCCAGTCTCAGGGCTCTTGAAGAGCCCTATCTTGACGCCCTTCCTAGTCTTAGGCGCGAGGGTCCAGACCTTTATGGGCGTCAGCTCGACCTCCTTGCCAGTGGTGGGGTCCTTAACCTTAACAGGCGGGAGCTTGGCGGACATACCACCACACCCCTATGGTCCGCCTTCAAAGTTATAGCTCTAAGCTATTAAGCATTATTGGTGTAACTTAAAGTTACTATCCCAGATATACTGAGCATCTTTAAAAGTAATATTAATGGTTTCCTTTAAACTAGGTGGGATATGGATAGCAAGCCTCGGCCCAGGCGAAACGAGGAAGGAGCCCTGCGTTCGTGGCGGGCCCGCCGGGATTCGAACCCGGGACTTCCGCCCGCGCTGGCCAGGGCACGCGGCCTACGGGTTAAGAGCCCGCCGCTCTACCTGGCTGAGCTACGGGCCCACCGCCAAGGCCCTTTGCCTCCCCAGGCTTAAGAGCGTTCATGCCGTTAAGTAGTTCGACTATAGTCGAAAGAAGATCTGTCAAGTGCCTAACATTTATAAACTAGTGGCCCATGATGTAGGCGGTGCCCTATAGCTTGGGAAGTGTGAGGGCAGGAATACATGGATGGGGGGCCTACATTCCTATCTACAGGCTCCCCATGGCCGAGATCGCCAGGATATGGGGCTGGCACCCTGAGCAGTACAGGGGGCTCGCAGTTGACGAGAAGGCCGTCGCAGGCCCTGACGAGGACTCCGTGACCATGGGTTACGAGGCTGCGAGGAACGCCATAGCAAGGGCGCAGGTCAGACCGCGGGAAATAGAGGCCGTTTTCTTCGGGACCGAGTCGAAGCCCTATGCAGTCAAGCCCAGCGCTACTATCATAGCGGAGGCCCTGGGCATAACCCCAATGACCATGGCTAGCGACCTTGAGTTCGCCTGCAGGGCCGCCAGCGAGGGCATGAGGGCCCTGACGGGCATGGTGTCCTCAGGCCTGATAAAGTACGGCCTTGTGATAGGCAGTGACACAGCCCAGGCTAATCCTGGGGACGTCCTGGAGTTCACGGCGGCCAGCGGCGCTGCAGCGTTCGTGATAGGACCTGAGAAGGGCGCGGCCGCAATAATAGAGGACTCCGTAACGTTCGTGACAGACACCCCTGACTTCTGGAGGAGGTCGGGAGAGCCATACCCGCTCCACGGCGAGGGCTTCACAGGCGAGCCTGCTTACTTCTATCACATAGAGAGCGCTGTCAAGGCCCTCTTTGAGAAGACTGGGCTTAGGCCGAGCGACTTCAAGTACGCCATATTTCATCAGCCCAACGGCAAGTTCCCAGTGAAGGTAGGACAGGACCTCGGGTTCACGTTGGATCAGCTGAAGGAGGGGCTCGTGACGCCCATGATAGGGAACACCTATAACGCCAGCGCGCTCATAGGCTTCGCTAAGGTGCTAGACAAGGCCAAGCCCGGCGACAGGATACTCCTAGCCCCCTTTGGCAGCGGTGCGGGAAGCGACGCCTACTCTATCCTGGTCACCGACGCGATAGAGGCTAAGAGGCTTCTCGCGCCCACGGTCGAGCAGTACCTGGCCAGGAAGGTAAAGGTTGACTACGGCTTCTACGCCAAGAGCAGGGAGATAATTTACGTGATCAAGTGAGGTGATGAGGCTTGCAGGTGTTCGTGGAAGGGGTTGGGATGACAAAAGTTGAAAGACACTATGAGAAGGGCCTCAGCCATCTGGCTGCAGAGGCCGCCTTTAAGGCCCTTGATGAGGCGGGAGGACCTGGAGGGGTGGACTACATAGTCGTCGCAAACGCCTTGGCAACGCTACAGGACGAACAGCTCGACCTAGGGGGTTACCTAGCGACCTCCCTTGGGCTGAGGGGCGTCAGAGCGCTAACCGTTGAGGCCGGCGAGGCCAGCGGCCTCGCGGCCGCCCAGGTCGCAGCCTCCCTCATCGAGTCAGGCATGGCTGACAAGGTCCTGTTAGTAGGCGTGGAGAAGATAACAGAGTTCCCCAGCAGCAAGGCCTATAGACACCTTCAGATGATCTATGACTCTGAAAGTCGGTCGTACTATAACGTTGGCTTTGCGGCTGACGCCGCTATGCTCATGAGGTTATACATGGAGACCTATGGCGTTGACCGCGAGCTGCTTTCCTACTGGCCCGCCCTCATGCATAACAACGCTAAAGAGAACCCTTACGCCATGCTGAACTTCGCCATCAAGCCTGACAGGGTCTCCAAGGCGCTTGTCATAGCGGAGCCGTTAACACTGCTCGACACATTCCCACTCGGAGACGGGGCGGCTGCTATAGTACTGTCGAGCAAGGACTCATCTTCAAAGCCTATGGCCAAGATAACCGCCATAGAGTCAGCGACGGGGCTTGGCTCTATTGAGCTAAGTGATGACCCATTAATCATAGACAGCGTGGCCGAGGCCTACAAAAGGCTGTCCTCATTGACCGGCGTTGACCGCTTCGACTTCATAGAGCTGCACGACTCGTTCACCATAACGGCTCTGCTCATACTTGAGAGCATAGGCGTAGCCCCTAAGGGCAAGGCGGCTGAAATGGTGGCCCAGGGGTCCTTCTCCCCTACCGGCCCCGGCCCCGTGGCCAACCCAAGCGGGGGCCTCAAGGCCAGGGGTCATCCAATAGGCGCAACGGGCGTCTACCAGTTGGCGGAGGCCTCACTACAGGTGGCTGGCAAGTTCCCAGGCGTACAAGTAAGAGGGGCTAAGAGGGGCCTGGTGATCTCGATGAACGGCCTTGGATCGAACTCGTTTGTCGCGCTTGTTGAGGGGGTGTGAGCCTTGTCGATGGAGCTCTCGATACCTAGGTTCTGGAGGTTCAAGCACTCAATTTACAGGCTCCAGGCGGCTCGGTGCCGCTCCTGCGGAAGGGTTCACTACCCGCCGAAGAACGCATGTCCCTACTGCGGCAGCCGTGACCTCGAGCCTATAGAGCTTCCCAAGAGAGGAAAACTAGTCAGCTACACCACAGTATACGCGGTCCCTGAGGGCTCAAGGCAGTACTCACCTATCTACGTCGGCCTTATCGACCTAGGCCTGGCTAAGGTGGTCGCGGAGCTGACCGACATAGTTGATCCCTCCCAGCTCAGGAAAGGCGTAGAGATGGAGGCCGTCCTGCGGAAGGCAAGGGTTGACAGGGATGCCGGCCTTATATATTACGTGCTGAAGTTCAGGCCAGCCATGGGGGTACCTGATGTCCAAGCCTGACGTGGAGGACAGGCTTAATGAGGCCTTAAGGAGGCTTGAGGCAGGGGAGCTCAGCATAAGTAAACTTGACGACTTTTTAGGGAACCCTAACCTGGCCGCCCTGGCCAGGAGGCTCTTCCTCGAGAGAAAGTATAACGTTAAGCTGACGTCCATAGCGTCCACGGTCATAGACTTCATAGGGGTCGTTGGAAGGAATATTGAGAACCCCATAGGGGCCGCTCAGGTGCCCATAGGGGTCGTGGGCCCCCTGCTTGTGCACGGCGATTACGCAAGGGGCGAGTTCTACGTGCCCATGGCGACAACTGAAGGAGCGCTGGTAGCGGGCGTTAACAGAGGCGTTAAGGCGGTCACGCTGAGCGGAGGGGCCAGGGCCAAGGTGCTCTATGACGGCATGACCAGGGCCCCCTTAATCTGGACCCCAAGCGTTGATGAGGCCTACAAGCTAGCCTCCTGGATCAGGGAGAACCTGGAGGCCCTGAAGTCCGAGGTCAAGAAGGTCACCAGGCACGGGGAGCTCGTTAACGTGCAGACCTTCATAGTGGGTAACATACTGTGGCCGAGGTTCGTCTTTAAGACCGGTGACGCCATGGGTATGAACATGGCGACCATAGCGTCTGACAGACTGTGCTCATTTATATCGGAAAAGTACGGGGGCCCTGTCAAGTGCGTGACCGTTAGCGGCAACCTCTGCACGGACAAGAAGCCCAGTGCCATTAACAGGGTCCTTGGAAGAGGCAAGTATGTGGTGGCCGAGGCCGTAATAAAGGGGGACGTCATAAGAAAGGTGTTGAAGACCACAGCAGAGGATGTTCACTACGCCAATGTCTCCAAGAACCTGCTAGGCAACGCTGTCGCTGGCAGCCCCAGCTTTAACGGACACGTGGCAAACATGATAGCGGCCATCTTCATAGCGACGGGCCAGGATGTGGCTCAAGTAGTTGAGAGCAGTATGGCCTACACCTGGACTGAGGTCAGGGGGGAGGACCTCTACATATCCGTCACCCTCCCAAGCCTTGAGGTCGGCACCGTCGGCGGAGGCACCTGGCTCCCCACGCAGAGGGAAGCACTAGAGCTACTTGGCGTGGCCGGTGGTGGTGATCCCCCTGGGACTAACGCCCTGAAGTTCGCTGAGATAGTCTCAGCAACCGTTCTGGCCGGTGAGCTCAACCTACTGGCGTCCCAGGTGACTGGGGAGCTGGCCAAGGCCCACGAGAGGCTTGGAAGGGGCCGCGGCTAGCCCTGCGAGACCTTTCTGTAGAGCTCTATCAAGGCTGAGACGTCAAGGTCCCCGAGACCAAGGCCCTCCGCCATCCTATAGAGGCTTGAGACGAGCGACGTGAGGGGCAGAGGTACCTTAAGCCTCTGGGCCTCCCTCACCATTATCTCCGTGTCCTTTCTCATATGTTTAAGCGCGAACTGGACGCTGTAGTCAGAGCTCAGCATCTTTGGGACCTTAAGCGAGCTAGTGGGCGACCTGGTCCCGCTGATGTTGAGGAACAGGTCTGTAATTTGCTCAGGCGAGAGTCCGGCTCTCTGGGCGAAGTTAATGGCCTCGGCGAGCCCGTTTATGAAGGCTGCGAACATCATGTTGCCAGCCAGCTTCATGTAGAGGCCGAAGCCGTTAGGACCTACGTAGAGGACCCTTCCCGCTGTGGCGCTCAGTATGGGCTCTATTTCAGGGTACCGATCCCGGGGCCCTCCTACGAGCACCGTTATCCTCTTCTGCTCGACGTCAACAGAGGTACCCATTATGGGCGCGTCGAACATGACCCCTCCGGCCTCTGAGACCTTGGCGGCCAGCGAGACGCTGGTCGTAGGCGATATCGTTGACATCTCGATAATGACCTTGCCCTTTACGTGTGGGAGAAGGGCCTCTATAACTGAGCTGACGGCTGTGTCGTCCGACAGCACCGTAATTATGTAATTCACGTCTGCAGCGAGCTCGGCTGGCGACGAGTAGACCTTTACGTCAGGATGCTTCGCGTGAAAGTCCTCGGCCTTGGCCCTGGACCTATTGTAAACACCTGTCAAAAGTCCTGCCCTGTAGAGGTTTTCGGCTATCCTCGAGCCCATGACACCTAGGCCTATAACTCCAACCCTGGTCATAGTGGCCGTCCTGATCTAAATAGCATAATTGCCATTATAAGGGCTAGCCTTTACGCGCAACGCTGATCTAACAAGCAGTGCGCCAATCACGAACAACGGTCTGGGTCAGGCCACCCCTGCACATATGTGGGCCTAACACCTTAGGCCCTGGGACCGCGCGCACTGAGAGAGGGTGTCAAGGACCGTCTTAACTTTAGGAACTAACCTCCTGGCCGCCTGAAGCATCAAGTAGGCGTCCTTAGCGAGCTGCTCAGGGCTTAGAGGGCCGCTGAAGGTAGCGCTCTCCAGCCGGACCCTGTAAGAGTCCTGAAATATTCCCAGGCTGAAGTCCTTGTCGCTGACTATGAACTGACCAGGACTCTCCACTATTGATATGGCGTTGGTCCCCACCTTCCACACCTTCAGTGAGCCCTCCTCCTTCATGTAGTAAGTCCCGCCGCAGCCCGTCGCGCACAGTGTTGAGCCCCCTGCCTGGACACAGCTGCCCTTAGATGACGAGATGCACTCAACGTACTTTACTATCCTCTCCACAGCGTCACTCAGCTCCGTAACCTCTGATATAACTGATGAAACCTGTAGAGCTGCTGCCTCCTTTTTGAGCCCCCTTGAAATCTCCTCTAACTTCCTTACTGCGGTGCTCAAGGCCCTCGTCGCCTGGGCCTGAGTCCATAGACGGATTTTAAAGCTAAACCCGACCAAGGATGATGAGCGGTATGAGCTGTCCATGTGAAGGCAGCACAGGCGTTAGTTTAGCCGTATGCCTTGCCCCTCCGCCAGGCGACTATGAGGTCGTGATACCATTAGGCAGGGGCAGAGAGCTCGTCCTGAACTCAACGGGCATTTACATAAGGTCCTTCTCCATGGATGACTTCCTTCCCTTCATGAGGACTCAGTCCATGAGGATCGGTGAGGAAACTGTTACAAGGCTGGGGGTTAACGCTGACAGGCTCCTCTGCGAGTCTGTTAGAGGGCTACTAGAGGCAGCCAAGCACGGCTCGGTCAGGGCCTCTGAAATCCTTGAGAGGTGCCGAAACCTGGTGAACTTCCTCCTAGCCAGCTGTGGTGGTGGCCTGAGAAGCTGATAACGAGCAAATAGCAACACTTTAATTTAAATTGTCGCGTCTGCTGATGGGTGTAAAGTTATGGAGCTAGAGCTCTCCACTGACGAGAGGTTGTTCAAGCAGTCCGTTCACGAGTTCCTCTCCAAGGAGCTCGCGCCCATTTGGAGCGATATGGACTCCAAGAGGTCGATACCGACCGAGCTGATACACAAGATGGGCGAACAGGGCCTCTTCGCAATACCTGTGCCCGAGGAATACGGAGGCCAGGGGGGCTCGTTCTTCATGGCCGCCCTGGCCGTAGAGGAGGTCGCTTACAACGACCCTGCAGTCGCGACGGCCGTCTTCACGCTGCTCAACAACGCCTGGCCCTACATACTTTACCTTTACGGCTCTGAGGAGGTCAAGCAGGAGATCTTGCCCAAGGTGGGCAAGGGCAGGGCCTTCTTCGGCATAGCATCAACAGAGCCGAGCGGCGGCAGCGACGTAGCTGGCGAGAGGACGTACGCTGTCGCTGAGGGAGGGGTGTACAAGGTCACGGGTGAGAAGGTTTACATAAGCGGCGTCAGGGAAGCCATGGAGCAGCTTGAGCTGGGCGGCTGGTACCTGATAGCAAGGACAGCGCCGCCTGAGACAGGCCACAAGGGGCTCACGGGCTTTGCCTTCGTAGGAAACAGGAACGGCGAGAGGCCCACGGGCTTTGAGTACTCCATACTTAACACGATAGGTAGGCATGCGATATCGACCGGCATACTGAGGTTCAAGGAGACGCCGATAGAGGAGAAGTATGTTGTGGGCCAGGTGGGCAGAGGGTTCTACGTGGCCATGGAGGGCTTCTCATTGGCGAGGGTCTTGGTCAGCGCGGCCAACGTAGGGGCTGCCCAGTGGGCCCTTGAAACCGCGGTGAAGTATTCAAGGGACAGGAGATTGTTCGGGGACAGGCCCATAGCGTCGTTCCAAGGCGTGAGTTTCCCGATAGCAGAGGTTGCGGCCAGGCTTGAAGCCGCTAGGCTCCTCGTTTACAAGGCCGCCCAGGTAGCGGACAGGATATACATAAAGAAGGAGCCAGGACTAAGGCCTCATGACCTTGACTACTGGGCTGCGGCCGCTAAGATGGTGGCTGTGGAGACAGCTCTTACGGCTGCTGAGGTCCTGATGAAGACTTACGGGGCCCTTTCATACACCGAGGAGGCTAACGTGTTCAGGAACCTGCTGGGCGTGCTCTCATACTATGTCGGAGCTGAGGGGACACAGAACATCATGAGGTACATAGTGGCCCGTGAGCTCATAGGCAGGGACTACGTGAAGGGCTAAAGCGTCGTCATAAGCGTTTCGAAGAGCCTCTGCTCGTCGATCTTGACGCCGCCTAGGCGGGTCCTCAGCCTCTCAGAGACCACCGGGTTACTGAACGCCCTCCTGACCGCCTCCCTTAGCACGTCCTTACCTATGCCGTAGTCCGAGAGCTTCTTCGTGAAGCCCACAGACCTCGTGAAGTCCGCCAGCGCCTTACTGGCGGCCTCAGGCGTGACCTCCGACAGGGAGGGGTCGAGGGTCCTGATTATCTGCGACGATGCCTCAGGGGACGCCTGGTGGACTAGGGGCGCGAGGACAGGCCCTATTATTGCGAGCCCACAGCCGTGAGGGAGTGAGGGGGATATGCCGCTGAGGATGTTCTCTATCTGATGTATGATGTTTGTCGGGCTTAAGTCTATAGCCACGCCCGCCAACATCGCCGCATACATGAGCCAGTACCTGGGGGCCTCGTCGTTGGGCCTCTCGACAGCAAGGGGTAGGTTATCCCTTATCCTCCTGACGGCCTCCAGGGAGAAGGTCATGACCAGGGGCGAGCTGCCTACCGTGGTGGCCGACTCATATGCGTGGTAAAGGGCGTCAAGCGCTGTGCAGATGACCTGTTCCTTAGGCATGCTAATGGTGTACCTAGGGTCATCAAAGGAGGCCTTAGGGTAACAGACCTCGTTCCCAAGCTTGTCGCCCCTGGTTACGTCGGTCAGGTTAGCGTACCTGTTCACCTCAGAGCCGGTGCCGTGAGTTAAGTTGACTGCGAACAGTGGCAGACAGCTCGCGGCCTTTCTCCTTCCGTAGAGGTAGTCCAATGCTGTACCCCCGCTGCTGACGATCGCTGCGGCCACCTTGGCCGTGTCTATGGTGCTCCCGCCCCCTATCGCTATCAGGGCCTCTCCCCCATAGGAGGAGACCTGCCTGGCCAGGTCTTCAGCTAAAGATGAAGGTGGGTTTGGGACTATCCTGTCATATATTAGGTATTGAATCCCCAGCTCATTTAGGATCGACTCGACGTCCTTCAGGGCCCCGCTGGACTTAGCTCCCGCCCTGCCGGTCACAACAACTACCTTCTTATAGTCCTTCACGTAACTCCTCAGGGCCTCCTCAGAGCTAGGTCCAAAGTGGACCTTTACGCAGCTATAGGTCCACTCGAAGGGTTTCAGCGGCAACTTCTGCCTCCTCGTAACTCGGCCAGCTTAACTTAATAAGCTGGTCGCATAAAGCCTAGCAACGGTGCGGCGGTAGTCTAGCCTGGACTAGGACGCCGGCCTGCCACGCCGGAGATCCCGGGTTCAAATCCCGGCCGCCGCACCACTCCATAACCGTAAGGTTTTCGTCTGTTTCATAATAAAATGACCTTCAAAGACCTCGTAGGGCTAACCTATTAAATTATTAAACTTTAACGTCGTTAGAGGCTAAGGGAGAAGGTTTGGCGAGGAGAAGGAGGAAGAGAATTAAGCAGGTGAGGAAGGTCCGCAGGCCCTCAAGGTACTTCCAGTGCCCCCGCTGTGGCGCCATGACGCTGACAATAGATTTCAAGAAGCTGGACTCCGCGGACCACAAGCTGGCGATAGCCAGGTGCGGGACCTGTCACCTCTACTGTGAGCTTGAGGTCCCGGCAGTCTACGACAGGGTAGACGTGTATAACAGGATCTCGGACCTAGCCTACGAGGGCCGCCTGGACGAGTGCTCTAAGCCGTACCAGGAGCCAGAGGGTGAGGAGAGCGAGGAGCCTATGGAGAGCGAAGGCGAGGAAGGTCCTGAGGAAGCCCAGTAGCTTTTAACCCCCTTCGTAACTCATTGTAAGCAAGCCGGCCGAGGATAGGGAGCTTGAAGGCAGGGAGAGTATTAACGTCATTGCTGTCTGAGAGGGGGAGGAGGAAGCTCCACCTAACCCTCATAGATCCCGAGAAGTCGACGCCTGAGGACGCTGAGGTCATAGCCAGAATAGCTGCCGAGGCCGGGTCCTCGGCTATATTAGTAGGAGGTTCTTTAGGGGTCTATGAGCCCAGGCTGTCAGATGTGGTGAAGGCCGCCAAGAAGTCAGGCCTCCCCGTTATCCTCTTCCCGAGTAACATCAATGGGCTCACGCCTTACGCCGACGCCGTCTTCTTCATGACCCTCCTTAACAGCGACGATCCATACTACATAACAGGGGTTCAGGCGCAGGCGGCCCCTATAGTGCTCAAGATGGGGCTTGAGGTTATACCCACAGCGTATGTAATAGTCGGCCATGGGGGGGCCGCAGGCTATGTAGGGAGAGCAAGGCCCATACCATACGATAGACCTGACCTAGTGGCCGCCTACTCACTGGCTGGCGCCATGATGGGGGTCAACGTGATATACCTCGAAGCAGGAAGTGGAGCTCCAAGGCCCGTGCCTCCTGACGCCGTAAAGGCCGCAAGGAAGGCCCTTAACGAGTATGGCTACGACGGCCTCCTCATAGTCGGTGGTGGCATAAACACGCCAGAGGACGCCGTCAAGATAATCGAGTCAGGCGCTGACGGTATAGTAAACGGGACGATCGTAGAGAGGGCCCCCTCGATGCTTCGCGGGATAGTTAGCGCCATTAGGTCCGTTAGCAGCTATGCCTAGCCAGGACCTCGCCGTATTTGGTCTTCAGGGCCTTCTCAACATCTACGCCCACGAGGTTTGCAAGGCTTAACGTCCAAGCGATGACATCGGCCAGCTCCTCAGCGACCCCGTCAGTCCCCTTCTTGAGCAGCGCCTCGCCTAGCTCCCCTACCTCCTCGACCAGCCAGGCGAAGGTCTGGAACAGGCCTCTTTGTCTGTCCCTGTCAAAGTACTCCTTCCTCATAATCTCCTGTAGACACCTGACGTCCAAGCCTTCCCCAGAAAGCTAAAATTGCCCTTAGGGCATTATAAGACTGAGTGCTAAAGCTATGCCCGAGCGGGAGAAGTCGGAGAAGAGGGCCAGGAGGAAGAAGACGTCGGGACCGCTCGCGGCCGCTGGCCTTGTGGCATTCTATGAGAACTTCCGCAGCAAGGTTGAGATATCCCCCACCGCTCTCGTCGTAATTTCAGCGGCCACCGCAGCGGCCGTAGTGTTAGCTAGGGCTATCGTTCACTAAGCCCGACAGGACCTTTCTTAAGGTGACGCTCCTCCCGACGTCTATGACCTCGTTGATTATCTCGGCCAGCTGACCGGGGTCCTTCAGCTCAACCTCGGTGTGCGTCGCCAGCCCTCTGAGTACAAGCCTTAAGGCGTGCACGTGCTTACATGCTAAAGACCTTTCCTCAGATATGAACCTCAATTGGAAAGCCTCACAGCTACAGTAAACGGGCTCCTCAGCAGCCTTCCCCACCTCTTTTGGATGACCTGCAGTGACCAGCAAGTGGTCCTCTCTCGGCCCAAGGTAAACCCAAACCTCGAGTTTCCCTGACCGAACCTTGACGAACCTAGAGGAAAGCGCTAGCTCTCTGGCCTCAGCCATAACGTCCGTTGGCAACCTTTCTAGCTCAAGAGGGGAGGTTATAGCTAAAGATATGTCATAAATCGGGGGCCTTCGCTCTCCTCCTGAACCTGAGTACGTCATATCTGCACTCCTTCTCCCTTCCTACTACCACATAGTCCGCATAGCCCAAAAATATTCCGGTCTCGACAACGCCTGGCACGCCCCTGAGGACCTCATTAACCGCCTTAGGGTCTTCCATGGGGCCTGTGTCAACATCAACTATGAAGCCTCTCCAGTCGCTGACCAGCGGGCCTAGCTTGCCCTGGGAGGTCCTGGGTGAGGCCTTGAAGCCCATGCGCCTCAGGCCCTCAATCACGTAAGGGTAGGCCTCCGGCACTACCTCTAGGGGCACAGGCCCCTTCTCGCCAAGCCTTGAGACTAGCTTGTCCTCACCCACGATGAAGATGTTGAGGCGGCTGAAGTAAGCCAACACCTTCTCGCCAAGCAGGGCGCCTCCCCTTCCCTTGATCAGGTCGCCCGTCGGCGACACCTCATCTGCGCCGTCCACGTAAATCTCCAGCAAGGGGCTTCCAGCGGGGAACGAGATAACGTCCACCCCCAAGGATGAGAGCTCTATAGAAGTTGACGAGCTAGCGCTGACGACTTTACGGCCCCTCAGGAGGTCTACCGCCTTCCTTACAAAGACGCGTACGGTGCTCCCTGCACCGACACCTATAGGGCCCTCCTTCTTAGCTAAGACTCCCTTCAACAGCTCTACGGCGCCTGTTGCGGCAAGCTCCTTGGGGTCACAGCCCACTAGTCCCTACCGCTTTGCCCTTAACCTCTTGCCATATAAGAGTGAGAGGGCCTGCTTGATGATAGCTGACGGCCACGCCCACGTAAATCCCTTAAGAGGACTGAGCGCACGTGAACTAGCCGAGAAGTTTCTTAGGTCAGGGGGCTGGTTCATAGCCCTGGTCTCCGTCTCCCCCTGGGACTACGGTCTTGACGTAACTAACGCTGAGGCCGCTTATAAGGATGTCCTCAGGTACCATGAGAGCGCCTGTAGGGAGGCTAGGGAGGCAGGACTTAAGGTCGCCTGTGTAGCCGGCTTTCACCCTGCTGACGTGGATAAGCTTGTGGACTTTGGACTTAGGTCGTCTGAGGTGCTTGATCTGGGCCTAAAGGTCCTTGACTACATAACGTCCCTTTGCAGGTCGGGGAGGCTTGACGGAATTGGCGAGGTTGGACGTCAACACTATAGGACTGCCGCTGACAGGGTGCTGGTCTCTGAGCTAATACTGGAGGAGGCGACGCTGAAGGCCCAGGAGCTAGGGTGCGCGGTCCATCTGCACCTCGAAGACGTAGGGCCTGAGACCGTTAGCCTAACTCATAGAGCCCTCTCCAGGCTTGGGATAAAGCCGTCACCCTCGATAGTGTTTCACCACGCGAAGCCCAGCATGGTCAGGGAGGCCCTGTCCTTGGGCTACTCAATAACGGTTCCTGGCAGGACGGCCGTAATAGCTGAGGCCATAAAATACGGCGACAGCTTCATGGTTGAAAGCGACTTCCCAGGGGTTGAGACCCTGAGGGCGCTGAGGCCATGGGACCTAGCGGCTGCCGAGGAGGAAGCTCTGAGGGGAACGCCTGACCCTGAAAAGGTCCTGAGACGTATAAACGTTGAGGCTGTCGTCAGGGCCTATGGAGTTGAGCCGCCTTAGGCGAAGTCCACTACCTCCAGCGCCTCGTGCCTCTCAAGCTTTCTAACTGTCAGGTACCTGTACGAGACCTGCTGAAGGAAGGTGTTATGGCCCTGTATCATGACTGAGTGCAGGCGCGCGTTCGCGCTTTTAAGCATCCTCTGAAGGACCTCAGGGCTAAGCCTGTCCTCGCCGTCCGTTATCAATACTATATCGCTCAGCCTCTCACGGCCGCCCAGCTTGAGCTTCCCTATGTCCTCGACGGCTGCTGATATCGCCCTAGTTATATCGGTGCCGCCGCCGGCCCTAACCCTTGCTAAATACGAAAGAACCCTAAGCACGTCATTAGGCTTTGAGCTCCCTTTGACCATCATCATGCTATACGGTATTGAGTCGAAGAACCTCACCACAAAGGTGCGGCCCTCATCGATGGCCTTTTTGAAGAGGGCTACCGCGACGGCGCGGGCCCAGTCTATCTTCGACCCCACCATGCTTCCGCTCTTGTCAAGGAGGACGTATATGGGCCCCCTTGTGGCGGGCAGCTCCTTCTGGTAGAGCAGCAGCCTCCCGTTGGCCAGGTCCGCGTAAAACAGGTCGTCAGGCAGCGCTAGCTGGCTGTAGTGTACCCTCTCGAAGTCCCCTCCGTACTCAAGCCCTGATACCCAGCCCTTGGAGAACTTCGTTGATCCACGTCCCCAAGCTGCCGGCAGCTTAAGCCCCTCTATCTTCTCAAGTATTCTCGCCACGTCGGTCTCCCTGGCAAGCCTCAGGACCAGCTCGGCTGAGCTCTCTAGGGAGAACACGCTGCCGCGACCAGCTCCGAGCCTCTCGGCTACCATCTTTATCTTCTTGGCCATCTCGGCGTCCTTCATTGCGGCTTCGGCAGCCCTCTGGGCCGCCTCCTCCACGCTGGGCTGGCCTGCCTCAGGCCCCTTGCCCTGCTCCTCCTGCTCCCTGGACTCCCTGCCCTGTTGCCCTCCTTCTGAGGGGGGCAGGAGCCTGCTGAGCCTCTCTATGAAGGACGCGGCGGCCACCACGCTGGTCAGGCTGTCAGCGGTGGTGTAAGCCTTCGCCCTCCAAACGTTCTCGCTTCTGACCATGGCCGAGATCACGGCCCTCCTAAAGGCCATGTCTTCGTCGTCTGACTCCCCCTGGCCCTCGACAAGCGGGACGGGCAAGTAATAGGTGTAGAAGACGTCGAGGGCCAGCGGTGCGCTTAGCCTGAGGTCAAGCCCCCGCTCCGCTATCCTCTTAGCTATTGAAAGGATCTTCTCGCCTCTATACATCCTGACCTCGTCAATGGGCCCTATCTCTGGGAAAACGCTTACGGGACGCTTCTGGCCCTTGCTAACAGGGTCCTCCAAAGCCGCTACCTCACATGTTGAGCTTTATCATTATCTCCTGGGTTAGGTTCTCTATCAGCTCGTTGACCTCCTCTGCCTTTCTCCTGATCTCCTCGTCCTCAACGTCCTGAACGAGGCTCTGTATCTTGCCCTTTGCAACCTTGAGGTTCTTATATATGTCAAGGAGCCTCGGGTCAAAGGCCTCAAGCTGGGCAACCGACCTCTCGGAGGCCCTGACGTTGGCCGCTATCTCCTCAAGCTCCCTGAGTACCCTCTCCTTTGTCTTCAATTCCTCAATAAGTATAGTGTTCACTTTGTCAAAGTCGTCTACGTCTCTTGGCACTGTGTACTTTAAAACTATTAGGTCGGATTCCGTAGCCTGAAGCCTTCCGTTAAGCAATGCGTGCGCAGCCACAGCCTTCAGGATCTTCCCCTTCCTCCTATCGCTTATGTGAAGCTCCTTCTCATTCATTATCATGAAGAGCCTCAGGAGCTTGCTCTTGACGGGGGTTAGGTCAACCTTGAACAGCAGCGAGTTGAGCATCCTGAGGTCCTCCATGCTCATCACCTTAGGGGGCTTCTCCACGTTGCCCATCTCGAGCTTCCAGGCCGCGTCGATGAGGCTCTCCCAGGCCTCCTCGTCCAGAGGTCTCACGTTCTGCCTAAAGAGGAACCTGTCGTAAAGGGCCTCAAGCTCAGGCTCCTCGGGAACCCTGTTTGAGGCCCCTACAAGCGTCCAGAGGGGGACCTTTATTTCGGTGTAACCATCGTAGAGGACTCTCTCCTGCATTATGCTGAGTATGCTGTTGAGCACGGCGCTGTTGGCGTTAAATATCTCGTCCAGGAAGGCTATCTCGGCCTCGGGCAACTTCCCAGTCGTTATCCTCCTGTAGGAACCCTGCCTCAGGGCCCTTATGTCAAGTGGGCCAAAGAGCTCGCTGGGCTCGGTGAACTTCGTCAGTAAGTACTTAAAGAACTTGACGTCAAGGAGGTCGGCTGACCTTCTCGCTATAGCGCTCTTAGCGGTGCCTGGCTCACCTATTAGGACCACGTGCTCGCCCGTCAGCAGGGCCAAGGTTATAACTAAAGCCTCCTCATGTCTGCCCACGAAGGGGCTTTCAAGCTCCGTAAGGAATTGTGAAGCCAGCTTCATGAGCTCTTCAGGGCTCTTGGCATGCTGCACCCTACTGAACACCTGCTTCCAAGAAGCAAGAGCGGTTGGGCAGTGAAAACCTTTTGCACAGGCTAGGCCGGCCAGTGCAAGCTATAGTGCGCCTAGGCCGCCCTGGATCTCAGCCAGGAAGGGGCCTTCATTAGTCCCTCCTTCGATCCTTATTGAGACCTTAGGCAATATCATCTTAATTAGGTCGATAACTGTGCGGGCATGGGATGTTAGGGAGGCCCCTCCTAGCCTCGAGGTACCCGGGGCCAAGGCCGCGTAAACCAGGAGCATGTCCGACGCGTGGCTGTCCAGAGCCATGCCTGTGCTGAGGTCTCTCAGGAGTGCTGACGCGGCCTCCCTACCCACCTGCTCGGCCGGCTTGCCCCTTTCGCCCAGGGAGTCCCCGCCTAGGATGGATTTCTCGGTTATCGCCCACACGGTTATTCCGCTGCCAGGACCAAGGTGAGGGTCAGGCCTTCCCTCGTAATGCTCTACTTCTATCTTTATGGGCACCTTGAGCGTCCTCAGGACCTCCTCAGCAGCCCTCGCCTGCCTTACAGCGATGTGCGAGGGGAGCCTGACGCAGTGGCTTAGGCCTCCAACGCTTAGGACCTTCCCTGAGTTGACGAGCTCCAGGGGCCTCAGCTTAGAGCCGCCCTGGGTGGTCACTATTACCTCACCGCCCCCTCTGGGGTAATGCCCCCTCTTGACCAGGCTAACGGAGAAGTCAAAGCCCGCCTTAGCGAGCAGAGGCCTCAGGACGAACCTTATGTAGTCAATAGGTGGCGACATAGGTACGTCGGTGCCCCCTATGACCCTGACGCTCATAGGGTACTCCGAGACAGCCATGAGGGGCATTATGGCCTGGAGGAGCAGCGTGACGCTTCCGGCTGTACCTATGTTAAACGTAAAGTTGCCACCCCTGATCTTTCCCGGGTAGAACACTATCTCGGTGGAGCCGAGCGTAGCGCCCTCAACCCTCGCCCCAGAGAGCTCCGCCAGCGCCTTCACAGAGGCCAGGTGTTGATGCTGAAGTCCTGGCCTTGACCTCTTAGCCCTTATGTTGTATACCCTGACAGGCTTACCAGTTATAGCCGACAGGGCAAGGGCTGTCCTCAGTATCTGCCCTCCTCCCTCGCCCATGCTTCCGTCTATGTTAACTAATTCCAAGAAGATCCCAGAGGTTAGGTCATATGTAGCCTTATAAACACGTTTAGTCTTAAGGACGTGGGGCCAGGCCCTTCTCGAGGAGGGCTATCCACTCCCACATCTCGTCTATCTCCCGCTGAAGCCCCTTCAACTTCTCCGGGTCCTTGAGGACTGTCTGGAACCTGCCCTGCAACTTGAGGTACTCTGTGAGCGGCGCCCTCCTCTTTGGGTCCCTGACCATGCCACTATATGGGCTCAGCCTGAACTTGCCGTTCTCATACTCAAACAGCGGGAAGGCCCCGGTCTGGACGGCCAGCTGAGCCACCTTGACTGTGAGGCTTGGGTCGAACCTCCAGCCTACAGGGCATGGCGCGTGTAGGTGAATGTACTTGAACCCCTTGATCGAGGCGGCCTTCCTCAGCTTCTCTATGAAGTCCTGTGGGTAACCGACCGTTGCAGTGGCCACATAGGGCACGCCATGGGCTATCATTATGAAGGGCAGGGGCTTCTTCTTCTCGGTCTTCCCGGTCCAGGTGGTAGTTGTCCAGGCGCCGAAGGGCGTTAGCCCGCTCCTCTGAATGCCCGTGTTCATATAGGCCTCGTTGTCGACACAGATGTAAATTATGTTGTCGTTCCTCTCCGCGGCCCCGCTGAGGGCCTGGAACCCTATGTCTGCGGTACCTCCGTCGCCGGCCCACACGACCACCTGGTAGTCCTTGCCCATGGTCTCGAAGGCCGCCGCCATGCCTGACGCGGCGCTGGCGGCTGAGGCGAACACTATGTTGAGGATCGGGAAGTTGATCCCGCTCCTGGGCGCTATCCCCTGGATCACGCTGCTGCAGCCCGCTGGTATGACGAGAACGGCCTTGTCCCCCAGCGCCATCTTGACGTACCTTAGGCCCATGGTCTCAGGACAGCCTGGGCACGCCGCGTTGCCCGGCATGCCGTACCTCTTCCGCGGCAGGTCAGCCAGCCTGAACGGCATTAGGCCACCACCTCCTCGGCGAGCTTAGAGTACTTCTTCGGCAGAAGCCACCTCCTTGGCTCGTAGACCCTGCCGTGCTCCTCCACCTTCGACACGAAGTCCCTCACCTCGGAGGCGAAGTCCTCAGGCTTCACATCAACGCCTCCCAGACCAGCTATGATCCCCCTTAACGAGGTCTGGCCGTAGAGGGTCGCCGCGGTGTCCGTGAACAGCTGACCGTAACTTCCAAACGATATGCTTCTGTCAAAGACTATGACGCCCTTAACGTTAACGAGCCTCTCCCTGATGAACTCCTCAGGCCACGGCCTGATGAACCTGACCCTGGCGACGCCGGCCCTTATGCCCTCCTCCCTCAGCTGCTCCGCGGCCTTCTTAGCGTCGCCAGCCCAGCTCCCCGCCAGGAGCATAACGTAGTCAGCGTCGTCGCAGAGGTAGCACTCTACGAGCCCACCATAACGTCTGCCAAAGGCCTTACCAAACTCCTCATCGACCTCATTAATGACCTTCTTGGCCGCCTGCATCGCCGCCTGTATGGAGAACCTCATCATGTAGTACTCCTCGTCGTTAGCTATGTTGCCCATGACGACGTTACTCTCAGGCGTTATCACGTATGGTTGCCTCCTGGGCGGGAGCCAGGCATCGACGTCCTCCTGGGACGGCACGTCAACGGGCGCCACCGTGTGTGACAGTATGAAGCCGTCCAGGGACACGATCATAGGTAGGTACACCCTTGGGTCCTCGCTTATCCTGAAGGCCTGTAGGGTGAGGTCGAAGGCCTCCTGGTTCTCCTGAGCAATTGATATTATCCACCCGGTGTCCCGCTGATCCATAACGTCGCTGTGCTCTACGTGTATGTTCCAGGGCGGCCCTATAGCCCTAGCCACCACAGCCATAACCACCGGTATCCTGGCCCCGGCAGTCCACCAGAGGACCTCATGCATGTAGAGAAGCCCGTGGCTTGAGGTCGCCGTGAACGCCCTCGCTCCAGCGGCGGCCGCCCCCAGGGTGGCGGCCATCGCTGAATGCTCGCTCTCTACCCTGATCATCTTGGCCTCCAGCTCCCCCTTCTCAATCATCTCAGCGAGCCTCTCAACAATCGTGGTCTGTGGCGTTATTGGATAGGCCGCCACGACCTTAACCCTAGCCAGCTTTACCGCCTCGGCCACTGCGTGGTTACCGGTTAGCGCCTTCTTGGTCACTGCCCCTCACCTACCACCTCAGGCACCATCTCTATGGCGTGGGTCGGACAGACCTCGGCACAGATGCCGCAGCCCTTACAGTACTCGTAGTCCACATAGACGTAATCGTCCTCCCTCCTCAATATTGTGTCCTCCGGGCAGTAGAGCCAGCAGAACAGGCACTTTATGCATTTGTCCAGATGAACTACTGGCCTCTCGGTCCTCCAGAGGCCCGTCTTGCCTGAGGAGGCTGGGGCCGGATATGATATTGGGGCGAACCACAGGGTCTTTGGCTCAACCACTTCAACCTGGCCCAAGTCTGGTCCCTTTGTACCCATTCATGAATACCAATTCCGCCTTATATTATGTTTATATGTATTAGTCAGGTTTTCCATGTTAAGCCCTCTCTTAACACAACCTGGCCTCATTAAAGGACCTCAGGGCAGCCTCGCCGTTAGCCTTGGCCAGGGCTGGGGAAGTGAAGTACTCCGATATAGCCTTAGTGATCGATTCTATACTAACGACGTTTGTTGCCTTACTGAGGGCCCCCAACATGGCCGTGTTGACCGTTGGCCATCCGCTTACCACAAGGCCGAGCTCCTTCGCTATCTTGGTCGCGTTCACACAATAGGTCTTGTAGCCCTGGATGGGTGACGTGTTAACTGGGGAGTTTATGACGACCGTTCCCCCCTCCTTTAGCCCCCTCGTCACGTCAACCATCTTGAGGAGCTCGTAGTCAAGCACCACCACAACGTCTGGGTGCTCAACGCTGGAGTGCACCTGTATTGGGGCGTCTGACACCCTTGCATATACCTCGACAGGGGCCCCTCTCCTCTCTGCGCCGAAGTTGGGTATGGCCTGGGCCCACTTGCCCTCAAGCAGGGCGGCCCTGGCCAATATGGTCGCGGCCGTCACCGCCCCCTGGCCGCCTCTCCCATGGAACCTCAGCTCTAGGTACAAGGGGGTCCCTCCAATGTTCTTAGGGGGAGCCCTAAAATATGCTAGCCTGTCTTGGTGGGCTCCAAAGGAAATCGAGGGGTCCTTTTAAGCCAGGGGACCTACGCCTCCCTCGCACCCCTCCGTTTCCTATGCAAGGTTTGACGGCCGGTAGCGGGTGTCCCTAGACTGTATGACATCCCGTTAATTATAGTTAGTATAAAATATCCTGGATTTATGACAAAATTAGACAAATACGGTTGTACAACCATTATACAAAACAACTCTAATACATTTTATATAGTCATAGAGCCCAGCGAACAACCCTTACAGAGCAGCTCCACAGGAAGTCGAGGGGCGGGGCCTCCCTACCACTGGTGGGCTTCATAGGAAACAGAGGGGTGATAACTGGGGAGTTAACTAGACCTTTCGTAGACCCTGAGGACGTCTGATGCCTTAAGTCCAACGGGTAACGAGGCGAGCGTTGGCAGAGGTCCTCCAACAGGGGTCAGGTGTCTCAGCCTGCCAGCCTTAGGCAGGTACAGCCCAGGCCGAAGCGCCCTGGGCAGCTCCACCTCTATAGCTGCGTCCTCGGGGAGCCTGAGGCCACACCTGGGGCACCTGTAGCCCTTGCCCCTTCCGAGGCTCTCCATGGTGGACCCGTCCCTTGGGCAGCGGGGTGGCAGCTTGGTCAGGGCCTTTGAGACTCTGAGAACCCTCATCAGCTCGGCGGCTACTGTCAGCCTGCCAGAAGGCGAGTAGGGCCTGACCCCGCCCCCGACCTCAATATAGTCGCCTGGCGTGAGCTCCTCTGCGGCCTCTGCCAGGGGGCCCGTCTCCCTGAAGAAGGCCACATCTATGAGGCCATGCTCAGTCATAAGGGTCACTATGACATGTCCTCGGGGGACCTTGATGGGCCTGGAAGCCACGGTTCCCCTGATCAACACGGACCTGTAGGGCCTTAGCTCTCCTTCAACAAGGTGGACCCCTGTGTGCTGATTCGACCTGTAGAGGACTGCGAAGTGAGGCCTCTCACAGAGGGCGCCCTCGAACTGCCAGAGCTCGTCAGGTCGCAGCCCCCTGAAGCCAGCCAGCACCGGGTCCGGTCCTCCTGGGGCGGCCGTGACAACATGCTCCTCGAGGTCGAGGTTGTTGATAGTTGCAGAGCTCTCAGCCTCTGCCAGGAAGGCCTTCCCGAAGTCGACACATCTCCTCGAGCCCCAGAGCTCTGGAAGCCTGTAGAAGGTGAGCTCAAACGTGTAGGGGTCGCCAGGGGCCAGCGCGGCCAGGGCTGAGGAGGCGCCTATAACGCCGCGGCCCCCTCTGAAGCTCCCCCCAACCTTTACAAGCGCCCTCTCAACCAGGTCCCTGGTCACAACGTCGGTTAGCGCCTGCCTGTAGAGGGCCCTCATGACTGGGTCATCCCATACAGGCCCCTCCACGACAACAACCCCTGGGGACTTGCCCGGCAGAGGGGGCCTCGGGGTCGTGTACTCCTGGGCCAGCTGCCACGCCAGCTCCAGGACGTCCAGGGGGTCACCATTATATAATAACCTCAACACCGTTGCGCCGTTCCCCCTGGTCTTCCAGGGTATGTTTGGGTTGAGCCTCACGAGGAGGGGGTAGTCGGCCAGGAGGGCCTTTGAGCCCAGCTCGTTAAGCAGGATCCCTGTCAGGTGCGTCGTACAGCCCCCATACTGGCTGTCCGTGTCGTCTAGGGCCACGCTTACCAGGCGCCCTGTCAAGGCCGCCAAAGAATTGACGGCTGCACCTATAAACTGCCAGGTAAGCCCTCTTACAGCGTCCTACATAAGAGGGTTTTACTTGGTCAAGTAAAAATTCATGGTACCAGGGGGATACTAGTTTATAAAGTCTGTTGAACAACTCGCAGACCGTGAGGGGCTTGGGGGGTACAGGCTCTAAGGGCCTTCCGTGGTCGGCCTTTGCAGCCCTTTCGTTGGGAATGATGGTTTACGGCCTAGCAGAGAGCTACGGCCCGGTCACATACGCCAGCGGTCTGACGAAAAACGCCTGGCTCGGCTATAGCCTCCCCTTCGTCTTTGGCGGCGTAGGGGCCCTCCTGGCCGGGTACTTATCAGATAAGCTCGGCAGGAGGAGGGCCTTCATACTCACCGGCGGCCTCCTGCTCTTAGGCCTCCTGCTGTACATACCTGTTTACCTGAACTGGACCTCATCAGCGTTGGGACAGGCGCTGCTCGTAGCCTCAATAGCTATAGTGGGGATGACAGCCATAGGCCTTGAGACACCGATACTGGCCGCCATAGCCGAGGGGGCCGACCCCCAGGGGAGGAGCAAGATGCTGGTCCTGGCCCAGAACTTCGGTAACCTGGGGGTGGCGCTGGCGTTCGTCCCTCTTGTCCTGCTTCACGGCCAAGCGGCTCAGACCGTCCAAGTAGAGACAGCCCTTCTCCTGATGTACTTGGCCCCCACGGTGGCGCTGATAATAGCCTTCCTCAGGGCCTTTGAGAGCATTCCATGGATAGCGACAAGGACAGGCGCTATTGACGTTAAGGAGGCCTGGAAGCAGGTTGACGGAGGCGCGGCCCCAGTTCAACCCACCACGGGGCTCGGGGCCAGGTTTGCAACGCTCCTAACGATAGGGATAGCCCAGGACGTGGCCTTCGTGTACGTGACCTATGGGGTGGCGTCCTTCTTCACGTCAACGTTCTCCGGGCTCTCGGCCTCAAGCCTTGTGCCCATGGTCGGCGGCTTCGTGATGACCATAGTTGGGGTGCTGACGGGGCTCTTCATAGCCCACAGGGTTGAGAGGAGGCCCTTCGCCCTGCTCTCATTCACCTTACAGGCGGTATTCTGGGCGGCTCTGGCCATAGCTGCATACCTCACAGGCTTCACTATGAGCTGGCTGACGCTGGCGTTGTTCGTCCTGAACTTCGTGACGGTCGAGCTGACCTGGGCCTCAAGGGCGCTCCTGGAGCCTGAGCTCTTCCCAACCAAGGTAAGGGGCCTCTACATCTCCCTTGTGAGGATGTCCGTGTGGGTCGTCACTGGCGTCATCACCGGCCTCATGACTAACCTGCAGCCCCTGGCAACGGACTTCACGGCCGCAGCCCTGGTCATGGGCTTAGTGGCGGTGGCCGGCGCCGTCGGCGCGGCCTACTGGAGGCTCTACGGGTTCGAGACGGCCAACAGGAGCCTGGTGGGCCTCGACCTACATCACATAGGCCCCGTCGCTGAGCACAAGGAGGCTACCTGAAAACCATTAAAATAAAAATGTAAGGAAATGACTATGAGGAGCTTACTTCTCCTTACCAGTCACTATAACGCTTGTCAACGTGCTCTTAACGCCGTCAAGTTTCCTTATCTTATCAGTGATGAGGGTTCTCAGCTTATCCATGTTCTCGGCCTCGACGAACACTACCAGGTCATGAATTCCGTAGACCATGTAGACCTTCTTCACCTCATCGATCTTAAGGAGCTCGTTGAATATGTCGTTCTCTTTACCGACGTCCGTGTTGATCATAACTATAGCTTGGGCGACCAAGGCCGCACCCACAGACATAATACAGCGAAGAGGTCGCTTTTAACCTTTTAGTTAGGGGCTTATAATTGCTCCCGCACAGCCTGGCGCAAAGGTTTATAGAGCGCCTAGTCTTCAACAACGATGGGGGCCCGTAGCTCAGCACGGTAGAGCGCCCGGCTCATAACCGGGTGGTCGGGGGTTCAAATCCCCCCGGGCCCACGTCCTAGTGTTTACCCGTGGCGTAACTTCTCCTTACTTTTCCTTACTTCTAGTTCCGCCACGGGCACCCCTCTTAAGGGGTCATACACAGTCACCCTTAACTCATTGGGGCTGGTCGAGGGGAACACCACTACCCTCCCATCCACACCCTTGTCACCCCCACCCTCGTGAGCAGAGCCCGTCATCAGGTAGGGGGTCACCAATGATAGCTGCTTCTGTAATACCATATAAAAGCGACCCGCGTCAAAGTGGTATTTAGAGGTGATTAAAACAGCTAGTAGTTACGTAGGAGCGTTATGGTCCATGGCTTTTCAGCCGAGCCCCCAGCAGGCGGCTGCGCCAACACGACCTCCTAGTTCTCCATCAACAGCTTGACGTGAGGGCCCTGGTCACGAAAAGCAATTCAGCCTTAGCAGCCTTACCAACAGCGCAGCTGTGAGGAGGGTGGAGCGACTCTGAGAGGTGATGAGCGACTTTCCTCTGAGCTGCGAAACTTTTAGAGTATGTTTAATAAGTAAAGAAAGGCTTTTAAACAAGCTGTATACAGGCCTCAAAATAATGTAGGGCGGCTGCCATGAAGGTACCGAGCAAAGTTGACACGCTCTTCGTGGGGGGAGGAGGCGCCTCCTACCCTGGGGCCTTTGAGCTTGCCAAGGCGGGCCAGAGCGTTCTAATGGTTGACGATAAGGGCAACCTAGGGGGCGACTGCCTCTACGCCGGCTGCATACCCTCTAAGTCCGTCAGGACCAGGATACTTGAATACACTTCGACAACCAATAAGGTCGACCCCGACGAGGTCTGGAAGGCGGCAATAGAGCTGAAGGAGTGGGTTCAGGAGATAAGGTATGAGCAGCACATGGAGGAGATAAAGGAGCACGAGCCGAACCTCACGTTCTTAAAGGGCTGGGCCATCATAGAGGGCCCCAACAGCGTGCGCATCTCAACAGAGGAAGGGGAGGTGAAGGTGGAGACCAAGAACCTCGTCATAGGGGCCGGCGCTGAGAACGTCATCCTCAACATACCTGGCAAGGAGCTCGTCCTGACAAGCGACGACCTGTTCGCCTACAGGAGGGCCATCAAGAGGCCTCCGAGGTCCCTTGCGATAATAGGGGGCGGCTACATAGGCGTTGAGGTAGCCGACATGCTGTCAAGGCTGGGCGTCCACGTGACGATAGTTGAGATGATGGACAGGCTTCTGCCAAACATGCCGCCCGACATATCAAAGGCCGCCATGCAGAGGATGCGGGAGGCGGGCGTTGAAGTTCACCTAGGCTTCGCGGCGGCTGGCATAGAGAGGAGGGGGGAGTACAAGGTCCTTAAGGCTAAGTCAAAGGACGGCAAGGAGCTCGAGGTGGAGGCTGAGGAGGTCCTCATGGCCGTGGGCAGGAGGCCTAGGACCAGGAACTACGGCCTTGAGAACCTTCAGGCCCAGGGCCTCGAGCTCGATAGGGGCGCCATCAAGGTGACGCCAGGCATGAAGACCACTATACCTAACGTCTATGCCACTGGCGACGTGACTGGGAAGGCCATGCTGTTCCACGCGGCCGTTAAGGAGAGCATCATAGCGGCTAAGAACATACTGGCCGGCGGAAGGGAGCTCTACAGGTTCAACTACCACTCAGTTCCGTACACCGTCTTCACCTACCCTGAGATAGCAATGGTGGGCTACACCGAGGAAGAGCTTCAGGCGGCCGGGATACCCTATGAAGTGGTGCTATACAGGCTGGCCGGGGACGCCCAGTCGCAGATAGTTGGCCACAGGGAGGGCTGGATGAAGATAATACTCGAGAAGGAGAGCCTCAGGGTGCTCGGCTTCCAGGCCTACGCGCACAACGCGGCCGACCTCAGCGCTGTCTTCTCCTTGGCAATAGAGAACAACCTGACGGCCAAGAACCTGGCCTGGATGGCAGGGCCTCACCCGCTGACCTTTGAGGCCATAAACTACGCCATGAGGCCCTACTTCTGAGCCCTAAGGTAGCTGGCCCCGAACCTGAACGGGAGGAGGTCCTTAAGCCTCCACTTCATGACTCCCCCCTCAAGGGACGCGGAGTAGATGACTGTATTATCGTCACCAAACTCCGATATCACCTGGAGGCAGGCCCCACAGGGCGGGGCTGGCGGACCCCTCTCAACGAGCACTAACACCTCCTTAATGGACCTCTCGCCCTCAGTTACGGCGTTAAATATCGCCACCCGCTCAGCGCACACCGTGAGGCCATAGCTTGAGTTCTCAACGTTAACCCCCCGGTAAATCCTGCCCGAGGAGGCCCTGACGGCGGCGGCTACCCTATAGCCCGAGTAAGGGGCATAGGCGTTCTTTATTACAGAAAGCGCAGCCTCCAGCAGGTCCTGAGGGACCTCCTGCATTTTCGTAGCCCTTTGGCTATCCTCAGCTAACGTATAAGGATTTTACACCTATATACACCTATAGTTTGAATATAGATTATATGTAGCTCTATAGGGAGCTATAAAAATGTAGAGACGCTTAAATAGCCACTGTAGGAGGTTCCTATGGGGCTAGCGATGGGGCAAAGAGCCGCTACACGGCTTTTTGAACACCTTGAGACGGACAGGCTTAACCTTGGTCACCTCAAGGTGATACTCCTCTCGGGCATGGGGTTCTTCACCGACGCGTATGACCTCTTCAACATAGGCGTCATGTTGCTCATACTGACGCCTCTCTGGCACCTCACGAACCTACAGAAGGGCCTCCTGGCCTCAGCGGCCATCTGGGCCACCATAGCTGGCCAGCTGCTCTTTGGAAGGCTGCTCGACGTTTTGGGCAGGAAGAAGGTCTACGGCATAGAGGCCGCGATACTGGGCGCCGGCGCCCTGGCCAGCGCCTTCGCTGTGAACTTCACGACCCTTTTGATAACAAGGGTGATAATGGGCCTCGGCATAGGCGGCGACTACCCAGCCTCATCGACGATAGCCAGCGAGTAAGCCCCCACTAAAAACAGGGGCAGGATGGTCGCCCTTGTGTTCTCCATGCAGGGCGTTGGAATAGCCGCAGCTGTAGTAGTTGGCCTGCTGTCCGCAGCCTATCTGCCGCCTGACCTGGCCTGGAGGGTCGTGGCCGCCGTAGGCGCCATACCGCCCCTGTTCGTCATCTACTACAGGAGGCGGATACCTGAGACGCCCCGTTACTCTCTGCTCGTCAAGGGCGATAGGTCTGAGGCGAGTAAGGCCGTCTCCCTCGTAGCTGGTAGCTCAGTGAGGGACCTGCCAGAGGCCAGGGCCGAGGGATACAGCGTCACAGACTTCATGAGAACTTTCTGGCCCACCCTGATAGGCACGGCAGTCTCCTGGCTCCTGGTGGACATGGCCCTCTACGGTACTGGCGTCTTCTCAAGCAGTATAACCGCTACAATGATACCTGGCAAGTCGCTCGCGGCCCAGGTACTGAGGTCAGGGGTGCCCCTTCTGATAGGCGTACCTGGCTACTTCATCGCGGCCTACCTTATTGACAGCGCTGGCAGGAAGAACCTGCAGACCATAGGCTTCTCAGTAATGGCGTTCATATACGCACTCCTCGCCCTCAGCTACACGGGCTTCATAGGAACCCTGGGTGATGTCTATAAGTACCTGCTCTTCGGGCTCTCCTTCACGTTCATAAACCTGGGCCCCAACACGACAACGTTCGTAATTCCAGCTGAGGTCTACCCGGTCAGGTACAGGTCAACGGGACACGGGATATCGGCGGCAGCTGGCAAGTTTGGCGCTGCCCTGTCAACGATGTTTCTGCCCTTGCTTCAGAGAAGGCTTGGCGTCGGCTCCCTCTTCGCGCTTCTGGCCTTGGTCAGTATAGGCGGCGCCTTAATCACCGTGGTCTTTACGCCAGAGGCCAAAGGCCTGACCCTTGAGGAGGCGAGCCGTGAGAGGCTGGTAATTAAGTCGCCTCAGCCGCCCCCGGTTATGAGCTAAAGTCCCTGCCCTAAGGAACGCCTTTTATCAGCCAAGAAGTTTTCATCGACATAGCTTGCTAGGCTGCCCTCATGCCTCCGCGTGGAAGCCCCTCAGGCCTCTCCGGACCCAGCCCCCTCAGAGCCCTCAGCACCTTCAGTGCGCCCTTCCTTGACAGGTACTTGTTATTGTTGCCGCAGTATGGCGAGAAGACGCACCTGGGACAGCCGTCCTCACACGTGCAGGAGCTCACTATGGCCTCCGCCATGTCTTCTATCTCCTCAAGCCTCTCGAAGACAAGCCTCGAGGCGCCGTTGCCCCCGACGTGCGAGTCGTAGATCACGATGTGGCCCGTCGGGTAGCTGACTCCGCTTAGGTCAGTGTCGCTGGCCCCCACTATAGGCCTTGAGGCCGATATCAGGACGTGCTCAAGGGCGTGGTAAGCGCTCAGGCTCTGCTCAACGCCGCCGAAGTCCAGCAGGGGGTACTTAAGCATGACGCCCTTGGTGAGGTAGTCCCACTTTATGGGCTCCTCGTAGTAGACCTCAGAGAGCACCTGTCCCGACGACTCGTCCTTAACTACGTAGCCTCTGACCGATACCATAACGTGAACGTCCCCATAGGCTAGCCTCACCGGGCCGGCAAGCCTTGAGTCCTGGGGAGAGAAGTCTATTACGTCTATATCGTAGAGGGGCTTCGTGTAGAACGAAACAGACTCAGGCAGAGGGGACAGCTCCGCCCTCATCCTTCCTAAGTCCAGCGACGTGGATAGGTATACCTTTCCTCCGTGGTAGTAGACGGCCCCCGGGTGAAGGTCGTAGAGAGCCATGGGCATCTCCCGCTCCCCTATCACGCGGCCTCCGTGGTGCAGCTTTACTATGGGGCCTGTGCTGCGTATCCCCCTCGCCTCGACGTAGTCCTGGGCGGCGCGGGGCGTTGTAAGAACTACGTCACCTCTGACCCGCACGAGGCCCATCTCCTTAACTTCGTTAAGAACCTGGAGCAACGCTGCCGGCAGCTCAGAGGCCCTGAGGGCGCCCCTCTGGAGGCTGAGGGCAACCAGGTGAAGCTTCGCAACCTCCCTGTTGGAGGGCTCTATGTAGCCTGGGTCAGGCGGCCTGTTAAAGAACTCGGCTGGCCTGGAGGCATAGTAGGCCTCTATGGGGTCATCACCGAGCAGGGTTACGATGACCCCAGGCCTTCCCCTTCTTCCGGCCCTGCCTGCCCTCTGAAGATAGCTTGAGAAGCTCTTGGGAAGCGACGTCATGACCACGGCGTCCAGGTCCCCTATGTCTATGCCCAGCTCAAGCGTTGACGTGGCTACTACAGCCCTAAGCCTGCCCTGCGCGAATGCCCTCTCGACCTCCTTCCTCTGCTCAGCAGGCAGCCCAGCCCTGTGGACCCCCACCTCAGCGCTGAAGGACCTCTTAGCTATCCTGGCCACGAGCTCAGCCATCTGTTGGGAGTCCGTAAAGGCTAGCACCTTAAGGTCAAGCTTCGTCAGGGCCGAAATGAGGTAGGAGGCGAAGGACCACCGGCTATTGTTGCCGTAGTCTACGAAGAGGTGCGTGGCAGCGCCCCGTCTCCTGCGGGGCCCCCTGACCACAGTCACCTCCTTTGAGAAGAGCTCAGAGGCCAGTTGCTCAGGGTTCCCTATGGTAGCGGCTGACCCCACGAACTGGACCTCGCCCTTGGCCTCCCTCTGGAGCCTATAGAGGATCCACTTGGCGTGGGACCCAAAGACGCCCTGGTAGACGTGGAGCTCGTCAAGGACCACGAGCCTTACAGTGCTTACCAGCTCCCTATAGTCCTTGGAGAGCGCCAGGCCCACGTGAAGCATGTCAGGGTTCGTTATCAGTATGGGCGGGGGGTTCTCGTAGATCCTCCTCCTCTCGTCCCTTGGGGTGTCCCCGTCAAGGATGGCAAAGGGGACCCCGACCCCGGACATCATTGATGAGAGCCTCCTCGCCTGGTCCCTAGCCAGGGCCTTTGTTGGGTAAACCAATAGGGCTACGACCTCACCCCTTGACCTCAGGGCCCTCTCGAGCACGGGTATCATGAAGGCCTCGGTCTTGCCTGTTCCAGTGCCTGAGATCACGACCACATCTTCGCCCTTATTTGCAAGGTTTACGGCCTCCCACTGGAACCTGTAAAGCCTTTCAATCCCCCTTGCCCTTAACATGTTAATGAGAGGCTCTGACAGGCCTGCCTCGCTAACAGGGGGGCCCGGCTCTGGGTCCCCGTAGAACTCGTTATACTCATAGATTACCTTACCCCCCTTATCACTAACGGCCTTCCTGACCTCAGCGGCTAATCCCCTTAGCTCTTCCATAGTTCCTGCGCCTCACGTACGGTGTAAGGCCTAACGCTTCAACGGCTCTGTCAACAGCCCATGAAAGCTCTGGGTCGCCCTCCGAGTACCTGAGCTTAAGGCGCTCGTACTTGACCTTGAGCCTCAGGGTCCCAGAGTCGTCATATACCATGAAGAGCCCCTTGACCCTCTTCCTGAGCCCCATGGTCAACGAGGCCAACACTGCCACCTCGCCCTTGTTCAGGGTAACCGTGACGGTGCCTGCCTCGCCCCTGCTGTATGTCCCCTTGCCGGGCTTCGCAGGTTTGCTGATGACTTCCTGCCTATCATGTCCTAGAATGACGACAACGCTCCTCCTGGCGTGAAGGCCTGTCCTGCTCTTAGTCAGCTCAACAGGCAAGGTTAACTCCATAAGGCTTCCTCCAGAAGTGAGGTCTGCCGGAGGATTCAAAGCTTGATGGCCGATGTTGAGGTGGCAGGCCTTGGCGTTGCGGGCTCATTGCTGGCCGCGGAGCTAGCGAGGAGGGGGTTCAGGGTCATAGGCTTTGACCCAGTGGCCAGGTACGAGAAGCCTTGTGGCGAACAGGTGACCTTAGAGCCCAGCTTCGCTAAGCTCCTGGAGACCCTCGACGTAATAAAGTCTGTTGTGAGGGAAGTCGACATACTCATAGATGGCGAGCACGTGACTTCAGTCAGTCTAAAGGGCGCGCCCAAGTGGGTAATTATCGACAAGCCTCGCCTAGTGGCAGGCCTAAGGGACGAGGCTGAGGGCCTGGGCGTCACCGTGGTCAGGTCTAGCTGGCCTGGGCCCGGGAAGGCCGCGGTCTCAGTTGACGCGAGGGGCCCCTACTCTGTGTCAAGCTTGAGTAGCGTGTTGGCGCTAAGGCTGATAGCTAAGGTCAATCGATGGAACCCCGAGACGGCATGGCTCGACTTCAGGCCTGAGATGGGCGGCCTTTACTGGGTCTTTCCCTATGATACAGATGGACGGCTAGTTAACGCGGGCCTCGGCCTCCTGGGCGTCAGAGACGTAAGTGATCTCAGGATGAGGGCTGAGAAGTACCTGAGGGAGAAGTTTGGAGGCTTTGAGGTAATTGACCTAAAGGGGGCGCCTATAGCCGTGTTCAGCCCCGTCAGGCTTAGGTCTGGTCACGTCCTGAGGGTGGGCGAGGCCGCGGGCCTCGTGTTGGCCTGGAGCGGTGAGGGCAACAGGCCGGCTCTCCTGTCTTCGCGCGCCTTGGCAGAAGTTCTGTCAAGGCTTGGCTCTGACGACCTAAACCTGGTCGCTGAGGCGTACTCAAGGTCCATAGGCGACCTTGTTAAGCTGACCACTATGTCAAGGGCGCTCACCTATCTGACCTTCTCAATGGGTTCATCGCGGTTCTTGTTGAGAGCCCTGCCTGGATGGTTCTGGACCCTTTACGTAAGGCAGGAGCTCGGCCTTAACGACATAACTAAGGCCCTCGCCGAAGCCGTGGAGTCGGCAAACCACATTAAACCTTCGGAGCCCACGTAAAGAGGGCCCGATGAGGACTTGGGGGGCCTGAGATTATATGAAGGACTTAGACCAGCCTGAGGGCCTCAACTAGCTTTTATTGTAAGGCTTTGCAGCCTAAGCAGGGGCAGGCGTTGGTCACGGTAATCCCTGGCAGCGATACTGTCTCCAAATCGTTTTCGTCCTCTCTCGCCTCCCAGCTCGGGGCTAAGCTATGTGAGCCCACATTTAAGACGTTCCCTGACGGAGAGGCCTACGTCAGATTGCCGTGCAACCTTAGGGGTGAACAGGTAGTAGTGGTCAAGACTATGGTACCCGATCAGGACAGCTCCCTCGTGCAGGCTTTACTGATGTCGGACGCGGCAAGGGAGGCCGGCGCTGAGAGCGTGGCTCTGGTGGCCCCCTACATGGCTTACTCAAGGCAGGACAGAGCCTTTCTTGAGGGCGAGCCAGTCAGCATAAGGGCAGTGATGAGGGCCTTATGGTCAGCTGGCTACTCAGCCCTCGTCACGATCGAGATTCATAAGGAGGAGAGCCTTAAGCACTTCCCAGGTACAGCAGTAAGCGTCAGGCCCTTCGCCTTCATGGCCAAGGGCTTGGGGCTGGACTCCAGCTACGTAGTCCTGTCGCCCGACATTGGCGCCCTGCCAAGGGCCCGTGATCTGGCCCTGAGCCTGGGCGCCAGCTATGATTACATAGAGAAGTCAAGGGACAGGGTCACCGGCGAGGTGAGCATGAGACCCAAGGAGCTTAACGTGGGCAACAAAAAGGTCGTTATAGTTGACGACATAATAAGCACGGGAACTACTGTGGCCAAGGCGGCCCAGATGCTGAGGTCTATGGGGGCCATTGACGTGAAGGTCCTGGTGGCCCACGCGCTCCTGGTCCCTGGCGCTGAGGAGAGGCTGCTCGAGGCAGGCATTACGAGGGTTTACGCCGCTAATACTACACCAGTGACCTCCGCTATGGTCTCCCAAATTGACGTAGCGCCCTTGGTGGCTGACGCCTTAAGGCCGCTGCTGAAGGCGGCCTAGCCCCTTATCTCAAGGAGCGCCTCGGCGTTATCAACGACCTTCCAGTCCTCACCGACGCCCACCACTACGAGGGCCCCCATGACCCTCGAGCCAGCCTTCCTGGCGAGCTCGACAAGGGCCCTCAGGGTATGACCATGTATGCTGAAGTCGTCAACTAGGAGGACCTTTGAGTCCTTGGGCAGTTCCCTCCTGGCGACGTAGAACATCGTATAGGAGGCGGGGCCCGAGAAGTAAACGGCCTCTAGTACAGGCTCATCTATCGGGGGCTTCTGCTTCCTCGCGACGACTATAGGCTTGCCTGACGCCAGACCTATGGCAGTGGCCAGGCTTATCCCGCCAGCCTCAGGCGTGAGCACCCTGTCAAAGTGTCCGCCGAACCGCCTAACTGCATACTCAGAGACCAGGGCCAGCGCGTAGGGATCCAGAGTTACGCCAGTGATGTTGTAGAAGCCCCCATAGACCTTAACGGCCTTGGCCACAAGGGACGTTATCACGTCCCTCGAGAGAAGCCTCTCCAGGATCAGCCTAGCGTTGCCCTCCGATGGAAGCGTCGCGCCCGTGGCATACCTGGACAACATGGGCGCGGGCATGCCGAGAAGCTGGGAGAGCTCCGTCAGCGAGAAGAACTTCCTCGCAGCCCTGAGAAGCTGGGCCGCCTTGAACCTGTCCGCCTGAGCAACCCCCGGGCCCATCTGCCTTCAGGACCCTCAGGGGCTGAACCCCCTTTTACATTAATAGAAACTTACCTATAGTAATAACCTGAAACAGCTCTCACAGACCTATCCCTTCTTCCTTCACCTGATGGGACAATGCTCAGGACGAGGGTGACGAGGTTGATGGGGATCACGACTGCCGTAGATGGAACCCGGCCCCGTTTGACCTGACGGCCGCCCATGGCGCCGCGGAGGGCGCGGCTTTCGCAGCAAGAGGTGGAAGCCCTAGGCGCAACGAGCAAAACGTAAACAGGTGAGGACGAGCACCTAGAGACAGACGGCAGAGAGCTTATAGGCCTCTACAAAACGGCCCTCAAAGGACGAATGGAGGGGGCAACTTGTACGCAGAGTACACCGTCTATGAGTGGGTCGGAGTGAGGCCTGACCTGGCCTTCACTGGTGACCTAAATAAGGCGGTCCTTGACTCTCTCAGGGAGGAGCTCGAAGGTCAGGTGGACGAAACTCTCGGCATAATAATCAGCGTCATCGATGCCGAGGTCCAGGGCGACGGGATTCTTCTCCCCAACGACCCCCAGATCTACTTCCCCGTGAGGTATCGCGTCCTCACGTATGAGCCTGTGCTCCAGGAGGTCAGCATGGGGATAGTGCGCGAGGCCCGGGAGTTTGGAGTCTTCGTGAGCCTAGGCCCTACCGACGGCTTCGTTCACAGGAGCCAGCTCATGGACGAGGACGTGGATTATATAGAGGCGAACAGGTCCTTTAAGGGGAGGGAGACGGGCAGAACGATTTCAATAGGTGACGTTGTCAGGGTCAGGGTGACCCAGGTGAGCAAGGCCTCAAAGAGGCTCGCGGTAATGAGGATAGGGCTGACCATGAGGCAGCCGTACCTAGGTAAGGACGAGTGGTACAGGAAGGAGGCCAGGGGTGAAGGATCTTGAGCACTGGTCAGGAGGGGCTTGTTGACTACTCTGAGTTCGCCAGGCTTGACCTGAGGGTCGGAAAGGTGTTGTCGGCAGAGCCTGTGCCCAACAGCAGGAAGCTGATAAAGTTAACCGTTGACCTGGGCTCCGAGAAGAGGCAGATATTGGCTGGCCTTCAGAAGTGGTATAGGCCCGAGGACCTGGTAGGCAGGTACGTGATAGTAGTGGCCAACCTTAAGCCTAAGCAGATGGCTGGGCTCGTCAGCCAGGGCATGCTTCTGGCGGCCCCCTGTGGGGACTCGGAGAAGCCCGTCATACTTACGGTCGCGGAGCCTGTACAGCCTGGCTCCAAGGTATGTTAAAGCCCTTTACCTTTCAGGCTACATCGATCCTAGGGCCCAGCTGTGAAGAGGGTTTTAAGAGGTGACCTAGTTGGTCAGGGGTGATCTAGAACCCACGCCAGGAGCTGGGCCCTGCCTTGAGGACCTGTTCAAGGGAATAAACGGCGACGATGTGGCCGAGTTGTTCTCAACTCTTGTAAACAGGGAGCATAACTACGTAGAGGTGTTGTTAGGCAAAGATGAGAAGAGGAGGCTTGAAGTCTACGCTAGGTGCTTCGTCTCGCTCAGGTGCCTCGAGGTAGTTGAGGTGGTGGCAGAGCTCTGCGGCAGAGACGTCTCGTTGGAGCCCTTTGAGTGGCCAGAGGTCGACAAGGCTGAGGTCTTGAACGAGTGCCTAAGGCTTTCATCAAGGCCTGACCCCCCTCTTAAGGTTCACAGGTTCCTTATGCAACTGGGCTTCGGCGAGCCGCAGGAGGTGCTCGGCTATAGGGTAGTGGAGGAAGGGGAGTTTGAGGCCTGAGCCCAGGTTCAGGGTCAAGGGATGGCTGAGTGATGAGGAGTTCAGGCAGCTGCTAGAGTTCTCCAGGTACGTGGGGAGGGAGAGAGGGCTATCTATATTTGAGCTTGACGAGAAGAAGCTGGCGGACTCTGCCCTAAGCCCTGCCGAGGTTCTGAGGGTCCTCGAGTCCTTCAAGGACAGGATAATGCCTGAGGACTACAAGGAAGTCCAAAGCTACGTGGCTGAGAGAGGCTCTATAACAATTTCTTACTCTCACGGCAGGCTAACTATATCGTCAAGGGCGTTCCTGAAGCCCCTTATCCAGGAGCTTGGAAGGCCTGAGGTCAAGTATGATAGTAACTCTAAGTCATACGTGTCGCCGCCTTACCTCTACGCTGACCTCCTGAGGTTCTTCAGGTCAAAGGGGTTCCTAGTGAACGACCTGCTGGGGCTAGAGGAGAAGGCTAAGCTGCCGAGGTCCATCACGTTTAAGGGCGAACTGAGGCCCTATCAGCAGGAGGCCCTAGAGGCCTGGGAGAAGAACCAGGCCCGCGGCGTGATAGTCCTGCCCACCGGGGCAGGCAAGACGCTGATTGCGGTAGCGGGCATCGCAAGGCTAGGGGTTAAGACGCTAATAGTAGTCGTTACTAAGGAACAGGTCAAGCAGTGGCTTGACGCCTTATCTAACTTCACGGACGCCGCAGGCCTTCTAGGCGCCTTCTACGGGGACGAGAAGAGGCCATCCTACATAACTGTCACAACGTATCAGACGGCCTTTAGGTACGTTGACGACCTGGCTGGCGAGTTCGCCTTTCTCGTATTTGACGAGGCTCATCACCTTCCGGCTGACAAGTTCAAGGCCATAGCTACTTACATGCCGGCCCCCTTCAGGATGGCCTTGTCAGCGACGGCGGTAAGGGAGGACGGCAAACATGAGGAGGTCTTCCCGCTGGTCGGCGGCATAGTCTACCAGAAGGGAGCCGCTGAGCTGATGGAGCAGGGCTACCTGGCCCCCTTCATAATAAGGAGGGTCATGGTGAAGTTAAGGCCTGATGAACAGAAGGTATATGACGAGCTGAAAAGGAGGTATCAGCTGTTTGCAGCTGGCAGGACGTTTGAGGAGCTGTTGGAGGCCGCTAAGAAGGGCGAGCCCAACGCCATAGAGGCCCTGAGGGTCAGGGCCCAGATGCAGTCAATAATTCAGGAAAGCGAGAGCAAGATAAGTCAGGTCGTGGACCTGGCCAGGCAGGAGCTTGAGAAGGGTTCCAAGATAATAATTTTCACCCAGTTCAAGAGGCAAGCCGAGAAGATAGCTGAGAAGCTTGGGGCTTTCCTCATTCACGGCGACATAGATAAGGATGAGAGACTACGTGCTTTAGAGGCCTTTAGGAGGGCTAAGTCAGGGGTCCTCGTGGTCACGACCGCTGGAGATGAGGGTCTTGACATACCTGATGCTAACGTTGGGATATTGGTCTCGGGCACCGGTTCAAGGAGGCAATTCATACAGAGGTTAGGGAGGCTACTGAGACCGGGGCCTGGCAAGACAGCGGTCCTCTACGAGATAGTGGTCAGCGGGACAAGTGAAGTAGCCCAGTCGAGGAGAAGAAGGGAGGCGTTAGGTTAAGCTAGGCCCTCTCTAGGGCCTCCTTGACTAGCTTCGGCACCTCGTAAGGCGTGCGGGCGACCCTGATACCGGCGTCCTCAAGCGCTGCGACCTTATCCTTGTAAGCGCCAGTGCCCAGCATTATTATTGCTCCCGCGTGGCCCATCCTCTTACCCTCAGGGGCTGTTCTTCCTGCTACGAAGGCCACTACAGGCTTCTTTATCCTGCCCTCCTTGACCATCCTGGCGACCCTCTCCTCGGCGTCGCCCCCGATTTCACCTATCATCACTACAACCTTGGTCTGTGGGTCCCTCTCGAACATCTCTATGACCTCAGGGAACGTTAAGCCTGTCACGGGATCGCCCCCAACGCCTATCACCGTTGACTGGCCGAGCCCGGCCTTCGTCAGGAAGTAGCCTATCTCATAGGTCAATGTTCCGCTCCTTGACATAATGCCCACTGGGCCAGGCGTAAAGACGTGACCTGGCATTATGCCGACTTTGGCCTTTCCAGGCGTTATGATGCCAGGGCAGTTAGGACCTATTATTACTGAGCCCTTCCTCTTGGCGTAGTTGACGAACTTCATAGCGTCGTGGACAGGTATGTGCTCAGTTATGACAACTATTACCTTCATTCCGCTATCTACAGCCTCATAGACAGCGTCCGAGGCGAACTTAGCGGGCACAAATATTATTGAGGTGTTGGCCTCGGGGTGCTCTTTGACGGCCTCAGCCATGGTGTCATAGACTGGCACGCCTTCAACGGTGCTTCCGCCCTTGCCCGGCGTTACGCCGGCGACTATCTTCGTTCCGTACTGGAGCATAAGCTTAGTGTGGAACGACCCTTCCTTGCCAGTTATCCCCTGTACGATCACCCTGGTGTTCTCATCTACCAGTATCCCCATGGTCTCTCACCCCTCACAGCTTCTTAAGGTGCTCAAGGGCTTGCAGGGGGTCTGTGTAAGGCTCTATGCCCACCTCCTTTAATATCTCTCTCCCAAGCTCCTCATTTGTGCCCGTCAGCCTTACTACTAGAGGCTTTGCCCTGTCTCCCAGCTCCTTGAGCGCCATGACGATACCCCTGGCAACCTCGTCCGCCCTGGTTATGCCGCCGAAGATGTTAATGAACACCTTCTTAACCTTAGGGTCGCTCATCACGAACTCCAGGGCCTCCTTTATGTGTTCGGCCTCCGCGCCGCCTCCAATGTCAAGGAAGTTTGCAGGCCTCATCCCGAACTCATAGACGAGGTCCATTGTAGTCATAGTCAACCCTGCCCCATTACTTATAATGCCGACGTCGCCGTCGAGCTCCACGTAGGCCAGGTCTTTATCCCTGGCCGCTATCTCCCTCTCGGTCAGCTCGCCAAGCCTCTCCTTCTGAGTGGCCTCAAACTCCGGGTGTCTGTAGAGGCTATTATCATCAATTATTATCCTTACGTCCAGGGGTAGGACTCTGTCAGGTAACAGGGCCAGGGGGTTGCTCTCTGCTAGCTCAGCGTCGTAGTCTATGAATACCCTGTAGAGGGTCACTAGGAATGACTCAAAGCTGCTCAGCTGCTTGCCGCTCAGGCCCAGCTGCTTACCGAGGAGTCTGGCCTCATAGCTCTTGAGCCCCTTCTCAGGATCTATATAGTACCTGATTATAGCCTCGGGATGCTCCCTCGCGATCTCCTCCAGGTCCATGCCGCCATACCTGCTGACGAGGACTAGCGGCCTGCGCTCCGCCCTGTCTATTACGAACCCCGCGTAGAGCTCTATGTCGTGCTTTATGGCCTCCTCGATCAGTAGGATCGAGGGCCTTATCCCCTTTATAGGCGTCCTGAACATCTGCTGGGCTATTGATACTGCCTCCTCCACGCTGTTGGCTAACTTGACGCCTCCAGCCTTGCCTCTGCCGGCTACTAGGACCTGGGCCTTAACTACAAGGGGTGGCTTAATGCCAGCGGACTCGATAGCTTTCCTTACGTCATCCCCTTCCTTTACAATGACCCCCCTTGGCGTCTCAAACCCGTACTTTCTCACTATCTCCTTGGCCTCATACTCGAACAGCTTCAACTAGAGGGCACCCTCCTGCGCCCATGTAGCAATGATTAATAAGTAGTACATGGGCGGCCACAGGTACGGAAAAGGCCTTGCACTTAGTCAGGAGGCCAAGGCTTGGAAGGGCTAGGTTCGGCGAGCCCATGGTGGAGTTCAGCTATCCCTGGCCCCAGGGCGTCAAGCACCTCTATGTGGTGTCGGACTTCACAGCGTTCTTTCCAGGAAGGGTTGAGCTACGGCGTGTAGGGGACAGGGGCGTAGCCCAGGTAAGGGTGAGGGAGGGGACTTACAGGTACTTCTATGTTGACAGCTACTACAGGCCTTATGAGGACTACGAGGTAGAGGCTCGTGAGGAGCTGGAGCTCTGGAAGTTCAAGGTGAGGGCGTCAAGGCTCGAGGCAGGGCTCAGGGAGCTGAGGGAGGCCCGCAGGGAAGGAGGCGTCCACGGGGAGCTAATACTGCACGATGAGAGCTGGCCAAGCTACTTCTCAGGCTATGGCGGCCTCAGAGTCCTGAGACTCTTTACAGTCAGGGGCGAGTTCGACGAAGTCTACGTCAGGGCGCTCACAGAGGACGGGTGGAAGGAGTTTGGCGCAAAAAGGGTCCTAAGGGACGAACTAAGGGACTACTTTGAGGCAAGGGTCCCTAGGCCTGATATCAAGGCTTACCTGTTCAGGCTAACGGACGGCAGAAGGGAATACTACTTCGGCTTTGACGGCCTCGGCGACACAAAGCCCTGGTCCCCGCCCAGCCTAAGCGATGATATTCCCTGGTTCCTCGGCACGACTTACTACCAGGTCTTTGTGGACAGCTTCTACAGCTCAAGGGGGCCCTTGCCGCAGCTTAAGGAAAGGCCGAGAGAGAGGCTCGGGGGCGACCTTATAGGGCTGGCCCAGAGGCTTGACTACATAAGGGGACTTGGTATTGAGGCCATATACCTTACGCCTATTTACAAGGCGGGCTCCTACCACAGATATGACGTTATAAATCACCTCTCAGTAGACGATGACTTAGGGGGGTTGGAGGCTTTTGAGCAGCTAGTTTCAAGAGCCCACGAGCTCGGCATGAAGGTGATCCTTGACCTGGTCCCCCATCACAGCTCACCTTGCGCAAGGGAGTTCGTGGAGCTATTTCACAACGATGAGGCTGCCAGTTCGTTTTTGTCATGGTATCGCTTCCTAGAGGACGACTTAGAGGGGTTAAGGAAAATATACGAAGGGGTCCTAAAGGAGTACATCACAAAGGGCTGTAGGGGAAGCCTCAGGCCCCAGGGACTTCTGCCTCCCTATGAGACCTTCGCAGGCGTCTGGTCCATGGTCAAGCTGAACCACGAAAACAGGGCAGTCCTGGAGAGGTTCTGCCACATAGTTAAGGAGTGGCTTAGGAGGGGGGCTGACGGCTTCAGGGTTGACGTAGCCCACGGACTGCCTGACAGCTTCATGAGAGGCCTTTACGCCTGCGCCCAGGAGAGTGGGGAGAGGCCAGTCATAATGGAGATCATGGGCCTCGCTAGCTCTTATCCTCTGGGCGAGACGGCGAACTCAGCCATGAATTACGAGGCCTACGGGGCCATATTGGACTTCCTCACAGGCAAGGCCTCCGCATGTGAGGCCGCCAGAAGGCTCAGTCTCGAGTACCTACGACTTCCCCTTGGCGTTGCGAACGCCATGTATAACCTTGTCGGCAGTCATGACACACCCCGCATAGCTACGCTTCTTAAGGACTATGGCCTGGTCGAGCGGGCCTTTGCTATCGAAGTTTACGTATTTGGCTCGCCAAGCATTTACTATGGTGATGAGATAGGCATGAAGGGCGGCCATGACCCAGATAACAGGCTTCCCATGATCTGGGACCCTGGACTTTGGGAGAAGGGGCTCCAGGAGTCCGTGGCCAGCCTCATGAGGCTCAGGGCCTCGCTTAAGCCTCTGAGGATTGGGACCTTTGAGGCTGACTGCGTCAACCCTGACACCTTGAAGGTAGTCCGTGAGTGGGGTGATGAGAGGGTTGTGGCCATCGTCAGCAGGAGGAGAGCACATGTTGAGGAGGCCCTTAAGGAGTTATCGTCAGCGGGCTGTAAACCAATACTGTCTAAGGGGCTTGACGGTCCCTATCTAGACGGCTACCTAATGGCTATGTGTAGAGGGCTTGGCGCTTAAACTAATTAGTGAACCCTGCCCAGCTTTGTAGGTGCCCACTATGGATAAGGACGTGATAGTGTCTGTAACCCCTGAAATAGCCCTTGACGAGCTTTACACGTACGCTGGCGGCCTTGGCGTCCTTGAGGGTGACAAGTTTTACGCCGCGGCCAGGCGCGGCCTCAGGTACTACGTGCTCACGCTCCTCTACAGGCACGGCTACGTCTCCTATACTTTTGATGAGGCAGGTAACCCGGTTCCTAAGCCACAGGAGCACCCGCTCAGGTTTGAGGACGTATTGTTCCCTGAGCCCGCTATGACTGTCAAGGTTCGTGGAGAGGACGTTATAGTGAGGCCATGGGTTTACGAGAGGGGTAAGTCAAGGGTTGTGTTCTTTGAGGCGGAGTGCCCTTCATGGGCTAGGGCGCTAAGCGAGAGGACGTACATAGAGAGCACCTATGACGAGAACATCTACAAGTACGTTCTGCTAGCCAAAGCGTCAGCTACTTACCTAAAGGACTACGTGGGCCTTGAGAGGGTAAGGTACATAGACCTGCAGGAGGCCTACACTGTCCTGTTGATGTTGGCCCTTCCAGAGTTCGAGAACTTCCGCTTCACAACTCACACGCCAGGTCCCTGGGGCCATCCTACCTATCCAACCCCAGTGCTGGCAGAGGAGTTCGGTTATGGCCACCCAGAGCCCTTCGTCATGTTGACGGAGATAGGCATGCAGAAGGCTAAGGCCGTCTTCACGGTTTCAGCTAAGCATGAGGAGATAACTAAGAAGACGTTCGCTAAGTACGAGTCCGTGATAACTCACGTCACGAACGGCGTTGACTTAGACCGCTGGGTCCACCAATCGATAAGGTCTTTGCTAGCAGAGAAGGGGCTGAACGGTATAACAGAGGACGACCTCTGGAAGGCACACCAGCAGGCGAAGAGGGACTTGCTAGACCTTGTCAGAGCTTATAAGGACGTCAGTGAGTCCTTCCTAGACAAGCCCGTCGTAGTGTGGCTCAGGCGTAACACTAGGTACAAGAGGCCCTATTTCATAGCCAGGTACATAGAGGAGAACGAGCCTAAGGACGTCCTCTTCGTGGTAGGTGGTAAAGCTCACCCACGTGACTTAGACGGGCTGTCGTACATGAAGACCTTCCACAGGCTTGCGAAGAAATACCCCAACGTCGTCCATGTGCCAGACTATGACGTACCTAAGGCGAAGGTTCTGCAGCCAGGCGCTGACATACAGACCTTCACGCCATTCTCGGGCTGGGAGGCCAGCGGCACCAGCTTCATGAAGTCCCTAGCCAACGGCGTCCCCGTCGTGTCATCGAGGGACGGCGCAGCGGTGGAGGTCATTCAGCACAGAGTCAACGGCTGGCTCTTCGGCCAGGACCTGAGGGAGCTGATAAACATATACACAGACCCTAAGGCCTCGGAGGTGGACGAGAAGGACTACGAGGAGTTCTCAAAGTACTTGACTGAGGCGATCAACATTTACGGCTCTGACGAGTATAAGCGCATGTCGCTTAACGCCATTAGGACCTCCTACAGCTTTGTCGACATAAACAGGGTCCTCGAGACCCTCTACTTCCCTAAGCAGCCTCAGCCTTCGAGGTCCCAAGCACGGCCTTAACCCTTTCAGCCATAGTTTTTGCGGCCTCGAAGAAGCTTGGTCCATAATGGGCTAAGCTGTCGTACTCCATTATGACGACCTTGCCCTCCTTAAGGGCCCTCAGGGAGCCCATACCCCTGGCCTCAAGGGACCTTCTCACGCTTTCTATAGACGCCTTCTCGCCCAGCTTCTGCTCATAAATTATAACGTCTGGGTCGAAGGCCTTCACCGCTTCAGGGCTGGGATTAATTACATAGGGTATACGCTGATCCTCAAAGACGTGAGAGGCTCCCATTAGCTTGAAGGCGTCCCCTATGTAGCTGTAGGCCCCAACGCTGACAGGACCCCCTAAATTAATCTCATAGTATAGCTTAACCCCCTTCAGGGTTCCTCTCAAATCCATTAACCTGTCGAGAAGGGATGACGCAAGTTGCCTGGCCTTGTCAACCTCGCCTACGACCATGCCTACCACTATAATGCCGTCAAGGATCCCGTAGACGCTGACCGGAAGCGGTATAGGGTAAACGACGTAACCCTTAGACTCTAGCTCCGCTATCCTTTCGCGCTGCGCCCCCGTGGTTACAAGTACTAGGTCAGGCCTCAGCTTTTCCAACAAGCTATAGTTAACGTTAAGGTAAGCGCCTACCCGTGGCTTCTTTGACACCTGTGGGGGCTTGTCACAAAAGAAGCTCACGCCAACCACCCTCTCCTCAAGGCCGAGCATGTAGAGAGTCTCCGTTATCGCTGGGGCTAGGCTGACAATACGTTCAGGTCTATCTGGCACTTCAACGCTCTTGCCCAGCACTTCAGAGTACACTTTCACAGGGCTTCACCTAGCTCATAGGGTTCGAGGCCTCTTAATATAGGGTTATTAATATAGGGTTATAACTATTGGTTGTACACGTCAATGGATATAAAAACCTTGAAGGACTTTAGAAGACGGTGGCCTATAGTGGGCGGGCTCTTCAAGGACGACGAAGTCAAGAGGATAGAGGAGGCCGTTAAGAGATGGGAGCAGGAGACGTTACCTCAGTGGCTCCAAAGGATCCCAGAGAGGCAGGAAGAGTTCACTACACTGAGCGACATACCTGTCAAGAGGGTCTACACGCCCTCTGACATCAAGGACTTTGACTACATGGAGAAGCTCGGCATGCCAGGCGAGTACCCGTTCACTAGGGGTATCCATGCAACGATGTATAGAGCTAGGCTGTGGACGATGAGGATGTTCAGCGGGTACGGAGGCCCTGAGGAGACTAACAGGAGACTGAAGTTCCTTATAGAACATGGCGAGACGGGGCTCAGCCTGGCCTTTGATTACCCAACCCTGGTGGGCATAGACCCCGATGACCCGATGGCAGAAGGTGAGGTAGGGATAGTCGGCGTCAGCGTGCCCACAGTAGTCGACATGGAGATAATATTCGACGGTATTGACATGGGTAAGGTCACAACGAACATGACTATTAATCCCCCCGCGCCAGTCCTCCTGAGCTTCTACGTGGCTGTGGCGGAGAAGCAGGGCGTGCCGTACTCCCAGATAGGGGGGACCACTCAGAACGACCCGCTGAAGGAGTTCATAGCCCAGAAGAGCTACGTCTTCCCGCCTGAGCCAGCCGTCAAGGTGGCCATGGACTTGGTCGAGTGGAGCGTGAAGAACCTGCCCCAGTGGAACCCCATCAGCATAAGCGGCTACCACATCAGGGAGGCCGGCTCCACGGCGGTCCAGGAGCTCGCTTTCACCCTAGCTGACGGAATAGAGTACGTGAGGCAGCTTAAGGCCAGGGGGCTTGACGTTGACGAGTTCGCGCCTAGGCTGAGCTTCTTCTTTGACGCCCACATAAACTTCTTTGAGGAGATAGCGAAGTTCCGCGCCGCAAGGAGGATGTGGGCGAAGATAATGAGGGAGTGGTTTGGTGCTAAGAAGCCGCGGAGCTGGTGGCTCAGGTTCCATACGCAGACCGCTGGCGTGTCGCTGACCGCCCAGCAGCCCTGGAACAACATAGTTAGAACAACCATAGAGGCCCTCGCCGCGGTCCTCGGGGGGACGCAGAGCCTTCACACGAACAGCTTTGATGAGCCCTTCAGAGTGCCTAGCGAGTTCGCCGCCAAGATAGCGCTCAGGACGCAGCAGATCATAGCGTACGAAACAGGGGTTGCCGACACCATAGACCCGCTGGCGGGCAGCTACTATGTGGAGTGGTTAACTGATGAGATAGAGGAGAGGGCGTGGAAGTATATATACAAAATAGAGCAGATGGGCGGCATGCTAGAGGCCGTCAAGAAGGGGTTCCCGCAGCGCGAGATTGCCGACGCCGCGTACAAGTTCCAGAAGGACGTAGAGGAGGGCAGGAGGTTGATAGTGGGGGTAAACATATTCGTTGAAAATGAGGTAGAGGACATCAGGAAGGTCCCCCTCCTGGAGTTCGACCAGGAGGAGATAGAGAGGAGGCAGAAGCAGAGGGTAGCCCAGATAAGGGCCTCAAGGGACACTGAAAGGTGGAAGAGGAGCCTTGATGAGCTCAGGAAGGCTGCCGAGAGGGGCGACAACATAATGCCCTATGTGCTTCAGGCCGTCAAGGCGTACGCCACCCTTGGGGAGATAATGGGTGTACTCAAGGAGGTGTACGGAGTCTATGTTGAGCCTCCGATCTACTAAGGAGAGGCCGTATAAGGTCATAGTTGCAAAGCTCGGCCTTGACGGCCATGACAGGGGGGCCAAGGTCATAGCTAGGGCCTTGAAGGACGCGGGCTTCGAGGTAGTCTACACTGGGATAAGGCAGAGCCCTGAGCAGGTTGCTAGGGCAGCAGTAGAAGAGGACGCTGACGTGATAGGGGTCAGCATATTAAGCGGCGCTCACATACATCACGTCAGGGCCCTTATTGAGAAGCTGAGGGAGTTAGGCGCTGAGGACATACCTGTTGTCGTAGGGGGGACTATACCCATAGTTGACGTAGAGGAGCTTAAGAAGATGGGCGTCAAGGAGGTCTTCCTGCCTGGCGAGAGCCTGAGGAAGATAATTGACGTGGTTAGGGAGCTCGCCGAGGAGAAGAGGTCCAAAGGCGCCAAGGGGTGAGTAAATGTCATCAGAGCTCAGGACTCTCTTCAACGAGGCCTTATCGGGTAACCTAAGGGCTATAGGAAGGCTTCTCACGGCCCTAGAGAACCCTTACGAGGTTCCACCCGAGGTATTTGATGAGATTATGGCAAGGGCTGGAAGGGCCCATGTTATAGGGATTACGGGGATCCCTGGGGCGGGCAAGAGCACGATAATATCGAGGCTGATAAGGGAGTACAGACGTCAGGGCCTCAGGGTCGCGGTCATAGCCATTGACCCAAGCTCACCCCTGAGCGGAGGCGCGCTGCTGGGGGATAGGCTCAGGATGCAGGAGGACTCCAAGGACTCAGGGACGTTCATAAGAAGCGTTTCAACGAGGGGACTAAAGGGAGGCCTTAGCCTGGCCGCCCTGGCCATGGTAGAGGCCTTTGACGCCTTGGGCTACGACAAGGTGATAGTGGAGACCGTTGGGGTAGGTCAGGCAGAAGTTGACGTTATGAGCGCCGTTCACACAGTCGTAGTTGTCACGATGCCCGGCGTAGGGGACGAGATTCAGGCGCTGAAGGCCGGCGTCATGGAGATAGGCGACATCTATGTTCTAAACAAGAGCGACCTTCCTGATGCCCAGAAGGCCTATGAGTACCTGTCCTTCGCGCTTGACAAGGGAGAGCTGGGCGCTCAGGACTCCCAGTGGAGGCCTAGGCTTGTCAGGACGAGCGCTGTGATGGGCCAGGGCGTAAGCGATCTTGTAAACGTCATAGAGGAGCACCGTGACTATCTGCTAAAGGACGGCAAGTTCACGGCCAAGCTAGCGTCAAGGAGGATAACGTTGGTCAGGCTCATGGCTGAGAGGCTTTTGGCGAAAGGCGTTGAGGAAGCGATGTCGCGGCTAGAGGGCAGGATCGCCGAGAACGCATTGAAGTCAAAGGGCCTCCTTGGTATTGTGAGGGACCTGGCTAAAGAGGCGTGCTCAGGGGCTCTCAGCCCTTGATCTGAGGCGTCCTCCCAGAGCTAATCACTCCCGCCCGGAATAGGGCGTTTACAAGTTCTACGAAGGCGTCATCAGCTGCCTCAAGATACCTGAGCAGCTGGTTAGTGTCAGTGGCCCTAAGAACTAGGGGTTCAAGTCCCCCTATCCTCCTGTAGAGGGGTAAGAAGTTCTCGCCTAGGACGTCCCTTGGGACAGTTATTATAAGGGACTTAAGGGAGCTGATATAGTTTAGGAGCCCCTTTTGAAGGGACCTGAAGTCGTAAGGGCCTGCGACGTCCTTTGAAACCTCGCTTCTGACCCTGGCCACGTATGTAAGCCTTTCCTCGACCGGGCGAGCGTAAGACTCGCTCAACATGGAACCCCTCAATTCCTGGCCTCGGACGTCCTTAGGTAGGGGAAGCCCAGTGTTACGGCTCTCAGCGTTTAAAAGCCCCTGTAACCCCTTCTCAGCGGAGACCAGGCATGAGCTCTAAGGCTGAGGCTCAGCAGCCCTCGATCACAGAGGAGATAGGGTTCCCGGCCGAGGTGATACAGATACTTGGCAGGACAGGCGTCTCTGGCGAGGTTACGCAGGTCAGGGTAAGGGTGCTCGAGGGCAAGGACAAGGGGAGGATAATCACTAGGAACGTCATGGGCGCCGTGAGGGTCGGCGACATAATCATCCTGAGGGAGACGGAGAGGGAGGCCCGTAAGCTGTCAAAGAAGAGGTGAATTCTTGTCAATACCTCTGCTCTTGGTCGTGGCGGCAGTTAGCGCTGCGGTCTCTCTGGCAGTCTCACTTACGATCGTGCTTCTGTTCAGCAGGCCTAAGGCCGGCCTGGCGGAGGCCTCCCCATGGAGTGCCGTCAAGAAGAGGTTCAGGAAAAGATATGTTGTCTTTGAGGTGGTAACCTCCTCAGAAGTGTCAGAGGAGGACGTGAGGGTCGCAATAGAGGAGTCCTTTAAGAGGCTCTTCGGCGAGGTAGGTTACGCCGGCGCTGAGCCAAAGCTGATATTTTATGACAAGGTCGTGAGGAGAGGTATAGTCAGGGTGAGGTCGACTGGGTTACAAAACCTCATGGCGGCCTTGAGCGTTATCAGGAAGGTAGGGTCCGCGGAGGCTATGGTGGTGCCCTTAAGGACGTCTGGGACTATAAGGAAGGCAAGGAAGTACATATATCAGTGACCTAACCTCTGGCGCCTGCCGCCACGACCTTTATTACATCGTTGTCCTGCAGGACGTAAGAAGCCCCAACCCTTTGCTTGGTCTTCGCGTTAATCGCGTAAAGGAAGGTGTCGCCTAGCTCCGTGTGTATGCGGTATGCGAGCTCTCTGGCAGTGGTGCCCTTGGGGACCAGAAGCACGTCAGGGAGCACCCTGCCCTGCCTGTCTGTGAACTTGTTGAAGTCCTCAACGGGGTAAACCGCGATCAGCTTAAGCACGTCGAACAGGGCTACGTTAATGGACTGAACCACTCCCGTGCCCTTCAACCTGTTCATGAGGTCTCTAATCATCTCAATGGCCTTAAGGAGCTTGGCGTCCTGAGGCCTCTCCCTAATCCTGAAATCGGGGTCACCTGGAAGATATGAGACTACCCCCTGTTTAGCTAGCCTCTTTAGCAGGACCTCCGCAAGCGCGCTCGTGGGCACCACGGGAGTGCCCGGAAAGCTGGCCCTTAGCCTTTCCACGTTCTTCTCGGAGGAAGGTATGTCGACCTTATTGGCCACTATAACCATAGGCTTTGTCATAACCCTTAAGGTTTGGACGAGCCTGAAGAGGTCCTCCTCGCTCAGCTTTGGCAGCTCAGAGTCGGATATCTTGAGCTTGGCTAACGCCTCCTCCACATGGGCTCGGGTTATGCCAAAGCCCGAGACCCTCTGGGCGAACTCGCCTATGGGGTCCTTCAGGGCGCCGACCTGGCTAAGCCTCACGAACCTGTCCCAGTCAGACCTTATTGACTGGAACATCCACTGGTCTATCTCATCTATTACAAACCTGACCTCCTCAACGGGGTCGTAGGAGCCCGGGGACACGGGGACGCCTTCCGCGTCCGTTGAACCGCTCGCATCAACTACTAGCAGGAACACGTCGGACCTCCTGAGGTCGTCAAGGAACTTGTTGCCGAGCCCTCTGCCCTTGTGAGCACCAGGTATTAGGCCGGCTACGTCCATAAGCTTCACTGGTATGTACCTGTAACCCTCTATACAGACGCTGTTAGCAGCATCACACCTGGGCAGGCCCAGCTCCACATGAACGCACTTCTTCCTTGCGTACCCTATGCCTACGTTGGGCTCTATGGTGACGAACGGCCTGTTCTCTATCGGGACCGGTATATCCGTGGCTGCGGTGAAGAACGTCGACTTGCCTACGTTAGTCTTGCCTACAACCCCTATCAGGACGCCTGTCGGCTCCAACCTTCCCCACTTTGGCCTTTACTCTCTGTTACTTACTACCTTTATCGGTTCTTGCTGCGACTTCGTCAGCTCATTTGCGCGAGGGCTTGACTTGCTCGCTGACTTAACAAGGTCATTAAGTCTTGCGAGAGCGCGCTGGGCGGCCTCAGATACTTGCGGACAGGAGTCCCTGTAAGCCTCAGAGGCCTCGGCCAGGATGCCAGCGATGACGTTGACCGCATAGTTTAGGGCGTCAGGGTATTCCCTGAGCCCAGCTATTGTCGCCTGAACTAGGTCATCCCATGCGGAGCTGCTCAGGTAGCGGGCCAGCCCCTCAAGCGAGCCGCCGTAAATTGAGAAGTTATAGGAGTTCTCGGCGTTAACTATTCTCTTCCTTATGTCGCCTAGGACGCTGGAAAGCTTAGAGGCTATCTGCCTTATTTCATCAGGCTTCCTGTTGGCTGTATCTATAGCGCGGCCTTCGTCCACGCTCAATAGGGCCTCAGATATCCTAGGGTTCACTATGTGCCTTAGGAAGTCTTTACGGCTCTCACAGCCAGGCATCAGCAGCACCACCCTTCGAGCCCTGTAGTACCTTAAAATGTTCTCAACGCGAATCTATAAAACTAACAGCCGCCATAAGGCCTGTTGGTAACAAGGCTTGGGGGCGACAACGCAGGAGGACCGTAGGAGACTTCGGCTCGCTGTCTTCCTCGTCGGCCTCGTTGTGGTCCTCCTGGCTTCAGCGCGCGTGGCGATGATAACATCATGGTATGCCTCCCACGTCAGCGGTGGAGGATATGACAACGCTTACATAAGCGATGAAATATACTATGTGGACGCCGCCAGGAGAATATTAGTCAACGTGTTCGGCTACAGGGGCCCCCTTTTCAATTACAGCGGCGAGACGGCCTCCAATTACTACAACTTTGAGCACCCGCCCTTGGGCAAATATATCATAGCGGCCTCGATGGCCCTGTTAGGCGACAGGCCGTTCAGCTGGAGGGTCCCAAGCATTATAATGGCGTCACTAATACCGCTAATAATATACCTAGGGCTTTCGTGGGGGCGTGACGTCAGGTGGGTCCTGATAGGGGCTGCCGCTGGCGTCTTGGCCTCAGCTGACCACATACTGATTGTCATGGGTTCCGTGGCCATGCTCGACATATACGCGGCATTCTTCCTTAGCCTTGCTATAGTGTCAGCCTTCAGGGAAAGGTTCCTCCTGTCATCTGTCTTCGAGGGTCTTGCGTGGGCCTCCAAGGAGACAGCGCTACCTGGGCTGTTCGCGATATGGATTCTCATAGCTTTAAGGAACCCTAACAGGAAGGGGCTGAGGCTGATAGGCCTGACGCTCCTCGTGACGCTCGCGGTGTTCCTGCTAACGTACGTGCCGCTGTTCGTTCACTTCGGCCTAACATACGTCATACAGCAGACCATAGGCGGATATAAGTGGGACCTAGAGAGCAGGCCTCCAGGCCCACCTACGAGCACGCCGAGCGGCTGGTTCTTCAACGTTGACCCCTTCGTGCTCTCCTACTCGCCTCTGATGGCCGCCTCTATGACAGAGGCCTTCGAGGTCCCTGCGATGGTCTCGGCCTTAACAATATTTGTAGCTGGCATAATAAACTACAGGAGCCTCGTCAGGGCTGGGGACGCTTTCTTTGTGGCGGAGTTCGTGGGGCTCTGGGCCGTCTACCTTGTGGGCAACCACACGCTTTACAGCTTCTACTCTGTTGTATTCACCCCGGCCTCCGCTGTGACGATAGCTGAGGTGCTTGACATCATTTCTAGAAAACTAATTAAAAATAAAATAAAAGTTGTTAATATCTCTTGTTCTATATAGAATAAGGATGACTGTTTATATACTCTCTAGCAGACTATGAAATATAAGAGAGCGTGAACAGGGTTGGTGAACCCTAGCGCGATAAGGCGCGAGCCGCTGATAGAGAGGGTTAGGGAGAGGATATTGAGGGAGTACGAGAGCCTCAGGACAAGGCTTGTCGACGAGAGCGGCCTATTGGTCACGACAGCCCTTGACGACTCTGACGTTGAGAAGCTCGTAATTACGGCCCTAGACGAAGCCAGGTCACCTGTCAGCTGGAGGGAGCTAAAGGCGATATTCCAGGGCGTCGTGGGTGAGGACAGGCTGAGAAGGATACTAAATAGCCTCAAGGCGAGAAACGTGGTAGCTGAGCTCACTCACACGAGGTACAGTCTGCCCAAGTACGTGCCTGAGCCTGAGATAGCTAAGGTGAAGAACCCTGTCGTCCTCAGGCAGCTGATGGAGAAGCTTTCAGATAAGGAGAACCTTAACTAACAGACGCTCTCGGACTGGAAGGACCTCCTGACGCTTCATGGTCACGGCGTCTCAAGACCTGTCCCTTCTCGCTTGCAAGGACCCACGGCCCTTACAGTCCGCGGGTTCTGTCAGGCCAGAAGGCGATGAGCTTTATTTATACGTTAGGGACCGGATCTTTTAGCCAAAGAACAACAAACCTTCGCTCCAGAGAGTAATACATGTAAAAGCTGCGCCTTCCGACCTCCTCAGGAAAGGCCTTGAGCAATCTCTGCGAGGTCTGCCACATCCGCGAGGCCCGCTACGTCTGCAGGCTCTGCGGAAGGAGGGTCTGCGAGGAGCACTTTGATAAGGAGAAGGGCCTCTGCGTTATATGTAGCTCATCCCTATGCGAGCTCTGCGGCGTCAGGCTGGCCGTGACATACTGTCCTGTGTGTGGAAGGCTCATATGCTACGAGGACAGCGTTCAAGTGGATAACGTGAGGAGGGTCTGCAGGGAGTGTTACGCTAAGGGCCTCACCAAGCCCAGCCCACAGAACAAGGACGCCTACTTGAGCGGCGCCGTAAGGCTGGCCAAGAGGCTGATAAGGGTGAGCAGTACCAAGGGGTAGTAGATATAGTTAAAGCCTCTACTCCCTCCTACACACGTGGGGGCAATAAATTAATGTCCACAGGCGGCGCTGAGGTGCTGATACACCTTGAGAACATGAAGGTCAATGTGGACGGGAGAATATACGAGAACCCCCATGTGATAATCGTTGGCGCTTCCCACGTCTCAGGCGAAGTAAGTCCTGAGGCGGTGAGGCTTGACGCGAAGTTCGTGGGCTTCCCAAAGGTGGAGCTCGTAGAGGACGCAGTAAAGATTAACATGGGAGGTGACTTCGAGGCCGACGTGAGCGGGGCCAGCCTCACCAGGGTGACAGAGAGGAAGGACGGCTACGTCCTGGAAGGCTCCAAGATCACTGTGAGGTTTGATGTAGACGAGTTGACGAACAAGGTCACAGTGAAGGTCCCAAGGGTTGGCGCCCTTAAGTCAGATAGACTCCTCCTGGGCCTGAGTGGGGAGGTCTCTGTGAACATCATAGTGAGTCCCTTTGTAGTGGGGGCGGTCACGCTGAGCGGACCAACAAAGGTCAGGGTAGCCGTCTCAGGCGACAAGGTGGGAATTTACACAAGCGAGGAAGGAGGCGAGGAGAGCGAAGTGGAGCTGCAAAAGGTGGCCACTGGGAGGACGAGCGCCTAGGAGCTGATCCTCTTTAGCGTTGCTGAGAGGAACTTAGCCTTCTGGACAATCTTCTCGGCGACCTCATTATCAGAGCCACCTATTATGTAGAGACCTTTTGGCGCGTAGAGCGCATCCTCGCACCCTCCCACTTCAGGTGTAACCTTAATCACCAGGTCATCCGTGTACCTGCCGTCAAAGAACACGAGCCTCAGGACTTGGCCGCAGCACTCCAGATAGCTCTCAAGACAGAGGTCCCCCTCTCTTGGCGTTGATACCTTGAAGCCCATGGACCTCAACAGGTCAACTATGTTCTTAGCCCTGGTCTTCGTCTGACTCTTCAAGGGGCTCAACCTCAAGGCTCACCTCCTCGCTTATCGTCGTCTGAGGGGTTATACACTTAGGGAGCTCACCCCCTTCTACATTACTCACATTGATATTAAACCTCATGAGGAAGTTGCAGAGAGTGTCCCAGGGCACGACGGCCTTCTGACCAAGCTCTGTTTCTATGTAGGCGAGGTTCTCTCTCTTGACGATCCTCGCCCTCAAGCCTCTCAACTAGCTATGCCTAGTCTATGCGCACTTATAGGTTTCTCCCTTGCCGACGTCGCGTGTGACCACACAGCCAGGATAAATTATCGCATAGGCCCCAACCTTGACGCCAGGCATCAGGGACACGTTTATCCCTGTCTGCGAGTAGCCGCCCATTATGGCGCCTAGCTTATTGAGGCCTGTATCGACGCGCTCCCCCTTGACCGTCATCTTTACAGTCCTGTGGTCAAACCTCAAGTTGGCAGTGATGGTTCCTGCGCCGAGGTTCACCTCCTCCCCTATCACGCTGTCCCCAACGTAATTGAAGTGGGGAGCCCTCGCACCCTCCATCAGGACCGACGCCTTAACCTCAACGGCATACCCTACCTTTGAGCCCCTGAGGAGAACAGTCTCAGGTCTTATGTGAGAGAGGGGGCCGACCTTGACGCCAGGCCCTATGTAAGCAGGTCCCTCTATGACAGTGTAGGGCCCTACCTCAGCGCCTTCCTCTACGATAACGGGCCCCGTCATGATGGCTGTGCTGTGCACCTCGCCCTTAACGCTAGACCCTCTGCTCTCTACTTCATCCCTTAACGCCATTCTGTTGGCTATCAGGTACTCCCACGGCCTTCCAACGTCAAGCCAGTCGTGGAGGCCTATCCTTACCACGTTAACGTCAACGTTTGTCGCGAGCTCGTTGAGGGCGTCAGTTACCTCGAACTCCCCCCTCGGCGATGGGGTTAGCTTTTCCAGGTACTCTAGGAAGTCGTAGTCAACAGAAAGGGCGCCCGAGTAGACCAGGTTGGACTTAACCTGCTCCTTTGGGGGCTTCTCAACAACCTTTACGAGTTTGTCTTCCTTGAAGGACACCACGCCATAGTTCCAGGGCTCCAGGGCCTCAGCGGTCAGAACCGTGTAGGGCTTCATTGTTGATATAACTTCATAGGCCCTCCTGCTTAGGTACAGGTCAGAGTAGACTATCAGGTACTTCCCTGGCCCTCCTGCCTTCAGTGCAGCCCTTATCGCGTCACCCGTGCCCCTCTCGCTGCCCTGGTCGACCAGCGTCGCCTTGCCCTTGAAGCAGGTGTTCAAGGCCTCCTGAACCTTTTCCTTCATATAGGAGACGACAACTATGAGCTCCTCTATGGAAACCCTTTGGGTGAGCTCCCTTACATGTCTACAGATCATGGGCTCCCCGAGTATTGGCAGGACAGGCTTTGGCCTAGTGTCAGTTAGGGGCTGTAACCTGACGCCCTTCCCTGCTGCCAACAAGACCAGCTTCATTAGCTGCTAGGCCTCCTTGGCCCTAATTGTCCAGGGCTGGGCCTCTGTATTAAGCTCAGCGAGGCCCATCCTAGCTAACGAGATGGCGTAGCCTAGTAAGCTGCGGGCGCCTACCCACTTAGCGAACGCATTCTCGGACCCATATAGGAGCTCGAGGTAATCCTTTAGAGGCCTCCAGTTAGGGCTGAGCAAGGACCTCATCTTAATTAGCCTTCTCACCTTGCTGAGCAAGGTCTCAGCGAGCCAGCTTGACACATAGGTCCTATCCACGTCAGGTCCATGGCCTGGGTGTGCGGTGAGCCATCTAGGGTCGGACAGCAAGAGCTCCATCGACCTTATGTAGTCGTTTATGTCAAGCACTGAGAGGCCGGAGCCAGGGTTCACAGAGTCGCCGACAAAGGCGTGTGAGCCCACGATGAAACACGTGTGGTCATCGCTATGTCCAGGACACTCTAGGACCCTAACTAGACCCCTGACCACAGGCTCGCATTCGTTAAAGGTCTTTACGCTCTCCACCGACTTCACGTACTCCTTTATCTCGGAGCTTCTCGAGAGGCTCACCTGAAGCAGAGGCTTTAGCTCCTCAGGAACGTCGCCAAAGGCCCTAAGGGCCGCAGCTGAGCCCTCGTAGGCTGGCGGGGAACTCCTTAGGTAACTTATGGTCCTCGGCGAGGCGCAGAGGGTGCCAGCGTAGTTGGACCTGACCAACCCCAGCACGTGATCCCAGTGCCAGTGCGTTAGCAGCACGTAAGGTGCCTCTAAGGCCTCCTTAGGTAGCTGGCCAACCCCAGCATCTATGAGGAACTTCAGGTCCCCCGCTGACACTAGGTAGCTGTTGGCGGGCCTGTCAAGGGGTTCAACCCAGCTCTCCAGCCTAATGACCACGACCTCAGCCGTGTTCAAGTCCTATAGGGCCTGCAACTGTGGCGTCTAAAGTACTTATGATATTACCTATCCTAAGGATTCCTTGTTAAACACTTAATAGCGTTCTCGGAAGCAGAGCGTTTTAAAGCCAACCTTCTTGGCAACACAGGGAGCTGCTATGATCGAGAGGACCCTTGTGCTCATAAAGCCCGATGGCGTCAAGAGGGGGCTCATAGGTGAGATCATATCAAGGTTTGAGAGGAAGGGCCTTAGGATAGTCGCCATGAAGATGATGAGGATGAGCAGGTCTCAGGCCATGGAGTTTTACTCTGTTCACGCTGACAAGCCATTCTACAAGGACCTAGTGGAGTTCATAACGAGCGGCCCCATCGTTGCGATGGTACTCGAGGGGGACTCCGCAATATCAGTTGTGAGGAACATGATAGGGGCCACGGACGGCCGTAAGGCTGCCCCAGGCACCATAAGGGGTGACTTCGCGCTCTCGATACAGGAGAACGTGGTTCACGCCAGCGACTCGCCGGAAAGTTATGAGAGAGAGTACAAGATAATCTTCTCAGAGAACGACTTTGTCAGCTATTAGCCCTGGGCCACGCCAAGCTTATTTAATATCAATGCGTACTCTTTAAGTCCAAGCTTCTTCTTCAGCTCTGCTATCTCCTTTAGTGTCAGGATCTCGTCATCTGACAGGTAGCTCCTGAACTCGTTCAAGAGCTTAGTCGCGTGGTCAAAGGGCACGTCAGTATAGACTACCTCGCCCTCGTCGACATGCCTGCCTATCATTATCTTGCCCTCTATCGAGATGGCAACCTTGGCTCCTGTCCTTGCTATGTCGAGGTTCTTGTCATTATCCTTTATCGCCAGTATCTTCCCTATCTCGCGACCCTTTGCCGTTATAAGGGGGTATCCAGGCCTTATGACGCCACCTAGGACCTCTACGCCCACTATAGCAGGGTCGCTTCTCCTAAATACATACCCTGGAATAATCATAAACTTACCTGGCCTGACCAGCTGATTTAGCTTGGCCTCTAGCTCCTCCTCCTTAAGCTTCTGTCTCCACTCCAGGTACTGGTCCAGTAGATGATATATTATGTTGTCCTGGAATATCTTAACTCCAAGGGATGAAGCCTCAAGCTCGGCCTCCGGCAGAACCTTTACGTTGAAGGCCAGCACGGCTCCCAGGCTCTTGTCCTTCCTGCCGCTGAAGGAGGCCTCAATTACGTCGCTCTTGCTTACATTGCCTACGTCTGCGAGCCTCACAGGCACTTCGTATTTCTTGAGGGCTTCTAGTATCGCCTCAAGGGTGCCCAGCGTGTCAGCCTTAACGACAACGCCTACCTGGTCCCTCCTAAAGATGAGCTCCTTCACTTCACCCTTTAAGGCCTCGGCCAGCTCCTTTGCCTCCTTTTCGTCCCTAGCGGCTATCAAGGAAGAGCCCGCTAAGGCTTCCTCAAGGCCTGCCGCGGCTATCCTGACGCCAGCGGCGGCGTGAACCTCGTCGACGTTTACGAACTTGACCCCCTTAGCCCTCATATCGCTCAGGGGGGCTGGCATCAGCAGCGACCTTACTACCGTTATTATGGGTCCGCTCTTTCCATTTAGGACTATGATGTCGCCAACCTTCAGCACCCCATCGTAAATTATCACATCGACAACCGTTCCTAGGCCCGGTATCTCCTTAACCTCAAGCACGCTGCCCTTGGCTGGACCTTCTGCGTACTGAAGCCTCTTCCTGAGGTACTGTTGGGCCAACCCAGCTAGCACCGCCAGCAGGTCCGCTATGCCTTCCCCCGTCTTCGCCGAGACCGGCACCACGGCAACCGTCCGCGCAAAGTCCTTTATCCTAGTGAAGAGGTCAGCGTTGAAGCCCTGCTCCGAGAGGCTCAGCACTATTTTCCCATAAATGGCCTCCTCGAGGGCCTTCCTGGCCTGTTCGCTCTGTAACCTATAGGACTCTATGAATGGCGTGTCTGGATGCGGTTCCCAGCCAGGGATCTTATCTATTTTGTTAGCGGCCACAAGGAATGGCACCTTTCTGGCTCTCAACAGTTCAAGGCTTTCATAGGTCTGATTCTGAAAGCCCTTGGTTACGTCAACTACGAGTATAGCGAAGTCTGCAACACTTCCACCACGTCTCCTGAGGTTTGAGAAGAGCTCGTGGCCGGGCGTGTCTATGAAGAGGAGGCCAGGTATTGTAAGCTTTACTGGTATGATCCTCTTCAGAGGCTCGGCTATTTTCTCTATTACGTCAGCTGGCACTACGCTTGCGCCTATGTGCTGGGTTATTCCACCGGCCTCCTTAGCGGCGACGGCCGTGCTGCGTATCTTATCGAGAAGCGACGTCTTGCCGTGGTCTACGTGGCCTAGAACCACCACTATAGGTTGTCTCAGCCTCGGCTGGCTGGGCTTCTCCGTGGACATTTCCCCTCCTAGGTCCTAAGCTGTGGCCAGCCGTTAAGAGCTAAAAAGGGCCGAGAATAAGCTGCCTCAGGCCGTCTGCTGCGTAGGGGCCTTCACCAGGCTCTGAAGGACCTCCTGCGGCGGCACCAAGGTCTTTACCTTAGCTATTTCAACTTTCCTTATGGAGCAGAGCTTGCGGACACGGGCTGTAATCTCTTGAGCAAGGCTCCCCTCCTGGTCGCTGAAGACGGCAGCCCTTACAAACTCGTCAAATGTCATCTGAGGAACCCTGCTCTCTAGGACCTCCCTCATTATCAGCCTTACAGCGCGCTTCTGGCTTGTCCTACACCTAAACTGCGTCCACGTAACGGCGGTTACCCTTACAACTACGCCGTCCTTTGTAGTTACCTTGTGTATGAGCGCTATCTTGCTGCTCTTCCTCCTGGTTAAGCTTCTCAGGTAATCTCTCATCATCTCGACCCCTTTGACATATGTGAGGGCCGTATTTCCATCGACCTTATATATCTGGAACTTGAGCTTGGTGTTTACGTGAGTTATATCACCTGTTATGTCGTAAAGGGTTATCTCGACGGTCCTCTTCAGAAGCTGTTCAGGGTCAAGAGCAGGCACGCTGGCTATGCTGACGCGTCCGAAGACGTCGGGCGCTAGCACTTCATACCACTTCTTGAGTCTCCAGGTATCTCTGACAGCGCCCTTTGGCTTGGGCATTAGTCCTCTTAGCACCCGTCCTTCAAGTCATTTAGATCACAATAAAAGTGTAACTATTGTGCTAGAGGGTTGAGGTTAGCTTTTAAACCCTCTTACGGCGGAGAGTTCTGGTGTCAAAGAGTTGCACAAGAAGAGCCGCAAGGGTCAGTCGCACTCGACAAGGCCAGCTCACCCTAGGCCCCCATCCTGGCTTAACTTAGCGCCTGAGGAGATAGAGACCATAATAGTTCAGCTGGCTCAGAAGGGCTATACCCCCAGCCAGATAGGCCTCATATTGAGGGACCAGTTCGGAGTCCCCCTGGTCAAGCCAATACTGGGCAAGAGCATAACGGAGGTCCTTGAGGAGAAGGGGCTGGCGCCTAAGATACCCGAGGACCTCTTTAACCTGATAAAGAGGGCCGTGAACCTGAGGAGACATCTGCAGGAGCACCCCAAGGACACAAGCAGCCAGAGAGGCCTGATCTTGATAGAGTCCAAGATCAGGAGGTTAGTGAAGTACTACAAGAGCGTTGGCAAGCTACCCCCAGACTGGGAGTACGACCCAGAGAGGGCGAAGTTGCTCGTGGCCGGCGCAGGCTAACTGCTTGTGCGCCCTAATTAGTTCCCCTTGCTAGTGTTTCCTGGAGGCACGCCTTGCTGAGCGTGAGGCTGGAGCCAGGCCAGAACCTTGATAGGAGCTTAACTGCTGCCTCATCTGCCCTGAAGTCTTTTGTGAAGAGAGCTGAAGAGGCAGGGTTTTCAAGGGTTGTGAGCTACCCTAGTCCTGAGGCCCTGGTAGCGGCAACCCTTGTATTTTCATACCTTAACAGGCTTGGCCTTACGGCCTCCCTGACAATATCTCCGCGTCCTCCAGTTAGAGTTGACGACCCAACAATCTTACTGGGCTTCAATTCATTAAATTATAATAATGAAAACGATAGGGATGTTCTCCTGGCCCTCGGAAGCTCTATAGCTGAGCCTCCACCTTTGAACGCAACCTATGTGAGCGTTGATGGGAGCCTAGGAGCCTCTACGGTAATGATTATCAGGGCCACGGGCGAGGGCGCCTTGAGCCCCGAGTACAAGGTACTTGCTCTAGCCTCCTCTTATGCCAGCAAATATGTTGACAAAATGGGCAAGTTCTCAGGACTCGATAAAATATATGCTGACACTCTGGTTGACGACGAGACTGTATCCCTTTACATGATCACCTACGTCAAGTCTTACAGACCTCACGTGCTTGGTCTCTGCGATTCGCTTAGCATAACACTGGACCCGCTGTTCCGGTCGCTAATAGGCCCGAGGCAGAGCTGCGTCAAAGTTATCGAGGCCAGCGGCCTATCAAAGCTGGCTGAGAAGAAGGCCTCAGAGGCAAGCGAGGACGAGGTCACTGCTATCGCTAAGGCAGTTCTTATGGCCATAAGGGACAAGCTTAGGAGGCAGTACGAAGTAGTCGACTTCGTGGGCGGCATTTACGTGGCGTCAGAGAAGCTCATCATAACTGATCCTAGGGAGGCCCTAGGCCTTCTCGAGCTGTCACTTGAGCTAGGGGGTTTAGGCCTAGCTGCTGCGCTCGTCCTGTCTTATGAGGAGGAGTACCCTCAGGCGGTGGCCAGCCTGCCCCTAGTGGCCGAGAGGCTCTCAGGCCTCCTGGAGGATTCTAAGCTGATGGACAGAGGCACGTTCTCAGGGGTTAAGGTCTACAGCGTCAAGTCTGACTTCGCGCCACCCCTTTACCTCCTGTGGCGGGCCCTGAAGCTTGTCGGAGCAGTTCAGGGCGAGCAGCTGTTGCTGACTTACGAGGACGATAGGGGGCTTAGGGCTTCAATGCTTCAGGCCAACGAGGTCTTAGGCGCCTCTGGGCTTCTCAGACTTGTCTCACAGGAGGGCGTGGAGTACGAGGGACCTTTTATATGGATCCCCAAGAAGAGTGCGTGATAGAGGTAAAGGTAGAGGTAGGCGATCCTGAGACCGCCTTCTCTGTAGTTAGCTCGCTAAACGTTGACAACAAGCTTACGCCCAAGGGCGTTACGGCAACCTGTCAGCAAGAGAGGAGCCTGGTCATCTGTGAGGTCAGGGTCAAGGAATGCGAGGACCCGAGAAGGGTCCTAACGGCCAGGAACACCATTGATGACCTTCTGATAAACTTAAGGGCGTCCCTGGCCTCAATTGGGGCCTTAAAGGGTTCCGAGGGCTAGTGGTAGCCTTATAATCAGCTGGGGGCGGAGCGTAGCAGGGTCTTGCTTGAAGCTAATTTATGTAGTCTTGGACGGCGCGGCTGACGGGTCTAATCCCGTTAAGAGCTCTCTGGCAACGGCCTTCAAGCCCAACATAGACCTGTTAGCCACGACAGCCCACTGCGGCCTGGTTTACACCGTCTCTCAGGGGGTAGCGCCTGAAAGCGACGAGGCAGTCATAAGCATACTGGGCTACGATCCAGAGAAGTACTATACGGGCAGAGGCCCTCTCGAGGCGTTGGGGGCCGGGGTCGACTTTAAGGAGGGACAAGTAGCGCTTCGTGCTAACTTTGCAACCGTGGACCCGAAGACTTACCGCATACTAGATAGAAGGGCTGGCAGAGGCGTCACGAAGTCTGAGGCCCTGGAGCTGGCCAGGGCCGTTGACGGTATGAAGCTCGATAAGGGGCTTGGGGAGGCTAGGTTCATACCGACAGTAGGCCATAGGGGCGTCCTCGTGCTCTCGCATAGGGACGTCAAGCTGAGCGCCAACATAACTAACACGGACCCCGCCTATGAGAGGGTAGGCCTCATCAGTAAGGCGAGGGCTTCCTTTGAGCCGTACGTGCAGCTGAGCAAGCCCCTTGACGAAAGGGACCCTGGTGCCGTCAAGGCGGCTCAGCTCTTAAACGAGTTCACGCGTAAGGCCATTGATGTGCTGAGCTCCCACCCAGTTAACCAGCAGAGGACCTCTAAGGGGCTGTTGCCAGCAAACGCTATCTTGGCCCGCGACGCTGGGGATAGGTTGCCAGCGGCTCCGCCAATAACTTCTCTCTACGGCCTCAGGTTCGCCAGCATAACCGAGATGCCGGTAGAGCGGGGCATAGCCAAGGCGCTGGGCCTCACGGACCTTCACTATGAAGTGGAGGGTAAGACAAAGGAGCAGATATTGGTCGAGGAGGCCGACTTAGTCGCCGATAACCTTGACAAGTTCGACGCCTTCTACGTTCACCTCAAGGGCCCTGATGAGCCAGGCCACGATGGAAACTTTGAGGCTAAGGTGGCGGCGATAGAGCTCATTGACAGGTACTTCTTTTCGAGGCTCCTCTCAAGGGTGAGCAGGGACGAGGTGTTATTCATAGTCACGTCGGATCACGCAACCCCATGGACCTTAAAGAGCCACAGCGACGACCCCGTGCCCATAATGCTCTCAAACCCTAAATTGGGCAAAGGACCTGGAAAGTTCGACGAAAGGAGCTGCTCAGGAGGCAGGTTAGGGCTCCTAAGGAAAGGCGTTGAGATATTGCCGCTTGCCATAAGGTACCTCAGAGAGTTAAGCTCATCATAAGCTTAAAAACTTGCTGATGAAGGCTGGTTAAGGCTAAGGGGGAGAAGATGCCAAGAAGAGAGGAGAGGCCGCCGTTAAGGATAGTGATCTCAGACCCAACGGGCGGCAAGCTACAGCTCAAGGTTAAGGTCAAAGGGGTTGACGACGAGAGCCTCGAGTACAAGGACACCATGAAGAAGACGAAGGAGCAGGAGCGTTACGAACTGCCCCTTGCCAAGCTTTCACCGGCGTTGGTCGAAAAGCTCTCGCTAGGTTCTGTGGGCGTCATAACTTTATCGGTCAGAATGGAAGGGTCCAAGGTCAACGTGCCGCTTAAGGTCATACCTGACCAGTCAGTGCCAGAAGGGGAGCTCTGGGTTCACAGCAAGCTGTTGGCCGAGATCTCAGGTGGTCAGGAGGTCGAGGGCGTGATCTATAAGGCGAAGGCCTGGCAGATAGCGGTACCAGATGAAATAGCTATCAGGCTGGCAGGCCTTGAGATAGGTGACGAGTTCGACGGGACGATAATTGGGATGCCTGGGGTCACGTTAAGGATAACCGGTGGGACCGATGCTTCAGGCTTCCCAATGCACCCTGGCGTCCCTGGCTCTGTCAGGAAGAAGGTCCTGCTGAGTGGACCGCCAGGCTTCCACCCCACCAGGAAGGGTGAGAGGAGGAAGAAGACCGTCAGGGGCAGAAGAATCCCTGACCCAAGAGCTGAAAGGCGTAAGACCGCGCTGGCTCAGCTAAACGTGGTAGTTGTCTACCCAGAGACGAAAGAGCTCGCCCCGAGCGCTTCCTAACCTTTTCGCTCAGTTAAATAGGGGTTGGAACTCTTCTGAAGGGGGACCGCTCTTGGCCACGTCAGGGCCGGTGCAGCCTGAGGTCAATATAGGCGTAGTTGGTCATGTGGACCATGGTAAGACGACCCTCGTGCAGGCCCTGACGGGCATATGGACCATGAGGCACAGCGAGGAGGTCAAGAGAGGGATGACAATAAAGCTGGGCTACGCCGATGGCGAGATATGGGAGTGCGAGGGCTGCGGCTTCCCTGAAAGGTACTCCGTAGAGCCCGTATGCGAGTGCAACCCAGGCGCTAAGCCACGTCTCGTCAGGCGGGTCTCATTCGTAGACGCGCCGGGTCACGAGATATTGATGGCAACCATGCTCTCAGGGGCAGCCCTCATGGACGGGGCCATACTTGTTGTGGCAGCTAACGAGCCCGCGCCTCAGCCTCAGACGAAGGAGCACTTCCTCGCGCTCACGATACTTGGGATCAAGAACCTAATAGTTGTACAGAACAAGGTCGACGTCGTCAGTCCTGAGAGGGCTAGGGAGAGCTACAAGGAGATAAAGAGGTTCTTAAGCTCGACGTGGGCCGAAGATGCGCCGATAATCCCTGTCAGCGCCCTGAAGAGGGTTAACATAGACGCTGTAGCGGCTGCCATACAGAAGTTCATCCCAACGCCTGAGAGAGACCTCTCGGGTTCGCTCATAATGTACGTAATAAGGAGCTTCGACGTAAATAAGCCTGGCACGAGGCCAGCCGAGCTAGTAGGGGGTGTAATAGGGGGGTCCATCTTAAAGGGTACCCTCGGGGTAGGCGATGAAATAGAGATAAGGCCAGGAGTCCAGGTCAAAGAGGGGGGCAAGGTAAAGTATAGGCCTCTTCTCACGACCGTGACCAGCCTTAGGTTCGGAAAGACGGAGGTTAAGGAGGCCAGGCCAGGAGGGCTGGTAGCTGTTGGAACGAAGCTGGACCCTTCGCTCACCAAGGCTGATAACCTGGCTGGCAGCGTGGCTGGACATCCAGATAAAATGCCTGACATGATGGACGAGCTCATCATCGAGCATACGCTGTTCGAGACCGTGGTTGGAACTAAGGAGGCTGTGAAGGTCGAGCCTATAAGCAGGGGTGAACCGCTGCTGCTCGCTGTTGGACCAGCGCTGACCATGGGCGACGTGATATCCGTTTCAAGGGAGAGGTTCGAGGTAAAGTTAAGAAGGCCCGTGGTGGCCTGGAATGACATGAGGGTAGCGATAAGCAGACGCGTAGGGGGCAGGTGGAGGCTGATAGGCTGGGGGCTAGTCAAGGCGTGAAGGTTAAGGTCGTGGTCGACACTAATTTCCTTCTAATGATGGCACAAGGGGTCATAGCCCCCTCAAGCCTGAATGACGCGATCAACGCAAGTTATGAGCTAGTTACTACAGACGCTGTGGTGAAGGAGCTTGAGACAATGTCAAAAAGGGAAGACCTATTAGCAAGGGAGGCCGGGTTTGCGCTTAAGCTGTTAGAAAGGCTCGGGGTTCAGGTCCTACGCGTTAAAGCGGGCAACGCTGACGAGTCCATCTTGACCTTAGCAAAGGAGTTGGTGCAGAGTGGCGACAGGGTTATAGTGGCTACTAACGACAAGAACTTACGGAGGTCGGTCCGCAGACTCGGCGTTCCAACCCTTTACTTAAGGGAAGAGGGCCTCCGGCTTGAAATCGATTGGAACCCCCTGCTTTAGGGGTCAAAGCCTTAACGTTTATAAAATTCCGTCTCATAGTTAGCAGAGCGGTGCCGCCGTAGCTCAGCGGGAGAGCGCCCGGCTGAAGACCGGGTGGTCGGGGGTTCAAGTCCCCCCGGCGGCACCAACATGAGTTAATGGGTGGCGAAGTTGACCCTAGCCCTTATACTTGCGGGAGGTTATGGGAAGAGGCTCAGGCCCCTCACTGATGACAGGCCGAAGCCGTTAGTTGAGGTCGCTGGGAAGCCTATAATTCTACACCAGATAGAGTGGCTCAAGAGACATGGTATAACGGACTTCGTTGTCCTGGCTGGCTATCGTAAGGAGAAGCTCATAGAGACCCTGGGAAGCGGCTCAAGGTTCGGGGTCTCAATATCATATGTAGTGGAGGATGAGCCCCTAGGCACCGGAGGCGCTGTCAGGAACGCCAGGCTTCTGTACAGGGGGAGAAGCGAATTTCTTGTAGTAAATGGTGACATAATAACTAACGTGGACCCCACCGCTCTGCTTAAGGCGCTCGAGAGGCCAGGCGTCATAGGTGCCATAGCGCTCGTCCAGCTCAGGAGCCCCTATGGAATTGTTGAGGTAGGTAACGATGACTTCGTAAAGAGCTTCAGGGAGAAGCCGATCCTTGGGGAGTACTGGATAAACGCTGGCATCTACGCATTCAAGCCAGAGGTAGAAGAGTACCTGCCTGAGAAGGGCGACCTAGAGACCGTCACGTTCCCAGCCCTCGCTAAGGAGGGCAAGCTGGTAGCGGTTAAGTACGACCTGAACAAGTACTACTGGAAGAGCGTCGACACCTACAAGGACCTAGAGGAGGCGACCAACGATATAGAGAGGTTCAACGCCCGCTGAACCCCTAAGGCGGGCTCTGCTCCCCATACTCGCCCATTTCATCTAGTACGAGCTCGTAGTAGTCCTCCTTTGCCTGCTCCAGCTCGGCCTTGTTCTCCTCTGTGTTTACCTTGACCTCCTTACTCACCACCTTAGTCGTGAGGACCTTCTGCCCTGACTTGCTGGTGGCCGTGTACTCCTTGACTAGGCTCGCGTCAACCTCCGTCTCGTAGCCGCACCTGGTGCACCTGAGGACTACCTTGTCGCCTTTCCTCTTTATGGGGACCATCACGCCGCCACATACCGGACAGAACCTCAAGGCTTACACCCTGCATTTCCTGGACATCAAACCGTATAGCCTACCAGGCCTAATATTACTTTGGTCCCGCTTATTAGCTCGGTCTAGGCAAAGCAGCATCATAATAGGGGCAGGGGCCCCATTGACTTGCCCCTGAACTCACCCTTAATGTCAATCTTGGCGCCGCACCTTGGGCACCTGCCGTCCTTTGTGAGCCTCCACTTAGTTATGTAGAAGCCATACCTCTCTATGACGGGGTACCCGCAGTTAGGACAGTAAGTATGTTCAAGCGGGTGCCCAGGCACGTTGCCTATATAGACGTACTTGAGGCCCTCTTCCTTGGCGGCCTTGGCCAACCTTTCAAGCATCTTAACAGGGGTTGCCTCTAGGTCGACCAGCTTATACTGAGGGTAGAACCTGAGCAGATGGAACGGCACCCTGTCCCCCAGGTTATCAACTATCCAGCGGGCCAACTTCCTCACGTCCTCTTCGCGATCACCGTACTTCGGTATCACGAGGTTAGTGATCTCTATCCAGATGCCCTTCTCCTTCATGGCCTTAAGCGTCTCAAATATGGGCTCGGGGTCGGGGACCGCCATGAGCCTTCTGTAGACGTCCTTGTTGCCAGCCCCCTTAAAGTCAACAGTAGCGGCGTCCATGTAAGGAGCTATATCATCAACGGCCTCTGGCGTCATGTACCCGTTAGTCACCATCGTGTTAAAGAGTCCCTCCTTCTTAGCTAGGACAGCAACGTCGTACATGAACTCGTACATGATGGTCGGCTCATTATAAGTATATGAAATGCCGTCAGCGTTAACCATCTTGGCGTCAGCCACGACCTGCTCAGGCGTCCTGACCTCACCATAGAGCCCTTTCTCAAGCCTGCTCTGACTGATCTCCCAGTTCTGGCAGAACTGGCAGTAGAAGTTGCACCCAACAGTTGATATGCTCAGAACCGCGCTGCCGGGGTAGAAGTGATAAAGGGGTTTCTTCTCTATCGGATCAAGGTTATACGCCGTGAGAAGACCATAAACATAAGTGTAAAGCCTTCCATTGACGTTCTTTCTGACGCCACAGACCCCCCACTTGTTAGGGGCTATGAGACACCTCCTGTGACAGAGGTCACACTTGACCCAGCCCGGTCTGTCAGGCAGTGGAACCCAGAACTTGGCCTCACGGACGTAATAGGGGGCTCCGCCCTCTTTGCTCAAATTCTCATCACCGCTCTGGGGTCATACCACCTGGTACCTCTCCCCGACAACCGTATTACGCGGTCAGGGGTTTTCTTCGCTACTACATGCGTGAAGGGCAAGGGGTAACCGCATCTCCAACACGTATTAGAAGGGCCCAGGGCCAGGTCCTTAAGCACGTTCTCCTCCCTGTAGGCGACGGGGCTTCCGCAACGAGGGCAGTAAGTGATAAGCTCTGAGTAGAGCGGCACGTGGATATATGTGAACGGGTTCACCTGTCTTAACCTGTTATATGTGTCTCTTACAGGCCCTCCCCCCTTATGTTCAAGCAGGAACAGGTGAAGCGGGACTTCGTTATCGGCAGTTACAGATGCCAGGCCGAGGACCCTCTCGGGTACAGGCTCCTTTAGGTAGCCAGCGACCTCTACCCATGAGCCAGCTGACCTCAAGTCCCTCAGCAGCCTGTGAACTTCAATGCCCGGGACCTCCTGCGGCTCGCTACATGTGCCAAGGGCGTCAAGCAACAGGAAGTCGGCGTTCTTTGGTGCCCTGCCCATATTGGTCCTGACGCCAACACGTATGCCCAGCCTCTTCAGCTCAGCTATGAAGCCTTCCACATGACTTATGGCGTAGCCCTCGAGCACTATACCGTCAACGTTCCAGCCTCTTGCCAGCTCAGCTAGCTGCTGCGGCGTCGCCTGCTTCAGAGAGGGACCTGTAAGGGAAGGCGCATAGACGTCATTTATTACGTCAAAGTGCTCGCAACCGCTCAGGCTGACATTTGATGGGAGCTCAGAGAGCACTATCACCCTTAGCAGGCTGCCTCCTGACAGGTAATGGTAAAGGGGCAGGGCCTCCGTGGTCGAGTAGCCAAGGGACACTATGCCTATTGAAGTCAAGAGGTCGCCCTCATATTACGCCTAGCTCACGGAGGGCATTAAGGAGTCGCTCGCCGAGGCCTGAGGATGACGCTAAGGCCTCAAGCTCTGTTCTTGAGGTCTCTTCTATCTCCTTGACGTTAAAGCCCATTCTCTCATAATATTTGCTTATAATTATGGTTGCGGCTAGGTCGGAAGCCTTGGCCACAACGGCCTCCAGGGCTCTCCCCTCATCGAACTCCATAATCAGCGACTTTATCAGGTCGCTGACCTCTAACGAGGCCAGCGCCGCCTCTTCAGCGGCCTTTTTGGCCTCTGGTATACCAGCCACCTTAGCTATATCACCGACCTTGGTCTCGGCTAAGTCATGAAGTAGCGCTATAAGCGCCGCCTCGTAGGGGTCAGCGCCAACCCTTTGGGCGACCTCAGCCGCTATGAGGGCGGCAGCGTATGAGTGCTCGGCCACAGTTTCAGCAAGTGAGGAAGGGACCCCTCTTAACATCCAGCCGCTCCTCGCTAATGAATAAGCTGAATATATTATTTCGGGAAGCTTCAAGGGTTGTCACCTCTCAACATATATGGCAGGCTTTCCGGGCAGCGATAGGTCCTTCCTTGGTAGGCGGGACTCCTCCTCGAGCTCAACCCTGACAGGCAATCCGAACTCCTTAGAGAAGAACTCCGTGGCCTCCTTAAGGGCCCTGTGCTCGAGGTCCCTCTCGACTAGGAGGTCTAGCACCTTGGGCGACCTGACTACGGCCTGGGTCACCTTGGCCAAGGCCTCCTTAGGAACCCCGTAGTCCTTTCCCATGACGGCTTTGGCCGCGTCCCTGAGGCTGAGACCCTGGGATACCAGGGCCGCCATATCCGCTACAACCGAGTACTTCCAGGGCGCCGCCACGATTATTGTAATGGACTTTCCGCCGCCAAGCAAGGTCAGCACCTCTCTTATGTCATTGTATACACTCTCAACTATTTCCTCGCCCCTCTCTACTTCAGCCCTTATCTTGCTTTCATCAGCCTTGGGCCACTCCTGAGTCACCACAAGGCCCTCCTTGCCTATGCCGTGCCAGACCTCCTCCGCTACATGAGGTATGAAGGGCGCTGAGAGTAAAGTGAGGGTCTCGACGAACTTCCTAGTTAGCTCCCTGTTTGGGGTGCCCGCGCGCCTCACGTACCACCTGAAGGCGTTCTGAAGCCCGTAGAAGGCCTTAACGAACGCTGACTTTAACCTTAGGTTCTCCATATCATCAGTTACGTCCTTAATTATGCTGTTGAGCTTGCTTTCGAACCAGTCGTCCACGGCAAGCCTGCTATCCCTGCCCTTGTCATATATGCTTAAGGCCATGTCAATCCAGCCCAGCAGGTCATTCACGGCGTTCTCCAGGTCCTTCAGGTTGAAGTTGGCGTCGTCCAGGCCGCCGTCAGCGCCCGCCAATATCTCCGTGACCCTCGTGGCGTCAGCGCCAGCCACGTTAAGGACCTCCCTTAACGTTATGAAGTTGCCCTTATGCTTGCTCATCTTCTCGCCGTTTATCAGGACCCAGCCGTTTATGCCAATGCCTCTTGGCCAGTAGCTCTTATCAAATAGTGCGACGTGATGATAGATGTAGAACAGGAGGTGGTTCTGAATGAGGTCCTTGCCGCTTATCCTTAGGTCAACGGGGTACCAGTACGTGAACTCCTCCCTGGCCCGCTCTATGAGGTCCTTGCTTATGCCTGTGACCTTAGAGACGTAGTCAGGGTCTCCATAGCCAAGGAAGACGTAGTCAAAGAACTCGGGCTTTAGCTGGTCAGGGTTGACCTTACCCTGAATCAGGTGTGATATGGTGTAGTAAGCCATGTAGATTGTTGAGTCGCTCAGGCTCTCTATCACCCACTGCGGGTCCCATGGCAGCGGCGTGCCGAGCTCGTTCTGATGGGTGAAGGCCCAGTCCCTCAGCCAGTCAGCCAGCCTTAGGAACTCCTCCTTGAGCTGGGGCGGGTAGAAGCGCATGGAGTTTATGGCCTCCTTAACCTTCTCCTTCCATCCCTGATCGCTGTACGTTAGGAACCACTGGTCCTCAACGAACTTAACATGCGTCCTAGCGCCGCACCTGCAGTAGACTTTGGAGGGCAGCGTGAACACCTTCAGGGCAGCGCCTAGGCTCTTCAGCTCCTCCTCAACCATGGGCCTGGCGCTCATGACCTTAATCCCTTCATACTTGCCTGTGCCCTTACTCATTACACCCATGTAGAACTCCTTGGAGTAGAGGTCCTTTGTTGCCTTATCCAGTGCTTCCCTGTCGTCCTGGCTCTTAACCCTGTAATGCTTGACCATTTCCTCGGCTGGGATACCCTTCATGTCAGGCACCTCGATGATCTTTATTGGCCTGATCGCTTTGACTAGGTCGCTGTTAAGTCCTACCTTGCTCAGCTCCTCGGGGGAGGCCTTCCTGAGATCTTCCAGGGCCTGATAATCATAGGGGGCATGGGCTGGCACGCTCATGACAATTCCCGTGCCCTCATCGGGTACCACGAAGGACGCTGGAAGGACTGGCACCTCCTTTCCATTCACGGGGTTTATGACGTACTTGCCTACGAGCGCGGAGCCCTTAACCTCGCCTATGACCTCGACGCGGTGCTTCTGGTCAGCGAGCTCCTCGGCCATATAGTCATTCATTATGACCTTCTTCCCGTCAAGGATTACCACCTTGTACGTAGCGTCAGGTCTCACCCATACGTTCGTAACCCCAAATATAGTCTCAGGTCTGTAGGTCAGGGCGGCGAGGCTAACGTCGTCATCCTTCATCTTAAAGAGTATTATGGTGGCGTCCACGGGCCCTATGCCAACATACTCGTCAGGCCTGTCATGATCACCGACCACCTTCCTCTCCTTTGGGCACCAGACCACCGGGTGGCTTCCCTTCCTCACGAAGCCCTTCTCCTTCAGCCTGAGGTACTGCCACTCAACGAACTTGCTGAAGTAGGGGTTAAGCGACGTAGTGAAGAACTTCCTCCTCCAGTCTATGCTGAGACCGTATTTCCTCAGGTCCTTCTCCCACTCGGCCGTGAAGTAGAGGACCCAGGTAGCTGGGTCCTTGAACTTGTCAATAAGTTCGTCAGGGACTCCCATGGCCTTGAGCTCAGACAAAACCCTCTGGTCACCCTCAGCCAGCCTCTTCGCAGAGGCCACTATTGGCCCTCCTGTGGCGTGCCAGCCCTGAGGGAAGAGGACATTAAACCCCCTCATTCTTTTATACCTGGCCACTACGTCGACTCTGAGTATTGTGAAGGCGCTTCCTAAGTGGGGCAGGCCGTTCATGTAAGGGAAGGGGAAGGTGACGAAGAACTTCGGCCTGCCTGGGGACGCGTCAGCCTCGTAGACCTTGGCCTCCTCCCATACCTTCTGCCACTTGACTTCAATGGACTTCAACCTCTCAGCCTGCCTGCTCAGCCTCTCCGCAAGGTCAGCGGGCAAGGGCAACTCAGGGCACCAGTCTTTGCCAGCTCACCTGGCCACAGAATAAGTTAAATGCGTTAAGAAGCTTCTGAGGCTTTCGAGTACTCTTTTATCCTCCGCCAGCTCGCACACCGTGGTGCATTAATATGAGCTCTGAGGAGAGGATAGAGTTCACCAAGACGTTCAGGGCGGAGGGAAGGGTCGGCAAGGCGTTTAAGAACATCGCGATGGTCAGCCTTAGGCCTGAGGACTTCTCAAGCCCCGTGGCGCTTCAGATGGCTCTCTCCAGGCTCTACGAGTCAGTGATGAAGATGTTTGAAGGGGGAGGGCCCAAGCAGACCTATGTCGTCGAGGTCCGCTTCACAGATGACCTGGGGAACCCCGTGAGCTTCGCTGTCGACCTAGGCGAGGGGGTACCGCCCTTCTCTAGCGAGAAGGTAAAGGTTGAAGTCACAATTAGGGTATACGAGGAGCAGTGAACGCCTTTTAACTTCCCAACGCCTCATCTTGCTTAGGATGATGAATAGAACCCGGACTGCCAAGGGGTCCGATGAGGACTCCTAGTCCAGCTGACGCTGCTGAAACTTCCAGTGGACACTATTGGCATCGGGGAGGGAGGGGGTATTGAGGGGTTAGCCCCTCTGGTGGTCCTCAGACTCCAATTTACTGAGGGCGCCTAACGTCGCTTCTGGTGTTACTGCTTGTCGACTGAGGTAGAGACCGAGCCAGGGCTTGGCCTAAGGGGAATTAGCGCGGAGGGCCTTCAGGAGATGGCGAAGGAGGTGGCAAGGCTCATATTCATAGCTGGGTCTCAGAGGGGCAGCGTGGCGGTGCAGCTCTCTCTCCTGGCCTCGATGATATATGATGAGCTCATCAGCGCCGCAGGCCTAAGGGAGCACGCAGAGGGCGTGGCGCTTTACACGGGCTACCCCATGACGGACGCAGCTGACCTGGTGGACTGCCTCGGCGATGAGAGGGTAGGAAGGCTTCTTGGCGCCGCTGCCAAGGCGCTTGTGACAGGGAACTTTGAAGCCGATAGAGAGGACCTGAACCTCTTCGCTGACTGCCTAGGCTGGCTCGTGAGCCCTGACAAAATGCTTGACGATACGGCTAGGGCTGCCGCGGTTCTGGTGTCATTTACCGGGGCGCTCAACAAGTGGCTTGAGTCGCTGGCTGGGAGCCAGGAAGCGTTTTAGTGGTGATCAGAGATTACAGATAAGATAGGTTAATAATTATGTTATATTGTGGTGATAATAAGGTTTTATAGAGAATAACGCTCTGTAAACGAAACCTCATACTTTAAATATAGGCGTCTTGATAAGCTATTATCCTAGGTGAGCCCCCTGAACGTATGGTCCCAGCTCGTTAGTTACGGCTTCTGGGGGGTCAGGGCATTATCAATAATCGGCGTAGGTCTTCACTGGGGCATACTTCAGTACGTGCTGGGCCTGCCCTTCATGGCCTTCATAGCTGAGCTTATATACTTCAAGACGAAGGACGATGACTGGATGAGGATAGCTAAGATCCTCGTCAAGGCCACGGCCATAGTCTTCGCTGTCGGCGCCGCCTCGGGTACGCTAGTCGAGTTCGGGCTGATAACTGTGTGGCCTAGGGTGCTGGCTGCCGTCGGCAAGTGGCTCTACTTCCCCATGTACGCAGAGGTCTTCGCCTTCATAATGGAGGTGCTGGTAATCTACATGCTGTGGTACGGCTGGGACAGGCTCTCCCCGGCCGCCAGGGCCGTGCTTACGTTCTTCGCCTTCATAGGCCCCTGGTACTCAGGCGCCATGATAATAGCTGCCAACTCCTATATGCAAGTGCCCACAGGCCTGGTGCCCGACTACAACCCGTACACGGGCCAGTGGCTCTATGCTGAGGGCTACCCCAAGATCCTCGTCGCCATACCCACCTCAATAGCGTCCCTTCTCAACGTCACGACCCTGCAGGCCCTTGGCGTCCAGATAAAGGGAACCACGAGCAACGCTGTGCTGGCCTACGTGCCGGTTAAAATAGTTGACAGGCTGGTCTACGAGTCATTTGAGGGCTACACGCTGAACCAGAGCGTCCTGAGGCTTGTCCTTAAGTCGGGGGCCCTCAGCGACCCAGGGCTGGCCTCAACGCCTGTGCTGGTGGTCCTGAACGCTATACTCGACACCACCGTTAAGTACTACAACATGTACACCTACCTCTTCCAGTCGCCCGACTTCGCGCCATCTTTAATGCACACGATAGGCGCAGGGCTCACGGTCTCAGGGTTCACAGTGATGGCGGCCTTTGGGACGAGGCTCATGAGCGCTAAGGACGAGAGGTACAGGAAGTACCTTGAAAAGGGCTTCAAGTTCGCTATCGTGTTCTCCCTTATAGTGATAGCCTACGAGGGCCTTATAGCTGGCCACGAGATGGGCGTCACCGTGGCCAAGTACCAGCCTGAGAAGTTCGCCGCCATGGAGGGCCTTGGAGTCCCAGGCTTCACATCGGTTGCAGAGCTCTTCCACACATCGGCTATTGAGAAGCTGTTGGCCTATGGGACGCTGAACGCCTATCTGCCCAACTACGGCTACCTGCTAGGGCATTACAGCAGCTGGGGCAACATATCGTCAAGCCTCGGGGTCCCCGGCACCTCAACTTACCTGCCGCCGCTGATAGTTGACTACACTTACTACGCGATGGTCATAATCGGCGTAGCCCTTGGCATCTACGCCCTGATACTGACAGGCTACGTAGCGGCCGGCAGGGCCTCAAGGGTTCACAAGGTCTGGATGTACCTCCTCATACCTGCCGCCGTCCTGGCGCAGTTCGCGAGCTACATGGGTTGGGCCACGAGGGAGATCGGCAGGCTGCCGTGGGTGGTCTACGGCATCATGACGCTTAGCGACACGGTGACAGTTAACCAGCCGCCGGCCTGGGGGGTGGCTCTGTACAGCGTGTTCTATGTGCTGCTGGGCCTAGCGCTGATCTACACTGTCTACAGGTTCCTCTGGGTCCCTTCGAGGGCCGAGAGGCTTGAGGAGGTTGCCTAGGGGGTGATCTGAATGACGTTCTACAGCTCAGTGTTCTGGCTCGCCTTTAACTTCGGCATACACATAGTTATGGTGAACCTGGTCATAGGCCTCGCAGTCATAGTGCCCCTGCTCAAGTACCTAGGCACGAGGAGAGGGGATCAGCTAACGGTCAACATGGCCAGGAGGCTGTTGAGGTACTACGCCGTAACCTACGCCATAGCTGGCGTCTTCGGGACGGCGTTCACGGTGTTCCTGTTCTCATACTATCCCTTCGCCACCCTTCTCCTAGGAACCTTAGACATAGTGCCGTTCGCCATAGCCATAGCCTTCATCGGCCTCAACTTCTTCTCGCTGGTGGCGTACTGGTACGGGTGGGACAGGTGGAGCCCGAGGACGCATAACATAATTGGGATCCTCCTGGCCGCCTCAGCCCTAATGATACCTTTTGGGTTCAGGGGTGTCTTCGCCTTCCTCAACGAGCCCGTGGGCCTCGCGTTTGTCACAGGCGGGTCGACGGGCAGCGTCACTCCAACGCTTAACGTTGTCAAGGCTTACTCAAACCCCACGTTCTGGCCCCTCTACCTCTCAAGCGTAGTGGGCGCTATTACCGCGACCATGATAGCCATAATGGGCAGCTTTGGCATAGCCTACCTCAGGAACCCTGAGTCGGAGAGGCAGTACTTCGAGGCCTCTATCAGGAAGTTCCTGATACCGTCACTAATAGGGCTCCTCCTGATGGTCCCGTTGATGTTCTCCTACCTGGTCACCCTGATAGGTGTGCCATACAAGTTTGACAACATAATGGTCGGCTTCGGCGTGACGCTGTCCAGCGGGCCACATTATGACTTCACCTGGATATTCGTGCTTCACCTGGCCATGGTGGCCGCGCAGTTCCTGGCCATAGTTTACGTCCTCTACCTAGGCCTTAGGGGGTCGCCTGTCTCAAGGGGGAGCGCTGCAGCCTTGATAATAGGGGCCGCGACGGCACTCGGAGGCATAGAGGCCGGGGAGATGCTGAACGCCTTCTCACAGTTCCCGCGGTTCATAGCGTCGCTCACCACGCAGCAGGCGCTGAGCCTGCCACAGCCCTGGGGCCAGCTGATAGCCACCTATAACAACCTGACCAACTACAACAGCCTCGCGGCGGCGCCCTTCGCCCAGTTCTTCACGTCGTTCATGATGGCCATAATGATAGTAGTCCTGGTGGCGTTCATATACGTGGTGTTCTTTAAGAGGCCTAAGGCTTAACTTAGGCCCACCTAATATCATTAGGCTTTTTCAGGCCTAGCGTCCTTGGGTTGCTAAACGAGATTTAAGCCCCTAGTATCGGAAAACCGATAGGGGTCAAACTTGGCGACTGAAGACATGGACAGGCTGGCCAGGCTGATGGTGTTAGCGGCCGCCATAGCTTCTGTCGCTAACCTGGCGGGAGGTATAATCTTCAGCAGCAGGCTGCTGATCCTTAACGGGCTTACGTGCGTCGCTAACCTGGTCACGGCAATAGCGGGCCTCCGGTTCTACCGCGAGGCCCTCAGGCCGCCTGACGCCGACCACCCGCTGGGTCACGCCGGCTACAGCTTTAGCTCAGCGGTCTTCACGCTTGTGGTCTACGCGTTCATCATGGGCCTCGGCGTTGACGAGGTAGCTAACCCTACGCCCTACAGGGTCGCGGGCTACGCCTGGACGGTGCCAGCAGGCGTACTGGCGCTCTACACGCTCTCGGTGCTTGTAGCCAGAAGGGTAGGCAGGGGGCTGGAAGTCTATGCGAACCTCACCACGAGCGAGATAGCCGAGAGCGTCATAGCTTTAGCCCTGACCCCTCTGGCTCACGAGTATAGTTACATGATAGACAGGGCTGGGGCCGCGTCCTTACTGGCTTACCTGGCTTACCAGGTGGCCGTGAACACAAGGGACGTCCTACGCAAGCTGTCCCTTCCCTCGCCTCCGTCAGAGGTAGTTGAGGGCCTCAAGAGGGACTTTGAGCTCATGGGAGTTAAGGTGAAGGACCTTAGGCTGAGGACGATAGCGGGGTCCCAGGTGTCAGGTTACGTCGTGATATCAGTGCCGTCAGAGGAAAGCGTTGAGGAGGCCCACGCGGTCGCTGATAGGCTAGAGAGGGTCGCCAAGTCTAAGTACAACGTGGACCTGGTAGTTCACATAGAGCCCGAGAGGCAGAGCAACGCTTAATAGGTAAGGCCCACTGGGCACAGGGGGAAGGCACGTGCCCAAGGAGATGACCTGTGTCTTCTGCGGAAGGCCCATAGAGCCGGGCACAGGCAGGATGTATGTTACCGAGCGCGGCGAGGTCCTCTGGTTCTGCAGCAGCAAGTGTTATAAGAACGCTGTTATCCTGAAGAGGAACCCAAGAAAGCTCAAGTGGGCCAGGCCATGGCTTCTTAGGGCCCTGGCCTGACAGACCTGAATAGTCATTTAAAAGGGCGCCCGCCTCGTTTGTTAGGGGCTGAGCTTCATGGCTATGGCAGCACCTCCATCGGCATATGATCGGGCGATAACGATATTTTCGCCCGACGGCGAGCTGTACCAGGTCAGGTACGCCTTTGAGGCAGTCAGAAAGGGATGGACAAGCTTGGGCATACTTGTCGAGAGCGGCGTAGTTCTCGCCGCTGAGAAGAGGAAGATGATGCCGCTCCTGGACCTTGACGGCATAGAGAAGATCTACAAGGTCGATGACCACATAGGGGTCACCTTTGCGGGCATGGGAAGCGATGGCCGCGTCCTAATAGACTACGCGAGGCTCATCGCAGTTAGGCACAGGCTGACCTATGGCGAGCCACCTTCCACAGAGTACGTGGCTAAGGCCGTTGCTGACCTCAAGCAGCTCTACACGCAGCACGGTGGCGTCAGACCGTTCGGCGTCGCCCTGATATTCGGTGGCGTTGACCCCGATGGAAGTCCAAGGCTGTTCAGGACGGAGCCGGGAGGACAGTACTTCAGCTACTATGCGATCGCCATAGGCCTTGGGGGAGATGCCGCTAACAATTACCTCGAGAAGGTCTATAGGAAAGACATGACTCTGGAGGATGCTATAAGGGCCTCTCTAGTTGCTCTGTTCAAGGGGAGGCTGGCCTCAAGTGAGGAGAAGAAGGAAGAGCTGATAGCCTCTTTTGACAAGCTTGTCGAGGTAGCGTACATTGACGTAAAGGAGAGGACATTTACGAAGGTCAAGCCCGAGGCCATAAGTGAGTACCTAAAGGAGGTCAAGGGCGAGCTCGCTTAGGCTAGCGCGTAGCGAATAAACATACGTTAGTTACACCTCTGAGGGGGAGGAGCGTGCCGAAAAAACAGGAATACGTTATCGCGTGGATCGAGATAAAGGGGCAGCGGTTCGAGATTCTCGTGAAGCCTAACGAGGCCTTCAGGTACAAGGAGGGCGGTAACGTACCTATATCGGAGGTCCTCTGGGCAGACACTGTCTATAAGGACGTCAGGAAGGGCCTTAAGGCAAGCCCTGATGCACTCAGGAAAGCCTTCGGGACCGAGGACGTAAACGTTATAGCGGAGAAGATACTCAAGGAGGGTCAGATACAGCTGACCGAGGAGGAGAGAAGGAAAATCATAGAGATGAAGAGAAGGCAGATAATAACTTACATAGCTAGGAACGCCGTTGACCCCAAGACCGGAACCCCTATACCCGAGACCAGGATAGAGACGTTGTTCGAGCAGCTTAAGATAGGCGTCGATCCATTCAAGCCAGTTGAGGTCCAGGCTCTCGAGGCGATAAAGAAGATGGCCACGGTCATGCCAATAAAGGTCGCCCGGGCCCTCATAGAGGCCACGATACCCGCTGCGTACGCGAGCCGCGCAATAGGCGAGATCAAGAGGCTTGGCGACGTTAAGAAGACTACATGGCTTAACGACGGCAGCCTTAAGGTTGAGCTCGAGATACCGGCAGGGCTACAACTTGAGGTCATAGATAAGATACAAAGCCTTGCAAAGGGGCAGGCTCACGTTAATGTGAAGGTGACTAGCGCGTGAGCAGTGAGAAGCCTCAGACGCCAAGAAGATACCTAGTAGCTCCAGGTGAGGTCATAGAGGGCCTTAATGAGAATAAGGGAATCTACGTCTTTGATTATGGGGGCGTTAAAAGGGCCACCGTGCTTGGGCTTGTTGAAGCCTCTCAGGAGGAAGTCAACTACATACCGCTTAAGGGCTTCTATTTCCCTAAGGAAGGCGATATAGTAATAGGCCTTGTCACCTCTCACGGGGCCGCTAACTGGTTCCTTGACATCAATTCCCCTTACATGGGCGTTCTGAGCGTCCAGGACTTCTTTGGCGTCAAGCAAGGCGGCCGTGTGCCTGATGACCCCTTCTCATACCTCAAGATAGGTGATTACGTTAAGGCCAAGATAGTAGCCTTTGACAGGACCCGCGACCCAATCCTCACGGTGCAGGATAAGGGTCTCGGCAGGGTGGTAGAGGGTGCGGTTGTAACAGTGAAGCCTGTCAAGGTGCCACGCATCATAGGTAGGAAGGGCTCTATGCTTGAGACTCTCAAGAGCAGCACCGGCTGTGACTTCTTCGTCGCTGTTAACGGGAGAGTCCACATAACCTGTCCCAATGAGATTCTGCAGGAGATAGCGATTATGGCGATAAGGATGATAGAGGAGCAGTCTCACCTTGCAGGGCTTACTAGGAGGATTAAGGAGTTTATAGAGGAGGAGCGCAAGGTCCGGGGTGTCTAGAGTGAAGCAGAGACCGGAGAGGTTCATAGACGAGAAGGGCAGAAGGCTGGATGGCAGGCTACCAGATGAGATGAGGCCTGTGGATATCAAGGTTGGCGTGCTCTCTAATGCTGACGGCTCAGCCCTGGTAAGTTACGGTAAGACCAAGGTCATAGCCGCTGTCTACGGTCCCCGCGAGCCGCCGCAGAGGTTTGCGATACTGCCTGACAGGGCCTCACTGTTCGTGAGGTATCACATGGCGCCCTTCTCCACAGAGGAGAGGAAGAGCCCAGCCCCGACGAGGAGGGAGATAGAGCTGTCAAAGGTCGTGCGGGAGGCCCTAGAGCCGGTGGTCCTATCAGAGCTCTTCCCCAGGACGGCTATTGAAGTGTATGTAGAGGTCCTTCAGTCCGACGGGGGCACCAGGACTGCGAGCGTCACTGCGGCCTCGGCGGCACTGGCTGACGCTGGGATTCCCATGAAGGGCCTCGTGGCTGGGGTGGCCGTGGGCAAGGTCGACGGGGTGTTGGTCCTTGATATAAACGAGGTAGAGGACAACTTCGGTGACGCCGATATGCCCGTGGCAGCAGCTCCTGACCTAGGGCTTATAACGCTGTTCCAGCTCAACGGCGTTATGACAATTGACGAGATACAGAGAGGGTTAGACATGGCGCTCAAAGCTATAAGTTATATTGTGGAGAAGGAGAAGGAGGCCTTAAAGGGCTCAATAGAGGTGGAGGCAGAGTGAGCTATACGCCCTACAGGCTTCCAGTGGTTTCCAGGATAAAGAGCGAGAGCCTTATCAACATGTTGAAGAGAGGGCTGAGGTCAGATCAGCGGGACTTGCTGAGCCCGCGTAACATAACAATAGAGGTAGGCGTGATAGAGAAGGCTAACGGCTCAGCTCTGGTCAAGCTCGGGAAGACCCAAGTCCTGGTGGGCATTAAGGTAGAGCCTGGCAGGCCTTTCCCTGACACGCCTGACGAAGGCGTTCTTCAGGTTAACTCCGAGCTCGTACCAATGGCGTCACCCGTCTTTGAGCCTGGCCCGCCTGACGAGAACGCTATAGAGCTGGCGAGGGTCATAGACAGGAGCCTAAGGGACCCTAAGGCGATAGACCTCAAGTCGCTCGTCATAAGGCCTGGCGAGAAGGCCTGGGTCCTATGGATAGACGTATACGTCCTGGACTACGATGGTAACTACTTTGACGCCAGCATGTTAGGGGTTATGGCGGCGCTTATGAATACCAAGCTGCCCGAGTATGAGGAGACGGAGTCTGGCGAGCTTATAGTTCACAGAGACAAGCTCACAACACCGCTTAAGCTCAACAAGAGGGTAGTCTTAGTCACAACGGCCAAGATAGGGGACTATATAGTTGTTGACCCTAACCTTGACGAGGAGCTTATAGCAGACGCCAGGCTAACCCTTGCCTTTGACGAGGAGGGCAATGTAGTTGGGGCACAGAAGAGCAGCATAGGAGGCTACACGAGGAGCGAGCTTTCCAGGGCCATAGAGGTCTCGAGAAAGGCCTCACAGATTTACTTTAAATTGCTGGACCAGGCCCTCCAGCTGGGCAAGCAGGCAGGCTAGGGTGACAAAAATGGTCTACAGCCACACTAAGGTGGTTGGAATAGCAGGAAGGTATGGGGCCAGGTACGGCTCCACCCTCAGGAAGAGGGTGAAGGCTGTTCTCGAGAAGAGGTACGCTGATCATCAGTGTCCCTTCTGTAGCAGCGTGGGCACCGTGAAGAGGGTGTCAACAGGTATATGGAAATGTGTTAAGTGCGGCCACGTATGGGCTGGCGGCGCTTACGTGCCTAGGACTGAGCTAGCGACCTACCTGCCGAGGTACTACTCAACGAGCCGGTGAGGAGGTGTCGTCTTGTTTCATGACGAAGAGATCCCCCTTAGGCTCCTAAGGTTATTGAGAAACAGGAGCGAGAGGCCGCTAATCCTGTTGACGAGTAGTCATAGGCCCAGCAGGAGGACGAGGTCTTTCATCAAGGACCTTGAGGCAACGATATATGGCGCTGTCAGGCTTACGCGAGGTCACCTTTCTATGGACGAGCTTGGCGTGATAGCGAGGAGGCTCAACGTAGAGAGGCTCGTGATACTCATGGAGAGGAAAGGCAACCCTGGCGTAATAGTCAGCTTCAGGCCCGAGGAGAGAGGCCTCGTCGAGGTGACCAGGCTTCCCATAGTTGGCGTCACCCTGAGAAGGGAGCTTAGGTCAAGGGTTCAGGTAAACGGGTGCAGGGGAGTTTACGGCGTCTCTGAGAGGACCTTTAAAGTAGTCAACGATGTCGCTAAGGCCTTCGCGCTTCAGGTGCTAAGTGAACCTGTTGGTAACTACCTGGAAGTAAGGGAAGAAGAGGGCGTTTACTTGATCGTGCCACGAAACGAGAAGGGTTTCTCAGGCCCTATAATTAGGGTGAAGCCATGAAGGCTGAGGCAAAGGTCTCTCTATGCCTAGGAGAGTCGACGTTACACGTACTCAGGGCCCTTGAAGCTGAGGCCTCTCAGCCAGTTCAGCCTGCCAAGGGTCACGTCAAGGTGGTCGCCGAGGAGGGCTGCCTATCAGTATATCTTACTGCACAGGACGTTAATGGGTTGCGTGCGATCCTTAACTCTTATTTATACCTAGTTCACGCGGCCTACAGTAGCCTCAGGAAACTGGAGAAGGGTTGACTTAGGCCATAGACTCTATTATGCTCAGCCACCACTCTATTTCATCAGGTGGTATAGGTCTTTTGCCTGAGGGCGTCTCTACATAAGCCTCCAAGACCTTCAGTTCGCCTGAGCTCTCTACTGAGAACAGTATAACGACCTCCCTGTCGCCACCGGGTCCTGAACCAACCGAGGCCGCCTCGCTCTCCGAAGGCGCTCTAGCCCTCAGCATCACCCTTTCATTGATCACGGTTACGTGATACATAGGGTTGTTGCCTATAGCCTTCAGCAACGTCTCTAGCTTCAACTTACCTCAAGGGAAGAGTTCATGATTAGGTTAAAAACCCTCAGCTTTACAGCAGATGGTGCAGAGGGTTCAACGTGGCGCATGGGCTATACTACTACATTGCTCAGGCCTGGAAGAGGCCCATGGAAGGCGAGCACGGCGCCCTGATGAAGCAGAGGCTCATAGAGTGGAGAAGGCAGCCAGCCGTAGTTAGGGTCGACAAGCCGCTAAGGCTTAACAGGGCGAGGGCGCTGGGCTACAAGGCTAAGCAGGGCATTATAGTGGTCAGGGTCAGGGTCAGGAAGGGGGGCCAGAGGAAGCCTAGGCCCAGGTCCGGCAGAAGGCCTAAGAGGATGGGCGTCGAGGGCTACACCCTAGCTAAGAGCCTTCAGGTGGTGGCTGAGGAAAAGGCTCAGAGAAAGTACAGGAACCTAGTTGTCCTTGGGAGCTACTACGTAGGTGAGGACGGCCAGTACAAGTGGTATGAGGTAATAATGGTTGACCCTAATGCCCCTACCATAAAGAGTGACCCCCAGCTCAGGTGGGTCACGGAGAGCGCTAGCGCGAAGGGCAGGCCTTTCCGTGGCCTTACCTCGGCAGGCAAGAGGGCCAGGGGCCTGCTGAGCTCTCGCGGCCTAAGGGGCACACACATACATAAGTGGAAGAAGAAGCAGAAAGAGAGGGAGGAGAAGAGGAGACACGAGGCCAGCAGGGGCGCTAGGCTAATCGAGCCTGAGGAGAAGTAGCCCCTGGTGAGAATATAGTGTTAATTAAGTCCTTAGAGGCAAGGGTTTTCGTCCACGCGACCGAGGATAAGGCCAAGGTCCTTAAGGCGCTGATGAACGTAGTTGGCGACGCGCAGATAGTCGAGGAGGACCTTACGGGGTATTTCGGTAACCCTATAATAGTCCTGACAGCTGCCTGCGATGAAGACAGGGCTTCGGAGGTCTTTGATAGAATACTCGAGGGACTCTCGCCGCCTGACAGGAAGTACTTGCTGTCAACGCTTGACGAGAGGCTCACAAAGGACGGCGTTCTTCACATTCGTCTCGACAAGCAGAAGGCGTTAGCCAACAAGTTTGTCCTCAGCGATTCAGATGATGTGATAAAGCTCACGGTAAGGTTCTCAGGAGGTAGGAGGAAGGCTGAGGAGTACCTTAAATCAAAGATAAGCCCTTAGGTCTGACAAGATGAAGTTTGTGGACCTGTCCATAGGGGCTGACGACGAGAAGGAACTGGTTAAGATAATCAGCCTCGCCAGCAGAATGGGTTATGCGGCCCTTGGAGTTAGACCATCGCTATACAAGGAAGCATTAGAGGAGGCCGCCAAAGCGGGAGTTATTATCTACCCTAAGGTCACTGTGGAGGCTAAAGAGAGGCGTGAGCTTGTCAAGTTCCTGTCAGGGCTAAAGCTAGACACGATAGCGTCTGTGAGGCCTTGTAACCTAGAAGTCTATAGATATGCGGCCAGATTGAAGAGAGTTGATATGGTGAGGCTTAACCCTTCAGCGAGGCTCTTACCGGATAGATCCACGCTTAACCTGTTTAGGTCAAAGGGAGGCGGCGCTTTAGAGGTACCCCTAAGGCCCCTGTTAAGCGGGGAGTGGGACATTAGAGACCTCAGGGAGATTATTGTAAGAGGGACCTCAAGAGGTCTCAGGATAGTAATAACAAGTGACGCTATGAGCGCCAGCGAGCTGTGGCATCCAGATCATATAATTGGACTTATATCGTCGCTTGGGCTTCCCTCAAGCGTCGCTTTAATGGGCCTCACCAGCGCGCCAGGCTTCGTTATCTCCAGAAGAGGTCTTAGACCCCCTTAAAGGGTCCTCTGAGAGCGACCTGTAGGCAAGGAGCAGGCAGCTGTGGATCTTGTCCCTCTCGATGAGCTCAGGGCACCTATTTATCACGAACCTAGCCTTTCCCGATAGGTAGTCCTCCAGCGTTGCTGGCTCTGGCAACTGAGAATTGTTAAAGAAGACACAGGAGGGACCCGCGTACTTGAAGATCTGTGGGTGAACTTTCACCAGCTCTCTCCAGGTCAGCCAGGCCACATGTCTTATCTCCCACTGAGCATGTGTGCACATTCTGAGAGGCAGGAATGACTGCACGAGCTCCCTTGCGTTCATCGTGAACGTTATCTTGGTTCTCACTGACATAGGTATGACGAACCTAGCGTCTTCACGGGGAACGCCCTTTGAGAGCAGCTCATAATAACTTGAGGTAGCCTCTAGTAGCTCTCTAGCGTAGGCCAGGGCCTTTTCCATATCAACCGCTAGCGATGGCGGTATGACGTAGCTTAACCAGGCCAGCCTCAAGGCTTCTTCGGCCCCGAGCCTCTCGGCCGCTGCCCTGAGCGACCTAGAGTAGCAAAGGTACGCGTCCCTGGCAGCGCTGCCCTTCGGCTTGCTAGGGCACTCAGCCCCTAGAGACTTGGCGGCCTCAAGTGCCATTGCCCTGAGCGAGGCCTCCGTGTACCTCATGGACTGCTGAGTATAGCTTGCTATCCTGTGCCTCACCAGCTGATGGGAGCAGACCCTTGAACACCCCTCAACTATGAAAGTGTAGCTTGCGTGCTCCCATGGACTTAGGTGCCCTCTCTTTAGGGTTTCCTTAATCCACACCTCTACCTCTTCATTGCCTATGCTAAGGAGCGCGCTTGAGCCCTTATGCGATATACTCATCTTTGACGCCGCTGCTATAAGCTTTGGGGCTTCCGGTGGGTATTGCACGAGCTTTACTTCTATTCCAAGCCCAAGCTTTGTCACAGTCTCTATCTCTTGTTCCCTGGGTCAGACTTCCTCTGTAGAGCCTATAAGGGGCAAATGCTAGAGTTCAGAGCCCTTTAACGCTACGTCGCTCACGGCAGAGTAGAGCTGTGGGTCCTTCTCCTTCAGCTTCTCCAAGGTCCACGGCTTCCAGCCCCCTGACTTGACTTTATTGATTACGTTTCTGATCCACGAGTCATAGACTTTGCTACAGTTGTTGTAGTTCTCACAGCTCTTCCTTAGGAAGTCCTTTACCTCAGCTATAGCGTCCTCTTCGCTTAAGCCCTTGACGTTAACTAGGTACCTAGAGACTACATAAAGTATGAGCCTCCGCCTTCCGTCCGGGACGCCTTTCTTAAGGAGCAGCTCGATCCAATCGTAGTTCCTAGACGAAGCGACCTTCTGGCCACTACACAACGCTGCGTCCGGACACAACCCCTTCAACAGCTCCTCGGCAGCTCGCCTGCAGCTCTCCTCGTCAGAGCAGAGCGAGAGGGCCCTTTCGAAGCTCTCAGCCATAGGGTCCCAACAGCACGTAGGTGTTAAACCCTTATTAACCCAACAAGGTTAACAGGATGTGGGTAGCCGGGTCGTCTAGCGGCCCAGGATGCGGGGCTCTGGACGGCGGGCCGCTAGACAGACGGCGCCGGGGGAGCCCCCGTGACCGGGGTTCGAATCCCCGCCCGGCTACCACAAGGCTTCTCGCGACTGCTTTATTTTGGTCGACAGGGAGTCTACTCAGGGGGCAGCCGTGCCGTTTGAGGTCGCCAAGCTCCAGGTCTTCGGCAATAGCAACGTCGGGGTTTACATTTACGCTAATGACAGGTTTGCGCTAGTGCCACCGGGCCTGACGCCGAAGGACATCGACACCATTTCTAAGGTGTTGCAGGTGGACGTCTATGAGACCACAGTGATGGGCACAAGGCTGCTGGGGGTCCTAGTAACAGGTAACAATAACGCTCTCTTAGTTCCAGACACTATAACTCAGGACGAGCTCAGCAGGCTAAGGTCATCTTTAGGGGACTTCAACGTTGTCGTCGTGCGAAGCAGAAGCAATGCGTTAGGAAACATCATAGTGGCTAACAGCCATGGGGCGCTGGTCTACCCAAACCTCGAGGACGAGGTGGTCAAGGTCATCAGGGACGCGTTAGGGGTTGAGGTGGTCAAGAGGTCGATAGGAGGCATAAGCAGCGTGGGAACAGTAGTCGCCGTGACCGACGTGGGAGGTCTCGTACATCCTGACGCAACAGATGAAGAGATAGAGTTCTTGAAGGACCTCTTCAAGGTCCCCTTTAGGACGGGCACAGTCAACTTCGGGGTCTCATTCGTGAGGACAGGACTAGTCGTAAATAGCAAGGGGGCAATAGTAGGTAATGATACTAGTGGACCTGAGATAGCCAGGATACAGACTACCTTCTCAGGCCTCTAAGGCTCACTGCGGAGTTTCCTTGGAAAGCCGCCCTGGAGGCAGCTTATTCCTGGCCAGCGACACTATGGCCTTGTTGCCCTCCTCCCCGCTTACCAGCGTTACCAGGACCTTAACCCTTCTCGGCGGCTTCTTTATGCCGCGGCTCCACACGAAGTTATTTACGTCGTTTAGTATTACAACGGAATCAGGGGGCACCTTGGCGTGCCTTGACACAAACCTCCTAATTAAGTCAACAGCCCTCTTAGCCCTGTTGGTGCTCCTTCCATAGTAAACCCTGCTCAGGTTGATAACATAGACCGACTTCTCGCCCGGCTCCACGTTACGTCACCTCAGACCTTAAGCTTGGTCGACCTCCAGTGCCTCCTCTTGGGGTTAAATGTGAACTTCCTGAGGGTCTTAACTATCACCCACGCTGGAACGGGCTGGTTACTCTTGAACGCACGGGCAAGCCTGAGCTTTCGGGCCAAGGGCTTATGTCTCGACAACTTCCTCACCTCACTTGCGCTTGAACCTTATTTCGTACTCTCTCCGGGACCTGCTATCTAGCTCCATTAATATGCTTTTAACGGTATCATCGTCCACGGGAGGGCTGAGCCTGCCAGACTGGACAAGAGTTACTATCGTCTGGATGGCGGCCTGTGCGAGCTCAGGCCTGACAAGCCTGAGGTTAGTTATCCTGTCCAAGGCCTCAGGCTCCAGTATGACGCGAAGCAGAGCCATTAACTCAGCCTCCTTACGTGCCTGCTCCTCCTGTAGCCTTCTCCTCTCCTCAGCCTCGCGCCTAAGCTCCTCAAGCTTCCTCCTCTTCAGTTCCTCAAGCTCCTCGTCGTAGCTGTCCGTAGAGTCATAGTTGCTCATGGTGGACCCTATAGCTTTAGCCGTAGAGGGCTAATAAAACATCTTAAAGCCAAGGCCGTAAGATCAAAGAGGGAGCCTGGGCTTGAGGGTGTTCATAGCCGTTGACGTAGATCAGCCCGAGATGGTTCAGAGCCTGAGGGCGCTTGAGGAGGAGCTGTCCTCGCTTAGGGTGCCTATGAAGCTAGTGGAGCCCGAGAACCTGCACATAACGATAAGGTTCATCGGCGAGGTCTCGGACTTCATAGTTGGCGAGATCAGGTCAAAGGTGCTTCCCAGCCTGAGGTTCAAGCCCTTTAAGCTAAGGCTTGCGGGCCTTGGCGCCTTTCCAAGTCCCTCTAATGCAAGGGTCATATGGGTTGGCATCACTGAAGGCTTTGAGGAGCTCAAGGCCATAAGGGAGCAGGTCGACAAGGGCCTTAAGGACCTAGGCCTCAGGCTGGAGGAAGAGGAGTTCGTCCCCCACATAACTTTGGCTAGGCTTAAGGAGAGGGGGTCGCCAGCCGTCCTGAAGTTCCTTATGGAGAGGTCTAACTATGAGATCGGCGAGATGACAGTCACTTCTGTCAGGCTGAAGAAGAGCATCCTGACCCCTCGCGGCCCCATATATGAGACCCTGGCGGAGGCAAGGGTTTAATGAGCTGTCCTGGCAGAGGGCCTATCGAGGAGAGGGTCCTAGAGGCCATAAGGCCCACGGAAATTCAGCTGAGGCTGCTGAGCAGGGCTTATGATTTAATAAGGAGGGCCCTTGAGAGGTCCCTCGCCGCTCACGGCCTCGACTTCGTGATAGAGCCTGAGGGTAGCTTTGCCAAGGGGACCCTGCTGAGGGACAGGTGGGAGATGGACGTCTTTGTCCTCTTCAAGGGAGTTGACGAGAGGTGGGTCCTAAGCGAGTCCCTGAGGCCCCTGAGGGAGGCCCTACAGGGGTTTCCCGTCATTTCGAAGTTCAGCGAGCACCCTTACCTCACGGTGTCATTAATGGGCATGGAGATAGACGTAGTTCCCGCCATCTATGCGGAGAGGCCGTCTACTGGCCTAGGGGTTGGAAGGACGCCCTTCCACACCAGGTACGTGAGGTCAAAGCTTGACAACTGCATGGCTGACGAAGTGAGGCTCCTTAAGTCCTTCCTTAAGGGGATAGGGGCTTATGGAGCTGAGACCCACGTCAGGGGCTTCTCAGGCTACTTGGCGGAGCTGCTGACCATAGCCTACGGCTCGTTTAGGGCAGCAGTGAAGGCCATGAGCGAGTGGACCAGGAGGGTGTTCGTCGACCCAGAACGCATTGGCAACAGGGAGGAGCTTGAGAGGAGGTACCCTGAGAGCCCGCTCATAGTGGTAGACCCTGTAGACCCTATGAGAAACGCTGCCGCCGCGGTATCTGAGGACAAGTTGGCTTTAGCCGTGTTAGCCTCCAAACTCTATCTACACAGGCCATCCTTATCATTCTTTCACGCCTTCGCCGATAGGGTCGAGCTTAGGCAAAGGCCTCCAGTCATAGTCATAGTATGTAATGGTAAATATTACGAGGAGCCTCCTGAGGGGGTCTGGGGAAGGCTTTCAAGGGCCTCCCGGATGTTGACCAAGGAGCTGGAGGCGTGGGGCTTCACGCCGCTTAAGGCGAGCTACTTCACCGACGAGGGGTCCTTGGCCGCTATAGGGGTTTCGCTCGCTAGCGACAGGCTTGAAGGCCTTGAGGTACTGAGGGGGCCTGACGCGTGGACTGACGTAGAGAACATCAGGGCGTTCATAGGGAAAAGGCTTGAAGAGGGAGGGCTCTGGATAGGCGACAGGCTCTACGGCTTCAGGGGTCGTAGGCTCACAGAAGCTGGCTCAGTAGCTAGGAGCTGGCTAGCCGAACATGGCAAGCTGTTAGGCGATACCTGTAGGGCTGTAAGCATTAGTGGGGGCGACCTATCAGGCATACCAGGGCCTCTAAGGGAATGGCTTTGGAAGGAGTTCTACACAGTGCCTTCGTGGCTAGCTGGCCTCTGAGCTCACCCCAGGCGGCAGCAGCTTTTTGCTATCCTCGCGCATACAGGTGCGACCCCCTCAGGCTGGCAGCAGAGGCCGCGTCGGCTGGCGTCTGTTGCATTATGAACATGGGGGTCGCCGAAATCAACGTGGGGGGCGTCAGGGTCAGGGTCCTGGGCAAGGGCCACGCCAGCCTGGTCGTGGCCGGCCTAACGTTTGACGGACAGGTCGTAGCGGTCAAGGTGAGGAGGACTGACAGCAAGAGGTCCAGCCTCGAAGGTGAAGGGAGGCTGCTCGAGGTAGCCAGTAGGGCCGGCGCCTCCCCAGTGCCCCTTTACTACTCTAAGGACCTAATAGTTATGGAGTACGTGGGCGACGTAAGCCTTGAGCGGATCCTCAGGGCCTCCCCATCACCTCTCCTAAGGAGGTCCCTTCTGGAGGCCGTGAGGGCGGCCAGGGCTCTTGACGTAGTTAAGATACTACATGCCGAACTTCATAGGCCTCTTCGTAATATATTTTACCCAAGGTGGCCCTCAAGCCCAAGGGCTGTTATCATAGACCTTGAGTCCTCCTCGCGAGAGTGCGGCAACGTTAACAAGGTCCTCAGCTTCATGATCGCGAGAGGGCTGCTCAGAGGTCACGCGGTGGAGGCCCTTAGGTCGCTTCTCAGGGACTACAAGCTAGCAGGCTGTCCAAGGGACCTCTACATGATGATAGAGGAGAAGCTAGATCAGGCGTTCACAAGTTAGGCCGTTAGGGCCTCATAAGAGTACCTCATTAGATGATCGTCAATAGACGTTAAGGGTTTCAAGGAATTTTAGGGTCTAAACAAGAAATGTTAAGTAGGAGGCTACGACCTTCAATTAAAGGTCGTGGACCTCTGCCTCGTCAGCTATGGCCTGGGTCACGACGGCCTTAGGCTCCTGTAGGGCGGCCCTTGAGACCAGCCTGTACTTACCCTCAACGTAGAGCTTCTCATACTCTGTGGCGGGAAGGAACAAGACCCTCAGCGGCCTAACCGACAGCTTCGCTCCGCATACGGGACAAGTCATGTCGTCAAACTCGCCAAGCACCCTCTTGGGCACCGGCGGCCCGTTGAACTTGTTCTTGTCGGCCCTGTCGCCTATGGCGTACTTGTACAGTATTGCTCCGCAGTGGTGGCACTTGATTATAATTCTGCCAATGGAGTAGGCCAGGTTTGACAAGGCTTGCACCAGAGTAATACCATTAATGGGGGCTCTAAAAGGGGCTTGCGACCCTTACGCTGTTTGGACAGCGAAGGTTTACCTAAGGTTTCAGCAACAGGGCCAGTTGAAAATCTTGTTGGCGAGGGTCTGGCTAGCCCTATTGAAGGCGGTGTAAAACTAAGGTAAACCCTTACAGAGTCAAGTACCTGCAGAACACTGATGCAAACCTTCGCCGTGTAACGTTTTAAAGTCGGCCTCTCCCATATTGGCGGTGGTGGGGCCGTCGTCTAGCCTGGTAGGATGCCAGCCTGGGGAGCGGACCCCCATGCCAGGCCGCCCGGATCGCTGGTGGTCCGGGGTTCAAATCCCCGCGGCCCCACCATGCTTATAATTTCCTGCAAGGGGCTAATGGCTAAGGGAGACGCCTTGGAGAGGCCCAAGATCAAGGTAGGGGATAGAGAGATAGAGCTGACCGATGAGGTGCTTGAGGTGCTCAGGAAGTACGTGAAGACCAGTATGACCCTAGAGCAGCTGGCTGCTGAGCTGGGGCTTAACGGGTGGGAGGAAGCTTACGAGCTTATCAAGAAGGTTCCAGCCTGGCTGTTGAGGACCTACACCTATGTTATAAAAGGCGTAGCAAACCAGGGCGGAGAAGCGAAGAAAGGCTCTCCTCGTTAGGAGTCATTTTGGTCGTTATATGTCAAAAGCTTGCAAAGTTTACACCACTGCTTCTGTTCTCGCGAGACCGTCAAGTAAGCTCGGTACGGGCTACTGCCTAGGAAGACGATGAAGACATGACTAGGAGCCTTAGCAACCTTGTCTGGGCCTCCCTTGAGACGTCACTGTTCGTGACAACCAGCGAGGCCCCCCTGTCAGGTATACCATATATTACGAGCGACCCCACGGGAGCACACATAAGGGCTGGGAGGGTCAACATGTCTTCCTCGCCCTCAATAAGTAAGAGTTGGCGTCCTGATCCCTTAAGGATCTTGCAGAGGTGCTCAATAGCCTCAGGCGTGACTCCCCCAGGAGGGTTTACGATACGGATTACGTTATAGCCTAGCGCCTTAGCCTCAACGTCTAGGCCTATGGGCTGTTGCCGTTTGGTCTTACCGTCTACAATCACGACGTCAGGAAGCCTTCCTGACCTAATGCAGTAACTGGCCACAACGTCGCCAACGCAGATGACCTTAGTCCAGCTGCGTCCACTGATGAAGGGCGATAGGTCTCCTCTGACCAGGACCCCGCGCGGCTGGGCGAAGTCGGCCCTTTCCTCTGCCTTCAGGCTAAGCTGCAGCTGCCTACGCTTACTTGAAGACATAGGTCCCGGCTACCTTAATGGCAAAGGTTCCCTTATAACTTATCTTAAGCCTCTTGGCTAGCTCGGAGTTATCAAGTATTATAGCTATGCCCTCCCACTCATCAACGAATGCAGTGCCACCACATACAGGGCAAACGTTAACGTTCCTTGGCACTAGAGCCCCGCAGTTCTTGCACGCCTTAAGTGAAACCCTCCTGACAGGGGCCCTCGTAGGCATTTAGTCCCCCTGCACAGCTTAGGCTTAGAGGGTTATACTTCTTATTATGGCCTCTGCCTAATGTTAATTGGTGACCTCCTCGCTCCTTTGGCTGCTAACTTCTTGTAGTTTTATTTTAAACGCTCAGCGATGCAAAATATCAAGCTCTATAGGTATAAATCTATATAATTTGTCCCAGAGCGCCTAAGTCAATAGAGTGATTTGAATGCCTGCGAAGGTCTTTGACGAGGAGGAAGGCGAAGAGGAGGAGTTTGAGGAAGAGGAGGAGTTCGGCGAGGAGGAAGAGCTAGGCGAGGAAGGCGAGGAGGAGTTCGAGGAGTTCGAAGAGGAAGGCGAGGAGGAAGAGTTCGAGGAAGAGGAAGAAGAGGAAGAGGAGGAGTTTTAGATCAGAAGGTCAAAAAATTATTTTAAAGGTCCTTGCATATGTTTCTGGCGCCAGGAGAGAGTTTAGACCTATGGAGGCCTCCGTTGAGGATCAGAGCAAGGGAGGGACCGAGAAATCGGGCTCTGCCCTTCTGTCTTTGACTAACAGTGAAGGAAACCTGAAGTTCACGCTGTTCAAGGTCCTCAACGCGCTTAAGCACTTCTACTCATTTAAGGAGCTCGAGGAGAGGCTCGGAGTCTCGGCCCAAATATTATGGAGGTATGTCTCGTTACGGAGCGTGCCTGAGAGGGTCACGGCTGAGAGGCTCCTTCAGAAGATAGAGGACGAGAAGCTGATAGATGAGGCCTTCGAAAGGGCTATAAAGGATAGCGAGGAACCGTGGCAGGTTCTCAGCAGCCCTGGGGTCATGGAGTTGGCTGAGCTGAAGGTCCTCAGCACCCTTAAAGGGGACAGGGTTAACATTGTAATAACGGGCCCTGATGGCTACTCGGTAGCGTTCGGCGCTATCCTGGCCGACGCTCTTCACGCTAGGCTGTGCGTCGCCAGTAGGTCGCCGCACTCAAGACACCTAATAGTGAAGAGCTACAAGGTGTCTCAGGACTATTATGATACCCTGATCTTCCCGAGGGAGTGCATACAAAGGAGGGGGAGGGCGCTGCTTGTATCAGTGGATGGAGACAAGACCTCTCAGCTCTCAGCACTTATAGACGTGGTAAAGATGAGACAGGTCTCTATAGCAGGGGTTCTCGCGATCTTCGGCTCAGAGTCTAAGATAAGGGACTTAGTCAAGTCTAAGACAGGCTCGGATGTCAAGGTGCTGGTGCTGACTAACTACTGTGAAGGACAGTATGATTTATGCTCCGAAGCTAAGAAGACCCAACAGGAGAGCTAACTGTTTTGTCCCTATGCCTTGCTTCAACAGTTTTACGCTTACTCATAATTGGGCTTAGGGATCCCCATCTTGCCCACAAGGACCTAGGAATCCTTATGGACTCACGGATGATCGTCGGCCCCAACAACACGGGGCTCTCATCTACAGCAACTAGCCCCTAGGCGGCTTGAGGGCATCGCCCTCATAGTCGCTCATGGTCCTCAGGAAGAGGTTGTAGCGGGCGACTACCTCCCCGTACTGCGTCTTTCCTCTTTTTAAGCAGACTGCGCGTCGTTCCTACCGTCATAGATCGTCTCGACGCTGTATATTGAGCGCGTCCTTGGGGACCTCTCACTTGTACTTCTCAGGCTCCCAGAACACTACACGTATGATGTAAACGCCCAGAACGTTAGAAGGCTTCCTAAGGTGCTCAGAGCCTGAACCAGTCAGCTGTCCCTACAAGGCTGCAACCACGGCCTGCATCTCATTAGAACTTAAATCTTTCCTGACGCAATAACTTATTTTGGGCCTGAGGGCTTTAAGATGACCATAACGGCTCCTAGCCAGAGGAAAGAGGTCCTTAATCAGTTGTTGGCACTTTCTATATCTAGTATATATGACAAGGCTTCAGCCTCAGCTAAGGTATCTGATGACATGAGTGTGACCTTCATTAGGAAGTTGATGAGGGAAAAGGGATATAGGAGTATTGCCGTAATCAAGGCTGATGCAGGGAAGTTCGTTGGCATAATCACTAGGGGGGATGTCCTTATGGTCTCCTCATCAAAGAGCGAGGCCACGGCAGGGTCTCTGGCGGTCGCTCCACCAGTGGTCCTTCAGCCTTCCTTAACAGTGTCAAGGGCCTTGGACATGATGCTAAGCTATGACATGTGGGAGGCTCCCATAACGGAAGGGGACAAGTTCTTGGGGTTCTTCTCATTAGGTGACGTAATAAGGGTCCTCGTTCAGAAGTACCCCGAGGTCTTAAAGGAGGCGACCGTAAGTGATTACATGACTTCTGACCCCGTGTCAGCCCTGGCTGATGACTCGGTCGCGAAGATATGGAGGAAGATGGTCGAGCTTAGGTATGCAGGATTACCTGTCGTAGATGGCGACGGGAGGCTCATAGGTATGATAACACAGTACGACCTCTTGGCCAAGGGCTACACGAGGATTCACCTTGAGAGTGAGTCTGGGGCCGCTAAGGGGCCTCGTGTCAGGGACGCTATGACTAGGCCTCCGAGCTACGTCCTGCCCTGGTCGAAGCTCATAGAAGCGGCAGATCTCATGGTTACAAGGGGCTATGGCAGAGTGCCAGTTGTTAATAACGTGAGGGACCTCAAGCTCATAGGTATAGTTGACAGGGAGGACGTAATCAAGGTTCTGAGGTGATGACCATGAGCAAGAGGCCTCGCACAACAATAAGGATCTCCCCTAAGGCCAACATAGTGAGCAGTCCCTCGATCAGGAAGGTCGAGGTCTACCGCTACCTTAGGGTTGACGCCGAGCCGAACTGGAGCCAGAGGGTGAGGGAGAGGGAGGGCGAGATAATGACTATAGCGTCAAGGCCTCCAGTGACAATAACTTTCACGAGTCCTATCATCAGCGCTGTAGAGCTCATGTATAAGAGGAGAGTCCGTGGCCTCGTGGTAGTTGATGCTAGGGGCGCGCTAAAGGGAACGGTCACAGCGATGGACTTCATAGGTTACCTTGGAGGTCCCTCTTATAATATTGTGCAGGAGCGCCATGGAGGCGACATATATAAGGCGCTCAACTCCGAGACCGTAGAGTCCATAATGAACCCAACGCCGGTCTATATCTTAATTAACGCCAGGATAACAGACGCCTTGAGGGTCATGGTGCTCAACGGCATAGGCTTCCTGCCTATTATTGACAAGCAAGGGCTGCCCCAAGGCGTTGTGACGGAACACGACCTTGTTAGGCACCTAGTGAACAAGGAGATCAGCGTTAAGGTAACTGACGTTATGACCTCAAACCTCGTTGTGACGTACAGCGACGATAGCATAAAGAGGGCTGCGCAGCTTATGTCGCTTTATGGCTTTAGGAGGCTTCCGGTGGTATCAAGGGAGGAGGGAACGATAGTCGGCGTAGTGAGCGCGCTCGACATAGTGTCCTACTTCGGCTCGCACGCCGCTTTCAGCGTAATAACGGGCCGTAGCATGGAGGAGGCGCTCTCAACTAAGGTCGCAGAGGTGATGTCAAAGGAAGTCTATACTATAAGGGACTCCGAGGACGTCGGCACCGCGGCAGAGCTGATGAACAAGCTTAACACTAACAGCCTTATAGTGATCGACGAAGCCGGTGAGGCCAAGGGCATAATAACGGAGAGGGACGTCCTTCTTGCCCTCGCCCTGAGGTGAGAACATGGCGCCTAGGGTCTCGGGCTACATGAGTTCACCAGTATATGTTATCACTCCTACGGACACCTTGGCCTATGCAAGGAGTCTCATGTTCAAGAAGGACGTCGGCAGGCTCGTTGTAGTGGACCAGTCAGAGAAGCCAATAGGCATAATTACTATGGCCGACATAGTGGAGGCCGTAACAGGTGTCAACTACGCTAAAGCGCTGGACGAGATAAAGGTTTCCGAAGCTATGTCCAAGGACCTCGTGACTATAAGCCCCTCTAGGTCAATTAAGGCCGCTGCTCATCTCATGATCAAGCACAAGATAGGGGGTCTGCCAGTTGTAGGCAAGGAGGGTAAGCTTGTTGGTATCATAACGAGGACAGACATAGTCAGGGCCTACGGAGATAAGTACGCAGGAGAGTTCAAGGTGAGCGAAATAATGAGGTCAGAGTTCCCGAAGGCCAAGCCAACACACTCCATATTTTATGTTATCAAGTTAATGGAAGCGGATCCGGCTAAAAAGGTCGTCATAACGGACGACGAGGGGAGACTGCTTGGGGTCATCGCGGAGAAGGACGTGGCCTTAGCCTACATACCCATGCAGGTCCTTGCGTCGCGGGGTAAGGACCGGTATCTCAGAAGGAAGGTCGTTGACGCACTTAAGGACAAGATAGTGAGCCTGAGAAGCTACCTAGTCCCTACGGCCGAGGACATCATGACGAAGGACCCCATAACAGCTTCGCCGAACGATGAAGCCGCTGAGGTAGCGAAGACTATGGCGAAGGAGAGGATTGGGTGCGTGCCAGTAGTTGACGAGGGAAACAGGGTCATAGGCATAGTGACGAAGTACGATTATGTAGCGCTCGTGGCAAAGGCGCTTTAGAGACCACTAAGTAGCGTCGACACGAATTTTTTGACGTCAAGGCTCTCTAGGTCCTCATACCTCTGGCCTGTGCCCACAAATATAACTGGCTTCTTTATAGTAGAGACGACCGAGACTATCGTTCCGCCCTTCACATCAGCGTCGACCTTAGTGACTATGACCGCGTCAACGCCTATGTTATCATTAAACGCCCGGGCCTGCTCAACTGCGTCGTTTCCTGTAAGCGAGTCCACGACGAGAACCTTTAGGTGGGGCTTAGCTACTTTAACAACTTTCTTAAGCTCGTTCATCAGGTCCACATCTATGTGCATTCTGCCAGCCGTGTCAAGCAGAACTGCGCAGATCCCCCTTCTCTGGGCAGACGTTATGGCGTTATAGGCCACGCTGGCCGGGTCAGATCCATAAGAGCCTCCAAGGAACGGAACTCCTAGCCTCTCGGCATGAGCCTTTAGCTGTTCCTGGGCGCCGGCCCTGAAGGTGTCAGCGGCTACTATCAGGCAGCTGACCCCGTGGTCCTTCAGGTACTTGGCAACCTTAGCTATCGTTGTGGTCTTGCCAACGCCGTTAACGCCGAAGAAGGCTATCACGTAGGGCTTGCCTGAGGAGCAGACGCTCTTCGCCTCAGAGACTATGTCAGGTCCTGTGAGGGACAGCTCCTTAATTAGGGCTTCCTTGAGGGCCTCCTTAACCAGGTCCTCAGCATTGGAACCCCTGGACACGCGCTTGCCAATAAGGCCTTTCTTGAGCGACTCGGCTATTGAAGCAGCAGCGTCATAAGCTACACCAGCGTCCACTAGCCCAAGGACCAGCTCTTCAAGCGGGCCCTCGAGGTCCTCCGGCTTAACCTCCTTAGTTTCTATCTTCTCCTTGACGCTAGAGACGAACCTGCCCAGAGCCTCCTTGAACTTATCGAACACCTTTACTTACCCTGTGCTCCCTGTCGGGCCCGCGCTGCTGCCAAGGCCTGTTGTATTACGGACTCGTATTGGCTCTGCAGGCTTTCAACTTCGCTTAACCGCTTAGCAACTTCATTTATGGCTTTGTTTATCTCCCCTTCTTCTTCGGCCAGGAGCTTCAGGCCCTCCGAGGCATCGACCTTCGCATAGACTTCAGCCCCAAGGTGCACTATGACTTTGTTCCTCGACTCTGGCTTAGCCTCTACAAGCGCTACAAGACCTGTCGAAAGCGGGAAGAGTATAGGGCTGTCTGGGTTAGACCTAATCATGGCGTCTATGCCTTCCTTAGCCCTCACTATGAGGTCCCTTTCTGTCATCAGCTGGTTCAGGAGGTCCCTAAGCCTAGCGGCCTCAGCCCTGATTATATCCAGCTGGGCGACCAGCTCGTCAAGCGTCACAACTTTGCCTCTGGAGCTCTCAGACAAATTACCTCACCCTTGTAGCCTGCGAAAGCGCCAGCACCCTCATGTCGTCAACTTCCTCAGGGCTAACCGCCCTGATGGACTCTATCCTTATGTGTTTCCTCTTGAGCTTATGGCGGCTTCCCAGCTCCGAAAAGACCTTCTCTAAGGCGTCCTGCTCCCTGAGGGCCCTTACGTAAACGGTGAACTTCTGCCACGTTGGAAAGCTGTCGTGCGAAAGCATCATCAGCCCCTTTATCTCAAATATCTTGATTTCAGCCTCCCTCATGGCTTTCTCCGCCGTCCTGTAACTGTTTCGGTCCTCATATAGGTTTATAAGTTGTTACTACAATCAACGTGCACAAGAAGTATGTGATAGAGTACTCAAGATGTAGGGCTCTGGGTGGCCTTGAACGTCCTCAAGCCCAATGAAGCTCCGAATAGGACGTGGAAGAGTAAAGATGAAACAATGAAAATAAATCACGCGAGCCTATGTAGGAACTGAGCTCCTTCACCTTGCGCCTTGAAGGACCTTAAATTTATAAAGTTAGGACTAAGGCGTGCTAGAGGCGACAAGCATGCCCAAGAAGCGTGAGAGCAGAGGAAGAAGGAAGGGTGACAAGGGCAAGGCTAGGGTCATACAGTGCGACAACTGCGGAAGACTGGTCCCAGAGGACAAGGCCATCTGCGTGACGCGTACATACAGCCCTGTGGACCCCCAGCTGGCAGCTGAGCTAGAGAAGAAGGGGGCCATAATACCCCGCTACCCTGTGACCAAGTGCTACTGCATAAGCTGTGCGATACACTATGGGCTCGTCAAGATAAGGGCTGAGGAGGAGCGCAAGCCCAAAGTGAACATAATTTGATGTCGGGCTCCGGCTCTTGGACCGTGCTCTCCATATCATCACCGTTTGTGGTCCACCTAGAGGGCGAGGGAGGCTACGGGTTACTTTTAGCGCTAAGGGAGCCAAGGGTCAAGGTCTTAAGCCCTCCAGGGCCTGAGGGCCCCAAAGCGTCAACAGTGACTCCTTGCGGCGAGTTAAGGTTTTCTTACACTATTGATGTGCCCAGGCAGCTCCAGGGAGCTAAAGGCCTTGACATTTACGCAGAGCTAATAGCAAAGGTTGCAGTAAACGTATTGACGGCCAGGATATGCAGGGGAGGATCTACATCGATTTCGGACGCTTTAGCTGCGACAAGGGATAAGGAGGTCTTACCCCTAGAGGGGCTGGCCTACACAATATCGTTGGGAGGGGCTGTCCTTACTAAAAGGTCTGAGAAGGGCAGCGTGGTTCTGTCAAGATGGCAGCTTCCTGACTACTTGTTAGTTCTCGTCAAGCCCTCAGGTAACAAAGACCTAGCACATCCAAGCCTGCTGGAAATCTTGTCGAACGTCTTAACGGCTCGTGCAACTAAGGACATCCTGTGTAAGTGCACTGACGCAAGTCTTGGCCTTGAGGTAGCCCTTGGGCATGGTGAAACGGCGCCCGAGGGTTACTTTGTGACAGGTATCGATAACAGCGGGGCTGAGGCAACTCTCCTTTAGACCAGGGTTCATGTGGTTGCAAGAACTGACAACATGTCATAAAGGCCTTTCACAGAAGGCTACCGCACTGTCACAGGGCTCCTCAGGCATCCAAGTTGCTTAGCGAGGAAGCTAGTAAGGAAGGCCTTACGGAGTTTAGTTATAGCGCCACTTGCTGATAGCAGAGCTAAAGGCGCCTGGCAAGGAGAAGGCGTTGACCTCAGGCCGCCTTGATCTTGGCCAGCTCCTTCCTCTTAGGCCTGAGGTCCTTGCTATGACATCTTCTACACTTCGTGGCTCCAGGCGGGTTATGAGCTCCGCACTTGCGACATATTAGTACGTTGAACACCCTCTCCTGAACTATCTTAACCAGCTCAGGGTCCGTGACAGGCATCGTCAGGCCCCTTATCGCGTTGACACAACCCCTTAAAAGTCTTCTTAAAGAGTTTCTTATAAGGAAAACTTTTATTCCTGAAAAAGCTTCTGGGCAGGGTGAGCATCTTGGCGGCGATATCTGGGAGGCTCTCGATAGGGGAGGAGGCCTACCTGAGGGCTCTGACCGGCAGGCTCGTTGGCAAGGAGCTCTTCAGGGGGTACAACAAGGTCGCCATAATTACTTACCCAGACAGGGTCTGCGAGTCCATAGCGGCAGCGGTCGCCGTGGCCTACTTAGAGACTTTCGGCTATGGGCCTGGCAAGGTAATGATCTTCGACTACCAGGAGGACCTGAACGCCCTGGCTGAAAAAGTGGTCTCATGGAATCCTGAGGCCATCTACATAGCCTTTGGCGGCGAGCAGAGGATAGCCGACGTTAACGACATGACGATCAGGCTGCTCAAGGCCCTGAGGGACAAGGGCTTCAAGGGGTCCCTCTTGATCCACGTCAGGACGTGGCTGGCGACGAAGCAGCTGTCAACGGTTCTTGCCGACCCATCCCTCAGCGAGTACCTCAGGTCGCTGAAGGAGGTGAAGGTGTTCACAGCCGACGCTAACGCTAAGAAGTTCTTCTTCCACATAGTCAAGTTCAAGGAAGGCGGCGTGGAGCTAGTTAAGTACAAGGAGGAGGACATAACCGACGAGCACGCTCAGCTCCTCAAGCTCTCGTTGCCGCCGGGTTAGCCGAACCTCTGTCAGGAGCCAATATAGCCTTTCTTTTTATAACAGCGAAAGGGAGGCTTGTCGCTAAAGAACCTGTGGATCTCGAAGTACCTAAAGGATGACCTGCCGTGGTACTTCGCGGTGGCCGATAATGAGAAGCCTGCAAAGTTCCTGATAGCAGATAGGGTTCCTGTCGACTTCTCTGATGACGATAACGTAGACGCGCTTTGGTCCAGGTTCTTCAGGGCCGAGCAGGAGTTTCTAAGGCTGTGGTCTGACGTCAGATACAATGACGAAGACATAACTAAGCTTGAAAGGCCTCAGAGATCTCTACTAGACCTAATGTCAGCCATAGCCAGGAAGACCCTGGAGAGGTGTACCTTCTGCGAGTGGAAGTGCAGGGTTGATAGGACGAGGCCTAAGCTCCTAGGGGCCTGTATGCTTGACGCTACGACTCGCGTCGCTTCATACTTCCATCATCATGGCGAGGAGCTAGTGTTCAGGGGGCTTCTGGGCTCTGGCACCATATTCTTCACGTCATGTAATATGAGGTGCGCCTTCTGCCAGAACAGCGACATATCGAGGGACCGCTTCAACGGTGCCGTCTTCACCCCTAACGACCTGGCCTTCGCTATGGTTAAGCTGAGGCTTGAGGGCGTTCACAACATAAACCTGGTCGGGGGCGAGCCGACGCCGCATATACACACCATAGTTGACGCGCTCAGGGTCGTTGCCAGGCAGGGCCTTAACGTCAGGCCTGACAGCTGGGACTCGGTGGTCCAGGCTAACAGCGACTTCCTTTATTACCCTGTCTCGCCCTCCCACGCCCTCTACAGGGGGCTCGTGAACTTCCCAGTGCTGTGGAACAGCAACTTCTACATGACCGCTGAGTTTACGAGGTTCCTCAGGGTCATAGTTGACATCTGGCTTCCCGACTTCAAGTTCGGTAACGATAAGTGCGCAATAAGGCTTGCCAGGACCCCGTTCTACGTGAGGACGGTCACCCGTAACCTGAAGCTCGTCCACGACTGGGGTGAGGACATGGTAATTAGGCACCTCGTGATGCCTAATCACGTGGAGTGCGACACGAAGCCTGTCCTTGAGTGGATAGCGAAGAATGCCCCAAGCGTGTGGGTGAACATAATGGATCAGTACAGGCCTGAGGCCTACGCCGACCCCACATCCCCTCTCTACGACCCGAAGTACTCTGACATAGCGAGGAGGCCCACCGATGAGGAGATAAGGGCCGCATATGAATATGCCAAGCAGCTAGGCATAAAGTTCGACCTGATAAGCCTTGAGAGACGTTATCACTAAAGGTGGTGGGCCCGGGGGGATTTGAACCCCCGACCGCCCGGTCTCTGCCGGCCTCACGTTATCAGCCGGGCGCTCCACCTGGCTGAGCTACGGGCCCTTCAAATCATATCCTTTTTAAGGAGATAAAAAGGGTTTTGACGGAAGCCGGTGTGAGCGTCATGAACGGCGCAGGGCTCAGCGATGTAATTGCGGACATAGAGAGGTCCGTACAGGAAGCCGACGAGTACCTGAGGAAGCTGGACGCGGCAAGGGAGGAGGCCGTTAAGGTCAGCCGCGACGTAATAAGGTACAGCGGCTTCAGCATAACTTATTTACATCAGGGTGACATCAATAAGGCCTCTGAGGCCTTAGGCGAGTGCGAGAGGCTTGTGAGGAGGCTAATAGAGACAGCGTCCCCATACCCTGAGCTCCTTCACTCAGGTCTCGTCTACAACGCCGTCAGCGAGTACGTCGAGGCTAAGGTGTTCTTCTCATTAATGACGCGCGCGAAGGTTCCATCATTTAAGGAGTTGGGCGTTGACCCAGTTCCATACCTTCAGGGGCTTGCTGACGTCGTTGGCGAGCTGAGGAGACACGCGCTGGACAGCGTAGCTAAGGAGAACCTGGAGGAGGCCTGGAGAGCCTTGGCGATCATGGAGACCATATACAATGCCCTGAAGGGCCTCGATTACCCTGACTCGGTGCTTCCTAACGTAAGGCACAAAGTTGACGTCGCGAGGGCCCTGATAGACAGTACTAAAGCGTTATTGGTGGACATACAGTCCCGTGAGAAGCTTATGAAGTCTATGGGCAAAGCATAACGATCTCTGCGGCCCTGCGTTGACCTTATACCTTTTAGAGGAACCCTAAGAGTTGGAGCCTTGACAGGGGCTGCGGAGCTACCGCTTCACGACGGGCACGTGCCTCCAGGGCTACTGAGGATTATGAGGGAGCTTGCCAGAGGGATCGTCAAGGTCATCGTCGAGGAGAGGGGTCCCTCGAACCTTGTCAGGGCCCTCGCTGACCCTGTCTGGTTCCAGGCGTTTAACAACGTAATCGGTATGGATTGGGACAGCAGCGGCAGCACAACTGTCGTCCTGTCCCTGCTCAAAGAGATCAGCTGGTCTGAGGAGCTCGGCTTTATAGTGCTTGGAGGCAAGGGAAGGAGGATGTTGCAGGTAAAGGATGAAACCGAGGAGGCCGAGAGAAGGTATGGTCTTGACGCTTCAAGGCTTTTCAGGTTCAGCAAGGTAGCCGCGAGGGCGGCCTCAACGTTCCTTCAGGACGGCTACGACACGTACATACACGGGCTCGTGGTGGCTGAGACTGGCGAGGTCGTAGTCATACAGCAGGGGATGAACCCGACGGCAGGGATGGCTAGAAGGTATCACATAGACAAGGACTCACTTGAAGAACCCTTCAGCGGGGTGGCCGGCTTCAGGGGGACCGTGACCCTCAACGCGACGGCTGCCGAGAGCAGGGCCGCAAGAAGGGCATACCTCGATATATTGAGCGAGGGTAAGGAGAGGTTCCTCAGGCTTTTAGCGGAGGCCAACGCGGCCATCGGTGCCCCCTCGTTGCTTAGGTACTTAGAGGGCGAGCTAAGGGTTCCCGTGAAGGCCTACTACAAGCCGGTCATGCCGTCTAGGCAGTTCACGAAGGCCCTAGAGACGCTGTTCAGGGCGCAGCCGAGCTCAGAGGACGAGCTTGCCGTAGCGCCCGGGCTCGGGCCTAAGGTAGTGAGGGCGCTGGCGTTGGTGGCTGACGTAATATACTCTGTGCCTACCTCTGTGAGGGACCCTGTAACGGTCCCCCTCGATCCGTTCGCCTACGCGTACGCGGTTGGGGGCAAGGACGGCGTGCCTTACCCTTACGATAGGGAGACGGCTGTCAAGGTCATAGAGTACCTGAGACAGGCCCTTGAGGAGGCAAGGGTGGGAAGCAGGGAAAAGCTCATGGCCTTAGCCAGGCTAAGGGCGTTAGCTGAAAGGCTTGGTGAGGGCAGGTGAGAATCCTACATATAACTGACGTCCACTGCGGCCTTGAGCCTTTACACAGGGTTCTATCATCAGAGTCCTTCGATATAGTCGTAGTTAGTGGCGACCTAGAGTGTGTTGAAGCCGCTGAGGAGCTGGAGCCCTTCAAGGACAGGGCGGTTGCTGTGACTGGTAACGTCGATGATATCTCCGTGAGGAGATATCTTCAGTCCCTTGGCGTACTTATTGATGGGAGGGTCCGCGAGCTGGGCAGGCTTCGGCTCGGCGGGGTCGGCGGCATAGATCACGCGGGTGACGTCATGGCGCTCAGGTCTGATCTCTCTAAAGCGGGCCGACTTGACGTTCTGGTCACGCATCATCCCCCCAAGGGCGTCCTTGACAGGACCTTTATGGGGGTCAGAGTAGGTCTCAAGAGCATTAGAGAGCTCTCATTAATGGTCAAGCCCAGGGTTCATCTCTTTGGGCATGTACATGAGTCTCCAGGCCACCAAGCTTATGGGGGCATAGTCGCTGTTAACCCAGGTCCTCTGAGGGGCGGCAGGTACGCGCTGATCGAGCTAACAGAAACTGACGTGAAGGTGAGCTTGAGGAGTCTCGCGTAGATTTCGATTTCAAAGCCCCAGATATTTTACCTCTATGGTCCTTGTCCTAGGACCGTCCATCTCAATCAACATGACTCTTTGCCACGTTCCCAGCTTGAGCCTGCCTCCTTCTACTGGCAGGCACTGAGAAGAGCCTATGAAGACCGACGTCAGGTGGGCGTGGGCGTTATCGTCAATCATGTTGTGCTTCCAGGGACCCTGGGGATTGAAGAGGCTTGTTGCCGCGTCTATTATGTCCGTCTTCAATCCAGCCTCGGACTCGTTAACGGTCAAGGAAGCCGTCGTGTGGGGTACTGATATCAGGGCAATGCCGTCGGCTGCCTTTATTGATGAGAGCCAGTTCTGGATTTGCTGGGTTACGTCTATAACCTCAAACCTCTTTGTAGTCCTGACCGTGAAGGAGAAACTCTCGACCCTCAAGGCGCTCACCAGCTAACTTTTAGGCCGGGGGCGTAGAAAGCGTTGCTTGAAGCGGGACCTTGAAGCCCTACACCATAGCGTTTTCAACGATGACTGCTGACGGCAGGATAGCTGACGACAGGGGCTTCTCAAGGCTTAGCTGTAATGAGGACTTTGAGCTCCTTCACAGTCTCAGGGCATGGGCTGACGGGGTCATGGTGGGAGCAAGGACGGCCATACTTGACAACCCCTCACTGACCACTAGGCTGGCTATAGGAAGGAGCCCCATCAGGGTGGTGCTCGACGGAAGCCTGCAGGTGCCGCCCGATCTGAGGATGTTCGAGGTACCGGGCCGCTCCGTCATCATAACGAGAAGAGGTCATCCGCAGTCAAAGCTAGAGGCCTACAGGAGAAGGGGGATCATTGTAATAGAGTCCGGGACGCCCGAAGGGGTGAACCTTACGGAGGCCTTGGAAGAGCTAAGGGAAAGGCTTGGTGTGAGGAGGCTGTTAGTTGAGGGCGGAGGCCTCACGATATATAGCCTCCTGAGGGAGGGGCTCCTTGACGAGCTCTGGATCACTATCGCGCCTTACGTGTTTGGTGCTGGCACGCCAATAATAGGGGGCCCACAGGCCAGGGGCCTGAGGGTTAGGCTCTACCTCATGTCATATGAGGTTCTGTGCGGCGGCTGGGTCAACCTGAGGTACAAGGTTCTGGGCGCTCTTAACTTGGCTAGTGCTGAGGTCGCTGAGCGTGATCAGAAGGCCTGACATAGTATGAAGGCCTTTACGGCTTCTCGTTAAAACAGGAAGCCCTTGTAGGTCTCAATGTAAAGCGGGTCCTTCTTGATCCTCAGTATATACTTTGACCTATCGTACTTCTCGCCAGGGCTGAAGGTCTTTGTAGCATCTTTTGGCAGCTCGGCCTTCTTATACTTGGCCTGTATGTAGTCCCTGTACAGGCTCTCAAGCACGTTGAATGCGCAGAACGGCACAATCCTTCCGTCAGGGAGCGTGTAGTGTATGTTACAGCGCCTCACCCTCTCAACGTCGTAGTTATAGAGGTCCATGAAGTGCATCATACCTATGAAGAGCATCTTGTAGTGAAGCTCTCCCAGCGCCTCGTAGTTCCTCTTTATAAGGATACTCCTGAGGAGCTTTGAGAAGCTAAGCTCCTTTGGCATCTTCTCCTCGTCCACGAACTTCCTGAGGTCTATGAGCCCCTTTACGAGCGCGAGCTTCTTGAATCTCGAGTCCTCTAAGTTGAACCTCTGCTCGTCAAGGTACTCTATGAAGCCCTCAACGTCAAAGAAGTCGGCGAGCGGGACGAACCTGGTAGGCATGCCGTCTGGACCTCTCTCAACGAAGACGTAGTTGGCCGCCCCGCACATGGGGTGGTTGGCCATGCAGAACTGCTCGCCGCCTATGGCAGCCTCTATGAACTTAGCGAACTTAGCCGCGACGGGTATCGGATACCAGGTGTTCTTGCTTATCTGACCTTCCGTCTGTTCCTCGATACCATTTATGGCGTCCGCTATCGTGACTCTCATCTTCTCCCTCTCGCTCTTCTTTAGTTGTCCCGTGAGGCTCACGGGCTGGAAGTTGACTGCCCTCACTATGTCCATGTTCTTTCCTGCGAACTTGAGTATGAGACCCATCTCGTTGAAGTTCATGTTCTTTATTAGGGTCGGCACGAGGACCACGCTCGTCATGTTGGACTTCCTGAATACCTCAAAGATGTAGGGTATCTCCCAGTGGTTCTTGGGGTTAGCCTTAGGGGTCACGCCGTCAAAGCTGAGGTAGACAGTGTTGACGCCGGCCTCCCTGAGCTGCTTAGCGTAGTTTATGGCGGAGGCTGGGTCGTTGAAGTACATCTCGGCGAACTTTATGCCCTCGGTGTTGAGCTGTATGTGGCGGACCCCCTCCTCCTTCAACATCTTAACTATGTCGATAAGGTCGTCCCTCATGGTGGGCTCGCCGCCCGTCAGCTGCACGGCCAGCGTGAACCCCTGCTTCTTGACCTGCCTTATCTGGTACCTGATCTGCTCAATCGTGGGCTCATAAACGTAGCCCGCCTTCTCGGCGTAGAAGAAGCAGTAGTAGCAGCTCAGGTTGCACCTGTTAGTCACAACTATATTGACGAGGGCCGTGTGGTTCTCATGCAAGGCGCAGAGGCCGCAGTTGAACGGGCAGGGGGCCGTCAGCTGGACGTAGGCCTTAGCCTTGCCTGTGCCGTGGCCTGTCTCCTCATACTTCATCATCTTATGGTAGAGCTCGGCATCGCCGTAGTAAAGCTCCTCGAACTCCCCGTGCTCTGGACATATCTTCCTTATGTATACCTTGCCATCCCTCTCGAAGATTCTCGCGGGCAGCAGCCTCATACAGACAGGACATAGGCTTGTTGTGAAGTTAAGGTGCTTCTCCCCCTCCCTCAGGGGTGGTATGGGACCCCCTATGGGGATCTTCCTCTCGGCTATCTCGACGTAGGTTACATTATTTTCTCTGATAAGCCTCGCTGGCGACGGAAGCACGGTCAAGGACACGTTATTAGCTTTGGTCACCTGCGTTACGGCCAAGCCTCAAACCTCCACGTCTAGCCCTCTCTTCAGTTTTATAAGCTTACGCAAGTATAAAGCCTTTCACAGTCCTTGTTAGTCAGAAACAGGTATCTAGTACAAAGTCAATATAAACCCTCTTTTGGGCTTAAACTCGAGGATCAGCATGTCCACAGGCAACGCTTGGCTCGAGCTCGCAAGGGCCCTTGACGAAAGGGCCTCCCTGCTTGAGAAGGCGCTAAAGGAGTTCATAGTGGACGTAACTTCGTCAAACCTTCAGGACATCATAAGTAAGAACAAAGTAGTGTTCCTGTACTTCACGGCCGAGTGGTGCGGCCCCTGCGTCACATTCTATAAGACCTACAGGGACGTCGCTGTTGAGAACCTAGCACCCGGCGTAGCCTATGGGAAGGTTGACGTCGATGCTGCCTACAGCGTGGCAGACAAGTACAAAGTGAAGCACATACCATCAATACTGATACTTGTCGATGGTAAGGTCATGGATACAGTAGTTGGGTCTGTCTCTAAGTCAGAGCTTGAGAGAAAGGTCAAGGCATATGTCGCGATGGCCAAGCAGTGAAGGCTGACGCTCGTCAGCGAGAGGCCAGGTCGTAGGCCTCCTCTAAGCCTAGTATCTTGACGTTGACGCTTGAGGCAACCCTTGACGCGAGGTCCTTAACGCCCTTCAGCAGCTCAACGAGCCTGGCCGGCGTAAGCGCCTGGCCGTAAACCCTGACCTTGTACTCGGTGCCGCTCTGCCTCAGCAGAACCCATGAGCCGTCGTCAGCCTGAAGCCTTAGGCCATCTATATCAAGGCGGCTTACGACCTTCGCCGGCCTCAGTACTCCCTCCAGGTCAGCCAGCATTCCTTTAAAGAGCCTCTCCCTCTCCTCAGGCCCAGGCACAACGAACGAGAGCCTCATGCTGGGATAGCTGGGCATCTTCGTGAAGACCTCGCCGAACTTCTGGCCTCTTACCATGACCTCGTCAGCGACCACTAGAGCCTGGTAGATTCCATCAGGCCAGGGGCCCCAACGGGGCTCTATGTACTTCCAGGGCTCAGCCGCCATCAGGGCGTCAGGGCTCGAAGCCAGGTATTCGTGCAGCCTGCCAAGCGGCGCCCTTACAAGCCTGCCCCCGTTCTTCTCTACCACCTCCTCTACCTCATAACCTACGTCAACAGACACTATCACCGTGCCCTTGTGATCCCTTAGGGCCCTCTCGGCCAGGAGGGCTATGACAAGGTCCTGCTTGATGAAGCCCAGGCCGCGGACTACCAGAGCGAGCCTGTCGGCATCACCGTCGTGGGCCATCATGGCCTCAGCGTTAGTCGCATCCAGGACTGGCGTCAGGGACTGCAGCACGTCAGGCCTTGGCTCTGGGAGCCTGCCAGGGAACATGCCGTCAAGGTTGCAGTTGACAGTGACCACGTTGCCTAGGCCAGCCTTCCTGAGCAGCTTGGGCGTCACTATGCTGGCGGCCCCGTTGGCGCAGTCCACCACAAGGCGTGGCGGGTCGCCTCTTCTCCACTCGGAGGGATTGACTCTCAGGGCCGCATCATTAATATAGGCCTCCAGGGCCGAGGGCTCTAAAACATAGGAGCCTACTCTGTTCCACTCCACCTCTGAACAAGAGCCAATAGACCTCTCAATGGCCTCCTCCTCAGACCTGTACAGCTCAAAGCCGCCTGCCTTGAACAGCTTAATCCCGTTATCAGTGGGAGGGTTATGACTTGCCGATATCGCAGCCCCTAGGCTAGACCTCGACCTCTTTACCTCATACGCTACAACAGGAAGGGGCGCCTCGCCTATCATTATCACGTCTAGTCCTCCTGCCATGAACCCCGCGGCAGCAGAAAGGGAAAGCAGGGGACTTGTGGTACGTGGGTCGTGACCAACTACGGCGCTGCCGGAGTTCTTAGCCACTACGTGTGACGCGGTCAGGGCTATTTCATAAATTAGCTTGGGGTTTATGCGAGCTGGATAAGGCCCCCTTGCGCCTGCAGTGCCGAAAAGCAGGCCTTGCACCCTAGTAGGGGCGGCAGGGCTTGGTTATAAGGGTTTTAAACAACGTCACTGCGCTAGGGGTCTCTTAGGACCGTTTGTACCTAGGCACTCCTTTTCAATACTGTTTTATGTTCGCTCGTTGCGCCTAAGGACTTTCGCCTCTTGCCGCGAAAGCTTGCGCCCTCCGCGGCATCATGGGCGACTGTCAGGCTAAATGACACCAGGTCCCTCTACGGCGGTTAGTGCCCCTTATCACATTATCGCTTCGTCCTTGGACATCATCCCCATCAGGTGAAGGCTCGTCCATAAGACATGTTACAAGAGTTATTACTAAAAGGTTTCTATTAATGTAATTTAGGATTAGCTTCTAAGGGGCACGGAAGGGCATTTAGCTAGGCCTAAAAGGTCGCCTATGCTCTTGGGCTTTACGCATATCACGCCGGTATCCTCGTCAACCTCTATCGTGAACTCGTTACCCCACCTCTCTATTACGTGCTTCTTGACGTAAATGTTTAGGGGTAACGTGAAGTACTCATACTCATAGACCTTAGACCCCACCTCTTTTCTGCCCTTTATCTCCCTAGCCTTTACGTGCCTTACCTTCACCTCTTACACCATTTTCTTTAAAGAGAAAAGAGGTAGCCTTTTTATGTTTTGCATTAGTCAAGCATGAGCGCGTTCATGATCTGGTAAAAACCTTTACGTGAGGTTTATAATTTTAGCCAGTTGCCAGGTCCAGGGTAACCATGAGGGAGCCAAAGCTCTATGTGGCCAGCCGTGACGAAATAACCAACGGGGACGCTACGGACATCTATTTCAAGAGGACGCAGGAGGCGCTCAGGGCGGCAGGCCTTCAGAACGTCAGGGTCAGAATGGAGGTCCACCTTTACAGCAATCCGCCGGAAGGCGAGTGGGCGGTCTACGCCGGCCTCGAGGAGGCCCTAGCAATAATGAAGGGTAAGCCCTTCACTGTTTACTCGCTTCCTGAGGGCACCCTCTTCAGGCGTAAGACGCCTCTTATGCTGATAGAGGCGCCATACGAGGCCTTCGCCCCATACGAGGCGGCGATACTTGGCGTGCTTAGGTTTGAGAGCAGCATCGCCACTAAGGCAGCGAGGATAAGGGTGGCGGCTGGCGATAAGCTGTTCCTGTTCTTCGGCCTCAGGGCCCTGCACCCAGCCGTGTTCCCAGCCGCCGACAGGGCAGCCTACATAGGTGGCGCTGACTCTGTGAGCGGGGTGCTGTCTGAAAGATACCTGGGGTTGAAGCCTCAGGGCACGATGCCCCACGCCTTTATAATAACTGTTGGGGATCAGAGGAAGGCCTGGAGGATATTCGCTGACGTCTTTGGCGGCAAGGTCAACGTAACGGCGCTTGCTGATACATTTGATGATGAGAGGAACGAGGCTTTGATGGCTGCAAGGGAGCTAGGCGACAAGCTATGGGGGGTGAGGCTCGACACGCCTTCAAGCAGGAGGGGTAACATGAGGGACATAGTGGAGGAGGTCAGGTGGACGCTTGACCTGAACGGGTTTAAGCATGTAAAGATCATAGTGAGCGGTGGCCTCGATGAGGAAGAGATAAGGGAGCTCCGTGACGTCGTAGACGGATTTGGTGTAGGGACCTCTGTTGCTATGCCCAGAAGCATTGACCTAAGCATGGACATAGTAGAGGTCGATAGGGGCAAGGGATGGGAGGCTATATCAAAGAGGGGCAAGATGCCGGGGGCCAAGATGGTCTACAGCTGCGGCCCGCTCAACCACCTAGTGGTGCCCTGGGGCTCTGAGCCGCCTACTTGTCCTAACGGTAACAAGGCAGAGCCTCTGCTCCTAAAGTACATGGAGAACGGCGAGATAGTCCGTGACCTGCCGTCCATCGACGACATAAGGTCTTATGTTCTATCCCAGCTCAGGGGGCTAGGCCTCATCAAGTGAGGGCCGGCTCTTGAGGAGGCCAGCAGGGCCTGTCAGGGCTGCTGTCATTAGGGCCGTCCTCTATGGGCTTTCGCTGGTCATTAACATAGTTATCAGCGTCCTTTTGGCCAGGAGGCTCGCGGCCAAGGATTACGCAGCGTACCAGTTTGTAACCAAGAGGGTAATCCAGTACGCCTCGATACCCCTTTCGTTCTTCAGCCTCTGGTCATACAGGTATGTTGCGACCAGGAGGAGAGGGTCCCTGGGAGCCCTTCTAGTTCTCCTCGCTATAAGCGTAGCGATCTCAATCCCTCTAGGCATAGTACTTGGGCTAGACGAGTCAAACGTAGGGCTTGAGGCCGCAGTCCTGGCGGGACTTGTAGTGGCCAGCCAGAACGTATATTTCACCATAACCTCGGCCCTTGACGCTATGAGGCCCATTAGGAGGGCGTTGCTGTCACCGCTTTACAGGCTCCTTTACCTGGTCGGCATATTAATAGCGTTGTATCTCACGGCCCCTACCCTTACCCACGCCTTCATTGGAACCCTAGCAGCCCTGCTTATGGGAGCCGTGTTAGGGGCCTACTGGCTGGCTGAGGAGGTGAAGCCTGAGTACCTGAGGGGCGGCAAGGAGACGCTGCTTGAGTGGGCCAAGGGGTCTCAGCCACTGATCATAGGTTTTGTGATAGGCACTTTGACGTCCTTTGACGCGGTGGTGGCTTATGACCTAGGGGGCTATGAGGTAGTGGCAGCCTTCTTCATAGCGGCCGCTGTGGCGACGCTTGTCAGGGAGGCCGCTAACAACGGGCTGTCATACCTACATCAGTACGTCCTGAGGACGGGCGACGTGAACGGCGCTGCAAGGGCTGTATACGTGGTCACAACGGCCGCGCTGCCGTTCTTCATCTACGCTGCCGTTCACCCCATTTACGTGATCTACGTCTTTAATCCCGTCTACTATTGGGCCGCGACCGCTATGAGGGTCTTCATGGTAATAGCCATAGTTGAGGTCATGAACGCCGGCATCTCAAACGTCTTGGCGGGCTCCATAAGGGAGGTGGGGCTTGAGTCTGTAGGCGCGTTTACCAGGATAAACGTCTGGGGCTCAGTCCCGTCGGCAGTATACTTCGGCGCCCTGGCGGCCCTCATGGTAGCCCTCAGAGGGTATGGCCCTCAGGACCTCATACTGGCCTGGTCCATAGCTTATGGGCTCAGGTTCATAACTAGCGCACTGATAAACTATTGGTTACTTCCTAAGGAGGCAAAGGGCGCCATAAGGCCTTACGTGCCGAAGGTCGCCCTGTGGTCTCTGTTAGCGGCAGCCCTGGCCTTTGCAATAAGTCCATGGTCCCCGCCCGTGAAGGGCCTTGTGGGGTCGGTCAAGGTTTTGGCGCTTCCAGGCCTTGCTTTCCTAGCCTCCTACTTCGCTTTGCTGCTGATCGACAAGGACTTCAGGTTCATGGCGCGCTCCCTGCTACCAGGCATAATATTTGGAGGCAGGGAGCAGGGCTCGGTGAGCCCGAGTGCCTGAATCTACGAGGATCCTGGAGTCCCAGTACTTCTATGAGGACCCCTTCTCTTCGGTGGTCCCACCCATATACCTCAGCGTGGCCTACAGGTATGTGGACAATGAGGAGTCGGCAAGGGACGACAGGGGTGAGGTGGTAAAGTACTCGAGGGAGGAGAACCCGACGCTGAGGCCCCTTGAGAGGGCAGTGGCTGCCCTCGAGGGGGCAGACGATGGGCTGGCCTTCAACAGCGGGATGAGCGCCATAGCCACTACCCTGATGGCATTTATGAGAAGGGGCCTGAGGGCGCTGACTATCAAGGAGATGTACAGCACCACTATTCAGTTGCTCGAGGAGCTGGTGGCTATGGTTGGAGGCGAGCTAGTTAAGGTTTACCCCTCGACCGAGGCCATCTTAGAGGAGCTGAAGGGCAGGAAGTACGACCTGGTCGTTATGGAGGTTATGACGAATCCCACCCTTAAGGTCATAGACGTCACTGAGGTTGGGAAGGTCGCCGCGGAAGCTGGCACCGCGCTGATTGTTGATAACACGTTCACGACGCCTATCCTCGTGAAGCCCCTCAGGTCAGGGGCCTCCGCAGTCGTTCACAGCAGCACGAAGTACCTCTCAGGCCACAATGACGTAATGGGCGGCGTGGTGGCTGCGAACGAGGAGCTCGTGGAGGTGATATGGGAGTGGAGAAGGAGGCTTGGGACAGCCCAGCAGCCCCTGGAGGCATACCTGACGTACCGTGGTCTCAAGACCCTTCCCCTGAGGTTTGAGAAGCAAAGCAGGACCGCCATGGCGCTTGCCGAGTTCCTCAGGGACAACAGTAAGGTGAGGTCTGTTAACTACCCAGGCCTCCCAGACGACCCCTATCACTCCGTGGCCACAAGGCTCTTTGAAAAGCAGCTCTACGGCGGAGTGCTCTCGTTCACGCTCAAAGAAGGCCCTGACGCGGCTAAGAAGTTCCTTAAGTCACTGAGGCTGGCTAAGGCCGCGCCGAGCCTAGGCGGCACTGAGACGCTTGTTACATTACCTGCCCTCACTGCGGCAAGCAACATAAGTCCTGAGGACAGGAAGGCTCTCGGCATAGAGGACTCCCTCGTGAGAGTCGCGGTGGGCCTTGAGGATCCTGAGGACCTAATAGAGGACTTTGGTAGGGCCCTGAGCTCTATCAGCTAGGGCCCTGGGTTTTAGCCGTCCAAAGCAACTAGGTCCTGGGGAGAGCGTGGTACAGACCATAGAGAGGCTTTCAACAGGAGTCCCTGGCATGGACGACATGCTGGCTGGCGGCATACCAAGAGGCTTCTTTGTTGCTGTCGTGGGTGAGCCAGGCACCGGTAAGACCGTTTTTGCGCTGCACTTCGCCTGGGAGGGCGTAAAGGAGGGCGACAAGGTCATCTATGTGACCACTGAGGAGAGCCGCGAGAGCATAATAAGGCAGGCTATGATGTTCGGCATGAGGCTTGACGAGGCTGTTGACGAAGGCAAGGTGATAATAATTGACGCCCTCCTTAAGTCGCAGGGCGACGAGTGGTCACTCGAAGAAATAGACGTTGAGACCTTGGTCAACAAGGTAATAGAGGCCAAGAGGAAGCTGGGCTACGGCAGGTCAAGGCTCATCATAGACAGCATGAGCACCTTCTGGCTTGACAAGCCTGCCTTGGCAAGGAAGTACAGCTATGCCGTCAAGAGGGTCCTATATAGATGGGACTTCACAGTCCTTATGACCAGTCAGTACGCAATAACTACGTCAAGCGCGTTCGGCTGGGGGCTTGAGCACGTAGCCGATGGCATAATAAGGTTCGGCAGGAGGATAGTGAACGGTGAACTCAAGAGGTACGTCCTAATTGAGAAGATGAGGCAGACGCCGCACGACCTTAAGGTACACTACATAGACATAGTTGATGGCAAGGGCCTAGTAATACTTGGGCCGGCTGAGATAAGCAGGGAGGATCTGACGCTCCCTGAGGACGTTAAGAGGAGGATCCGCGAGTCAATGAGGGGCGCAAGACCTTGACATAGTTCAGCCCATTGGGGGTATATTTAAGGGGTATATTTAAAAAGCCAGACATATCAGGGCCTTGTGGTGTGATGCAAGGTGCCCAGGAACATAGTGGTCAGGGAGCTGCAACAGCCAGCAGTTGAGGAGAGCCAGGTAGAGCTCGTTGAGAGGAAGGGCCTTGGTCACCCTGATTACATAAGTGACGCCGTCGCTGAGGAGGCAAGCAGACAGCTGAGCATCTACTACCGCGAGAGGTTCGGCACCATAATGCATCACAACCTTGACAAGGTCCTCCTGGTAGGCGGCCAGGCGGCGCCTAGGTGGGGAGGCGGTGACGTGCTTCAGCCCATATACATCATAGTGTCTGGGAGGGCCACGACTGAAGTGCGCACGTCCTCAGGCGTCGAGGAGGTGCCTGTAGGAAGGATTATACTTAAGGCCGTAAAGGAGTGGATTAAACGGAACCTTAGGTTCCTTGACCCCGAGACCCACGTCGTGGTTGACTATAAGATAGGCAAGGGCAGCGCGGACCTCAGGGGGATATTCGAGTCCAGGTCAGCATCGCATAGGGCTAATGACACAAGCTTTGGGGCTGGCTTTGCGCCCCTGACAACGCTTGAGAGGCTTGTGATGGAGACGGAGCGCACGCTAAATAGCCAAGAGTTTAAGTCAAGGGTCCCGGCGTCAGGCGAGGACGTCAAGGTCATGGGGCTCAGGAACGGCAACGTTATAGACATAACTGTGGCTAACGCTATTGTCAGTAGGTTCGTGAGGGACAAAGATGAGTACATGAGCGTCAAGGAGGAGATAAAGGAGAAGGTCTTAGACGTAGCCTCTAAGATAGCTCCTAACTATGACGTGAGGGTTTACGTGAATAGTGGGGACATACCTGAGGAGGAAGTGTTCTACCTAACGGTGACAGGCACTAGCGCTGAGCACGGAGACGACGGGGCCACTGGCAGAGGCAACAGGGTGAACGGGTTGATAACCCCTATGAGGCCTATGAGCCTCGAGGCAGCTGCAGGGAAGAACCCTGTTAACCACATAGGCAAGATATACAACGTGGTCGCGACCGAGCTGGCCCAGCTTATTTACACTAAGATCCCGAACGTAAGGGAGGTTTACGTCAGGCTCCTGGGCCAGATAGGCAGACCCATAGATGACCCGCTCATAGCCGACGTCTCCCTTCTGATGGAGAGAGGGGTCAGCGTATCCAGCAACGTAAAGGCGGAGATTACATCGCTAGTTGACGAATACCTGTCCAAGCTACCTCAGCTGACAGAGAGATTCCTGGCAGGTGCTGTGCAACTGTTCTGAGGTCTAGGACTTATAGCTAACTAATGTGCAATGAGTCTTTTTACATGGATGTTGATAATCTAGCCTCGGTTAGCCTCATCAACGTCCCTGCTTCTGCTCGTTATGGATCTCGAGAGCCTGTACTCCTTAAGCAGTTTCTCAAGGAAGTAGTCAGAGACCTTCGACCTAAGTTTTGATCTCTCTACCTCAGCGTCCTTGAGGACCCTGGCCTCAATTAGCGTCAGACCGCCGGCTTCGATAACCCTATACTTAGAGGCCTGGAGCGTCGGTATCCCTCTTGACCTAAGGGCGTTAGCTAGTGGGGACGATATATCAGCCAGGACGACCACGGCTACGTTGGCCTTCGCCAGCTTGTCTACGGCTTCCTGCTCAAATTGGGCCCAACCGTCGATCACAACGACTTCGTTTGCTGTCAGCTCGCCTAAAGTGGCCTCGCTTCGCCTCAGTTCCTGGACCTTAAGCTCGCTGAGCCTCCGAGCCACGAGGAATTCCCCTGACCTCAGAAGGGCAAGGGCTCCTCTGAGCTCCTCAAGCTGGGCCTCAAGGGCCTCAGAGCGCTTTAAGGCATCGGCCAGGAGGGCCTTGGCCTTCTCGGCCTCTGCCTTGAGCTTAGCTACCTCAGGATCCCTCAGGAGCTCAGCCTTAAGTCTCTTCCTGAGCTCCTCAAGCTCCCTCTTGGCGTTGTCAAGGCTTACCCTGAGCTCCTGGACCTGCTTCTCAAGCGCCACCTTCTGGGCCTCAAGCAGCTCGTATTTAGAGGTATCACACTCCTTGGGCTGTTCGCGCCTTTCAGGCTGTGGCCCTTGGGCCTGACCTGCTGAGGCTGTGCTCATCAGCCTCTCTATCTGTCTCTCTACGGCCTCGGCTATCGTTAGGCCCCTGATTACGTCAGCCTTAACTTCATCTACGTCTACGTCTATGTCCATGGAGGAGAGATAGCTCTCGACCTGGGACAGCTTTGACTTAAAGTCAAGGTAAGCCCTGTAGGCGGCAGCTAAGGCGTCACGCTCATGCGGCGTTCTGGGCCTTAGCTCAGAGCCTTCAACGGCTCTTGAGGAGAGGTCCTCTTTCTCAGCGACCGACAGGTCGTAATCAGGTAGGTAAAGCTGCGCCCCGAGCTGTGCAGCCAGCTTCTTAACTAGGTCAGGGGGGTCCTTAACGTCGGTGGCTACCAACGCTGGCCTGCCGAGCTTCGAGATGACGCTTATTATCTCGCCCCTGTCGACCTCCTTATAGCTTCCCAGGTGTAGTACCTTACCTTCGAAGTCAATCACGGCCAACCCTGTTGTCATACCTGCGTCGATACCGACTATTACAGGTCTAATATTCAGAGGACCCTTATCGTTGCCAAACACCAGTTCCCCTTCATACCTGGTCTCAATCCTTATTGTGTAGTCCATCCCTCTGTGCGGCCTGACGAGCCCGATCAGTCTCTCCCTAGGGGCGTAAACGATGAACGTAGCGGACTCAATGCCTCCCTCGCTAGCCCTATAATAGACGTCATAATCCAGGTTAGCCTGGTCTAGCTTCTCCTTGACCTTCTCAGCCGCTATCTTAACTGCAGCCCTAACTCTTCTCTGGTACCTTGGCTGGCTCCACCCACCGCCGTGCACGCCACGGCCCCTCGTTACAAATATGTAGGTCTTCTCCCTGCTGAAGCCAACCCTCTGGCCTCCGCCTCTGGCCGCTATCGCAGCGGCAATGAACGCCGTCTTGGCCGAGCTGGGCTTCTGACCGCCTACGTCGAGCCCTGCCCTTTTGGCCGCCTCGCGTATGTCGACAAAGCCTTCCTCGGTGGCCGTCACCTGGATCAGCTGAGTCCCTGGGGGCAGAAGTGACAAGAACCTGGCTAGGCCCTCAACTGAACCGCCAGGGGCCAGCTCAAAGACGTTGTCAACAGCTATGACGTTAGGTCTCCTCTCCCAACAGAGCCTTACGACGCCGGCCAGTGAGACCCCCTGGGCTTTCAGGACAAGTCTCAGGTCCTGGTCCACGATAGCTACAGAGTACCTGGCCCTCTCAGGGGTCTCAGGGCTACCTGACTCAATGTCAACACCCATGTAAAGGTGTTGGGGACCTGAGGACATTAAGTTACCCTTCCCCTCCTTGCACCTCCCTTAGTAGGTCCTCCGCGCTTATGTTAAGGCCAAAGCTTTTATTGAAATACGTTGCTAGCCTCTTCAGGTCCTTGACCAGTGTCTCCTTAGCTGCGGGGTCCTCCGCGCTTATATATTGAGGCCAGTCTATTACATATCCTGAGACCGAGCCCTCCTGCCTCACGACCAGTATGTTATAAGGGCTAAGATCGCCGTGGACTATCCTGGCCACCTTAAAGGCCGACCTCACAGTCAACACCACGTCATTGAGCACCTTAGAGGCCTCCTCCATCGATAGCCCCTTCACCTTCTCGAGCTCCGTCCCATCAAGGTAAGCTGTCACGACCGCGTGAAGGGCCCTGTCAATAGGCCTCGGCACCAACCCTCCTGCCCTTGAGACGCTCACGAGCGCTACGAACTCCCTAGAGGCCGCCTCAATGGCTACATCAATCCACAGCTGCCTTCCCTCGAGCCCCCTATATCTCCTGCTCCTCTTGAGGTTCCTGAAGCTTCTGGCCCCCTCCCTGTGAAGCTTCAGGGCTACCGGGGTCCCAGCCGGCGTCCAGGCAAGGTATACCTCGCTTTCCTTGCCCACCCCTATGACGTCCCCCACCCTGGCTAACACGCCCCTTCTAGTCAGCTCGGCAATGGCAAGTATGTCAAGGCCTCTGAAAGTTATCTGATACATGTACTCAGCTCCTACCCTGGACCTGACCAGACCAAGGTCCAACAGCTTCGCGAGCGTCGAGCTGAGGTTTGTTACGCCCTTAGGGGCGCTCTCGAGGGCGCTAAGGGGTATGAAGGAATACCTCCTGTGGAGCTTCAGCATGAGCTCAAGTAGCCTCACATCATTAATGTCGACGGCCTCTAGCCTCTCAGGTAACGTTAACACGGCGCCTTACTGCTAGGCAGGAACCCTAATGGCTTTGTGGTAATAAATAACCTTAGCTATCAAGTCAAGTCTTATTATCACATGGGATACAAAGAAATATTAACTCTGCATAATTAAAAGCCATAGGGAACTGAAAGGGGGAGGGGAAAATAGATATGGAAGAGAGCATACCCACAAAGGAGGGGATTTATGCCAGGGGTGACACACTCTACGTTATAGGTCCCCATCATATAGCTAAAGTTGCCTCGGCCTTGGCTAGTGAGAGCAGGGCCAGCATATTAGCAATTCTGCAGAAGGGGGCGGCAGACCTAGAGGACATAGCGACGCAGGTGAACCAGAGCAAGGCGAACGTCAGCAGCCAGATAAGGAAGCTCGAGGAAGCCAACATAGTTAAGTCGCGGTACGTGCCGGGCCAGAGAGGGATAAAGAAGGTAGTGGAGCTGACAGTGCATAAGATAGTATTCCTGATATCTCCTCCGAAGGAATCGGCTGAGCGAGCTCAGGGCCGTTAGAGAGGGACGATTCCAAGTCCCTTTTCACTTCTTGGTTTCCTTTAAGTTTAAAGCACGAGCCTACGCTAAAGGGCCGTCAGGGCTCTAAGCTCATGATTTTTCAGCACCTTAACCTCCCTCCTGGATATGTTAACCAGCATAAGGCCCGTGAGCCGGCACTGGTGAACTCTCTTGAGTGTCTCCTCGGCCCACCTCTCCCCAAAGTAAAGGCCTACGAGTCTTGAAGCCTTCAAAACCTCGTCATAGCTGTCGGTCGGTTCCAAAAGTATGGAGGGCACGGCCATCTTCACGTATGAAGGGGTCGCTATGTAGAACTCGCTGGCCAGGCAGGCATACTTTATCGTCTTAACTATAGTTCTTGCCCACAGGTACTCCTCAGCGTGCTCTATGAAAATGGGAGGGACGTAACCTGTCTCGACCTCAACGATCACCGTCTCCTTACCATTGTCAGCGTAGACGTCAGCGTAGTGTATGCCATCGACGCAACGTTCTACGTCAACACTGTAGCCCTTCTCCTTAAGGTAAGAGGCTACAATGTACTGGAGTCTAGCGTGAAACCTTGAAACCCCCAAGAGCTTAGAGTCCCATGAAGTTTCCTCAGCCTTCTCGGCCTCCGCTTGCCATCCCCTCGAGGCTAGCCCGCCTACTATGTGCTTGTCAGCGTATATTACCTATGCCCTCAAGGCCTCGGACTGAGGCACGTAAAGAAGTAAGGCACGGGTAGTACTTTAAACTTAAGATGAACCACTTAGAGCATCAAAGGGGCGCTGCCGCGGACCCTGTAGTTTTTCGTGAACAGGGATATTACCACCATCACGATCGATATGGCCGACCCTATGTAAAATATCATGTTAAAGGCCTGCGGGCCTCCTTCCGTGAACGTAAGCGTGCCTAAGTGGGGGATTATGTACTCAGCGTAGGCCCTGTAGTCCGTCAGGAGGGTTGCGGCAAGGACAGGACCTACGGACGCCCCGAGGAACCTAACCATGGTGTTGAAGCCTAGCCCCACGCTAACGCTCTCAGGGGGCATTGAGACAGCGACCATGTTAACTATTGGTATGGTCGTTGAAACCACGCCAACGCCTGTCACGAAGGAGTCGAGGACAAGGGCTGTGGGGCTCGCCCTGTCCCACACGAAGAGGTAAAACCCCAGGGCTGAGACCAGGGAGCCATATATGAGGACAGGCCTTGGTCCCAGGCTTGAGGTGACGGCGCCGACCAAGGGGGCTATGAATATCATCGCGAGAGTGGCCGGCAGCAGCGTCATGGCAGCGCTTATAACGGATAATCCGAGGCCGTAGGGTGGGAGCTCCTCGGCGTAGTAGATGACCCCCATGAAGAGGAGGAACATTATTACGCCCGAGAGGAGGCCTAGCAGGTTAGCAACCATCACGTTCCTCCTCTTCAGCAGGTCAAACCTTATCAGGACCCTTGTCGACCTGGAGCCGTAGGCTATGAAGCCCCCGAACAACGCAAAGCCTGTCGCGAGCAGCAAGAGCTGGCCTAGCGACAGCCAGCCCCTGTAGGGGGCCTCGGTCAGGTACACAAGGATGGCGGTGGTCGCTGACGCGAGGAGCACGGTACTGGCGAAATCTATGCGCTCCCTGGCCACCGGGGGTGGGCTCCAGAGGAGGAGCGACGCCAGGATCAGCATGATGATCGATATGGCAAAGGCTGTATGGAACATGGCCCTCCAGCCAAGGTACTCCTCAATATAGGCCCCTGCTATCATGCCTACTGTCATGCCTATTGCGAACGTGGCGCTCAGTATGCCTTGAGCTACAGCAACCCTTTCCCTGGGAAAGACGTCGGTGATTATGGCCAGGCCTAAGGGGAAGAGGGCAAAGCCGAAGCCCTGGACCGCCCTCGCTGCTATCAGGTAGTACACGTTAGGGACAAAGCCAGCTATGAGCACTGCCACCGAGTAGAGCGCTAAGGAGATGAGGTAAAGCCTCCGCTTACCGTAGACATCCCCCATCTTGCCAAAGAGCGGCGCTATGGCGGCGCCCACCACTAAGTAAGCCGAGACTATCCAGGCGGCCTCCTCATCGGTGGCTGAGAGGGCTGACTCTATGTGGGGGAGTGACGGCACTACCATGGCCTCAACGTAGCTGGTCATGAGGCTGACTAGGGTTAGGACGCCCAATATCACATTAGGCCTTATCCTTGGATCGCGCGAGGCTGTCAAGACCGCCTCCTCCCTAAGGCGGCCATGACTACTATTATTATGACAACGATCGCCGCCACTAGGTACAACGTTGTTGTACCTGACGATGTCAGGAGCGAAGGCTTCAGAAGTGAGGTAAAGCTAAAAGAGGGCGAGACGCTGATAGGCACCATTATCACCTCATGCATGGGCTGCATGGTTGGCGGCTGAAGCCAGCTGACCAGAAGGGGCAGGTAATACGTCCCGGGCCTTATAGCGGAGCTGACAGACAACACAAAGGTCGCGTTGGCTTCCGCCCCGGCATTTACGTCACCCAGGCTGCAGTTCCAGAGCGAGAGCGCTATGACAGGGTTCTCGCTGGACGATATGTAGGGGGTGAAGACAGGGTTAGGCAGAAGGGTCACCGTCACAAACCTGGCCTTGGAGGTTCCAACGTTGCCAAGGGTTACCGTTACGTAGAAGTCTGAGGAGCCTGGAGCTACGTGAGGATAGTAGCTGGTGACCAGGACAAAGTAGGCCGAAGGGGCCACGTAAAGCGTGAGCGGGACCACGTACCTGAGCCCATTTCCAGTCAAAATTAGGTCAACAGTGACGTTGTATGGCTCAGGAACCTCGTAGTTGCCAAAGCTCGTGGATGCGAGCTTTGTGACGTTGCTGAGCCCAAGCGGGAAGGTCAGGTTAACTGTGTAGCCCGGCGGCAGGTAGGGGATCCTTACAACGTTAGAGCCTGGGTACAGCGGGTACAACGGGGAGCTTACGTTAAGGGTGGCCGTTATATTGGAGGCCGGCGAGGTGCCCTTGTTAGCTATGTACACCACCAGCTCGGCGGCCTGCATGCCAGCATAGATTAGAGGGGGAACGGTCCTGAAGCCCTCAACCTCGAGGCTTGAGTAGCCAGTGATGGAGACGCTGAAGCGTACCAAGGAGCTGCCCTTAATTGTCTCAGCCCCGAGGGGCGTCTGAACCTCAGCAGCGTAGGTCACGTTAAGGGTTTCATTGTAGATCCCTGGCGAGGCCTGCTCACTGACATTGAAGAGTCCAAGCATTGTTAACTCTTGTCCCGGCTGAAGCTCGAGGACCTGAAGCCTGGGCGTCGGCTCGCCCTGAACCAATGACAGGGGGTAGCTAACGTTCAGCGTGACGTTAACATCATATAGGGTCACGGGACCCTCGTAGAGGAGGGCTATGGTTAGGGGCATGAAGGAGGCGCCAGGATAAGCTACTAGGTAAGTTTCGTTGACCCCCCAGTGGCTGAAGGCCACAAAGGTGGGCTTAATGGATGGGAGCGCCTCAGCTGAGACGGTGAGGGACTTAAGGGGACTGACAAAGGCTGTGACCGAGACGACCAGGAGAGCTAATGCGGCCAAAAGGCGCCTTGATGGCTTCCAGGCCCTACCGTAGAGCCTTTCAGCTTCGCCACCTGTCATATCAGGTCCCAAAAAGTTAAGTTAAACGATATATAAAAACGCTTACATAATAACTGACGTTAGGCCTTAGACTTAGCCCTCACGCAGGAACCCAGGCCTTTAGCTATGTCAAGCAGTATTCCAAGCCCCTGGGATATGTCTGGGTCATTTAGCTTATTCAGAAGTCCGAAGAGGCCAATCCTGCGCGGCTGGCTAAGGTCAACGCTTCCGAGCGCCTTGAAGGCACATGAAGTCAGGTCCTCCAGGTTGTTCTGGGCCCTCGAGAGGTCGTCAGCGTCAACCCTGGTTATGCCCCTCTGCAGTGAGGCCAGCACCGCCAGGAGCCTCATGAGGGCAGGGTCGGTGGCCGCCGCGAGGAAGGACTCGTCGGCCCTGTCAGCGAGGTAGGAGAGGAGGCCTAGGAGGCCGCTCCTCTTGAGGCCTACTATTGCGTCAAGTAGCTGGGCAAGCGCCTGGGCCTGGACCTCAGGCGGGACCTCTGGAGCTGGGGGCAGGGGCGCCTTGGCCTCAGCCTTTGATGCCTCAGGGCTCTGCGCCATCCCTTCTCACCCCCATCAGAACGTCAGTCCATCTATCCACCCGTGGTAGAAGGCCTGCTTGAGGAGCCTGCCTATGCTGTAGACCCCGGTGAAGTAGCACTTCATGGCGTAGGTGCCCTTGCTGGGGTCAAAGGGCAGCTCGCAGGTGCCTGCCCAGCCCTTCTCGCCGGCGTAGCCAACGCATGACACAGGGCTTGGGGCGAAGGCAGGTCCGAAGCCGCCAATTAGGTCACCAAGTACGTTAGTGGCAGCCGTTATAGCCAGCGACTCCACGAAGACGCCCGCGAGGCCAATCCCTAGTGGAGGCAAGGCGTGCTCACCGACAAGGTAAACGTCATCGTACTGGGGGTGCCTGGCGTTAGGCAGCACTGGGGTCCACCTGCTGTCCTGCTTCCAGACGAAGCCCTCGCTGGAGGCCAACGCCTTGGGCAACCTGGGCGGAGGCACCTTCACGAGCAGGTCGTACTTGAACTCGCCGTCCGAGGTCACGACGGCCTTCTTCTGGGGGTCGACCTCCCTGAACTTGGAGTTAGGGTGGTACTCAACGCCGTGCTCCTCAAGCTCCTCGAGCAGGAACCTAGATATGGAAGGACCTAGCGGAGAGGCAGGGGCTGGCATGGGGTCTATCAGCCTGACGCTCACCTTCTTATTGCGGGTCCTGAAGAAGGCGGAGATGGCCGTTGCAGCCTCATAGGGGTATATGCCACACCTGTAGGGCGTCTCAGGGACAAGGATTGTTATGTTCTGGCCATCCTTGACCTGGTTCAGGGCCTCCTTCATTTTAATGGCGCCCTCTAGGTCATAATTGTGAACGCCCTCCTTGTCAAGGCCTGGGTAAGCGCTCCAGCCGTAGTCGACGCCCAGCGCCACGACAAGGTAGTCATAGCTGTACTTGCCCCTTGCGCCTATTACGGTCCTGTTGGCGGCGTCTATGGACTGGGCCTCATCAACCACTACATTTATCCCATATTTCATCATGTTCTGTATAGGCGCCCTGGTCTCCTCAGGCCTGGCGTAGCCAAGGGCCACGTCAAAGAAGAGGGGAGGCATGTAGTGATATGTGGACTTCTCTATTATGGTCACCTTTGCGTCTACGCCGTGCTTCCTGAAACCCTCAGCAAGCCTTTTCGCCGCAACGTAGCCACCCACGCCGCCGCCTAGGACCAGCACCTCCTTCGGCAAGGGCGACACCAGGCAGGTTAGCCTTTAGTTGTATATAAAGCTAGTTCCATCAAGGTCATTGAATACCAGATAAAAGGGTAAAGAAAGCTATAGTTTTGTCTTATTTTTAGGAGAGACCTCAAAAAAAGCCTTGTCTTAAGAGGGGCCCCCTAGCGCCTTGGCCAGGGCCAGCATCACTGAGAGGCCTCTAAGAACCGCTGGATCCCCGAGCTGAGCGAGGAGCTGGCTCAGCGTCGGCGCGGTCGTCGGCGGCTTTGCGAGGGCCTCCAGGGCCGGCGCTAGGGCTTGCACGTTCATCTTCGAGAGGACTTCTAGGAACGACTCTAAGAGCTTCAGCGTCTCAGGCCTCGTGAGCCTCTCAAGGAGCGGTATTATCTGGGGCAACCTCTCAAGCAGCATGAAGAGCTCAGGCGTCATTATGAGCTTAGAGGCCGTCCTGAGCAGCTCCTCGTCGCTCAGCAGCTCGTTTAAGGTGCTGAGCATGTCCATTAGCCTCTGAAGGGCCTCGGCCTGCCTTTCAGCCTCTGAAGCCATTTACCTCACCTCACTTGAATATCTGCCAGAGCCTCTCAGGCGACGTGGCGTCGAAGTAGGTGTCAAATATTGGGTCCCAGAACTCGGGGTACTTGACTATGTCCCAGTAGGCGTCTGCGAAGAACCTCTTCATGATATAGAAGACCCTCATAGGCGGCAGCTTAACTGGCGGGTGCTTGAAGTCGCTTATCACGAAAGTGCCGAGCCCAAAGCCCAGCTCTGTAGGACAGTTAGTCCTGCCGGTGTTGACGGCGGCCTCACCCCTTAGCCTCCTCTCAACCACCTTGGCCTGCAGGTGAGCAGTGACGCCGGTCCTGGCGTTGGTGGAAGTCGAGGCGTCACCTATCGCAAAGGCGTCATCAAAGCCAGCTACCTGGTTGGTGAGCTTGTCCGCCTTTATGAACCCGTCCTCGTCCTTGACGTCCTCAGGGATGACCTTAAGCTTAGGCCCCTTATGCATGGGCACTATGATGGCTGCGTCAAAGGGCATCTCGCCCCCCTCTAAGGCTATCAGCTTCTTGTTATCAAGGTCTACCGAGTCGACTGTAAAGAAGGTCTCAACCTCTATTCCCCTCTCCTTGAGCACAGGCTCCAGGACCTCGTTAAAGGTCTCAGCAGGATAAGCCCTCGGGTAGGGGACCGCTATAGTTATATTGACGTTATCCCTTACGCCATAGGTTCTCAGCGCCTCGTCAGCCAGAAGGGCGCCCTCGTAGGGAGAGGGGGGACAGCGATGGCGTGGGTCAGCGACGGCTATTACCAGCCTGCCCTTCTTGATGTTCCTTACGGTGGAGTAGACCTTCCAGGCGTTCTCAGGCGTTGAGTGGAAGTCGCCGAACTGCTCGACGAGCTTGTCGTTCCCCTTTACTGCGCTGTGATCTATGGTCAGCCCAGGCGCGATGACTACAATGTCATACGTGAGCTCGCGGCCCGAGGCCAGGACCACCTTCCTCTCCTGGAGGTTAACGGTCTCAGCCCTCTCAATGACCAGGTTAACGCCCCTCCTGACCAGCGAGTCTATAGGCCTCCTCAGCTGCCTGTCGTCACCCCTGAAGGCTATCTGGAGCAGCTGGGGCCAGTAGTAATGATAGGGTGTGTCGTTGATCAGCGTTACGTCGTACTCGCCCCTGATAGCAAGCGAGTTGGCCAGTATCAGCCCGCCGGCCCCGCCGCCCACTATCACTACCTTCCTCCTAGCGCTGGCCATCAGCCCACCTTCAGATGAAGAGGACCTGGCCTCCCTCAGCCTCCTGGAGGAACGTTGTAACTCCCACTATGTCGTCAACTAGCTCAGGGTTGAAGTCCTCCTTCTTAAGCCCCATGGCCTGCGCCATCATGCTGCAGACATAGACCTTGGCCCCCATGGCCTTGGCCTGCTTGATCATGTCAACCCAGCTGGGCGCGTTGATAGACTTCATACCGTTCATCAAGGCAGGCACCATGGACTCGAACTCCTTCGGCCACGTGGGCTGAGCGGCCTTCTTAAGGAGCCTCAGCATGGCCCACCCGGTCACGAATATCCTGACCTCAAAGCCCAGGGCTGCAGCCGCCTGGGATATGACGCCAACAGGTATGAACTTGTCCTCGGTTCCAGAAAAGACTATTATTGAGAGCTTGCTCCCCATGCTCCCGCCCTCTCTATTTAGAGAAAGTGCGTCGGGATAAATAAGCCTATAAAATCACAGGGTACAGGTCTCCGTTAATATCGGCGTTCACTGTACATAGAACGGCAGGCTAAAGCTAAAAAGTTCGGTTCTCGATAGTTCTGTCTGTGGACGGGGCTTAGGGTGAGACTGGTACCTCTTGTCACAGTTGACCAGGTGCTGGGGCTCGTGAAGTATGTGGCCTCGCTCGGAGGCCGTGTGGACTCGTCCAAGCTAGACGAGCTGCTTGACGTCGATATGGACTTGCTGCCGCACGCTGTTGAGGCTGCCGTGGTCCTCGGGCTGCTGAGGCGCGAGGGCGGCGACCTGGTGGTGACGGAGGAGGGCAGAAAGTCCGTCGAGCTAAGGGGCAAGAGGTTAAGGGCGCTGATAAAGGAGTTAAGTGATGACGTGGAGCCCTTCAAGGAGATCTTCAACTCTATAAAGGATGACAGCATAGGGAGGGAGGTCCTGAGGGACATCATAAGGAGGGCCGGCTACATGGACGTTGACAGGGCCGTTGAGGTATTTACGGAGTGGCTCGCTTACATGGGTATTGAGGTCACTGAGTGAAAGCCTTATTTGAGCCCAGCGGCCCGTCCCCCTTGAGGGGCCCGTAGCTCAGCCAGGACAGAGCGGCGGGCTTTTAACCCGTAGGCCGCGACGCCTAGCCGCGGGCGGAAGTCCCGGGTTCGAATCCCGGCGGGCCCGCCACATTAGTTGGCTTCGAGTCCCTCGCGTTACTAAGCTGGGTTAATGTGATAGGCTAGATTACAGTTCAGACTGGCTCTCTATGCTTCGATTTGGTCAATAGATCAGTTAACTAGAAAACCTCAGGGTACTACCGCTCCCCAGAGGGGTGTTAGAGAAGGCTTGCCCGCCGGGAGGCAACCTGACGAGAGGATACTTAGTCACTTCCTGGTGCCAAAGCACCGCTTGCTGAGCCTTGAGGAGGCCGTGGAGGTCCTTAACAAGCTTAACGTGAAGCCTTGGCAGCTGCCGCGCATTAGCGTCAACGACCCTGTCGTGAGGCTGCTAGGGGGAAAGCCAGGCGACATAGTTGAGATAGAGAGGGACTCGCCGACGGCAGGCAAGTACAAGGTTTATAGGATAGTGGTTGCTTATTGAGGGGGAAGAGAAGTTGTCGTCCAATAATATCACAAAGGACGACCTATGGGTCGTCTTCAAGCACTTCATTAAGGAGACAGGCCTTGCCAGGCAGCACCTGGACTCTTACAACGCGTTCGTAAGCGAGAGGATTCAGAAGATTGTCGACTCCTTTAAGGAGGTAAGGCCTGCTTACAAGCTGACTAAGAAAGGGGCTGAGCAGGCGGTAGGTCCTGACGTGAGGGTGGTCTTCGGAAAGGTCCGTATAGGGATACCGCAGGTCAAGGAGGCCGACCGTAACGTCAGGCAGTTCCCGAGCGTGACGCCGCTCGAGGCCAGGCTGAGGAACTTCACCTACTCAGCCCCCCTTTACCTTGAGATGACGCTTATCGAGAACAACACGGAGGTCGACCATCAGGAGGTCAAGATAGCGGACTTCCCCATTATGATAAAGTCGGTGGCGGACCCCCTCTCTAGGCTCAGCGAGGAGGAGCTCATAAGGTATGGCGAGGACCCTAGGGACCCAGGAGGCTACTTCATAATAAATGGCAGCGAGAGGGTCGTAGTGGCCCAGGAGGACCTGGCGGTAAACAGGATCATAGTAGGCGTTTCAACGGCCAGCACCGCCAAGATAACTCACAGCGCTAAGACAGTATCTACGGTCCTTGGCCTTAGGAGACAGGTAATAGTTGACAGGATGAGCGACGGATCGCTCGAGGTAAGTATGAGCAGACTGAACTACAGGATACCTTTCGTCGTAATGATGAAGGCGCTTGGCCTCGAGAAGGACGCGGAGATAGCGGCCGCGGTGTCGCCTGACCCCGATATACAGAGGGAGCTCCTGCCCAGCTTTGAGAAGGTCTCTGCCTCCATTAAGACCCAGGAGGACGCCCTTGAGTTCCTGGGCAACAGGATAGCCGCTGGGCAGCCTAAGGAGATAAGGATACAGAGGGCTGAGGAGTTCATAGACACGCAGTTCCTGCCTCACCTGGGCACAAGGCCCTCCGATAGGAAGATCAAGGCCTACTTCCTGGGCGAGATGGCTAACAGGGTCCTTCAGCTCTACCTCGGCAAGAGGCCCGAGGACGACAAGGACCACCTAGCTAACAAGAGGCTCAGGCTGGCAGGGGACCTAATAGCCGAGATATTCAGGGACGCCTTCCAACAGCTTGTTAACACTATGTCAAGCCAGCTTGAGGAGTACATAAGCCAGCACAAGAAGATAAAGAGCCTTGACGTCCTGGTCAGGCCCGACATAATTACGGAGAGGGTCAGGGCAGCGCTGGCCACTGGCAACTGGACAGGGAACAGGACAGGCGTCAGCCAGGCCCTCGACAGGACGAACTGGATGAGCCTCCTGAGCCACCTTCGCAGGGTCATCTCGCCCCTTAGCAGGGGCCAGTCGAACTTTGAGGCAAGGGACCTCCACGGCACGCACTGGGGCAGGCTCTGCCCATTTGAGACGCCTGAGGGCATAAACTGTGGCCTCGTTAAGAACCTGGCCATGACTGCCTACATATCCGTTGGCGTTGACGAGAAGCCGGTCGAGAGGCTCCTGTACAGCCTTGGCGTGATACCGATAGATGAGGCTATTAAGGAGATAGCCTCAGGGGAGCCCGAGGCCTCCTCCAAGTACATCGGTATGGCTAAGGTGTTCCTTAACGGCAGGCCAATAGGCTATGTCCAGGACGGCAGGTCGCTGGCGGAGGCCATAAGGTCTCGCAGGAGGAAAGGCGAGATAAGCTTTGAGGTGAGCGTGGCGTACCTTGAGCAGGGCGAGGCCAAGGAGGTTTACATCAACACTGACGAGGGCAGGTTGATGAGGCCTGTCATAGTGGTTGAGAACGGCACGCCAAGACTCACAAAGGACCTGGTCAATCGTCTCGAGGCTGGAGAGCTTTCCTTCTGGGACCTCGTCAAGATGGGGGTAATAGAGTTCTTGGACCCTGACGAGGAGGAGAACGCCTATATCGCTGAGACCCCTGAGGAGCTGACCCCTGAGCACACACACCTTGAGCTCTGGCCCCCGGGCATATTCAGCGTCGTCACGTCAATCATACCTTACCTTGAGCATAACCAGAGCCCAAGGAACACCTACCAGGCAGCTATGGCCAAGCAGGCGCTAGGCCTTTACGCCCTTAACTACCAGCTTAGGATGGACAGCCACTCTTACCTGCTGCACTACCCCCAGAAGCCGATAGTTCAGACGAGGTCCTTAGACCTGATAGGTTATAACGATAGGCCCTCAGGGCAGAACTTCGTAGTAGCCGTCATGAGCTTTATGGGCTATAACATGGAGGACGCGCTGATAATGAATAAGACTAGCGTCGATTATGGCCTTGCAAGGGCCCACTTCTTCAGGGTCTACGTAGCTCAGGAGAACGAGTACCCTGGTGGCCTTACTGACAGGATAACAGTTCCCTCGCCAAAGCTCTATGACCACAAGGGCGATCAGTACTACACCAAGCTAGGGCCTGATGGGATAATAGAGCCCGAGGTTGAGGTCGCCGGAGGCGACGTTCTGGTAGGGCGGGAGAGCCCGCCGAGGTTCCTAGGTGAGGAGAGGGTCATGACTCCAGGGGCGCTGATGAGGAGGGACACTAGCGTGCAGCTCCGCTACGGCGAGAAGGGCGTCGTGGACATGGTAGTTGTGACTCAGACCCTCGAGAGGAACAAGCTTGTGAAGGTGAGGGTCAGGGACCTCAGGATACCTGAGCTCGGTGACAAGTTCGCCAGCAGGCACGGCCAGAAGGGCGTCATAGGCATGCTGTTCCCTAAGTATGATATGCCTTACACGGAGGAGGGCTTAGTGCCAGACGCCATAATCAACCCTCACGCCATACCGTCAAGGATGACCGTAGGCCAGCTGCTAGAGCTGATAGCTGGGAAGGCAGGGGCCCTTGAGGCCAGGTACGTTGATGGGACGCCGTTCTTCAAGGAGGACATCGAGCCGCTTAAGGTGGTTCTTCTGAAGAACGGCTACGCGCCTGACGGAACGGAAGTCATGTACGACGGGAGGACGGGCAGGCTCTTTGAGAAGCCCATAGCGATAGGTCTGGTCTTCTACCAGAGACTATACCACATGGTTGCAGACAAAATGCACGCTAGAGCGACGGGCAAGGTCCAGCTGCTTACTAGGCAGCCGACGGAGGGCAAGGCAAGGCAGGGAGGCCTGAGGTTTGGCGAGATGGAGAGGGACTGTCTCGTAGGACACGGGGCCACAATGTTGCTACGTGACAGGATGCTGGACGGCAGTGACGCGTTCACGATGTACGTCTGCACCCTCTGCGGCCACATAGCGTGGTACAACCCCAAGAAAGGCGTCTACGAGTGTCCAATACATGGGGAAAACGGTGACATAAAGCCCGTAAAGGTGCCCTACGCCTTCAAGTTGCTCTTACAGGAGATCATGAGTATGGGGATAAAACCGAAGATAGAGGTTGTTGATAAGATGGCCCTGGTTAGCAGAGTAAGCCCCTTAAGCCTCTCCAAGCTCTCCGGAGCTGCGAACAAGGGTGACAACAACAAGGGCGACTCAGGCAACGGCTCAGAGGACAGGAGGTGAAGACCATGTCGTATGGGCCGTATGGCGGCGTCGAGAAATACGTGATCAGCGCCATAAGGTTTGGCCTTCTCAGTCCTCGCGAGATAAGGGAGATGGCTAAGGTCACAGTGATCAGGCCTGAGCTCTATGAGAGCGACGGCTCTCCCGTCATGGGTGGGCTCAGGGACCCCCACTTCGGCGCGATAGAGCCAGGTGAGACGTGTCCAGTCTGCGGGAACAGAAGGGAGGCTTGCCCTGGTCACTTCGGCAAGATAGACCTAGCTAGGCCCGTGGTGCTGCCTCACCTAGGAGAGAAAATTTACAGGACGCTTCAGGCTACGTGCAGGAACTGCGGCAGGGTCCTGATACCACCTCAGCGGGCAGCCTACATGCTCTCGGTTTACAGGAGGTTGAAGGAGAGGTGGCCGATCCTTGCAGAGATTTTCGCAGAGGAGGTAATTAAGGAGGCCTCGTCGACCACGGAGTGCCCCCACTGTGGCGCCAAGCAATACAGGATCAGGTTCGTCAAGCCTTACAACTTCTATGAGGAGAGGCCAGAGGGCGAGGTGAGGCTGACACCGGCTGATGTGAGGGAGAGGCTCGAGAAGATACCTGACGAGGACGCTGAGCTCCTTGGCTGGAACCCAGAGGTGGCCAGGCCCGAGTGGGCTGTCCTCACAGTTCTCCCTGTGCCCCCGCTTAGCGTGAGGCCCTCGATAACCATGGAGACGGGCCTGAGGGCCGAAGACGACCTGACTCACGCCTTGGTAGAGATAGTCAGGCAGAACGAGAGGCTGAAGAACTTTACCTCATCCAGCGCCCCTGAGTCAATGATAGAGGAGGCCTGGCAGACCCTTCAGAACGTGGTGGCCGCCTATATAGACAACGAGTTACCCAACATATTCCAGCTCTCGCACAGGGGAAGGAAGACCCTCAAGACGCTGGCCCAGAGGCTGAAGGGCAAGGAGGGGAGGCTGAGGGGCAACCTTAACGGCAAGAGGGTGAACTTCTCTTCAAGGACCGTCATATCACCTGACCCGTTCCTGAGCATAAACGAGGTAGGAGTCCCAGTTGAAGTAGCGAAGATATTGACAGTGCCCATGGTTGTGACCAAGTATAACATAGAGGAGGCCAGGAAATACGTGCTCAACGGCCCCTACACCTGGCCTGGGGCCACCATGGTTTACAAGAAGCGGGAGGGCGTGAAAATAGACCTGAGGTACCAGAGGAACCTGAGGCAGCTCGCCGAGAGCCTCGAGCCTGGCGACGTAGTGGAGAGGCACCTGGTGGACGGGGATATCGTGCTGTTCAACAGACAGCCCAGCCTCCACAGGATGTCAATCATGGGCCACAAAGTCCGCGTAATGCCGGGTAAGACCTTCAGGCTGAACCTCTTAGTGTGCCCGCCCTATAACGCCGACTTCGACGGGGATGAGATGAACCTCCACGTGCCGAGGCTGGAGGAGGCCAGGGCCGAGGCCGAGGAGCTGCTGCTCGTTGAAAAGCACATCCTGACGCCGCGCTACGGAGGCCCCATCATAGGGGGTAGGCAGGACTACATAAGCGGGGCCTACCTACTGACCGTTAAGACGACGCTTCTAGACGCAGATACGATGGGCCAGCTTCTCGCTGCCGCTGGGTACTCTGGGAGTGAGCTGCCCGAGCCAGCGATACTTAAGCCCAGGAGGCTCTGGACCGGCAAGCAGCTTGTAAGCCTCTTCCTCCCGAAGGACTTCAACTTCAGGGGGAGGGCCAAGATAAACGCTGGCGACCTGAAGTGCGACGATGAGAACTGCTTTGTGGACTCTTACGTGGTGATTTACAAAGGCAGGCTGCTAGAGGGGGTATTAGATAAGAACACCATAGGGGCCGAGCAGCCTGGAGGTGTTCTCCACTATTTAGCGTTGGAGTACGGCAGCGAGTTCGCTAGGAAGTTCCTTGACAGCGTCTTTAGGTCCTTCATAAGGATGCTCGAGATAAAGGGCTTCACGATGTCCTTGGAGGACATAGAGGTCCCAAGCGACGCAAAGGCGAGGATAGCTGAGATGGTCGAGAAGGCCAAGGAGGACGTAATGGAGCTGATAAGGCAGTACCGCGAGGGGTCGCTCGAGATAATCCCTGGGAGGACCCCTGAGGAGAGCCTTGAGCTCAAGATAATCCAGAGGCTTCAGAAGCTGAGGGATGAGGCTGGTAAGCTGGCCATAGGTTACATGGACACGTTCAACAACGCCTTCATAATGGCCAGGACCGGCGCAAGGGGCAGCGACATTAATATAACCCAAATGGCCGCCATGCTGGGCCAGCAGACCGTAAGGGGCAGGAGGATAGTAAGGGGCTTCAGGACAAGGACCTTGCCTCACTTCAGGCCTGGTGACCTTTCGCCAGAGGCGAGGGGATTTGTGGTTGGGAACTTCCGCGACGGGCTTAAGCCGCACGAGGTGTTCTACCACGCAGCCGGTGGAAGGGAGGGACTTGTAGACACGGCGGTGAAGACCTCACAGAGCGGATATATGCAGAGGAGGCTCATCAACGCGCTACAGGATCTCTATGTTGCCTATGATGGGACGGTCAGGGACTCCATGGACAACGTCATTCAGTTCAGGTACGGCGAAGACGGAGTGGACCCACAGAGGACGTATCACGGTGAGCCAGTAAACGTGGACAGGATAATTGAAAAGGTGAAGGCCCTAGGAGGTGGCTCGTGATGACTAAGAAGAGCGCTAAGCGTAAGGAGCAGGCCAGTAAGGAGCAGGCCAAGGAGAGCCTTGAGGTAGGTGAGGAGCTCAAGAGGAAGCTGGACGCCGCAAAGGAGATACTGCCTCCCAAGCTATTTGACGAGCTTTACAAGAAGGTGGTAAACAATAGCGAACTTACGTTACAACAGAAGATCATGGCCGTAGAGGAGGCCGTCAGGACATATATAAACGCGATGGTTCAGCCAGGGGAGCCTGTCGGCGTTGTGGCAGCTCAGTCTATCGGGGAGCCAGGAACACAGATGACCCTCAGGACCTTCCACTACGCGGGCCTTATGGAGTTCGACGTGACCCTCGGGCTGCCCAGGCTCATAGAGATAGTTGACGCCAGGCACGAGCCCTCCACGCCACTGATGAAGATATACCTCGAAGAGAAGTATGCCAGCGATCCCGAGAAGGCGAGGGAGATCGCTAGGTCCATAGAGTACACCACGCTAGCTAACGTTGTCTCCGAGATCTCCTGGTCCCTCGGCGAGAGGACCTTCATCATAAAGCTCGACCCCGAGATGATGGAGGACCGTGGCGTCAGTAGGGATATGGTCGTGGACGCCCTTAAGAGGCTTAAGCTGGGCGAGGTCAGCGAGGGTGAGGACGAGTGGACCGTAGTTCTTGAGGCCAACAAGAGCGCCTTACCTGACGACTACCTCTTTGACGAGAAGACCTACGACGAGCTGGTCAACAAGATAAAGAAGGCTTACATAAAGGGGATCAAAGGCATTAAGAGGGCCATAATCCAGGAGAGAGTAAACGAGAAGACGGGCAAGAAAGAGTACGTGATAATTACGGAGGGCAGTAACCTCGCTGAGGTCATGAAGGTTGACGGAGTAGATCCGCGGCGCGTGGAGACGAACAACATACACGAGATAGCAGAGGTTCTCGGCATCGAGGCCGCGAGGAACGCAATCATAAGGGAGATCATGGACGTGCTTCAGAACTCAGGTCTTGACGTTGACATAAGGCATGTCATGCTGGTCGCTGACATGATGACATGGACAGGCAAGGTCAGGCAGATAGGGAGGCTCGGCATAGTTGGCGAGAAGCCTAGCGTCCTAGCCAGGGCCGCCTTCGAGGTCACGGTGAACCAGCTTTACGACGCAGCCGTAAGAGGGGAGGTCGAGAGCTTCAGGGGCGTCACCGAGAGCATAATCGCCGGGCTCCCGCCGAGGGTCGGGACGGGCCTGGTTATCACAACAGTGGGGGTCAACGCTCTTAAATCCCTGCAGGGCAACGTCCCGCAGGCAAGCACTGAACAGAGCTAAGGTGATAACGGTTGCCTGAGGCCGTAGCGCTTGAGAGAGAGCTAAAGGCTGTAATGAAGTCAGGCAAGGTTGTCTTAGGGGCCAAGAAGTCACTCAAGCTCCTCCTCAGGAATGAGCTTAAGGGTCTCGTAATAGCTGATAACACGCCGTATGAGGTAAGGGAGAGGCTCACATATGTGGCTAGGCTTAACAATGTACCTGTCGCCATCTTTAAGGGGACCTCAGCAGAGCTGGGCTCAGTGATAGGCAAACCATTTAAGGTATCAGCCATAGGTATTATAGATCCTGGCGACTCCAAGATAATCGACCTACTGCTCGAGCAGCAAAGGTGAAGCGCGTGGCCACGGGGGAGAACAAGAGCGATAGAATAAGCCTTGAGGAGCTTCGGTACATATCACTCCTCCAAGACCTCACGGGGGCCATGGTGTACAGGGCTATCGAGGACGAGAATGACAATAGGATAATATACCTCGTTGACAAAAACGACGTCGGTAGGGCCATAGGTAGGGATGGGAGGAACGTCAAGATGTTGTCAAAAATGCTCAACAAGAACATCGAGATAGTTGAATACGCGGATGACATTGATAACATGGTTAGGAACCTTCTTCCTGGCGTGACAGTGCTTAAGGTTGAGGTCACGGAGAGGGACGGCCTGAAGACAGTCTACGTTAAGGTGAAGGACGACGAGAAAGGTAAGGCCATAGGTAGGGACGGAAGGAACGTAAAAAGGGCTAGGCTGGTCCTGAACAGGCTCTTCAATGTGGACAGGGTCGTGATAAGGTGATCAGGGGAGCGCATATAAACCCACCTCATACAAGCCCTTAGGGAAGCGCCTTGCCAGAGGGACCAAATGGGCTCTTCGCGGCCAGGAAGCTCAGGAAGAGCAGGCTCAAGTTCAGGTGGGCTAAGAGGGAGTTCAAGGTCAGGATGCTTAGGCTTAAGGAGAAGTACGACCCACTAGAGGGCGCCCCTATGGCAAGGGGCATAGTCCTGGAGAAGGTGGGCATACCGTCAAGGCAGCCTAACGCGGCCTTAAGGAAGTGCGTCAGGGTCCAGCTGGTTAAGAACAAGAAGGTCGTCACGGCTTTCGTGCCCCGTGACGGCGGGATACTGTTCATAGACGAGCATGACGAGGTCATAATAGAGGGCATAGGAGGTCCTAAGGGAAGGGCCATGGGTGACATACCTGGCGTCAAGTACAAGGTCATAGCTGTCAATGGCGTTTCACTTGACGCGCTGTGGAAGGGCAAGAAGCAGAAGGTCAAGAGGTAGCCTGTACAAGCGGACGGATGTCAGAAGGGGGTCTCCTCCCCTCCCTCCTCCCCCTCCTCATTCATCTTCCTCTCCATCTCAACGAGCCTACGGGTTACATATACGGGCTTACCTGTTATCATGGCCAGGTATATGGCATGGCTGGGTATCATCTTCACGCTCAGGTTTACGCCTGAGCCCTCGAACTCTACGGTGGCTGTGTAGAGGCCCGTGGTGAGGTCAACCTCGTCTATTATGACCCTCTTCAGGGTCCTGCCTATCAGCTCCTTGAACTCCTCGTGTGACGCGAGGAACGTGTATATGCTCTGCCTGCGGGGCGGGATGCTGCCGTCGTTGAGCACCTTTATGGCCTCGGCCACGTCGTAAGGTATGTTTACAAGCGTGAACTCGCCGCCGTCCTCAAGGGTCAGCGAAAGGCCCACCAGCGAGAAGGTCATATGAGTCCTGCTGTCCTCCACTACCCTGTAGAAGGGCTCAACCGAGGTCACCCTTACCAGCTCTTCCTCGCTCAAGACCTGTGAGGCCCAGCGCCACAACTTGGAACGGAGGCTCTTAAGTCTATCCTAAGCACAAGCGGGGCCGCCTTTTGCTTTTAAACCTCGCCTGGGCTCAGGTCCTGGATCAATATGTCGCAGGAGTCCAAGGTGCCAGACCCAGCGGTGGTGGGCTCCGGGGTAGCCAGCATAAAGCTCTTCGGCAAGTGGGACTGGGCAGGCGTTGAGGTGAGGGACCCCAGCCTCAAGAAGTACATAAGCCTGAGGCCCGTCCTACTGCCGCACACCGGGGGTAGACATGAACACAGGCACTTTGGCAAGGCCGAGGTGCCCATCGTTGAGAGGCTAATAAACAGGCTGATGTACCCTGGCAAGAACGGCGGCAAGAAGGCGTTAGCCTATAACATAGTCAAGGCGGCCTTCGAAATTATCCACGCAGAGACGGGCGAGAATCCAATACAGGTCCTGGTAAGGGCCATTGAGAACGCGGCTCCCAGGGAGGAGACCACGAGGATAATGTACGGCGGCATAATCTACAGGGTCTCGGTCGACGTCTCGGCCCAGAGGAGGGTCGACCTGGCGCTGAGGTTCATAACTGAGGGGGCCAGGCTCTGCGCTTTCGGAAGTCCCAAGAGCATCGAGGAGTGTCTCGCTGAGGAGATAATGGCGGCGTCGCGCGGCGACCCCTCAAGCTATGCGATAAGGCAGAAGGAGGAAATAGAGAGGATAGCGCTCAGCTCCAGGTAAGTGACGTCCTCTCCTCCAGTGAGCTTTTAAATCCCCGCTATCTTCTGTCATAACGCAAGGCAGAGGGTGAAGGATATGCCCGAGAAGCCACACTTGAACCTAGTGGTAATAGGTCACATAGACCACGGTAAGAGCACCCTGACAGGTCACCTGCTTTACAGACTTGGGTTCATCGACCCCAAGGTCATGCAGCAGATAGAGGAGCAGGCCAAGCAGGCAGGCAAGGAATCGTTCAAGTACGCGTGGATACTTGACAAGATGAAGGAGGAGAGGGAGAGGGGAATCACTATAGACCTCTCGTTCATGAGGTTCGAGACTAAGAAGTACTACTTTACAATCATAGACGCCCCAGGCCATAGGGACTTCGTCAAGAACATGATAACTGGCGCCAGCCAGGCTGACGCGGCGCTCCTCGTGGTCTCCGCGAGGAAGGGAGAGTTCGAGGCCGGCATGAGCCCTGAGGGGCAGACACGTGAGCACGTGCTCCTGGCGAGGACCCTAGGCATAGAGCAGGTCATAGTGGCCGTTAACAAGATGGACGCCCCTGACGTAAACTACAGCCAACAGAGGTACAACGAGATAGTGAACACCCTCAAGAAGTACTTCAAGAGCATCGGATATAACCCTGACGTCGTACCGTTCGTGCCCGTGAGCGCTTGGACTGGCGAGAACCTTATAGAGAGGAGTCCCAACATGCCATGGTACAACGGCCCCACGCTGGTTGAGGCCTTTGACAACCTCAAGCTGCCGCCCAAGCCTGTCGACAAGCCGCTGAGGCTTCCCATCCAGGGCGTCCTGAGCATACCCGGCGCTGGAACCGTGGTGACCGGCAGGGTGGAGACAGGCATCCTTAAGCCAGGCGACAGGGTCATAATAATGCCGGCAGGCATAGTGGCTGACGTGAAGAGCATCCAGATGCACTACCAGGACCTGCCGCAGGCTGAGCCCGGCGACAACGTCGGCGTCGCCCTCAGGGGCGTTGAGAAGAGCCAGGTGAAGAGAGGTGACGTAATCGGTCACACCGACTCGCCGCCGACCGTGGCCGAGGAGTTCACAGCAAGGGTGGTCATAGTATGGCATCCAAGCGCCATAGCCGTGGGGTACACGCCGGTGATACACGTCCATACGGCATCAGTGGCCTCAAGGATAACCGAGATAGTTGCTAAGCTGGACCCGAGGACTGGCAACCCGATAGAGCAGCACCCGCAGTTCCTGAAGGCCGGCGACACCGCTATAGTGAAGTTCAAGCCCATAAAGCCGCTTGTGATTGAGAAGTTCAGCGACTTCCCGCAGCTAGGAAGGTTCGCTATGAGAGACATGGGCAGGACCATAGGGATAGGGGTAGTAGTTGACGTAAAGCCGGCCAAGATTGAGGTCAAGAAGTGAAGCTGATCCTGCCAACCCAAGCGGTGTCAGGTCATGGCGGCCTTCAACGTTAGGATATGGCTGTGGAGCACCAACCCAAGGAGCCTCGAACAGGTAGTGCAGCAGATAAAGGACATAGCGCAGAAGACCGGGGCCCCGATGAGGGGTCCTGTTCCGCTTCCCACGAAGAGGCTCGTGGTCCCCATATTCAGGCTACCCCACGGCGAGGGCAGCAAGCACTGGGAGCACTGGGAGATGAGGATACATAAGAGGCTTATAGACATAGAGGCTGACGAGAGGGTCCTCAGGAGGCTCATGAGGATCCAGGTCCCCCCGGACGTCTACATAGAGATTAAGTCAAGCAGATGAGTTTACCTTTTTACTCCTGGGCGTTTTAGGTTCCTGGCGGCGCCGGGGTGCCCGAGCGGCCCAAGGGGACGGGCTTGAGACCCGTTGCTCCATAAGGGGCGCGTGGGTTCGAATCCCACCCCCGGCGCCTTCCTCAATGATCCTCTTCCGAGTTTTAACTTCTGGACGTTACTTCAAATAGGGGGCGCACATGGCAGACTTCAAGTTCGAGGAGATAGCTAAGACGTTTGCGAGCATGGAGGGGATAACCTCAAGGACTCAGCTGACCCAGCTCCTGGCAGGCCTCCTGAAGAGGACACCCCCTGACGTTATAGACAAGGTCGTCTACCTGATACAGGGGAAGCTGGGGCCTGACTGGAAGGGCATACCCGAGCTAGGCGTCGGGGAGAAGCTGCTCATACAGGCCATAGCTATGGCTTACGGCAAGACTGAGAGCGAGGTCTCCAAGCTCGTAGACAAGCTAGGGGACCCAGGCAAGGTGGCCGAACAGCTAGCTCAGGCAGGAGGCCACGTCAAGAGCAGCCTCGCTGCCTTCATGGGCGGGGGCGGGGCCCAGCTAACCGTGTCAAGGGTCTTCGAGTCCTTTATGAAGATAGCCTATGCTACGGGTGAGGCAAGCAGGGACCTCAAGCTGAGGGTTCTAGCTGGCCTCCTAAAGGACGCCAAGCCCGTTGAAGCTAGGTACATAGTTCGCTTTGTCGAGGGACGGCTTAGGCTCGGTATAGGGGACGCTACCATACTTGACGCGCTGGCCGTGGCCTATGGGGGTGGAGGCGCTGCAAGGGAAATCATAGAGAGGGCCTACAACCTAAGGGCCGACCTGGGCGAGATAGCCAGGCTCGTGGCCATGAACGGCGTGGAGTCCCTTAAGGGGATCAAGCCCGAGATAGGCACCCCCATAAGGCCCATGCTGGCAGAGAGGGCCAACGACGTCAGGGAGATACTCACAAAGGTCGGGGGCAGGGCCTTCGTGGAGTACAAGTACGATGGGGAGAGGGGCCAGATACATAAGGACGGCGACAAGGTCAAGATATTCTCAAGGAGACTCGAGGACATAACGGCCATGTACCCTGACGTTGTAGAGGGCATTAAGAGCGCCATCAAGGCGGAGAGAGTAATTGTTGAGGGCGAGATAGTGGCCATAGATCCTGACACGGGCGAGTTCAGGCCCTTCCAGGAGCTTATGCAGAGGAAGAGGAAGTACGACATAGAGAAGATGATGAAGGAGGTGCCGACCAAGGTCTTCCTGTTCGACATACTCATGAAAGATGATGAGGACCTCACGATGAAGCCCTTGCCTTACAGGAGGAAGGTGCTGGAGTCCATACTCGAACCTAACGACAGGGTCACATTGGCGAACTACATAGAGAGCTCGAACCCTGACGAGATAATGAACTTCTTCCTGCAGGCGGTCTCAGAGGGAGCGGAGGGGGTAATGATAAAGGCCGTCCACGACGAGAGCATCTACAGGGCTGGCGTCAGGGGCTGGCTCTGGGTTAAGCTCAAGAGGGACTACAGAAGCGAGATGACCGACACTGTCGACCTCGTGGCCGTTGGAGCCTTCTACGGGAAGGGCAAGAGGGGCGGGAAGCTCGGGACTCTGCTGATGGCGGCCTACGACCCGAAGAACGACGTGTTTAAGACCGTCTGCAAGGTCGGCACAGGCTTCACGGACGAGGACATAAACAAGATGTATGACCTGTTCAGCCCTTATATAATTGATCACAAGCACCCGCGGGTAGTCTCAAACCTTGAGGCCGACGTCTGGTTTGAGCCAGTCAAGGTGGCCGAAATAATAGGGGCTGAGCTTACCCTCTCGCCAGCGCACACCTGCTGCATGGGTGCAGTGCGCGAGGGCGCGGGCATATCGATAAGGTTCCCGAGGTTCATAAGGTGGAGGGACGACAAGAGCCCTGAGGACGCGACCACGGAGGAGGAGCTCCTAGAAATGTATAAGAGGCAGCTGAGGAAGATAGAGGAGAAGCCAGCGGCAGAGGAGGCCTAAGGTGACGGACGTAGCCGATATCGTGCTTGAGGACGCTCAGAGGCTTCTCGCTGAGGCAGCGAGGGCTGCCCTCGAGAGCGACTACGAGAGGTCGTCAAGGATTAACGAGCTAGTCCTAAGGATGGCACAGGCGAACAGGGTGAGGCTGCCAAGGGAGATGAAGATCACCATCTGTAAGAAGTGTCATGTCTCCCTTATACCTGGCGTGACTCTCTCAGTAAGGATTAGGTCCCAGGGCAGGCACAAGTACATAGTGAGGAGGTGCATGGTCTGCGGCTACATACACAGGCTTCCGCTATCCTAGACCTAAGGAGGCGCCGGCGTCCACAACTATTACCTGGCCGTTGACGCCGCTTGCGTCAGGGCTTGCTAGGAAGGCCACGACGGCAGCCACCTCCTCCTCGGTCACGAGCCTCCTCGGGGGTATTCTTGACAGGAACTCCTTCAGCGACTCCCCGGGCTTTCTGGCCAGCCTCTGGTCGAGCCACTGGAAGTAGCTTAGCCCAAGCCTAGTCCCTACGAAGCCAGGCGCGACTACGTTCACCGTGATGCCCTTTGACGCCACCTCAGCGGCCAGCGCCCTGGCCAGGCCTATGAGCCCTGCCTTTGCTGCCGAGTAAGCTGACAGGAACTCAACGCCTCTCAGGCCCGCCACGCTTGACACGAAGATAACTCTTCCCCAGCCAGCGCTTAGCATGTCCTTTAGCGACTCCCTGGTGACTAGGTAGGCGCCGTTGAGATCTACATCTATCTGCCTCCTCCAGGACTCCAGCTCAATCTCTTCAAAGGGAGAGGCGAAGCCGACGCCCGCATTGTTAACAAGTATTGAAATGGGACCAAGCCTGGCCCTCACGGCCCTCACGGCCTCTATGGCCTGCTCAGCAACGCCTAGGTCAGCCTGGACGCTGACAGCCCTCACCCCCTCGGCCTCCACCTCCCTAAGGGCCTCAGCGGCTTCCTCAGCCCTCTTCCTGTACGTTATAGCTACGTCAGCCCCCATCTTAGCCAACCTTAACGCTATGGCCTTCCCTATTCCTCTGTCCCCGCCCGTGACCAGCGCTACCTTGCCAACGAGAGGACGGTCATCAGCCATGTTATCGCCATCCCCCTGGAGGGTCCGATCCCGGATTCCATATCATCCCACTCCTCAGGCGACAGGAAGACCTTATTAAGCTAAGAGGACCGAGTTGATGAGAGCAAGCGTCGAGAAGAGCGCCTCCTCGGACCTCACGGTCTCGGTGCCCTGGCCAGGGACGGTGTTGATCACGAGGTCAAAATCCGTTCTCCTTGTGTACTGAAGGAGGCCCATCCTAGGCCCGCCGATAACTACTGCCAGCGGCCTGTCGGCCAGCTCCCTGAGGAGGCCATATTGGGTGGAGCCGTACCTGCTGGTGCCTATCACTGCGAAGCCGGAGGAGCGCAGCCTCTCCAGCTCCTTCCTTAGATCATTACCTAACCCTACCTCATAGCCCACGTACACCTTTCCCCAGCTCGCCCTCTCCAGGAAGATCCTTTCACCAGAGGTCGAGGTTATGACGACCGTCACCACGTCGCCAGGTCTCTCCTTGCAGCTACGAAGGAGACCCGTGCCAATGTCTCCGAGGAACACCTCACAGCCCTCCTCCCCCTTAGAGATGACGAGGCCGTCAATTATGGCCCCTGCCCTGGCCTCCTTAGGGGGCCTGTGGTTAGGCAGGTTAAGGGGCGGCATGAGGCCGGCGTACTTCAGCTCCTCCTTCAGAGGGAAGATCTTCCGCTTAAGGTGAGGCGGCGTGACCTGGTACTTCAGCAGCTCAGCCAGCAACGACTTGTCCTGCTCGGTCGTCTCCTCATCCGAGTATATAGTGATCCTGTCCACCCTAAAGAGGGCAAGGGCTCTTGAAATGAGTCCAGCCTTATAGGTCTTGTCCCTTAAGTCCTGCTCGACAGAGAGCACACTGCCTGGCATCAGGACCTCAAGGGGCTGGCGCCTCCTCAGGGGCTGCCAGGGCGCCCAGCTCAGGCTCAAGACTTCTTACCCTTCTCCTGCTTCTGCTCCTTAGTCATGAAGAGCGTGGTCCTCTGCCTGCCTCCCACGTTCTCACCCTCAGCGCTGGTCACGGCCTTCAGGCTATAAACGTAACGAGCTTTCACGTTAAGCTGGTTAGGCTGTCTCAACAACCAAATAATAGTTGGACCCAGCCCCTATTCTGTAGCGGTGAGGGCTGTGGCCTACCTTTATAGGATCAAAAGCGACGTTCATCCCTCACAGAGGCTGAGGGACCTCATAGCTAAAAGGGACATCATAGTTGCGCCTGGGGTCTTTGACCCTATCTCTGCCCTGCTGGCTGAGTCCGTGGGCTTTGAGGCGTTATACCTTTCCGGAGCCGCTCTCACGGGAAGCCTCGCCATGCCTGACCTCGGCATCATAACCTTCTCAGAGGTCCTTGACGCCGTCAGGAGGATAAACGAGGTCGTTGACGTGCCGCTGATAGTAGACGCGGACACAGGCTTCGGGGAGCCACTTAACGTCTATAGGACTGTCAAGGAGCTTGAGGAGGCTGGGGCGGCGGCTGTACAGATAGAGGACCAGGTCATGCCGAAGAAGTGCGGGCACCTGTCGGGCAAGAGCGTGGTCCCCCCTGAGGAGATGGTGAAGAAGATAATGGCGGCCGTTGAGGCGAGAAGGAAGGGCATGGTGATAATAGCTAGGACCGACGCAAGGGAGGTTGAGGGGCTCGAGGCGGCCATTGAGAGGGCGCAGCTTTACGTTGAGGCCGGCGCTGACGTCATATTCCCCGAGGCCCTTCATAGCCTTGAGGAGTTTCGCGAGTTCGCCAGGAGGGTTAAGGCCCCCCTGCTGGCCAACATGACAGAGTTCGGCAAGACGCCATACATAACTGTTGACGAGTTCAGGGAGGCCGGGTACAAAATAGTGATATTCCCGGTGACGACGTTCAGGGCCGCAATTAAGGCGATCAAGGACGTCCTAATTGAGCTTAAGCAGAGGGGGACCCAGAAGCACATCCTGGACAAGCTAATGACAAGGCAGGAGTTCTATGAGCTGATAGGGTATTACGAGTACGAGAGGAGGGACTCACAACTAGCCGAGAGGGCCAGTAAGTTGCTGAAGGGAGGCCATTAGGCGACGTGTGGTGCGGGGGGTGGGCTTTGAACCCACGCAGGCCTACGCCATCGGGCCCTCAGCCCGACCCCTTTGACCAGGCTCGGGCACCCCCGCACCTGTGATCTAAGGATTAGGAGAGCGTATATAAAGGGTTTTTCTCCGCTAAAACAAGGGTCAGAAGGCTTTAAGTGGGATAGGCCTTGGCAGACAAGAAGGAGGGAGAGGAGAAGGCGACAAGGACCAAGGCCCTGACAAGGTTAATTAAGAACATTACTGTAAGGACCCTGTGGATATACGTGCTGGCTGTCCTGAAGGACAACCCTACGTACCCTTATCAGGTCAAGAAGAGCATAAGGGAGAAGTTCTCCTTCAACCCGCCCACGGTCACGCTCTACACAGTGATGTATAGACTTGAGAGGGAGGGCCTCATAAGGAAGAACGAGCACGGGGCCTATGAGGTCACGAGACTAGGGCTTGAGGCGCTTAAGGAGGCGGCTCAGCTGCTTGCAGAGGTGAGCCATAAGCTTACCGATATGACGTCGGAGGGGCCTCGTTGAGATCGGTGCTCTTCATCCAGGCATCAGCGCAGGTCAGCCAACTCATCGGCCTGAACAGCTTAAGGCCTCTGGGGCTAATCTAGGTTATGCCGGCTGACAGGCTTGGACGAGGAAGTCGAGGAGGTCATAGTGGAGTTCGCGGGTTCTAGGGTTAGGGCGCTGAAGGAGAAGTCCACGGGGCTCCTCCTGTGTCCCATCTGCAGGAGGGCCAGGTTCTCGACGCCAGAGGACCTGTTAGCGCACATAGTGGCGCACGCTAAGGGGACCCTTGAGCGTAGGAGGCAGCCCCCCTCAAGGTCTGCCCAGGCGGGTGAGGAGGGTAGGTGAGGGGCATAAAGTGCGAGCTTATGGATTACACGTTCACGTTCCCGCCTGAGCTTAAGGAAGCCAAGGGACCAGTGGTCCTTCAGCTTCCATCAGGCCTGAAAAGGGCCGCGGCCGAGCTTGTTCAGTGCCTCAGGGCCTATGGGATAGACCCCATAGTTGAGGTAGACCCGACCTACGGCTCCTGCGACATCCACGCGCCCCAGCTAAGGGAGGCGTTAGGCGACAACGTGACTATAGTTCACGTGGGTCACACCCCATACCCTCCTGAGCTGGCTAGGGGGGCTTCAATTGAGGGAGTCAGGGTAGTCTACGCGGAGGCCTCATTTAACATACCGCCAAGGAGCGATGTCATAAAGGGGGCAGCGAAGATCCTCATCTCGAGGGGGCTTAAGAGGGTCTCGGTCCTGACCACGGTCCAGCACGCTAAGTTCTATCAAGCAGTCGTAAGGGGGCTTGAGGAAGCCGGCCTGAGCGTGATAAGGGCAGGCAAGGCACCGCCCTACCTCCTTGAGGGCCAGGTCCTTGGTTGCGACTACAGGGTAGTTCCAAGGCTTGCCGAAGGCTATGTCATATTGGGGGGAGGCCTCTTCCACGCCATAGGCTTATACCTGGCCACCCAGAGGCCCGTGGTGCAGGTGGACCCCTACAGGCAGGAGGCTAGGGACATGACCAGGGAGGGCGAGAGGTTCCTAGCTATGAGGCTGAAGAAGGTTTCTGACGCGATGAACGCCAGGAGATGGGGCATCATAATGGGCCTGAAGACGGGTCAGTACAGGCCCTGGGTCCTCAATGCCTTACAAGCCTCCCTCAGGCATCACAAGAGGGAGTTCGTGTTATTGGCGTCTGAGGTGCTAAATCAGCAATATCTAAGGGACGTTGACAGTGAGTGGTTCGAGGCATTCGTGGTGACCAGTTGTCCAAGGCTGCCAGTTGACGACCTTTACGAATACGAGAAGCCCGTGCTGACCCCTGGGGAGGCCTTCATGGCCCTTCAGGGTCGTCTCGAGCCTTACATGTTTCCCTGGTAAACCGGGGAGTTAACAGTGTCGATAGGCAGGCTTAAGGTGCTGCTGGAGAGCGCTGTGCCTGTAATTGAGGCCCCAAGCAGGGACCTGGAACAGTACACCACTCCGGCCGAGATAGCCTTGGCCATGGCGTCCTTTGCCAAGGAAGCAGGCCTCCTTGAGGGGGCCACGGTCGCCGACCTGGGCGCCGGCACCTGCAGGATAGCGCTGGCCGCTCTTCTGTTGGGCGCCTCCAAGGCAATAGCCGTTGACGTAGATGAGAGGTTAGCAGCTCCCTGCCTTGCTGCCAGCAGGTACCTGGGCGTCGAGGACAGGCTGTCATACATAGTTAGTTATATATCATCTGAGGAGGGCCCCTTAATGCCAGGAGCCGTTGACCTAGTCCTGACGAACCCGCCCTTTGGGGTGTGGAGGAGGGGGGCGGACACCGAGTTCCTAGTGTACGCCATGAGGCTCAGGCCGAGGGCCGTGATAGCGGTAGTTAAGTCGGGTAACCTGGAGTTCCACAGGAGGGTGGCTGAAAGGGAGGGCTTCTCCTTGAAGCTTATAGGTCTGTTTGACTTCCCTATACCTGCCTCTATGCCGCACCACAGGAGCAGGATAAGGAGGGTGAGGGTGGACTTAATTGAGCTCTCAGGAGCGCAATAGGAAGGTTGTGCCAGGTGACGTGATAGGGTATGAGGAGGAGTACGTCGAGGGTCAGAACGTATTCCTTGAGGAGCCCACTGGCCTCCTAAGGGCTTCAACTGTAGGCGTCCTCAGGCTCGACAATAACTTGAAAGTAGCTTCAGTCCTGCCAGCTAGGATCCTGAGGGCCCCGAGCAAGGGCTCGTTCGTTGTTGGCATGGTGACGCAGATCAGGGAGAGCCTAGTCTTCACAGAGCTCTACGGTGAAATTTCGCTGGACCCTCGCCCTAGGTGGGTCAAGGAGTTCTCAGGCAGGCTAACAGGTGTCATAACCCCCGAGCAAATATCTGACTCCAGGATTGACGACATATATTCCTTCTTAAGGCCTGGCGACATAATAGTCGCCAGGGTCATGAGCACCATCAGCCCTTACCTTCTCTCCGTGAAGTCGCCTCAGCTAGGCGTGCTCTATGCCTTCTGTTCCCGCTGCGGCTCACTGATGACGCCCGAGGCTGACGGCTTCAGGTGTCCACGCTGTGGAAACTTTGAGAAGAGGAAGGTCTCAAACCTGGCTTACTCAAGGGACGCCATAAAGATGGACGTGAAGAGGATCGGGCTGATCCCGACCTAAGGTGGGCCCATGAGATATGAGTTCGTGGCCTCCTCGAGAGGGCTCAGAGTTGAGGACCTGGAGAGGCTCATAGAGAGGCTCTCCCAGTCCGTGCCCTCAGAGGGCCTGAGGGTTGAGCTGAAGGGTGACAAGATCAGGATCCTAGTTGAAAGGCCAGCGAGGCCGATTGACTACGTCAGGCTGGCGGTCCAGGCAGCCCTATCAGAGGTCATGGGCCCTAGGCCCTATAGGACGGAGGTCAGGATGAGGGACCTGTTGCCTCAGGCCACTAACATGCCAGCCGACCTGCTGGCCGAGGCCCTCAGGAGGAGGGGCTTTGGGAGCGAGGCTCAGGACGACATTGTCAGGACCAATGCCCCCCTTGACGTTGTTAAGGAGGTGGCCTTCACCCTCGCCAAGGTATGGAATGAGGTCATCACGTACAAGGAGCTCAGTAGGTCCGCCAGGAAGGCCATAGCCTTAGCGTCCTTCATGACTTCAAGGCCTGTGAGTGAGCTGATAGAGGTCGGCGTCAGGGAGGGCGTCTTAGGCAAGTCAAAAGCTAATAAGGTCCTAGCGATTACTGACTGGGTGTCCGCGGCTGATAGGATAAGGAGGTCGGTAGGCCTTGGCTGAGGGCCTGAGCATATCTAAGGCAGGGGAGAACGTGTACATTGTCACGATAGAGGGCGAGGACCACACGATTGGAAACCTTCTGGCGACGACGCTGATGGAGGTCCCTGGCGTCAGGCTCGCCTACTATGAAGTTGAGCACCCCCTTGAGAGGAGGGTCAAGGTCTACGTTCACCTGGACCAGGGCTACGACGTTAAGGAGTCCCTTAGGCAGGCCCTGGTCAAGATAAAGGAGATGAACGAGGAGTTCAGGAGGGCCTTTCTCGAGAAGGCCAAGGAGCACGGCGTGGAGGGGCTTGAGTGAAGCCCGAGGCCAGAGTCGCCGCCTCGGCGTGTGCCAATGAGCTCTGCGTCGCGCTCATAGTCAGGTCAAACAGCATAGACGGCGTAGTTATGGCCAGAGGGGGCTGCCCCAGCCTGTGCTCCAGGCTCTCAGAGACAGGCTACCTCAATGAGGTCAGGTACTTCCTAGGCCCCTGCGACTGCGGCGTGGAGCCTCTGGAGGAGGGCAAGAGGAGGACTTACCAGTGGGCCCTCGACTTCGCCGCAAGGATAGTGGCTGCCGCCCTCAACTTGGTGATTAGCTCTGAGCTTTTAACTCACGGAGGCCACGATGACTGCGGTGCGGGGGTGCCCGAGCCCGGCCAAAGGGGACGGGCCTAAGACCCGTTGGCGTAGGCCTGCGTGGGTTCAAATCCCACCCCCCGCACCACCCTTTACCTCATGAGGCCTGCTCTAGGCTGGACTAGGGGTAGACTTGCTTGCCTGTCTCAGGAAGCGTTCTGTAGCCAGGCAACTCCTTCGGCAGCAGCTCGGCGAACTCCCTGCTGGCCAGGGCTTCAAGGAACTTGCGCACAGCGGGCTTCTCAAGCCTCTCCCTCCTGACGGCGAAGTCGTATATCTCCTCGCCAACTGGTATGAAGTCAAGGTCAAACATCCTGGCTACGGCCTCGAGCGAGAGGCCCACGTCAGCCCTCCCCTGTATTATGGCCGTGGCTACGGCGGTGTGCGTCTTAACCTCATAGGTGTAGCCCTTCACGAAGTCCTCTGGTCTCTTACCCCCGAGCAGTTCCCTCAGCCTGAGGTCAAGCAGTACCCTGGTCCCTGAGCCCCTGTTGCGGTTAACTATAACTACGTCGTCACGTAACATGTCCTCAAAGCCCCTTATCCTCTTCGGGTTACCCTTCCTGACCAGGAGGCCTATGCGCCTGGCATAACCCCTGAAAATTACCACCTTGCCCTCAAGGCCTACGACCTTTGGCATGTGGACGTTGTACTGCAGGGTCTTCTCGTCAAGGAGGTGCGTGCCAGCTATATCGGCGTCTCCCCTCCTCAAAGCCAGCCAGCCGCCCATGGAGCCAACGCTTATGATCCTTGAGGACCTGGAGAGGCCGGCCACCCTGAGAACTACCTCAATGCCTGGGCAGTTGCTGCCTATGATGTTGAGCTCCGGCACCCTCAGCGACCTGGAGAAGAGGGTGACTTCAACCTCCTCGTTCTCATCGAAGTACTCCCTAGACTCCTCGGCCACTATGAAGCCATCTGAGAGCCCTATGCCGGCTATAGAGCCTGACCCTGCCATCAGGGGGTAGGCCGAGATGCCCTCTAAGCCCTGGACCAGCTGCACGGGTATGAGCTCTGTGAAGCCCCTTCCCGCCTGGAACCTGAAGGGGATCCTCGCCCTGACCTTCACGACCTCACGTGTAGGCTCAAGGCCCATCATCCTCAGGACCACCGGGGTCACGAGCGTGTAGAGGTTCATCATGGCCGAGAGCGGAAAGCCGGGGAGGCCGAACAGTATCTTGCGGCCCTTGACGGCTATGGCCGTCGGCTTGCCAGGCCTGGCCTTAAGCCCGTGGACTATGACCTCAGCGCCCAGGTCCCTGAAGACCCTGTAGATCATGTCGCCGTAGCCAGCTGACGTGCTGCCGGTCGTTATCACTACGTCAGACTCCTCGAGGGCCTTGGCCACGGAATTTAACATCACCTCGTAGTTGTCAGGCAGTATCCCGAGGAACTTGGCGTCAACTCCGAGCTCCCTCAGCGAGGCCGTCACCACGTAGCCGTCCACATCATAAATGTGGCCTGGCTCTAAGGGCGCACCGGGCGGCGTAAGCTCAACACCTGTAGAGAATACCGAGACTCTGGGCGGCCTGTAGACCTTCACCCTGCTGACCCCGAGGCCCGCCAGGACCGCTATCTCGCGGGCGGTCAGCAGGGTCCCTGCCCTCAGCACGACGTCCCCGGCTGAGATGTCAGAGCCGGCCTGGCTTATGTTCTCACCAGGCGCCACAGACCTGTAAACTGTGAGCAGGTTACCCTTTCTGCTGACGTGCTCCTCCATAACGACAGCGTCGGCCCCCCTTGGTATCATTGCCCCCGTGGCTATCTCGTACGCCTCGCCGGGCCTGACCTCGCCGACGGGCGCTGACCCAATGCTTACCTTGCCGGTCACCCTTAACGAGACAGGCGTGACCTCGCTGGCGCCCGCCACGTCAACTGACCTGACGGCGTAGCCGTCGACTGTTGACCTGTCAAAGGGAGGGTAGTCTATGGGGGCCCTCACGTCCTCAGCTAGCACCTTGCCCTGGGCTTCAAGGAGGGGTACCTCGATTACTTCAAGGGGCCTTATGCCGCCAACCTTCTCCTCAAGGAGCTTCAATGCCTCCTCAACGCTAACTAGCTTATGGAACACTAGGGCCACTAACTACACCCTGACACGGCTAACGCCTCCCTTACAGCCTTAAAGCTGTGCTCTTGGGGCTCTATTACTGTGGCCTTGGGACACAGCTCCTTTGCTTTCCTCGCGGCCTTTGGACCCATCGCTATGACTAGATCCACAGCGTCCTTAAGCCTCTGGCAGGCAGCCTCGGCGATCAGCGCGGAGGAGGCTATGAGTACATTGAACCCAGTCGGCGGTATTAGGTCGGCCAGTACCCGCTCCCTGTAGATGTTAACCCTGTGAACGTTAGCGCTGGCTCTGACCGCAGCCTCAAGCTCGTCATCCCCCTGCTCGGACCTTAACGTCAAGAGCGACCTGCAGTTCAGTTCAAGGGCCAGTGACGCCAAGGAGCCCGTAGTGTAGGTCCTCGGCATATAGCACTGGAGGCCGAAGGCCTCAGTGAAGGCTCTGGCGGTGCCTGGGCCCACGCAGAGCGGTCTCGGCCCGCCTGGCCAGCCCTGTAGGAAGCCCCTGAGGAGGAGGGGGGCCCTCGGGCTCGTGAAGGCGACGCAGTCATAAAGGCCCTCCCTTATGAGCCTCGCCGACTCCCTCAGGCCCTCATCAAGCGGCTCTATCACCACGGCCTTAACCCACGTAAGCGCCTTGAGGTCCCTGAGCTCCAGCGGGAGCTCAGGGCCTAGGTAGAGAGCTCTGCATCCGCCCTCCAAAGCCTGTCCCTCGCCAAGGCCGCGGGCCCCACTATTATGACGGCGGGGTTCCTTAGGAGCCCCTCCCTTGAGTACCTGATCAGGTTCTCTATAGTACCTGCGAGGGACCTCTGGGTCGGCATGGTCGCGTCCATAACGGCCAGGGCTGGCGCCGAGGGGCCCTTGGCCTCAGCCAGCGCCGTGAGAACCCTCTCCGCAGTTGAAACCCCCATGAGGACCACCACATTGTCAACATGCCTCGCCAGCTCCCTCAGCCTTCTCAGGTACTCCTCCATCTCAGCATCCCCACCCGCGACGCGGCCTGTGACGACGGCAAAGCTTGACCCGTAGACCCTCCCTGCCAACGGCGCGCCGGCGTAGGCAGCTGCGCCGACATAGCTTGGAATGCCAGGCACTACTTCGCACTCCAAGCCTCTTGAAACGACGTACTCACACTCCTCTTCACCTCTGCCGAAGGTGTAGGGGTCACCTCCCTTGAGCCTCACGACCAGGAGGCCCCTTGAGGCCCTGTCGACGAGCAGCTCGTTAATTTCGTCCTGCTCAAGCTCGTGTCGGCCAGGCTGCTTGCCAGCATATATGAGCTCGCAGCCGGGCTTTACCTCCTTAAGCAACTCCCTCGGTATTAGCCTGTCGTAGATTACTACGTCAGCCCTCCTCAGCGCCTCAAGCCCCTTTACAGTGATGAGGCCAGGGTCCCCAGGTCCAGCCCCCACTATGATGACCTTGCCCTTCAAGAAGGGCACCTCATAGGAACCTCTTTAACTCCTCAGCGGCCCTCCTTCCCAGGTCCTCAGGCCTTGACCTCTCGCCTCTTACCCTTATCACGGCCATTGAGGCGCCCTCAGGGCTCGCCACCCCTGCTATGAACGTCATCAGGTCGCTCCTCAGCACCTCAGACACGCCGCCCACCGGAACGCCGCAGCCCGCCCTGAGCGTCCTGACGAACTCCCTTTCGGCCATCGCCATCGCCATTGCAAGGGGGTCTGAGGCCTCGGAGAGCCTCTTAGCGATAGGGGAGTCCTCAGGCGCCACGACAGCTATGAGGCCCTGTCCTGGCTCTGGGGGGAAGTAGTCGAGAGGAAGCCTGAGCCTGGGTACCTCAATACCCAGCCTGAGCAGGCCGGCCTCCGCTAGGATCAGGTAATCCACCTCCCCTTCCATGAGCTTCCTGACCCTAGTGTCAACGTTTCCCCTGACGAGCTTAACCTTGACGTTAGGGTTGTGGGCCAGGACAAAGGCTGACCTCCTCACGCTCGCTGTACCTATTGACGAGCCCTCAGGAAGTTCCTCAATGGAGCTCACAGGGGGTTTGCCCTTGCCAAAGACAAGGGAGTCGTTGGGAGGGTCCCTCGGGGGAACCGCTACTATGGCTAACCCTTCACTGAGCTCCCCCGGCAGGTCCTTGAGGCTGTGCACAGCAACGTCAGCCAGGTTGTCAAGGACGGCCCTGTTGACCTCCTTCTCAAAGGCGCCCTTCACGCCGATCTGACTTATAGGCCTGTCAAGGACCTCGTCCCCCTTGGTCCTGACTATGACTAGCTCATAATCTATGGCTTCCCCAAGCCTATGGGCTAAGTAATTCATGGCTATCTTAACCTGGACCAAGCTCAGCTTGCTACCCCTCGTCGCGACCCTTAGCTTCATCTCAGCTCCCTTAGGGCGCTCTCCACTGCATTAATCGTTAGGGTCAGGACCTCCTCGTCGTGGGCTGTGCTGGTGAACCAGGACTCGTACTGGCTCGGCGGCGAGAACACCCCCAGCCTCCTCAAGGCCTCATGGAACCTGGCGTAGAGCTCCCTGTTAGCCCTCCTGGCGTCGTCAGCGTCCTTAACTGGCCCCTTGACGAAGAAGACCTGGAACATGCTCTCAACCCTGTTCACGGTATACCCTGAGGCCTCAAGGGCCTTAGCGACCTCCTCGGCAGCCTTCGAGGCCCTCCTGAGGCCGTCCCCGTTCTCGAGGACTTCAAGGGTTGCCAGCCCTGCAGCAATTGTGACTGGGTGAGCGTTAAAGGTGCCCGCATTGAAGACTTGTCCCAGCGGCGCGAGCAAGTCCATTATCTCCCTCCTGGCGACTATGGCCCCCACGGGGAACCCTCCGCCTATTATCTTGCCGAGGGTCACAATGTCGGCCCTCACCCCAAAGTACTCCTGGGCTCCGCCCAGCGAGAGCCTGAAGCCCGTGATGACCTCATCAAATATCAACAGGGCCCCATAACGGTCGGCAAGCTCCCTGAGCGCCTTCAGGAAGTCCTTGGTGGGCGGTATAACGCCCATGTTACCTATTACTGGCTCGACTATTATCGCCGCCAGGTCGTCCCCTGCCGACTTGGCCGCCCTCTCCGCTGATTCTATGTCATTGAACCTGGCTATGAGCGTCAGCGAGGCTACCTGGGGCGGAACCCCAAGGCTGTTAGGGACCCCGAACTCTGAGGCGGCGCTTCCCGCCTGGACTAGGACGTAGTCGTGGGCTCCGTGGTAACATCCATCGAACTTCAGCACCTTGTTCTTTCTCGTATACCCCCTAGCAAGCCTTATAGCCGTCATGGTGGCTTCAGTCCCCGAGTTGACGAAGCGGACCTTTCCGCCAGGCATAACGTAGCCTACTATCTTTCTCGCCAGCTCGACCTCTGACCTTGATGGGGCCCCGTAGAGCCAGCCCCTTTCGACCTGCTCTAAGACCCTCCGGCTGACGTAATCGTTTGCGTGCCCCAGTATGAGGGGACCGTAACCCAGTACGTAATCTATGAGCTTCTCGCCGTCCTCGGTGAACAGATAAGCCCCCTTGGCTGACCTGACGAAGAACGGGTAAGGCCTGACGGCGGCCCTGACAGGGCTATTAACGCCGCCCACGAGGACCTCCTTGGCCTCCTCATAGAGTCTGAGGCTCAAGCCTTCCGCCCGCGGTTTGTGAACGCGGTCCCTCTATTTGAGGTATTACTGGCGCTCGTTTGTGAAGGGCTTCGGGGCGATACCTAAGATGGGGTTTGGCGTGATCTCGAGGAGCGACTGGGAGCTTCATCATGAGGCCCCAGGCGCCGTCGTTATGGTCGCGGCGGCCCTGGCGAGGAGCTGGGAGCCCGAGAAGGTAAGGGAGGCGCTCGAGGGCATCTCAAAGACAGGCGATGGATGGCCACAGAGGCTGGCTTACGAGCTGGCGCACAACAGCGACTTACTAAAGGAGGTTATAGATGAGCTTAAGCAGGGCCTCCGAGTTAGCCCTCAGCTAATAGATGAGGTCAGCAAGAGGATAGGGCTTCAGGTCAACCTGCGGCCTCCTTCATGAGATCCCTGACCTTGTCCTTTACATACTTCCTTAGCTCATCAGCTCTAGGCCTCAGCCAGTCGGCGTGGAACTTCTCGTCGTTGGAGTAGGCGTACAGAAGGACTACTGGTATCTTAGCCTCCTCAGCTAGCCCGCGCAGGTAAAGCGAGTCATTCCAGTTGAAGACCCTGAGCCCTGAGGCCTGAAGCTTAGCCGCGTCAACAATGGAGCTCTTAAAGAAGTCGAGCTCTAGCCTATCAGAGAACGCCTTCTTTACGTCGTCGATTAAGCTCTTGAAGTTCACCACAACGTATTCCATTAGCTCAGCTACTCTCTGGGGCGTCTCAGGCAGCCCTTTTGACCTAAGCACGTCCTCAGCTATAAGGACTAGCTCCTCGCTTCTCTTAAGTATGGACACGTGCACGAGGTCACGCCTATCAAGGAGGCTTAAGGCCCATCTCCTGGCCAGTTGACCGCGAGCCGCGTAGGCCTTGACCATGTAGTCTAGCTCAGAGTCATCAAAGTAATAGGCGTCGTTCATAATGGCCTCGGCCAGCCTTGATGGGAGTAAGAGCGATGGGAGGGAGTCATTGCCGTAAAGGGAGATCAGGCCTGGCTCCCACTCTTGAGATAAGGCCTTCATGAACATCTTTATGGCCTTGGAGAACGCCAGGACCTTGTGGTGGAAGTAGACGGACCTATACATCTTATACCTGGCGTCAAATATGTCCTCCAGTGTCTGAAGGCTCTTGATGTCAAGTCCCAGGAGGGGCTTTCCATCAGGATCTATCGTCAACGTTATGCCGTGGATCAGCCTCGCGATATCTATGTTGCCATAGACTATGCCGGTGGCCTGAGCATCCCGCTGAAGGTAGTCAAGCCTGTCAGCGTCCGCTATCTCATTACTTATAATGTCATGTATTACCTTGACGCTGCCCTCGCTCAGGCCAAGGTCCTCAAGGACCTGTAGCTCGGACCTCGTCGAGCTACCTTTGAGCGAGAGCTTCGCGGCCATAAGGTAGCCCTCAAGGTCTTTGAGCTTCTTCGCCCGTGGGTCCTCGGAGACCAGCTTCAGGAGGTGGTCTATGAAGACCTGGGCATAGGCCTCATGGACCTTGAGGCTGCCTCCAGACAAAGTAGTGAGCTCCTCAAAGAGGGCCTTTGACTCTCTTCCCTCTGCGAACAACGCGAGGTCCTTCACGGCCTCCTCGCTCATATGGCTGTACGCCAGGTGCCCTATGTCATGCAGTAGGCCTGCCAGCCTAGCGACCTGAATTAAGCTTTCAGCGAACCTGTCGCAGTTCGAGGCCAAGGCGTCACAGACCTTTTGGTCTCTCTTGGCGACGCTGACGACCTTGGCGGCTATCATGGAGGCCAAGTGCATGACGCCGAGCGAGTGCTCGAGTCTGCTGTGGCGGGCCGAGGGAAAGACGAGGAAGGCCATGCCCAACTGCTTAACCCCATGTAATCTTCTCAGGAAGGGGGTCTGAAGAAGCCAGTACTCAGCGTCATTTATTGGAATGAAGCCGTGTATTGAATCCTGTATTACCCCTTTAGGTTCATAGGCTCCTAGCCTCCCCTCGCTGTTGAGGTCCATCAGTTCTTGGCCTCCCCCTATGATTAGAGAGAGGACAAGTTTTAAAGATGTCGTGATCAGCTGAGCCCGGCCTCCTCGAGGGCGTGCTTGTACTTGCCTGTTATCTCAGTTGTCCTGGGGTCAACGCCCTTTAGCTGGGCCAGGTAGACAGAGACGTAGCCACCTAGCAGGGAGCCCTGCAGCAGTTGGGCGAGCAACCCTTCACCTCTTGGGGTAACCCTAACAGTCACGTCGCCTTGGCCCTTGTAGACCTCCCTTAGCATGTCAGTTATAACTGAGCAGAGCTTGCCGCCACCCTCTATTAGAACGAAGCCCTTCCTTAGTTTATGTTGTACCTGCCACGCCACTAAGTCGTTGTGAGCGGACTCCGGGTAGAACTCCGTCTTAGCTATAACCTTCGCGTTCTCGCTGAACTCCTGCCTCCACCTATGGGCAATTATCTCAAAGGGGCCGCAGCCAGCTATTATGTAAACATCCCTGTCCCCGAGGGCGTTAGCTATAACAAGGCCCTCCTCAGCTGAGGTCGACCTGAGGGCGTCGGCTGCTGTCCTTACCTCATCATCACTTACCAGGTCAACTCCTGACGCCTTAAGCAGGCCAAGGGTAGCGCCTATCAGCATCCCAAGGGCCGTTCTGGGGTAGTAGTTGGGCTCTATGAGGGCCAGCGGAAGCCCGTTCTCTTTTGCCCACTGGCCCAGCTTGCCGCCACTTGTCACGGAGCCCACCAAGGCGCCTCTGGACCTAGCCTCCCTGGCGCATGAGAGAGTCTCGTATGTGTTGCCAGAGTAGCTAATCGCTATGACGAGGTGATCTCTCGTGACCCAGGGAGGTAGGCCTTCGCTCTTGTGAACAAATACAGGGACCCTAAAGCCCTTAGCTACGGCGAGGGCGAGGACGTAGTCAGCGGTGACACCGCTTCCCCCCATGCCGCAGAGGACTATGCCCTGAGGCGTAATGCGGGGGGCCTTCACGTTCAACGCTTCTCTGTAAGATCCAAGGAGCTGGTCAGGCCAGGTCCCGTAAAGCTTTAGCATGACGCTAACTCCTTCACTTACGCTCAAGGCTCGTGACGCCTCCTCTATGAGGTCAGAGGCGATTTAAAATGCGTTTTCGTTAGGTCCTCTTCACTGTTAGCTCACTGTGCACGGGATCACGGGTGGGCAGGACAAGACCTGCTTAAGAGTATAGGTAAGTAGCAGAAATGTAACGTTACACTGCAAGGAAAAAGGGCATTGGAGAACCTCTACGGTATGTCAAACTCGCCGTAGAGTATCCTCATCTCATCTATGCTGAGTGGCTCGCCCCTCCTCGCCTTCTCCTCTATCTCCTTTCTTTTCTCTTCGAGCACTTTGAGCTGTATCCCTCTCTGCCTTGATACCTTCAGCTCCTTCAGCCTAACCATGATCTCCCTGTACTTCGTGTAGAGCGCGTCAAGGACCTTTGACAGGCTATCTATTTCCTTGCTCTTCTCATCAATTAGGCCCTTTAGGGAGTCTATCTCCTTGTTTATCCCGTCTACCTGGCTTGACAGGGACTGAACCTGGCTCTTCAAATTCACCGCCTTCTGCCTCAGCTCGTTCCTCTTATTGACGAGATCATTGAGCTTCAGCCTCAGGCCCTTCACCTCGGCCTCGAGCTCCATTATCGATATCTCCTCCTGTCTGGCCTTCCTGATCCTCTCGGCCAGCTGCTCCAGCCTCTCTATCTCTTCGACGAGTCTCTTCTCCTCCTGCGGGGGCAGGACGCTGGTCTGCTGTTTCCACTCTAGCTCCTCAATTCTCTTCATGACCTTTCTCAGGCTCAGCTTCGCTATATTGCCCTCCTTCTCAAGGAGCTGTCTCGCTTCTCTCAGCTGCTCCCTCTTCGACTTGAGCTCGTTAAGGGTGTTGTTCAGTTCCTCCTTGACCTTGGCAAGCTCATCCAGGACCCCCTTCCTCTCCTCCCTCAGCTTCAGGAGCTGGCCAACGATCTCCCTCTTCTTATCAATAAGGGACCTCCGCTTCTCCCTGAGGCTCTTTACCTCCTCTATAAGCCGGGTCCTCTGCTCCTTGACCTGGACTATCTTATCCCTTATCCTGTCAACTATCTGGTAGAGCTCCTCCTCAGACTTGTTACTTATGTCAATATTAACTAGCTCCTGGACGTCAGGTAGAAGCTGGGGCTTCTCAGCTCCCTGTCGGACCTCATTTGCCGTGTTGGCTTGGCTTGTGTTGACCTCTGCACCCTCGCGTGGGTCATCGTACAACCGCTTGACCACCTCCCCTCTTGACTATCACTCGTGCGTCTACGGCGGTCGCTGTCTCTTGGTTTGCAAGAATAGGATTTATATCTAACTCTTTTATCTCATTGTGGTCATTAAGTAGGAGGCTAACCTTAACTATTATATCGGCTATGGCGTCTATGTTGGCCGGAACCTCCCCCCTGAAACCCTTGAGGAGCCTATAGACCTTGGTAGCCTTAATCATCTCAAGCGCCTCCTCGTGGCTAAGCGGGGAAAGCCTCATAGCGACGTCCCTTAGAAGCTCCGCCAGTAGCCCTCCCGCGCCGAACGTCACCACTGGGCCGAAGGCCATATCGTTAAGTCCTCCTACCATGACCTCATAGCCTGACTCAAGCCTCTGGACTAGGACCCCCTCAATCCTGGCCCCAGGCGCCCTAGACTTGACGTTATTAATTATGGCCCTGTATGAGGAGGCAGCAGTCTCAGGGGTCACGCCCACTAGGACGCCTCCTACGTCAGACTTATGGGATATGTCAGGCGATATAACCTTCATGGCCAAGCGGGGGCCCACTCTCTCAGCGCAGGCTGAAGCCTCCTCCTCGCTCCTGGCCACGCAGAAGTCGGCCACCTTGACCCCATAGGCCCTGAGGAGCTCCAGCGCCTCGTCCTCAAGGAGCTTGACCCTGCCCTCTGAGAGGGCCCGCTGAATTATCTCCTTGGCTCTCACGAAGGCCTCCTTAGACGCGATTAGCGCGGGTCCCCTGGACTTTACGATGTCCTTAGCCCGCCTGAAGTGAAAGAGGGAGGCCAAGGCCCTGGCAGCGCGGTCGGGAAGCTCAAAGGTCGGTATGCCTAACTCCTCCAGCGCCCTGGCCAACCTAGCGCCTGCCTCAGCCCCTATAGTGACCACGACCAGGGGTACTCCCTCACTGTCATCTCTTATCAGCTTGATAGTCCTGAGGGTCTCATCAACATCCATTGTGGGAGGCTGGACTAGCGCTATTAGCAACAGAGAGTCAACAAGGCCTCCCTTAACCAGTGCTTGAGCTACGAGCTTATACTGCTCGGGCCTCGCGTCTCCAGTCAAGTCAATAGGGTTCCCCAGGGAGACCCTGTCCGGGAAAACCTGCCTGAGCGAGCTAGCTATGGCAGCGGGGGTCTCGGGGACCTCAAGGCCTTCGGCAGTCGCAGCGTCGGCCGCTATAACGCCATGTCCTCCCGAGTTAGTTATTATTCCGACCCGAGGTCCTCTAGGCAACGGCTGCGAGACTAGCACCTTGGCCGCGTCAAAGGCGGCCTCAAGGTCCTCGAACACCAGCGCCCCGGCCTCCCTCATGGCCTCCTTGAACACGTCATAGGAGCCAGCTATTGAGGCGGTGTGACTTAAGGTCGCCCTCGCGGTCGCCTGGAACCTGCCGCCCTTCACTACTATTACAGGCTTGCCCTCATTTACGTTAAGCCTTATGGCGTCTATTAGCGCCCTCCCCCTCGTGACGCCCTCCAGGTAGACAACTATTACCTTGACGTCAGGCGCCTTTGCCATATACTCAAGGCTGTCTACCTCATCCACGTCTGCCTTGTTGCCGAAGTTTATGGCCTTACTGATCCCTAAGTTCCTGGCTGCCGCCCAGTCCATAAGAGTGGCCAGCAGGGCTCCGCTCTGGCTAACTATAGCTATGGGACCGGGCGGCGGCCTCTTCATCTTTGACCTCGGCAGGAAGAACGTGTCAAGACCGTTAGAGTAGTTGTAGACGCCTATGCAGTTGGGTCCCAGCAACCTGACTCCATATCTCTTAGCGACCTCAACAACTTCCTCCTGTAGCCTCCTCCCCTCATCGGTGCCTGTCTCGGCAAAGCCGCCGCTGAAGACCACTACGCCCTTAGCGCCCTTAGCGCCGGCGTCCTCAACTACCCTCGGCGCCAGCCTCGCCGGCGTGGCCACCACTACGAGATCGACTTCGTCGGGCACAGCCTGAACCGAGGGGTAGGACTTGAGGCCCAGGACCTCTGTGTAGCCTGGATTGACTACGTAAACCTTTCCCTTAAACCCTGTCAAGAGGTTCTCCAGGATGGCCCTGCCCAGGTTGTCCGGCCTGGGGGACGCGCCTACCACGGCTACCTTCTTAGGCTCAAAGAACACCTCGGCGCCAGCTGTATACATTTCAGGCATTCCATCGCTAAGAGGCCCTGGCCCTATTTAGGCCCTACCTTATGTCAGGACCTGGCCTGATAAGCAGATTTTAAGCCTAGAAGTTAGTGCGCTCTGGGAGAGTAACCTTGTCTAAGCAGTCGGTGACGCTCACCGTCGACGAGGCCTACAGGAGCGACAGGCAGGGCGTTAAGATAGTTAGGATAGACCCCTCAAAGATGGAGGAGATAGGAGTCAGCACTGGCGACTTTGTGAGGATTAAGAGCCAGAGGGCCGAAACGGTCGCAGTCGTTTGGCCCCTCAGGAGTAATGACATGGGTTCAGACAAGATAAGGATGGACGGCTACATGAGGAAGTTCCTAGGAGTAAGCATCGGCGACAAGGTCGAGGTGTCAAGGGCTGACAACGTTAAGCCTGCCTCGAGAATTGTGGTCGCGCCGCTGGACCAGGCGACGGTACCGACGTTCTTTGGGGCGGTGCCGATAAGTGCCATCGTATCAGGTGACGAGATAAGGGACGAGTTCATAAGGAAGCCCGTCATGAGAGGTGACGTCTTGCTGGTCCAGGGCGAGATACCGTTCGTCGTAGTTCAGACATCACCTACAGACCCTGTTTACATAACTGACGACACAGAGGTCGAGGTAAGGCAGGAGCCGGTCAAGAGCTCTGAGTACCCCCTCCTGGCCAGGTCGACAAGGGTCACATGGGAGGACATAGGTGACCTCGAGGAGGCCAAGGAGAGGATAAGGGAAATCGTGGAGCTCCCACTTAAGCACCCAGAGATATTCCAGAGGCTGGGCATCGAGCCGCCAAAGGGTATACTCCTCTACGGCCCCCCTGGCGTCGGCAAGACGCTGCTGGCTAAGGCGCTAGCTAATGAAATAGGGGCGTATTTCATAGCCATCAACGGCCCTGAGATAATGAGCAAGTTCTACGGTGAGAGCGAGGAGAGGCTGAGGGAGGTGTTCAAGGAGGCCCAGGAGAACGCGCCAGCAATAATATTCATCGACGAGATAGACTCCATAGCGCCAAAGAGGAGCGAGGTTGTAGGCGAGGTTGAGAAGAGGGTGGTCGCTCAGCTCCTCACGCTTATGGACGGAATACAGGAGAGGGGGAAGGTTATTGTCATAGGGGCCACCAACAGGGCCGAGGACATAGACCCAGCCCTCAGGAGGCCCGGGAGGTTCGACAGGGAGATAGAGATAAGGCCGCCTGACGAGAAGGGCAGGCTCGAGATACTGCAGGTCCACACGAGGAACATGCCCTTAGCTGAGGACGTTGACCTCAGGGAGATAGCCAAGATGACTAAGGGCTACACGGGCGCCGACCTGGCGGCCCTAGCCAAGGAGGCGGCTATGGCCGCGCTAAGGGAGTTCGTGAAGAGCGGCAAGGTGGACCTGAACAAGCCGGGCGAGATCAGGCGCGAAATACTTGAGACCCTGAAGGTAGGCCGGAGGCACTTCCTTGAGGCCATGAAGTTCGTAAGGCCGACGCTCATGAGGGAGGTTTACGTTGAGGTCCCTGAGGTCCACTGGGACGACATAGGTGGCCTTGAGAACGTTAAGCAGGAGCTCAGGGAGGTCGTCGAGTGGCCCCTGAAGTACCCTAACACGTTCAAGAGGCTGGGCATTGAGCCGCCCAGGGGGATACTGCTGTTCGGGCCTCCTGGCACAGGCAAGACGTTGCTGGCCAAGGCCGTGGCGACGGAGAGCGGGGCCAACTTCATAGCGATAAGGGGGCCTGAGGTCCTCAGCAAGTGGGTCGGCGAGAGCGAGAAGGCCGTAAGGGAGGTCTTCAGGAGGGCCAGGGAGGTGGCCCCTGCCGTCGTGTTCTTCGACGAGATAGACTCCATAGCTCCTGTCCGCGGCCAGAGCTTTGACAGCGGCGTCACGGACAGGATAGTGAACCAGCTCCTGACGGAGATGGACGGCATAGTGCCGCTGTCTAACGTAGTGGTTCTGGCAGCCACCAACAGGCCAGACATGCTTGACCCCGCTCTCCTGAGGCCTGGCAGGTTTGACAGGGTGATCTACGTGCCACCGCCTGACAAGGAGGCCAGGAAGCAGATACTGAAGATACACACCAAGAGGATGCCGCTGGCCAACGATGTTGACCTCGACAGGCTGGCAGAGCTCACGGAGGGCTACACGGGCGCCGACCTGGCGGCCCTAGTCAGGGAGGCTGCGCTGCTGAAGCTGAGGGAGAAGCTTGAGCCAGGCCCGGTTGAGTGGAGGCACTTCGAGCAGGCCCTTAAGAAGGTCAGGCCCAGCCTCACAAGGGATGACATAGTTAGGTACGAGCAGATGGCTGACAGGCTCAAGAAGCTCATATACATGTGAGCAATAGGCGATCTCATTGTCGCGCGTTGAGATTGAGGTCAAGCTTAGGGTCGGGTGCGAGGAGGCCAAGGCCCTGCTTCAGAGACTGTCATCGAAAGGCCTCATGAGGGGACCTCTCAGGGAGAGGGACGTCTACTACAGCCATCCTTGCCGCGACTTCTCGACCTCTGATGAGGCCGTGAGGGTCAGGTACGTTAACGATTTGCCCTGCTGTCTGACCTACGAAGGGTCTCGGCTTGAGTCCCAGTTCAAGGCTAGGACCGAGATAAACGTTAACGTCTCGGAAGACCCTGCCAGGCTACTTGAGGCCCTTGGCTTCACAAAGTATGTGGAAGTGGTCAAGACCAGGTACTATATTGACCTTTCTGACGTCCAAGTGACTATTGACTTTGTCAATGATCTGGGCTGCTTCGTCGAGGTCGAGTCCAAGGACTCTGAGGAGGCCAGCGTCACGAGGGCGCTAGAGGAGTTCGGCATAAGGGGTGAGATCGTTAAGGAGACGTACGCTGAGCTGATGTACAGGCGCAGATCAGGCGACCTTAGAAGTACTTAGCCAGCTCAGGGTTCTCCTTAGCCAGCCCGTCGGCTATTTCCTTGGCGACCTGGTCTATGAGGCTTCTGCCCTTCGGGCTCAGCGTCCTGCCCTTGGCGGTCATCTTAACGAGGCCTGCCTGCTCAAGCTGCTGTAAAAGCCTCCTTACAATGCTGCCTGAGCCCTTAGCGAAGTGGGCGGGAGCTACGCCGTTCCTTTTGCGTCCTCCATAAATCGTCCTCAGGGTCCCCACGCCGAGGGGGCCCTCGGCCAAGTAGAGCTTCCTGAGCAGTGAGGCAGCCCTCACGTACCACCAGTCAGGGTCTGTAGGCGGCTTCTCCTTAAAGACGCCAGTCTTAACGTAAGCGGCCCACTCCGGCGGCTTAACCTGCTCAAAGTTCTTGAGCCTCATAGCCAGCCTCTTTATGAGCTCGTCCGCTGGCACGTCCCTGGCTGTCACCATGGCTGTCCTGCGCCAGGTGCTATGGGTTAGGCTATAAAGGTTTCTTCAGCTACGCGCTAAAGCCGTGATAGAGGGCATCTACTACGAGTTCATAGGGCTGCCCTGCGGGGCCAGGGTCTCGATGCCGCTAGGCGTCGTGGCCGGCGACCAACCTACGTTCTTCGTTTACAAAGGCTCAAGGCTTTACGGCTCCCTCTCCACGTCAGGGACGCTGAGGCTCCTCTCGCCCAGGGACCCGTTGCTCTTTGTGAAGAGCCTTAGACACGAGCTTGAGCAGGAGCTTCAGTGGTCTGGGGGGTGTCCGGCCGTCGACGAGAGCCTTGGAGCCTGGTACGATTGCAGGTACAGGTTGCTGAGCTTGCAGGAAGAGGGCTCTTCCTACGTCTGTGACGGCATAAGGTACCTGGGAGGGCTCACGGGGCCCTTCACCAGGACCTATGGCTGTCTTGTTGAGCTCCTGGTGCTGCTGACCAAGGCGAGGGCAGGGGTATGGGAGGAGTGGTTCCTCCCCTACGCGAGGGGCCTTACGTGGTGCGTGGAGAGGTCCTCAAGGGGGTCGGAGAAGTATGTCAATGCCGCTCTTGAGGTACTGCGGGAGCTTGAGGGAATACGAGGCAAGGCTGAGGGTAGGCCTTGAGGCCTACCTGAAGCTGGTCGAGGGCAGCATGGGATATCCAAGGGAGCGGGAGCTAGAGGGCGCCTCAGAGGCCTTAGGGCTCTTGGACTGCGACGTTGCCTGTAGGGCGCTCCAGGAAGTCTTAGGAAGGCTGGAGGACGCCGAGGTCTGCGTCATTACGCCTGTGCCTGGCGGCCTCGAGCTTTTGACGAAAGGCAGCTGTGAGAGGGTAGTGGCCACCGACTCCTCTATTGAGACCTTGGCAAGGGCAGGCCGCAGGCCTGACGTCCTCGTTGGTGACGCAGATCCTTCCCTTAGGCTCCTCGGCCTAGCCCTTCAGCTGGAGGCGCCTTACCTGCTCCATTCTCATGGAGATAACCTGTACAGGCTGAAGCCCTTAACGGGCCTTCTGAGGCGCTCAGCCGTCATAATGACGACCCAGGTGGAGACCCCCTACTGCACCCTGCCCGTAGGGGCCTTCACAGACGGCGATAGGGGGGCTGCAATAGCCATGTACTTCAGGGCCTCCAGAGTTATCATTAGCTGGCTTTCGTCGCGGAGGCCCTTCTGTGAACACAAGGACCTCTGCGACGAGGGCTTGAAGGCTTCGAAGCTTGAGCTGGCGCAGAGGGTTCTGACATATATAGCGTCAAGGCTTGGCTATAGGGTCGAGGCCGCTGGTGATCAGGTGATCCTTAAGAGGACGTAAAATTACGCAGGATTATAACCCATATGGTCCTGACCCTTAGTGGTGATAACCAACGTCCCTCAGTGAGAAGAGGCTAATGGAGGGCTTCAAGTCACTGGCCAGAGTCGATGACGCCCTGAGGCTATTGTTGGCTCACACGACTCACAGGCCAAGGCCGATAGAGGTTGACATAGAGGACTCCCTGAACCTTATATCTGCAGAGGATGTTATAGCCCAGTCAGACTTCCCGCCGTTTGACAGAAGCGCTGTGGACGGCTACGCTGTCAGGTCCTCTGATACTCTGGGGGCAAGCCTGCTGAATCCCGTCGAGCTAAGGATAGTGGGCGAGGTTGAGGCGGGGACGGACCCTTCATCGCTGAAGCCCCTTGGCGAGGGCGAGGCCTACATAATATACACGGGCGCGCCCTTACCGCCAGGCGCCGACGCCGTTGTGATGGCTGAGGACGCTTTTCGTGAGGGCGACGTTGTGAAGGTTCAGAGGCAGGTCACAAGGTACCAGAACGTGTCGAGGAAAGGCGAGGACTTCCAGGCGGGCAAACCAGTCATAAGGAGGGGCGAAAGGGTGAAGCCGTGGCACATAGCGGCCCTGGCATCGCTTAACATCAGGAAAGTAAAGGTGTACAGGTTAAGGGTCGCTGTCCTCAGCACAGGGTCTGAGGTAGTAGAGCTGAGCGACCCAAGGGCGGGGTCGCCAGGCACTATCATTAACAGCACGAAGCCTCTCCTCAAGTCCCTGCTCAGGGCTGACGGCTATGAACCGCTTGACCTAGGGACGGTACCCGACGACGTGGAGCTCATAGCCAATAAGCTCTCGATAGGCCTCAGGGAGGCTGACGCAGTCATAACCACCGGGGGCACCAGCATAGGGGCCTATGACGTAGTTCCTGAGGCCGTCAGGAGGCTTGGCAAGGTGCTATTTAACGGGGTCAGGATGAGGCCAGGGAAGCCCACTGGAGCTGGGGTCGTTGACGGTAAGCCTGTCTTCATGCTTTCAGGCTTCCCAGTTGCCGGCCTCGCTGGCTACATGGCCTTCGTCAGGCCAACCCTACTTCACATGACTTCAAGTCGCGAGGAACCCCTGCCAAGGGTTAAGGGGGTCATTACGAGAAGGGTGGCTAACATAGCTGGGGTCAGGACCTACCTCAGGGTCAAGGTCAGGGCCACGGACAAAGGCTATGAAGTGGAGCCCTTGGCTATAACTGCCTCTGGCGTACTGTCGACGCTGACGGAAGCCAACGGCCTGCTCATAATACCTGAGGACGTGGAGGGCTACGACGAGGGTGACGAGGTAGAGGTCGTCTTGATCTCCCCGCCAGAGGGGCTTTAACTCGGTTCGTAAACCGTCCTATCTGAGGCGCGGTGGTAACAACAATAGAGATAAGCGGCTACATAGAAGACCTTCTCGAGGCGCTGGTGAGGGCAGGGCTTTACAGCAGCAAGACCGAGGCCATCAGGGAGGCCGTCAGAAGGCTGGTTGAAAGCTACGACCTGAAGGACCTGTCCCTCAGAGCGTTCAAGAACGGGAACATAAGCTTCCAGCTAGCCGTTGACATAAGTGGGATAAGCATGGATGAGCTAATATGGTTCTTCCTATCGCATGACACTCCGCCGCAGCTGGGCGCCGACTCCGACGAAGAGGTCAATGAGGGGGTCAAGGCGCTCAGGGATAAGGGACTGGTGGTCCTGGACCTGTCCTCACTATATGTTATGCTTGAGCTCAACCTGTTCAGTTACCTGCCTAAGCTGAACAAGAGGTTCGTGGTCCCAGACAAGGTTCAGGAAAGGGCGCAGGCGCTCCTGCTCAGGTTCTCAAAGATGAGGGGCCTCATAGTGGTCATGGACGGCGTTGAGGTCGTGAGGGTGAACAAGAGCCTGGCTGAGTTCTCCCGGAAGAACGGGATATCCCTCCAGGAGTCCCACGCCATATACCTTGCTAAGAAGATGAACGGCGTCCTGCTAAGCGATGACAAGAGGACCAGGCAGGTTGCTAAGGTTCACGGAGTTCCTGCGGCCCCTAGCGTATCCCTCCTGGTCCTGGGCAGGGACGTAGGGGTACTGGATGAGCAGACCTTCAAGTCCCTGCTTGGAAGGCTTGGCTCGATACCGCTCCAGATACCAAGGAGTCTCTTGGGTTAGCAGGCATGTTGACAATAAGTATTTAAATTTAACATCAAGAAGTAACCTGGGGGAAAGATATAGCTAAGAGGTTCTTGGGCAGGGCTATAGTGATAGCGATCGACGTCAGCATCAGCATGAGCCTGAGGGACGTAAGGCCGAACAGAATGGAGGTCGCGAAGAGGAGCGCCGCCGTGATAGCAAGGTCGGTCCTAGGTAGCGGCGTCCCGACCCTGATAGGGCTCATAGCGTTTTATGGACGCTCGATGCCGCTAGTGGACCTCACGAACAACGTGGACCTGGTGGAGAGGGCCGCTTCATCTATATCTGTAATGGGGAAGGCCACCAACGTGTCAGAGGCGCTCAAGGACGCCTACTTCATGCTAAAGTGGGCCCCCGCAGGGTATCATAAGAGGGTTATCTTGATAACCGACGGTGACTACAACGAAGGCTTTGACCCCGAGTCCCTCGTCCCTCTCCTGACCCTTGACGGCGTAAGGGTGGACGCCCTCTTGATATCAGGCTCCACGCCTTCAAAGGCGACCAGGCTGGAGTCGTTAGCCACCCAGACCGGGGGTAAGGTCTATGTAGCGAGGAACGTTGATGAGGCCCTCAAAGCGTCAGCGGTCCTAGCTGCCATGGACTGAGAGGGCTTAAGCCCTTAAACCCTCTGAGAAGTCTGCTCTGGGCGACCTAGATGGGGGATAAGAGGGTAAAGATAGCCTTCATATACATGGGTAAGGACAAGGGCTACCTCAAGGTGAGGATCTTCCGCAAGAGGAAGGAAGAGGACCCGGACAGGGTAGTTGTCCTGGGGAGGGCTAAGGAGCCTCTGCCAGGGTACCCCGTGATCAGGCTTAGCGAGCTGGAGGCTGCCGTGAGGGAGAAGCTTGAGAGGGTTTAGAATGCTTAAAAGAGGGCCTGGCTTAGAGGCCTAGGAAGCGCAAGGTAAAGGTGACGGGTTTGCCAAGGGCGCTGCTGGTCGAGAGAAGGGTTGAGATACCCCAGGGGGTCACAGTGACAGTGGACGGCATGAAGGTCACGGTTAAGGGGCCTAAGGGCGAGATAAGGAAGGACTTCAGCCACGCCAAGGGGGTCACGATAACAGTTGACGGCAATTACGTGGTCGTGAGCGCAAGCCTCGCCGACTCGAGGAAGAAGGCGCTCGTAGGGACCATAGCGGCCCACATAAAGAACATGATAGTTGGGGTTACGAAGGGGTTCAGGTACAAGCTGAAGATCATATCAACGCACTTCCCCATAACAATTAAGGTTGAGAAGAACAGAGTGGTCATAAGTAACTTCCTAGGGGAGAAGGCGCCTAGGTACGCGACTGTAATGCCTGGGGTCACGGTCAAGGTTCAGGGCCAGGACGTAATAGTTGAGGGTATAGACATAGAGGCCGTGGGGCAGACCGCCGCTAACATAGAGAGGGCCACTCACATATCAGACTTAGATAGGAGGAAGTTCATGGACGGTATTTTCATCTATGCGAGGGAGGTGATAGAGTGATGTCGTCAGAGGCCGTTGCGAGGGTCCGTCCAGCAGAGCTCAGGCAGAGGAGACTGCTCCAGTTCAAGATAAGCAGGAAGCTGAGGGTAAGGTTTGTGAGATATCTTTCGTGGCGCATAGGCCGCCTGGACGAGTCGTGGAGGAAGCCAAAGGGTATCGATAACAAGGTCAGGCTTCAGTACAAGGGCTATCCCCCACTCGTCAAGGTTGGCTACAGGACGGACTCCTCCATCAGAGGCAGACACCCCTCAGGCCTCATACCGGTCGTGGTCTCAAACGTCAAGGAGCTTGAGGGCCTCAGCCCATCAACTCACATTATTTATATATCTGGCAGGGTAGGCCTGAGGAAGAGACTGCAGATACTTGATGAGGCTAAGAGAAGGGGGTTCAGGGTAGCTAACGGTGGTGGGTGATGGACTACAGCCTTCAGAGGAGGCTTGCGGCCGAGATACTGGGCGTCGGCGAGAGCAGGATATGGATAGACCCAAGCCCTGACCACAGGGAGGAGATAGAGGCAGCGGTCACAAAGGACGACGTGAGGGGCCTAATAAGCAGGGGCCTGATAAGGGTCATCCCTGCCAAGGGGAACGCTCACAGGTGGCTCGAGAGGAAGAAAAAGAGGCTCAAGGGCCATAGGAGGGGACCAGGCAAGAGGGAGGGGACTGCTGGAGCGAGGAGGGACCCTGAGAGCCAGTGGGTCCACAAGGTTAGGAAGATGAGGAGGTACATAAGGTGGCTGAGGGATCACGGGATGATAAGCAGGAAGGATTACAGGTTGCTGTACAGGCTAATAAAGGGCAACAGGTTCTCAAGCCTTGCTGACCTGAGGAGGTACGTGGAGTCGAGTGGCATGCTTAAGCAGGCGGCGGGTGGCCAGAAGTGAAGGGAGGACCTAACTACAAGGTTCCGCTTAGGAGGAGGCGTGAAGGCAAGACGAACTATTACAAGAGGTTCCGTCTCCTCCTAAGCGGGAAGACCAGGATGGTCGTGAGGGTCAGCAACAAGTACGTTACTGTTCAGTTCATAGACTTCGACCTGAAGGGGGACAAGGTCGTTGCAGCTGCCCACTCAAGGGAGCTCATAAAGAAGTTCGGGTGGAAGGGGAGCGGTAAGGCTACGTGCGCGGCCTACCTGACAGGCTTCCTCGCGGCGTTGAGGTTCCTTGAGAAGGGAGGTCGTGAGGCTATCCTCGACATAGGCCTCCACAAGCCATCAAGGGGGTCAAGGGTCTTCGCAGCGCTTAAGGGCGCCCTGGACGCCGGCGTCAACATACCTCACGGTGAGGACGTCCTGCCCAGTGATGAAAGGATCAGGTGCGAGCACGTGGCTAATTACGCTGCTCAGCTGAGGCAGGAGAACCAGGAAAAGTTCAAGAGGGTCTTCTCACAGCTTTCCTCGCGCATAGACCCAGCAGAGCTGCCTAAGCACTTTGAGGAGGTTCTTGAAAGGATAAAGGCCGCTTATAAGGCTGTTATTGAGGCCTCGACAAGGCAACAGGTAACGGAGGTGACAGGCAGTGAGTGAGGGCGCCGAAAGGCCAACTGTAACGCCTCAGCCCCAGCTTGAGGAGTGGGTCCCAAAGACAAAGGTGGGCAGGCTCGTTAAGGAGGGTAAGATAGCGAGCATAGAGGAGATCTTCAGGAGGAACCTGCCGATACTGGAGCCCGAGATAGTTGACGTGCTTCTTCCAGGCCTCCAGGCAGAGGTCATTGACATAACCCATGTCCAGAAGATGACCGACGCCGGAAGGGTGACCAGGTACAGGGTAACTGTAGTAGTAGGTAACAGGGACGGCTACGTGGGCCTCGGCAAGGGCAAGGCCAGGCAGCTAAGGGACGCCATAGACAAGGCCATAAGGGACGCCAAGCTGAACATAACGCCTGTGAGGAGGGGCTGCGGCAGCTGGGAGTGCACATGCGGCGAGCCCCACAGCGTCCCGTTCACAGTCGAGGGCAAGAGCGGTAGTGTAAGGGTGGTCTTGAAGCCCGCGCCAAAGGGGACAGGCCTCGTGGCCGGTAACGTAGCCAAGGTGGTCCTGTCGTTAGCTGGAATCAAGGACGTGTGGTCACAGACCTTCGGCGAGACGAGGACAACCTACAACTTCGCCAGGGCCACGTACCTTGCGCTTAGGAACACCTACAGGTTCGTAACTTATCAGGACTGGACGAGGTGAGCGTAATTGGCTTACCTAATAATAAGGATCAGGGGCGAGGCCGACCAGCACCCTGATGTTAGGAAGACGCTTGAGCTGCTGAGGCTCAGACGAATATACATAGCGACGGTATACCCCGACAGCCTGCCAGGCATCCAGGGTATGCTGAAGAGGGCCCAGACAGCTATAACCTGGGGCGAGGTGGAGCCGAAGGTCCTCGAGGAGCTCATAAGGAGGAGGGGGAGGCTACTCGGCGAAGTGCCGATAACCGATGAGTGGGTTAAGGAGAGGCTCAAGCTGAACGGCATAGCTGAGCTCGCTGAGAAAGTGGCGAACAACGAGATTCAGTACCATAAGCTGACGGACTACGGCGTGAAGCCCTTCTTCAGGCTTCACCCGCCGAGCGGGGGCTTCAAGAGGTCTGTTAAGAAGCTTTACCCAGAGGGGGAGCTCGGGTACAGGGGGAAGGAAATAAATGAGCTGGTCCAGAGGATGTTTTGAATTTAAACCCCAAGGGTCCACGTGGGGCTGAGACTATGACCTGGACGATACCGAGGGCCAGGAAGAAGTCGAGGAAGCTGAGGGGAAGGACTAGGACGATGGGCTGGGGCAGGATAGGCCAGCACAGGAAGTCAGGCAGCAGGGGAGGAAGGGGAGCGGCAGGGCTTGGCAAGCACAAGAAGTCGTGGATGCTGAGGTACGCCCCTAACTGGTTTGGCAAGAGGGGCTTCAGGAACCCAACATCAAGGGGCGAGCAGCCAGCCATAGACCTTGAGCGCCTGGAGGCGATAGTGAAGGACCTGGCCGCGAGGGGCCAGGCGAAGATTGAGGACGGAAAGTACGTTGTGGACCTGGAGGAGCTTGGCTACGTCAAGCTGCTGGGCCGCGGCAAGATAACGATAAGCGTTAAGGTCATAGCGCCCTCGGCCTCAAGCAAGGCCGTGGAGAAGGTCAAGGCGGCCGGCGGCGAGGTAGTGATTAAGGGGGCCGAGGGAGCAGGGTCCTAAGTGAGCTCCGTCTGCAGCCCAGCCACGCGGCTCCCTCCTGACCTAAGGGAGGTCGTTGACAGGAGGCTTTTCTTTGTAATCTACGGCCCTCCCGCTACTGGGAAGACCAGAATAGCCTTTGAGCTCGCTAAGTACGCTATCGCTTCAGGGAAGGAGGTGCTGGTCCTTGCTACGGAGCCCGGCACCCTTACGTATGCAAGGAATGTAGCTACGTGTGTCCCGACCAAGGCAGTCCTTAGCTTTTATGAGATGACGAACCTAGTCGTAGAGGCCTTAAGCAGTGGTGTCCTGCTGGTCATAGACTCAATAAACTGGCCCTTCAGGGGCTACCTAGGGAGCTACTCGCTCGCTAGGCTCTCAATGATCTCAGCGATGCTGAGGAGGTCAGGCGGAGTGGCGGTAGGGCAGGTCATGGAGGTAGGGCAGGAGGAAGAGATGGCCCTGGGCAGGTGGGTCATACCGTGGGCGCACGTAGTAGGCAAGGCCGAGAGGGTTAGGTGTAAGGGAGGTCCTTGTTCAAGGCTGACCCTGCTCAAGCCGCCAGGCCCCTCCTTCACCTATGAGCTCATAAGTGATGGGGTGAGGTGGCTTGAACAGCCTGCTGAGTCAGCTCATTGAGCTGATAATATATGTCCTGCCGGCCATGGTCGCTAACGGGGCGCCGGTGATAATGAATGGCCCTCCTCCTGTCGACTTCGGCAAGAGGTTCATAGATGGCAGGAGGATATTCGGTGACGGTAAGACGTGGGGAGGCCTCCTTGGGGGGATTACTGCTGGCACCCTCTTTGGCGCTATAGAGGCTGTGGCCGTTGGGGCTGACCTAATACCTTACGCGGCCCTAGCGTCTCTAGGCGCACTTATAGGCGACCTCTTTGGTTCCTTCATTAAGAGAAGGCTAGGTCTCGAAAGAGGGCAACAGGCCCCCGTCCTTGACCAGCTGGGGTTCTACGTGTTCGCCCTGCTCTTCCTTTACATAGTAGGCAAGACCTTTCCGCTTGTGGATGAGGTCCTTTGGGCGCTCGCAATATATGGACTACATAGGGCCACTAACTGGGGGGCCTATAAGCTGGGCCTCAAGAAGGTGCCCTGGTGATCTAGGCCTCCTCTCTGCAGGTCGCTACTTACGTTATGGGCCGTAGAAGTTCAACATATAAAGCCGTTATAATATAGTTTTTCTGAAAGATGTATTTATTCACCCCGTTTTGCATACAACTAGAAACGGTGGGAGGCCTCTTGTCGTCACAGAATGAAAAGAAAACAACTGTAAGCGTGATCAAGGCCGACATCGGTAGCCTCGCAGGACATCATAAGGCCCACCCCGACACGCTCCTCGCGGCCTCAAGGGTTCTGGCCGAGGGCAAGAAGCAGGGCATAATAGTGGACTACTACGTGACGGCCATAGGTGACGACATCCAGCTGATAATGACGCACTTCAGGGGTCCCAACGACCCGAAGGTCCACGAGCTCGCCTGGGACGCCTTCAAGGAGGCAACAAAGGTCTCTAAGGAGCTTGGCCTCTACGCTGCTGGCCAGGACCTACTTAGCGACACCTTCAGCGGCAACGTGAGGGGGCTGGGGCCAGGCGTCGCAGAGCTTGAGTTTAAGGAGAGGCCCTCGGAGCCCATAGCCATCTTCATGGCCGACAAGACGGAGCCCAGCGCCTTCAACCTCCCGCTCTTCAGGATCTTCGCCGACCCGTTCAACACTGCAGGCCTCGTGATAGACCCTAAGCTTCACGACGGCTTCGTCTTCACGGTGCTCGACATAATGGAGGGCAGAGCCGTCGAAATGAGGACGCCCGAGGAGCTTTACGACCTCCTGGCCCTCATAGGGACCACCTCAAGGTACGTCATAAAGTACGTCCACCGCAAGGACGGTGAGCCGGCAGCCGTTGTCAGCTCGGAGAGGCTTAACCTGATAGCAGGAAAGTACATAGGGAAGGACGACCCCGTCATGATCGTCAGGGCCCAGTCGGGCTTCCCTGCGCTGGGCGAGATACTGGAGGCCTTCTCGTTCCCGCACCTCGTGGCCGGCTGGATGAGAGGCAGCCACGCAGGCCCCCTGATGCCGGTGGGCATGAAGGACGCTAAGATGACCAGGTTCGATGGGCCGCCTAGGGTCATGGGCCTCGGGTTCAACGTGAAGGAGGGCAGGCTCGTGGGCCCGAGCGACCTCTTTGACGACGTGGCCTTTGATGAGACCAGGAGGATGGCCCAGCTGATAGCGGAGTACATGAGAAGGCACGGACCCTTCATGCCGCACAGGCTAGGGCCCGAAGAGATGGAGTACACGACGCTGCCAGACGTGCTTAAGAAGCTTGAAAATAGGTTCAAGCCCTTCGACCTTGGCTATAAGCCTGTGATCAGGAGGGAGGAGTTGCTGGAGCCAACTCATGGTGACTGAGTCTACTACTTTAAGCCTTTTTTCTTACAGGACAATGCTCAGCGGGGGTTGAGAGTTGGCTAAGTTGATATTTGCAATCAACTACAAGGCATACGAGACGGCATTTAACGAGAGGTCCCTTGATATAGCTAGGGCCGCCTCGAGGCTCTCCTCAAGGTATCAGGGCGTTAGGATAATCTTAGCGGTGCCTGCGGCCGTCGTGGGTAAGATACTTCAGGCCTACGAAGACGTCTACGTTGAGCACGTAGACCCCATAGATTTCGGGGCCTACACGGGCTACCTGCCGGCGTCAGCAGTGAAACTAATAGGCGCCAAGGGCGTCCTGACGAACCACAGCGAGCACAAGATGGTCTACCGCGATGTAGAGAAGGTTGTAAAGGCTGTGAAGGCCCAGGGCCTTGAGGTCATGGCGTGCGCTGACACGCCGGGAGAGGCAGCAGGCCTCGCCTACCTCAGGCCTGACTTCATAGCGATCGAGCCGCCTGAGCTGATAGGGACCGGCGTCTCGGTCTCAAGGGCCAGGCCTGAGGTGATAACCGAGGGGGTCAAGGCAGTCAAGGCCATTGCCGATATACCGGTCCTAGCCGGGGCAGGGATAACCTACAGAGAGGACGTGGTTAAGGCCATAGAGCTCGGAGCCAGCGGCATACTGTTGGCCAGCGCTGTCATGAAGGCCAAGGAGCCAGAAAAGGTCATGGAGGATTTCGCTGACGCTCTTAACTCGTTGGCGCGCTAGCGGCGGCCCCGCCAGCTGGCCCGCCGCTCGTACTTAAGGAGGCTATCAGGCTCTCTACCTCGCTGAGGTTCTTCCTACACTCCTCTAGGAGCTCGGCGAGCTTTCCTACGTTGATCCTCACGAGCTTTCTGGGCCTTCCTCTGCCCTCCATCTTGAGCTTGCTCGTTGTGGTTATCCCGAGGCCTGTGAGGTCATTAATCACCCTAAGTACTAGGGGGTAGCTAACCCCGAGCTCCTTGGTCAGGTCCTTAACGCTCACCTCCTTGCGCTCAAGGAGTATCGATATTATCTGGGCTGACACGTCAGGGTCAGGTATAGAGGCGCACCTGATAAGCGCCCTCAGGGACCTCTGCGACCTCTGAGCCATTGCCTCCATCCCTAGCCCGGGAAAACTGTTTTTAAAAGACCTTATAAAATTTTCTTTAATAACAGTTTATGCTATGTTAAGCGCTAATGTCCTCTGTACCTCTTTATGGCCTGCTCCCCTACGAAGTCCAGCAGGACCTCTCGCGCCCCGGCCCCTATGTCAAGCATCCTTGCGTCCCTCGTCAACCTCTCAAGCCTTGAGCCCTTCGCAAAGCCTGCCCCTCCCATAACCTGCACGGCCAGCCACGCGGCCCTCTGGGCGACCTCAGCGCCCATCAGCTTTGAGACAGCAGCGTCATAGGGATCAACAGCCCCTTTAGACTCAGCCCTGGCCACGGCCACCTCCAGCAGGGCCTCCAGGAGCCTTGACTTAATCTCGATGTCCGCGAAGTACCACCTTATGCCCTGGTAGTCCCCCAGCTCAACTCCAAAGATCTTCTTGGTCAAGGCCTTAGGACCTACCTCCTCAAAGAACCCGTCCTTTATCCCCAGGCCTATCGCGCCGTAGCTGAGTCTCTCGTAGTTGATCGTCTCAAGGGCCTCCCTTATCCCCTTGCCAGGCGTGCCGACCCGAACCCCTGTCGCTCCCTCGAAGACGACCTTCGAGACCCCAGCCCCCCTGAAGGTGAAGAGCTCCTGCTTCTCGACCTTAACACCTGGCCCCCTCTCAACTAGGTAGAGCGTGGGCCCTGAGGGGCCCTGGGCCAGCACGAGGAAGTGGCTAGCGTATATGGCGTTGCTTGCGTATACCTTCTCCCCTGTTATGTATGCCTCTCCCCCGGCCCGCTCTTCAGCGATCGTCTTCAGGTTAGCCTTTATATCGGTGCCGCCGCCGGGCTCCGTGACGCAGAGCGAGTAGACCCTGCCGTCCTGCCTCACCCTCCTGGCAACGGTAGCAGAGGTCATTATTACGTGGGCTACCGCAGGGCTCCACCTTGAGGCTACGCGGACTATGTTCATCAGCTCGCTCAGGGACATGGACAGCGAGTCAAAGGCGCCAGCCTCCCTCAGTCCCTGAAGGAACTCCGCGCTGAGCTCATTTCTGTTATCTATTTCCTCAGCTAAGGATGGCAGACGGCCCGTGAGGAACCCTATGACCGATTCGGCCTTGCTCAAGTTGCTGCCCAGCGTGACGCGTCTGAAAACATTTAAAAGATCTGTGGGACAGGACGAAGCGGCGAGAAGCTATGCCCATGAGGCCAGGTCGGTGCTACTCCCATGTAACTAGCCAGCCCTACACCAGGAAGGAGTACATACACGGCGCCCCTCAGCCCAAGATATCAAAGTTCACCGCTGGTACCCCGTCCATTATGAACTCCTATGAGGTCAAGGTCTCACTGGTCGCGCTGGAGCGCGGCCAGATAAGGTCAGAGGCGCTCGAGGCCGCAAGGGTGGCAGCGTCTAAGTACCTCTCCACGAACGTAGGTGACGCCAACTACTTCATGGTCGTTAAGAAGTACCCTCACCAGGTTATCAGGGAGAACAAGATGATGGCCTTCGCGGGCGCTGACAGGCTTCAGGACGGAATGAGGCTCTCCTTCGGCACGCCTATAGGCGTCGCCGCTATAGTGGAGCCTGGCGACGCCATAATAGAGGTTTACGGCAGGGCCTCAGACCTGGACAAGATGAAGGAGGCGCTGAGGAGGGCTGCCTCTAAGCTGCCTCACAGCACTAGGATCTTCGTTCAGCCAAGGAGCTCTGGCAACAACTCCGGCAGTAGCTAAGCAGCGCTCCTTTTTCCCACGAGAAGGCCCTTAGGCAGCTATCAGCGGCGGGTTTAAGGGAATAGCGTCAATGAAGTTGACCCTAACCTTAGGCTCCTCCTCACTTGTCATCAGGCCGGCCACCTCTAGGACCGTCTGAACTATCCTGTCAATAAGCTCCTCAACGTTTACCATGGCAGGGTCAACGGGTATCTCGTGAGGTCCCACGGAAACGCTTGGGCCATCGTGGAATGGGCCGTAGCCCAGCGACTCGTTGACGACCTCTACGAGAACTCTTAGCGAGTACTCGTCCTTTAGCCTCTTGGCGGCCTCCCAAGCTGCCTTGAGGGCCACGTCGTCATCCCATGGGGACTGCCTCACTACCACGCTAAGCATTTTCCCCACACCGGGCGCCGGAAAGCCCCTTGTGCCAGCGGAATACTGGGGGCGGTGCGCCTATATCTAGGGTCTGGGAGGGTAAGCCCGGGCTTAGAGCGAAGTCCGCGATTTGCGGGAACCACATCCGCTTAGGGAAAAGGCACCTATTACATTAAGGTTTACCTGAACAATACCTTAGATACAGTTACAACTTTTACCTTCCTCACGCCGGTCTCTGTAAGGCGAAAGGGATTGGGCGTAAGGGAAGAGCTAGCTAGGGTGTTCGAGCTAACAAACGCTCATAACATGTGGAGGCTGAGGGAAACCATCAACCTCATAGCGAGTGAGAACGTGATGTCACCAGCGGCGATGGCTGTCTACGTAAGTGACCCCATGCACAGGTACGCCGAAGGTAAGCCATTCAAGAGGCACTACCAGGGCGTTAAGTACATAGACGAACTCGAAGTGTTGGCGAACGAGCTTATGGGCAGGCTCTTTGAGACAGACATGGTTGACCTGAGGCCTGTCAGCGGCACGATAGCCAACGCGGCCACCTTCAGGGTGTTAGCTCAGCCTGGCGACAAGGCCGTCATAGCGCCTGTGCAGGCCGGGGCTCACGTGAGCCACACGAAGTTTGGGACCCTGGGCGCCCTTGGCATACAGCAGGTCGACCTTCCCTACGATGAGGAGAGGATGAACGTTGACGTGGACAGGGCCATCAAGGTGATTGAGGAGGTCAAGCCCAAGTTCGCTGTACTGGGGGGCAGCGTGTACCTCTTCCCTCACCCAGTGAAGGAGATCGCAGAGGCCGTTCACTCTGTAGGGGGCAAGCTGGTCTACGACGCAGCCCACGTGCTTGGTCTAATAGCTGGGGGCGCGTGGGAGAACCCGCTTAAGCACGGGGCTGACGTTATGACGGCCTCGACGCATAAGACGTTCCCAGGACCTCAGGGCGGGGTCATCCTGGCGTCCAACAGGGAGGTCTTCAAGGAGATAAGTAAAACGATATTCCCCTGGTTCGTCAGCAATCACCACCTCCACAGGCTCCCGGCGACGGCTGTCACGGCCCTTGAGATGTTGGAGTTCGGGCGTCAGTACGCTGATCAGGTGATCAGGAACGCCAAGAGGCTAGCCGAGGCCCTTGCGGAGAGAGGCTTCACCGTGCTAGCTGAGCACATGGGTTACACCATGAGTCATCAGGTGCTGCTGGACGTAACTAAACAAGGGGGCGGCGCGAAGGCCGCCCTTCTGCTTGAGGAAGCCAACATTATAGTGAACAAGAACCTCCTGCCAAAGGACCCGCCTGAGGCCGTCAAGAACCCGAGCGGCCTAAGGATAGGCGTACAGGAGATGACGAGGTTTGGCATGAAGGAGGACGAGATGGAGGTCATAGCGGACTTCATGGAGAGGGTCCTGATAAAGGGCGAGGAGCCTTCCAAGGTGAGGGAGGAGGTCAAGAGCTTCAGGTCTAACTTCACGAAGGTTCACTACGGCTTCAGGCTCGAGGACCTTAGCGGCGTGGTCTACTCAAACGCCCTAAGTCTGCTAGAGTGAGCCCTCTAGGTCCGTATCCCCATTAAATTATTTATTTAATTATTTTAAGGAGGGTTCTTTGGGGGAAGGCTACAGACATGTGAAAATTTTAAGCTAGACGATTTAGGGATGGGTGGCTGAGAAGGGAGGGCTTTTGCCGCCTCTGCTGAGGGTTGAGGGGCTAAAGATATACTTCCATATGCCTAGGGGCGTGGTAAGGGCCGTCGACGATGTTAACATCTATCTGAACAAGGGCGAGATCATAGGCATAGCCGGCGAGAGCGGCAGCGGCAAGAGCACGTTAGCCCTGGGCTTAATGAGGCTGATAATGCCGCCAGGCCTCATAGAGGGCGGTAACATATACTTTGAGGACACCGAGGTGCTGCACCTGCCCGAGAAGGTCTTCAACAGCGAGTACAGGTGGAAGAGGATAGCGATGGTGTTCCAGGGCTCTATGAACGGCTTCACGCCGGTTTACAAGATAAGGGATCAGATAAAGGAGGTCCTAGAGGTCCACGGCTATACAGGCGACCCTGACCAGAGGGTCAACGAACTCATGAAGATGGTTAACCTGGACCCCTCTATAGCTGACAGGTACCCTCACGAGCTAAGCGGCGGGCAGAAGCAGAGGGCCTTTATAGCGATGGCTCTAGCCCTTAACCCTCAGGTCCTCATAGCGGATGAGCCAACTACAGCCCTTGACGTAATAACGCAGACTCACATCATAAACCTCCTGAAGCAGTTGAGGAAGGAGCTTGGCGTATCCATTATCTTTATAACCCACGACATAGCCTTAATGTCGATGATCGCGGACAGAATATACATAATGTATGCGGGGAGGATAGTTGAGCACGCCGACACCGCTGATATGGTTAGGAAGCCTGAGCATCCATACACTCAGCTGCTCATGGAGGCAGTGCCAGACCTGTCAAAGGATTACATAAAGGGCATACCGGGCTTCATGCCAGACCTGGCCAGGCTTCCCCCTGGCTGCAGGTTCCAGACCAGGTGCCCATTCGTAATGGATATCTGTAAGCGCGAGGAGCCCAAGCTTAAGAGGGTCGAGAACTCGGAGGTCGCGTGCTGGCTCTACGGGTGATGAAAGGTGAGCTTAGGCGATATAGTAATAGAGACCAAGGACCTCAAGGTTTACTTCACCAAGGGGGGATTCCTCTCTAAGAAGAGCGTAGTTAAGGCCGTCGACGACGTCAGCATCAAGATAAGGAGGGGGGAGATACTTGGCCTAGTGGGCGAGAGCGGCAGCGGCAAGACTACGCTTGGCCGCACAACCATAGGGCTTCAGGCCCCCACCGAGGGCCAGGTGATATATTATGACAGCAAGGGCGTCTCCCACCTGATCACCCCAAAGACCATCACTAAGGACATCAGGAGGAAGCTCCAGATGATCTATCAGGACCCATACTCCTCCATAGACCCCTATATGAAGGTCTATGACGCCCTTAGGCAGCCCCTTTACTATGCGGGGATCAGGGAAAGGGCTGAGATAGAAGAGAGGATACATAAGGCCTTCGATGACGTAGGGCTCCCCTACGAGCTACTTAACAACTACGTCTTCCAGCTTTCAGGAGGTCAGAGGCAGAGACTAGCAATAGCTAGAGCCCTGCTAATGGACCCTGACTACCTGGTTGCCGACGAGCCGGTCACAATGCTGGACGCCTCGCTGAAGGGGCTCATAGTCGAGGACCTTAAGAAGATCAATCAGTCGAGAGGCCTGTCAATACTTTTCATAACTCACGAGCTGCCGGTCGCCAAGGTCATAGCCCACAGAATAGCGATAATGTATCTCGGCAAGATAGTTGAGATAGGGCCTACGAAGAGGGTCGTGGAGAACCCATTACACCCCTACACGCAGGCGCTCCTCCAGGCCTACCCAAGGCTAGAGCCCGAGGCCAGAGACAAGTTCTTCAAGGTCAACGTCAGAGAGCTAGAGCTCGTCTGGCCCAAGTCAGGCTGTAGGTTCCACCCGAGGTGTCCATTTGTAATGAAGAGGTGCGAGACGGAGGAGCCGCCGCTTAAGGAGGTAGAGCCAGGCCACTACGTGGCGTGCTGGCTCTATTGAGGAGTTGGTCCTTGAAGGTCTACGTCAGGTTCTTAGTCGTTGGGGGCGTCATGATGGGCCTAGCGTACCTGTTAATGCTTTTCGGTATAGAAGATGAGAGCCTGTGGGCTGAGGTCTTCGCCTTCGCAGTGGCGATAGCGGCTGCCCTCCTGCTCTTTAGGGGGCTCGCCGAGTTCCTGCAGGACGTGTTGAGCGGTCGCTCCAGGTCGGGGCGCAGGCAGGAAGGCTAAGGGTGCGGGGGGTGGGATTTGAACCCACGCAGGCCTACGCCAACGGGTCTTGGGCCCGTCCCCTTTGGCCGGGCTCGGGCACCCCCGCCCAAAAGCCTTCTTAGCCAGCGGGCTCTAAAACGTTAACATGAGGCGCTTCTGAGGTCTGACGTTATCCCTCGACCTTAACTACCACTGCCTGAGGCTGAGACGTAGCAGGGGCCTGCTGGACCTGGACCGGGGTGACCTGTTTCTGGGACTCGCCCTCAGAGGCCAGCTGCAGGACCTTCTCCAGCTTCTCAAGTAGCTCCTTCGCGGCCCTCTTCTCCTCGCCCAGGGCCTCCTGCAGCTTCTTTAGGTGGTTCATGCTCTGCGTGTAGCCCCTCTCGCTGACCTCGCCGCTGAAGTAGGATATGCCGACTGACGCCACAGCCCTCGCCACCTTCAGCTCCTCCGTCTCTATCTCAGATATCCTGGAGCTCACGAGCTTCCTGACCTCATCGGCCTTGATCCTCAGAGACCTTATCTCCTCCTCAAGCTTCTTCTTTATAGGATCCACAACAACCGAGGGCAACTCGTTGCGGCTGCTGATGCTCTCTATGGCCTTCTTCCTCTTGTAGGCCCTCTCAAGGTTATCTATGACCTCGAGGATCTCATATTTCCACTCCGGCGTCACTGTAAGCTTTCCCTCAAAGACCCTGACCCTCTCCCCCTCTATGACCTCCAGGCTCTTGTCAGCCACCTTCACTATTATGTTTGTAATCCTCCCGTCTACTCCGCTCTCGATGGCCACGAGGACGCCCAGCGACCTTCCGAAGTCATCAACGACTTCCGACCCTATGAACCTAGAAGCCTCGTCGACGCGCGGGGCTGTCAAGTCCTACACCGAGAAGGCCTTATTGCCCCGCCCTATATAGCCGGTGAGCCCCTTTGTTAGGCCTGTCCCCCTAAAGCCCTTATGACATCTAGTGAACGTCGGACCCGGTGAAAAGGCTTGAGCGGGATTGAGAGCTGGCCCAAGAGGTGGTCTGAGGAGTCAAAGAGGGAGACCATTGCAGAGAAGGTGAAGAACTTCATCTCACCACCACCGCCCCTCAAGAGGCAGATAATGATGGCAAGCTACAGGGTCGCAGCCCAGATGAACAGGCTCGACTATACCCTCAGCAAGCTTCAGGCCTACGACAAGCAGCTCTTCGAGAAGGTGGTGAACGCCATAATAGAGGGCGACAAGAACAAGGCCACCATGTACGCTAATGAGGTCGCCGAGGTCAGGAGGATGGCCAAGATAATAATGACTGTCAAGTACGCCCTCGAGAAGGTCAAGCTCAGGCTTGACACGACCCTGATAATGGGCGACGTTAACGCTGACCTGGCGCCTGCCATAGTTGCGCTTAAGCAGGTGGCTGGCTACCTCAGGGGCACCATGCCCGACGTGTTCGCTGACCTGATGGACATCGACGAGGAGCTGTCGACCGCGCTGACCCAGTACACCTCTGGCGCTGTGCCGATCTTTGAGAACGAGTACGCGACCGAGGAGGCGCAGAAGATACTAAAGGAGGCAAGCATAGTGGCCGAGCAGAGGATGAAGCAGGAGTTCCCAGAGCTCCCGAGCGTGGAGGTCGGCGCCCCTGCTGCCCAGCAGGGCAGCACGGCGGCCACGGCCTCCACGAAGTGACGAGTTCAAGCTAGCAGGTCCTAATTTTATTACAGGGTTTTGTGTACGTTTATCTCTGTTGTTTATTTACATGAAAGGCCTCGCGGAGGCTCTAGTCATCGTTAAAGCCCTCTTTGGCGCTCTCTATATGGGGCTAGGCTTGCCAATAGAGCAGGAGGCCCTGGTAGAGCGGCTGAGGAAGGCCCTGGACCTGACCCTCTACGAGGCCAAGCTCTACATCGCGATGCTCCAGGGCGCCAGCGACCCAAAGGAGGCAAGCGTAATGAGCGGGGTCCCACTCCCAAGGATCTATGACGTCGTGAAGGTCCTCGAGAGCAAGGGCATGGTCTATAAGGACCCTAACGGGTGGTACAGGGCCGTAAGCCCGAGGGCGCTGGCGGCGGCGAGCATAGCAAGGCTTGAGGAGGACTCCAGGAGAAGGGCCAGGGAGATCGCTGAGCTCGCTGAGGCGCTGGAAAGGCTTGGGTCAAAGCAGAGGACGCCTCGGTACGTTATTGTTAAGGGGGCCTATAATATAGTGTCGGCGGCCGTCGACTTCTTCAAGACCTCAGCTGTAGCATACATAACCGTGTCAACAGTTATGGCTAGGGACGGGCTGGGCGAGGAGATAATCAAGGCGCTACTAAGTTACATAGGTGACCTCAGGGTCCTCCTCGTGGAAGGGGCCTTGGTTGAGAGGATCTCGGAGACAGGCATCCCAGTAAAGGTCACCCAGCTGCCCCTGCTTGACAGCATCTCCTCTAGGGTGGGCCTGATGGTTATTGTTAATGAGCCCTTCGGCGAGCCCCTTGCAGTTGCCGTTGAGGATCAGGCCCAGGCAGAGCCTTACTTCAGGAGGCTCTCATCACTTTGGACTTCAATAAGCGGCGGCCCCCAAGGTAATACTTAGTGACAGTTACCTCTCACCCCTGCAAGCCTTAATACTGTAGGACTGCTGAGCCTTCTTAAATGAGCTGAGGAGGGCTCGATGTGCCAAGGATAGAGGCCGTCTTCAGAAGGCTCTGTCCTAACTGCCATGGCGAGATAACGGCTAGCAGGCTCGCTAAGGGCCTACCGTGCTCCGCTTGCCTTCCCGAGGAGCCCGAGCAGGCGGACCCCATTAGCATAGGAGACGCGCTACAGAAGCTCGGCAAGTACGGGAGCTACCTTGAGCTCTCCTACCTCGAGAGGGACTTCAGGGACTTCTCGAGCTACTTTGAGGACAAGTACGGCTTCGCTATGTCAAGCGCCCAGAGGAGCTGGGCCAGGAGGCTGTTGCTCCTCGACAGCTTCTCAATAGTGGCCCCAACTGGAGTCGGGAAGACCACGCTCCTCATGGCGTACGCAGCCTACAGGGCTGAGAAGGACAAGTGGAGGGTCCTGTACCTGGTGCCCACGGAGAACCTGGTAGCCCAGACGGCCGACAGGGTCTCAAAAATAGTCGGGGCGGGCTCCGTCGCCTATTACTACAGCTCCATGAGGGCTGAGGACAGGCAGGCAATGATGGAGAGGATAAAGGGCCAGGACTACCTGGTCCTCGTTATAACGCCCGGCTTCATGGTAAGGAACTTCGACGTCCTGAGGGCTGCAGCGCCCTATAACCTGGCTATAGTAGACGACGTAGATAGCCTACTGAGGAACAGCAAGAACATAGACAGGACGCTCATGCTCTTAGGGTTCAGCGAGGAAGCCATCTCTACGGCGTTCAGGCTGGTCCAGCTAAGGCTTGACCTGGCGGGCGCGCTTAAGGCGGGCCACAGGGAAAGGGCGGAGCAGCTGACCAAGGAAATAGCGTCCCTGAGCCTGCAGCTACAGATGAAGCAGGGCGAGGTGCAGCAGGGTCAGCTCGTCATAGCGTCAGCCACCGGAAGGCCAAGGGGCGTAAAGCACCTGGTCTTCAGGGAGCTCCTGGGCTTTGAGGTAGGAGGCGGAACTGACTACCTGAGGAACGTTATAGACTCCTACCTGATATCCGATGACGTGATGGCGTCAATCATCGAGCTGGCGCAGAGGCTCGGTCGCGGAGGGCTGGTATTTGTGTCACAGGCCTACGGCAAGTCAATGGTTAAGGTAGTCGCCGAGGCCTTAAATAAGGCCGGCGTTAGGGCCGTACACGCCATATCGAACCCGAGGAGAGCCGTTGAGAAGCTCGTCTCAGGCGAGGCAGACGTAGCCGTCGGGGTGGCCTCAAGGTACGGCGCGCTGGTAAGGGGCATTGACCTTCCTGAGGTAATAAGGTACGCGCTATTCCTTGGGGTCCCCGCCATAAGGCTTGACCTGAGGACCGCCCTGCTGTCGCCTAGGAGGCTCCTAAGGGCCCTCCTGTTCGCCGAGGAGAAGGACCAGTCGTTCTCGGATTACAGGAAGAGGCTTGAGGCCCTGCTCAGGTCATATGCTGTTGACTCACGTATCATTGCGGCGGTCATCAGGGGACAGCTCGAGGCAAGGGGAAGGCTAGAGGAGCTCAGGAAGCTAGTCCTCGAGGCGTCAGAGAGGGTTGTCAACCTGCTGGAGGACCTGCTACAGTCAGAGGGACAGACCATTAGGATAGGGACCATGGTGATAAGGAGGGAGTCAGGCTCCCTCTGGCTCTACTCGCCGGACGCGTCTTCCTATATACAGGCCAGCGGCAGGACGAGCAGGCTCTTCCACGGCTCCATGACGAGGGGACTCTCAGTTATAGTTGACAGGATACCTGAGCTCGTTGATGCGCTTCAGGACAGGCTCAGGTGGCTCAGCCAGGCCCAGTTTGTCCCGTTCAACTCCCTTGACCTCAAGTCTGTTGAGAAGGAGCTCGAGGCCAGTAGGAAGGAGCCCGAGGCTGCCGCTAAGAAGATCAACATAATAACGGAGCTCATAGTAGTCGAGTCGCCCACTAAGGCCAGGACCATTGCTAACTTCTGGGGGAAGCCAGCTAGGAGGAGGGAGGGCTCCCTTAACATATACGAGACGACAGTAGTTGACAACGCTACGAACACTGTTCACCTGATTACCGTCACGGCCTCAAAGGGCCACGTCTTCGACCTTTCGGTAGAACCTGAGGAGGGCAGCCTCTTTGGGGTCAGGCTCAAGGGGGACGTGTGGGAGCCCGTCTACTCGAGCATAAAGAGGTGTCTAAGCTGCGGCTACCAGTTCACCGAGGAGGTCGACCAGTGCCCCAGGTGCGGCTCAAGGGCTATAGTAGACTCGTGGAGCATAGTTGAGACCCTGAGGAAAGTGGCGCTGGAGGTTGACAGAGTAATCATAATGACAGACCCTGACAGAGAGGGCGAGAAGATCGCGTGGGACCTGTACTTGGCCCTCAGGCCTTACAACCAGAACATATACAGAAGCGCCTTCCATGAGGTTACGCCGAGGGCCTTTATGGAGGCCCTGAGGTCCCCCGGCAAGATTAACGAGAGGCTTGTCGACGCGCAGATAGCCAGGCGAATTGATGACAGGTGGATAGGCTTCATCACGAGCCAGTACCTCTGGTACAAGCTGGGCAAGAACTGGCTCGGGGCTGGCAGGGTTCAGACGCCCGTCCTGGGCTGGGTCATAGAGAGGTACAGGAAGTATAAGGAGGATATGGGCTTCAAGGTAAGGGCCCTCCTGCCCTCTGGCACCCCGGTGACTTTCTTCACTAGGAACCGGGACGAGGCCGAGGCGGCCTCCCAGGAGGCCGAGGCAATTGCCGTAACGGAGAAGGTGTGGACAGAGGAAGTCAACCCCTTGCCGCCCTTCACGACAGACGAGCTGATATATGAGGCCTCAGCTAGGCTCGGGTTCTCGGCCCCCTTAACAATGAAGCTGGCTCAGGACCTGTTCTACTCAGGCCTTATAACATACCACAGGACGGACTCGACAAGGGTATCTGATGCTGGAATCGCTGTGGCTAGGCAGTACCTGGAGTCACACGGGCTTGGCCAGTACTTCAAGCCAAGGGGATGGGGCGCGGGCGGGGCTCACGAGGCGATAAGGCCTACAAGGCCGCTTTCGGCGGATGAGCTCGAGAGGGCCATACTTGACGGCTCCGTTAACGTGCCCATGCAGCTGACCGGGGCCCACTACAGGCTTTACCAGCTGATATTTGAGAGGTTCATAGCGTCCCAGATGACCCCTGCCGTCCTAGAGAAGGCTGTCGTGAAGCTGTCACTAGGGCCGCTCACAAGCGAGGTCGAGGCGGTCATCGGGGTCATTAAGGAGGGCTTCACGCTCGTGAGCAGGCCAAGGCTTGAGGCCTGGGTCTCCAGGGAGGTAGGCAAGGAGTACAGGGTTCAGCTCTCTGGGGTGAAGATGTTCAAGGGGAGCCTCACACAGCTCTACAGGAGCGGCGACTTAGTGATGTTGATGAAGAAGAAGAACATAGGCCGCCCGAGCACGTATGCGAAGGTCCTAGAGGCTAACATGAGGCACGGGTATGTCATTGAGACCAAGAAGGCCAAGTTCATAGTGCCCACGAGCCTGGGCATGAGAGTTTATGACATATTGACGTCGTCACCGTTTGCGCCGCTGCTCTCGGAGGAGGCCAGCAGGGTCCTCGAGGAAAGCCTTGACAAGATAGAGCAGGGCGATCTGAAGGCCTCCGACTTCGTGGTGAGCATAAAGGACGAGATATCGCAGAGACTTAAGGAGGCAGGCTTCACTTTAAACCTCGGAGGCCCTTAGTGGAGCCCTAGGCCACGAAGCTAATTCTTATCAAGCGACCCTGTGTAGCTGAAAGGGTTGGCGTCTAGGTCCCCTCGCTAGGCCTCACCTGCCTCTTCAAGGCTTCAACAACTTTTTCGTACTCGCCCTCCTTCATCCTCCAGTACCTTCCCTCTTCGGGGAACAGGCCACCCTCTACCTCCTCCTTGAACTTGGCTATGGCAGCCCTCATCTCGGAGGCAAGGTCGACGTACTTCTTAGCGAACGGCGGCGGGTTCTCCGATAGGCCAACTATATCATGAAGTACCAGCACTTGGCCGTCACAGTGAGGCCCTGAGCCTATGCAGATAGTGGGAACGCTGACCCTCTTAGTGACCTCGGCCGCGACCTCGCTTGCGGTGTGCTCAATAACTATTGAGAACACCCCTGCCTCCTCCAGGGCTAAGGCATCCTTTATTATCTGAAGGGCCTCAGAGGCCGTCCTGCCCATGAGCCTATAACCGCCTAGGAGCTTGTGCTTTTGTGGGATCAGACCTATGTGGCCCATGACCGGGATGCCCGCCCTAACGAAGGACCTAACTATGTCAGCGTAGTCCTCGCCCCCCTCTATCTTAACGGCGTCAGCCCCCGCCCTAAGGAACTGGCCTGCATTCTTGACGGCCTCGGCTCCGCCCATCTCGTAACTCATGAACGGCATGTCGGCCACAAGCAGCGCCCTTGGCGAGGCCCTGGCGACGGCCTCTGTATGCCTGAGCATCGTCTCCATGTCGACTTGCAGCGTTGAGGGGTTGCCGAAGACGGTCATTGAGAGGGAGTCGCCCACCAATATTATGTCAACTCCTGCCTGGTCAACGACCCTTGCGGTAGGGTAGTCGTAGGCCGTCACCATGACTATCCTCTTCCTGCCCTTCATCTGAACTACCTTTCGCACGGTGACCTTCTCCCTTTCAGCCATTCGGAGGCCGCCTCTCCTGCTAGGTAAGCGAATAGGTTAAGGGATGCCCTAAAATTTAACTTAAGCGAGGCTTCCCAAACAGCCCCATTAATGTACCTGAGCTCCGTCCTCCTCCCAGCCGCGACGTCCTGAACCGAGGAGCTGCAGTTCGCTGAGGTATCGCTGGCCGTCCTCAGGGCGGCTTCGACCGGGTCTTCAGGAAGCCTTATACTGAGGCCCCTCGCGACCCTGCCGACTTCATCGGCTAGGGCTGAGGCCAGCGCCCTAAGCCTCTCATCCCTTACTATCTCACCGTTACGCGACCACGCGATCAGGGTGAGCGGGTTTATAGCGGCGTTCGTTGCCAGCTTGAGCCACCTCTCGCCCTCGAACTCATCCCTTGACACCTTCTCGGGGGAGAGGCCAGCTGACGCAATAGCGTCAAGGAGCTCCCTCAGGGCGTCCTCGTCACAATCCCTTCGGCATCCAGCAACTACTCTTCTCCCGCCCGTGTAGAGGGCTGAGCACTCGCTGAGGCCCGTTGATCCAAAGTAGATGAGCATGCCGGCCGCTGAGTCAAAGGCTCTCTCGATCAACTCAAGGGATCCAAGGCCGTTCTGGACGGAGACCGCTAGGCGCGGCCTCAGGCCCAGGTCCTTGGCAGCGTTAACAGCTGAAGGGAGGTCATAGGCCTTAGTCGCAAACACTATCACGTCAACTTCCTTAGGCAGGTGCTTCCAGTCGCATACGCTAACCATCGAGCTTCCCAAGCCCCTTGCCTCAGCCATTCTCTCTGAGCACCCTGACGCCCTCCTTGAGGCGACTACTACCTCAGCGCCGCCCAGGGAAAGGGCCACTGCGAGGACCGTGCCAACGGCGCCGCAGCCCACCACTATTGCCTTCACGCTTTCCCTATGAGGTCTGGGAGCTTAAGTTAAAATTCTGATCAGGCTTAGCCAGGAAGGGGTATGAAGCTTGCAGGGAAGGAGCAGAATAGTGGTCGAGGAGCAGGGCACGGCTGAGGACTACGCGCTTAGGGCCATTTTAGAGTTCAATAAGGGCTTCTCACAGGTGGAGTTTTACGCGGTAGAGGACATGGTCTGTAAGCTTGTGGACGCGTACCTGGCAGTTAAGGAGAGGATGGGGGAGGCCGTCAAGGTGGTCAGCGCGGACATAGGCATGACGAAGTTCCGTAACAGAAACGTGAGCTACATGAGCCTTATCATAGAGAGGCTAGCTTGAGCTAGGAATATTTTTAAGCAATCTGTGCCATAGACCAAGAGGCGAAGTACCTTGAGCGTTCAGTTCGCTACCCTAGGGGACCTAAAGAAGGGCAACTACATAGTGATAGACGGCGAGCCCTGCAGGATCGTCGAGATAACTAAGGCCAAGACGGGGAAGCACGGCAGCGCTAAGGCTCACGTCGTCGCTATAGGGCTCTTCACCGGCCAGAAGAAGACTCTCGTGGCTCCTGTGGACGCTCAGGTGCAGGTACCCATCATCGAGAAGAGGAACGCCCAGGTCCTCGCGGACCTGGGCGAAACGGTCCAGCTCATGGACCTTGAGACCTATGACACAATTGAGGTGGAGAAGCCAAAGGACGATCCGGAGCTGATGGAGAGGCTCAAGCCTGGAGTCCAGATAGAGTACTGGCTGATAATGGGTAAGCCAAAAATAATGAGGACTAGGTCGGCTGAGGAGAGCTAGCCTACTTAGAGGCTCCGATCTCCTTCTTAACTTCGTCGCCGACCAGCTCCTTGTACCTGTTCCTTACGGTGACCTCTGTGACGCCGGCCACATGCGCTATCTCCTTCTGTGTCCTCCTAAGGCCGTATCTGAGGGCCGCTAGGTACACAGCGGCAGCGGCGAGACCGCTTGGGTCTTTGCCGGCCGTGACGCCCTTAGCCCTGGCCTCCCTTAGGACCCTTATGGCCTCAACTGCAACGTAGTCAGGGAGGCCGAGCGCGCTGACTATTCTGTTCACGAACAGCTCAGGCTCTATAACAGGTATGTCGAGACTTAGGTCCCTCACGAGCAGGCGGTAGCAGCGGGCGATGTCCCTCTTGACGTCAGCGCCCTTTGAGGGCAGGTAATTGGCTATGTCATCAATTGTACAGGGGATCTTGAGCATGCGGCACGTGGCGTAGAGGGTGGCGGCTACTACGCTCTCTATGCTCCTGCCTCTCGTCAGGCCCTTCTCAGTTGCGTCCCTGTAGAGCTTTGAGGCGGCCTCCTTGACCTTGTCAGGCAGCTCCATCTTGTTGGCTATATCGTCAAGTATCTTGAGGGCCTGGTTTATGTTCTTCTCAATGCCTGAGAGCGTCCTGCCTAGCCTGTAACTGCGCTGCAGCCTAAGGGCCTCTATCCTCTTGCTCAGCCCTCTGATCCTCTTGCCTGACCCCTCGTGAAGCGACCCAAGGTACACGTCAACGCCTAGGTTCGGCCTGGCCAGCGACAGAGGGGCCCCAACCCTTGTCCTCCTGGCCTTCTCCTCAGGGGTATAGGCCCTCCACTCAGCCTCGTCGCCTATGACCTGCTCCTCTATGATCTCCCCTGTGTCAAGGCATATCCTGGCACCCGTGTTAGCGTCATATATTATCCTCTCAGGAGGGCACTTTGCCTTGCCTTCCTCAGGGGCCTTTGGGGGCTGAGGGTTAGACATAAGCTTAACCCCCTAAAACGTGCCTATTTGAACTTTACGCGAAAGCTTTTAAGCTCAGATGGTCAATTGATGACAACACTTAGCGCCGGATCCGTAGACTTTTAAGCGGTAACGCAAGATAAACTAGAAGAGAACAGTAATGCTGCTGGCCGACTGGAGGACCCTGGCCAGGATCATCAGGAGGTCCACGGCGGTCCTGGAGGTCCTTGACGCCCGCGACCCGCAGGGCACTAGGAGCCCTAGGGCTGAGAACATGGCGAAGGCTATGGAGAAGAAGCTCATTCTTGTAATAAACAAGGTTGACCTGATACCAAGGGAGGTGGTCAGCGGGTGGCTTGAGTACTTTAGCTCGATGGGCCTGACGGCCGTCGCTATATCAAGCCTTAGGGGCACGGGAAAGGGAGAGCTGCTGAGGGTCATGAGGGAGGTCAGCGGCGAGGAGACGGCGATCTTCGCCGTCATAGGTTACCCTAAGACGGGCAAGTCAAGCGTCATAAACATGTTAAAGGGTTACAAGAGCGCCCCAACGAGCAAGGTCCCTGGAGGCCCGGGTTACACAAGGGGTTACACCCTTTACAAGGTCGCCAGGGGCATTTACATAATCGACACGCCGGGCACAATACCTGTAGGAGGAGACCCCCTGGAGGCCGCGATAAGGGGGAAGAGCCCGGAGGAGATGAGCGATCCCGTGAAGCCAGCCGTCATGCTTGTTGAGAGGGCCCTGAAATATAACCCCAGGGCCATTATCGACGCCTACGGAATAGAGGACAGGGACCCCTACGTCATACTTGAGAAGATAGCCCTCAAGCGCTCATGGATATACAAGAGCACCCATGAGCCGAACATCGAGGAGGCTGCCAGGTCTGTAATAAGGGACTACCACAGGGGCAAGCTGTGGTTCTACGTGCCTCCCCCTAAGAAAGCTTGACGTACTTTTCAAGGGTCGGTATCACGAAGTCAAGGCCCAGCCTATGCAGCGTGTCCCTAGTTGGTACCCCGTTCCTGTCCCAGCCCCTTAGCTCGTAGTAGTAGTCGAGGAGCTGGTTGTACTTGTCATAGTCTAGTTTCGCGCCGGCCAGCGGACCCTTGGTGAGAGGCTTCTTGAACCACTTGACGGGCGGCATATCATAATCTCTTGACCAACCTCCCTTCTCCCTCACCCAGAGGGCCCTGATGAGGGCATACGTCCTGTCAGCCACCGCATACAGGTCATCCCAGGTGTACTTGACGCCCGTGGCGTAGTAGAGCAACAGCGGGTAATGGTCAAGGCTCAGGCCCACCTCGACCCACGGGAGCCTACACGTTGTGAAGCTCTCAAACATGCCGCGGATCCTCTGGAGCTCTATGACCTTGGCCGCCTTCTCCCTCCCGTATGAGAACCTGTCGTGCTGGACCTCCCAGCTTATCACCCATGCGTCCTTGTGATGGGCTCCTATCGGGCTGGTGGCGAAGGAGAGGGCCATTCCGGGCGCCGCGTGGCAGTCATAGGCGCTCACCCCCAGGCCCTTCACGTCCATAGAGAGTTCGCAGCCCCCGACCCTCCTGCAGGCGCCCGAGCTGGCCTCTGCCAGGAGGTCGCCGAGGGGCGTCGACCTGTTCGCTATTTCCTTCGTCAGCTCGGCGAAGGCCTTTACGTCACCCCACTCCAGGCTCACCCCATAACCCTTCAGGAAGCCCTCCTGGGAGGCCTCAACAGCCCAGCTCAGGGTTGTCCCGAGGCTCTCGGTGTCCATACCGAACTGGTCGGCGAGCCTGTTGAGGAGGGCCACGTCGGCCAGCCTTCCAATGCCTAGGTTGCTCCCAAGCAGCGCTACGTTCTCATAGTCGAGCTCGCTCTTCACGCCTGTCGAGTCGAGGACCACATTGCCGCACTGCATGTTGCAGTTAGGACATCCCCTCTGCTCGGTCTTCATGGACTCCATGGTGAAGCCGTCTATTCCCTTGAACTCGTCGAACACGCCCTCGTTGAAGTTGTAGGCCGGGAGGACGCTGGTCTCCTGGGCCCAGTCAATAGTGGCCATGGTGCCCTGCCTCATCCAGAAGGGGTATCCTGGCCTCCCCTTGATCTCTACTAGAGCCTTAGCGGCCTGCAAGTTGTAGGACCTCTCATCGTAGAGATCAGCCTTGGACGAGCCCCTCACCACCACAGCCTTCAGCTTCTTTGAGCCCATGACGGCCCCTATGCCCGGCCTTCCGCCGCTGCGGCCCTCCTGGCTTATGATAGTTGCGAACTTCACGAGGTTCTCCCCCGCCGGGCCTATCTCAACTATGCCGGCGAACCTGCCGTACCTCTTCCTGAGCCTCTCCTCTGTCGTCCAGGTGTCAAGCCCCCAAAGGTCATCAGCTGGCTCGAAGCTGACTCTGTTACCCTCTACGACCACGGTGACCGGCTGCCTTGACACGCCGCTGAACACTATGGCGTCAATGCCTGCCTTCCTCATCTCTATTGACATATAGGTCCCTATGTTGCCGTCCCCGTAGCCGCCCGTGAGGGGGCTCTTCGCTGCCACCTGAAGCTTGCCGGTGCTGGGACCAGGGAGCCCAGAGAGGGGCCCTACGGCCATGATGAGGAGGTTCTCAGGCCCCAGGGGGTCAGCCCCTGCAGGCATGTACTCCCACAGGAGCCTGGCCGCGAGGCCCCTGCCGCCAACGTACATCAGCGCCCACTCGGCCGGGTACTTTACAGTCTTCCACTCCTGTCTGCTCAGGTCGACCCACAAAAGTTGGCCGCTCCAGCCCTTCAAGCGGGACGGACACCTTGCTAGGCGAGGTGCATCAGGAAGAAAAAGCTGACTCCGTTAGGGGTTTAGTCATGTAAATAATAGGCCCGCCCCTCCTGCCTCTCAGCGAGGTGCAGGGCGTGTCCAGGGTTGACCTGTCAGACTTCTTGAAGAACTTAGACCGGTGGATAGCCATGCAGCAGACAGTGCTTCAGACGTTCAAGGAGAACGAGCAGAGGGTGGCGCAGTCGGACAGGCTCGAGATAATAGTTAACACCAGGCTCGCCTTCAGCCACATGATGAGGACCCTCAAGGCCTTTGATGACTGGCTTCAGGACCCCTTCATAACGACTAACGCGCCCAAGGACCTCCTTGTGGAGGTGTGGGAGAAGACCGTGAAGATACTGGAGGAGCTGCTAGAGCTGGACATTCAGCACACCAAGAGCATGAGGGACACACTAGAGCTCTACTCAAAGCAGGACAAACTCAACCCGATACTCACGAGGCTCAGGGAGCTGGGCTCCGTCATGACCAGCGAGCAGGAGAGGACTACGAGAGGGGGGACAACGATATCCTTCTGAGCCAAGCCTTTTTAATTCGGCCTCCTTAGGGACCCCTAGCGGTGAGGGCCTTGTCTTCAAAGGAGCAGCCTGAGAAGGCTGAGAAAGCGGCTGAGAAGAAGCAGAGGCCTCAGCAGAGGGCCCAGGCCAAGGCCTCGGCTCCACTGCTCGAGGTGACCCCTGAGCTCGTCAACAGGGCCAAGAGGGAGGTCCAGAAGATGAAGTACGTGACGCCCTACAGGCTCTCATCAGTCCTTGGCGTTAAGGTCTCCGTGGCCAGGAAGTTGCTGAGAGAGTTGATAAGGCTAGGCGTTGTGGAGGCGAGGGCCAAGAACAGGCGTCTTATAGTGGCTGTCCCTAAGCAAGAATCCTGATCAAAGGTCACAGGTCGGGCACCCACCCGCGTACTCCTCGCTCACGGTCACTACTCTTGTATTGCCTGCGCTTATGACTCCTGGGACCATCTTGGCCTTGACCTTAATGCCCATGGCTGGCGGCTCACGTATGAGCTGGTCAAGGTCAGCGGGCACCTGCATCACCTGCACTCCCTTGCTCCTGTCCCTGAAGACCGTTATGCCCTTACACTTAAGGCGCCAGGCCTCCAGGAAGACGTTCTTTACATCCTCAGGGGTCGCCTCATGCCTTAGGTTCACGGTCTTGCTGACGGCGTTGTCGACCCATCTCTGGAATACCGCCTGCATGCGGACGTGCCACCTCCAGTCTATGTCGAGCGCTGTGCCCAGGATGTCCTGGATCTCCTTGTCGACCCAGTCAAGCCCTCTGACAGAGCCCCCGTGCATTATTATTTCCTTGATCCTCTCAGGCCTCAGGTTGTTCGTCTCAATAAGCCACTCCTTGAGGAACCTGTTCACCTCGATCCATGAGAAGAGGCTGCTCTGCCTTACATATATGAGTGAGTAGAAGGGCTCTATGCTACTGCTGGCGTTGGCTATTATGCTTATGCTGCCCGTGGGAGCTATCGTGGTGACCGTAGCGTTCCTGGTGCCCTCGCGCATCTCTGACCTGACCCTGTCCCAGTCCAGCCTGGGCCTCGACTCAACGATCCTCAACACGTTCTCGGAGGCCTTGCTCTCGTCGTATATCTGTGAGCTAGAGACCTGAGGCTCGAAGTTGAACCTACCCTCCCTGTGGATGCTGCCAGGGAACTCAGGGTAGGGGCCTCTCTCGGAGGCGAGCCTATTGCTCTCGTCCCTAGCCACGTAGGCGATGAACTCCATCAGCCTGTCAGCAAGTAGCAGCGCGGAGTCGCTGTCGTAAGGGATCCTGAGCCGGGCCAGCATGTCAGCCCAGCCCATGACGCCGAGGCCTATCTTCCTGGTGCGCTTCACGGCCTTCTCTATCTCAGGCCTGGGGTACCAGGAGGCCTCAATAACGTCGTCAAGGAACCTGACCGCGACCCTCACGTCATGCTCTAGCAGGTCCCAGTCTATGCCCCCGTTGACTACGTACTTGCTGAGGTTTATTGAGCCCAGGTTACAGGCCTCCCAGCTGAGCAGAGGGGTCTCGCCACAGGGGTTGGTGGTCCTTATCCTCCCGAGGCGGGGCGTCGGGTTGTGCTCATTTATGGTGTCTATGAAGACCAGGCCGGGGTCGCCCACCTCCCAGGCCGCCTTGGCCGCCCTGTCCAGGACCTCAGCGGCGTTTACTGTAACCTTGGGGACGCACTTCCTCCAGAGGTCGGGCAGGTCGCTGCTCAGGAGCCCTACTAGCTGGGGGCACTCGTGGGGGTCGTAGAGGTTCCACTCGCGTCCCTCGATGGCCGCCATGATGAAGGCGTCGTGGACTCCTACGCTTATGTTGAAGTTCTCAAGCCCTCCGCCCAGCTTAGACTCGATAAAGCTCAGCAGGTCTGCGTGAACGTCGTGGAGGACGCCCATCATGGCTGCCCTTCTCCTCCCTCCCTCCTTTATTACGTCAGCGACCTGGTCAAAGAGCCTCATGAAGCTCACAGGGCCGCTGGCCACGCCGCCCGAGGACAGCCTTGTCCCCCTCGCCCGAAGCGGCGTGAAGTCGAAGCCTGCCCCGGCGCCTGTCTTGAAGACCCACGCAGCCGAGTTGAGGGCGTTGAATATCGAGTCCAGGTCGTCATCCACCGGTATCACGAAGCAGGCTGCGAGCTGATGGTACTTAGTGCCTGAGTTCATCAGCGTGGGGCTGTTTGGCATGAAGCGGCCCGTCGACATAAGTTCATAGAACTCCTGCTTGGCCTCATCAGCACTTCCACCTAGGCCCAGCTCGGCGCCTGCCACGAAGGAGGCGACGCGCTCAAGCATCTCATTAGGGCTCTCAACAACTACTTCTCCCTTCTTTATCAGGTATCTCTCGTAGAGCAGGTTCAGGCCGACCCAGCTTGCCCATGCCTCGATGCCCTCCAGCTTGGCTGGAAGCTGTAGGCCCCTTTCATGATATATCCTCGCTAGGACTAGCCTCCTGGCGGCCTCCTCCCACGTGGGGTCCAGGAGGCCCCAGCTGGCGAAGGCCTCAAGAGCCTTCCTGTAAGTCTCCTCAGGTGACCTGGCTCCCAGCTTGAGCAGCTCAAACTCTATCTTCGAGGGCTCCAGCCCTGCCTGCCTCGCGGCCTCCTTGGCCCACGCTATGACGTCAGACCGCGTGAATCTGGGCACTTTTTCACTCTCACTACACTTAATCTTCGACTAAATGAAATATCCTTTACTTAAGATGTCAGCCTAACCACAAGGAAATAAGTGGGACTTTACCTCTTAGGTACTATTTAAATGATTTTCCTGGTCTCCTATGTCTGAGAGGCGCCGTGTACGACTATGTGGTGGTTGGCGCTGGCATAGTTGGCTTGGCCACAGCCTATCACATAAAGCGGATGGACCCCGGCTCCACGGTGCTTGTGATAGACAAGGAGGACAGCGTGGGCGCCGGCGACACTGCCAAGAGCGCCGCGGCCTTCCGCGCGGCCTTCACGAACAGGACTAACCTCAGGCTGGCGAAGGGCGCCATAAGCTTCTACCTAAAGGTTCAGTCGGAGGGCTTTAACTTGGCGGCCCTGAAGGTGGGCTACCTCTTTGTAGTTGACAGCAGGACTAAGTCGACGATCAAGGAGGGGGTGAAGGTCGCGGCGAGCGAGGGGGTCGAGGTTGAGGAGGTGAGCCAGGACAGGCTTGAGAAGTCGCTCGGCATGAGGGTTTCCCTCAGAGGGTCAGAGGAGGCCGAGATGCTGGGCGTGAGCGACGTTGAGGGTGGTTACCTCTTCAGGGAGGCCGGCGTTTTAGATGTTGAGAAGCTCGTTGACTATTATTACCTTAAGCTTAAGTCGATGGGCGTCGAGTTCGCGTTAGGGGTCAGGGTCAAGGAGTTCGTGGTCTGGCCGAGGAGCCCCCTGGGGATAGAGGGGGAGCCGTTCCCGTGGGAGGACCTGAGGGTCAGGGGCGTCAGGCTTGCGGACGGCAGGGAGGTGGAGGCCCGTAAGAAGGTCGTGTCAGCCCTGGGGGCCTGGAGCCCCGGGCTGCTGAACCCTGTGGGGCTCGACTCCTTCAGCAGGCCCAAGAAGAGGCAGCTGTTCGTAATTAAGGCCGAGGGACAGCTGGGCTCCCTGCTGAGGGCTAGCGGTTTCAACGACCTTGGCGTCATGCCCTTTACAATCCTCCCAAAGGGGGTCTACGTGAGGCCTAACCCCCTTGAGAACACCTTCTGGGTCGGCATGTCTGACGAGCTGGGCAGGCCGTTCGCGCTGGAGGAGAACCCGCAGCCTGAGGAGAGGTTCTACACATACGGCATACTCCCGGTCCTGGGCACTTACCTGCCCCAGTTCCAGCTCAGGTACCCTGACGCCGCGTGGGCCGGACATTACGACATGAGCTTTGACGGACTGCCAATAGTGTATGAGCCCTATGAGAGCGACCTGGTGATAGCGGCGGGCACGAGCGGCAGTGGCGTCATGAAGGGGGACTCGATAGGGAGGGTCGCCGCGGCCCTCGCGATCGGCAAGGACGTCGTGGAGCTTGGCAACGGCGCTGAGTTTGAAGTGAGGCAGCTAGGCCTTGAGGGCAGGTCTGTGGAGAGGGAGCTGTTGGTGATATGAGCTCTGGAGGGGCTCGCCTCCTGCTGGTAACTTCGTCGCCCCTTGAGGCCGAGGTCGCGGCCTCAGGCCTCAGGGCCATGGGCTTTCAGGTAGACGTAATGGAGCTTCGGGGTCTACTGTTCACTCCACCTGACGAGCTGTGGAGGGCTCTGTCAGGTCAGGCCGCCAGGTATGACCATGTGATAGTTCCAGGCACTTACCCGTGGGACCTAAGCGAGTACGGAAGGAAAGTCCTCAAGGGGCCCGAGGGCCTCGGGCTCCTCGTTGATGTAATCAAGGGCTACGGCATTGACGTGCTGAGTCCCTCCCAGCCCTTTGAGAAGGCCAACCCTGAGCTGCTTCAGGAGATTGCGCAGAGGAAGCTTCGCGAGATGAAGTCAGGGCTTACAGGTATACCTGCCACGCCTCCTCCGATTACAGTAATATCTGAGGTGCCTGTTAAGAGAGGGATAGCAGAGGAGGAGCTGGAGGCCGTCATAGCCTCGTTAGTAGCCGATGGAGCTGACTACGTGGTCCTGGCGCCGCTTGATAAGGAAGGGGGTTGGCTAAGAGCCCTTACTGAGGACCTCAGGGCTTCATTCCCCAGGCTGAGGCTGGGCCTCGACGCAAGGCCAGAGGCGCTGAGGGCGAGCGTCGATGCCTACGACCTGCTGTTAAGCGTTATGGCCTCAGAGGCGGCAAGGGACCTCTCATGGGCCAGCTCAAAAGAGGTAGTGGTCCTGGTTTACGATGACGATATTCCTCGGCTGGAGGACGTGTTAAGGGAGGCCGAGAAGAGCGGGGCAAGGCCTGTGCTTGACCCCGTGGCCCTGCCTACTCCCAGACCCGGCCTCCTTGGGACCCTGTCGAGGCTTCAGTCAATTAAGCCATACGCGGTCCCTAAGATGATAGGCCTCAGCAACGTAGTCGAGCTCATGGACGCTGACACGAGCGGCACTGCGGCCCTCCTGACGTCGCTTGCCTCAGAGGCCGGCGTCTCGGCCGTGATGGTTGAGGAGGCCAGCGCTAAGGCCAGGGGGCTCACGTTTGAGGCGAGGCTCGCATCAGACATGGCGTCCTTAGCGCTTGCCTGGGGCAAGGCGGCAAAGGACGTCTCCCTGGCCCTGCTGAACTCCAAGCTGAAGCATTACATAACGGAGGTCAACGGCGTCAGGGTCGACATGACTAGAAGGAAGGAAGTAGAGGTTAACGTGTTGGGCGCCTCTTTAAGGCTTAGGTGCGACGATGAGTGCCCTGTTACGGAACTTGCCAGGGTAGCGTCAGGGCCTCAGCTCGTGATAGCCTCGATACTGACCTATAGGGCTTGTCTCCCGTGGTCATCAACATGGAGCTGCCTGAAGGGCGTCACTCAACAAGCCCGTTAAGGGCCCTCTTGACCACGTCAATGAGCCTCCTCTCCGCCGTGGTCAGGGCAAGGCACCTCAGGCAGACCGGGGTCACTGTGGCGTAGCCTCTCTTAACGTAATACACGTCGGTGCCCTCATCCCCTCCGGCATAGGCCTCCTCGAGGTCGTCAGTTCTCCACCCAAGCACGTGGTAGACGTTCTCCTCCTCGCCGTTGTAGACCTCTATGTTGGCCATGAAGGCCATGGGCGCCACGACGAGGCCCTTTGGCTCGCCCCTGGGGAAGTTGAGCACAAGTACGTCAACGTCTTTTAGTCTTTCATCCTCAATGAACCGCTCAGCTACCTCGGCGGTCACCATGGCGGCCTTCCTGACGTATGGCTCGTCAGAATCGCTCAGTCCCCTAAGCACCGCGTAGCTCGAAGCCACGGCCTTAATGCCGAGCAGCGCCGCCTCTATGGCAGCGCCTATGGTTCCACTTGTGAAGAAGTCCGTAAGGCCCATGTTAGGTCCTATGTTGATGCCGCTGACTACCACGTCAGGCTTCCTGGGCAGCAGGGCCTTCACGGCTATGGCTACTGCGTCCGCTGGCTTCCCATCTATGGCCCATGCGTCCCTTGCGCCCTCAACTTCAGCCCTTTCAACCCTGACCGTGCGGGAGTTGGACTTACCAGCGCCGCTGACCTGATGCTTGGGCGCAACTACATAGACCTCAAGCCCCCTTGCGGCGACCTCCTTGACGAGGTGCCTGAGGCCAATGCTGTCAATGCCATCATCGTTGGTTAGCAGTGCGATAGTCAAACACGTCACCCCTTTTGGTGCGGCAAAGAATTGCCTTGAGCTATAAGGTTTAAATCCTTTTGTCCTCCCACCATCACGTTTACATATAAGTATACTCAGCAGCCTCAGGGTCGATGGTGAGGGCCCGTCGCTCAGAGGGAGCCCTTCTACTTCAGGTCCTACGACAGGGTCATAGGGGAGGCTCATGACGAACTTGAGCTCTTAAAGGAGCTTGAGAGGCTCTCATCAGCTGACCCCAAGGCCGTTGAATATCACCTCTCGCAGGGTCACATAGCCTCGTGGCTGAGCTACATAGGCAGGGGCGACCTGGCCTCCCTCGTGGACTCCATGACAGATCTACAGGCTGTTATCAGTCTGTTGAGGGACTCGCTTGCGGGCTTCTCCGATGAACTCTCTTGTCCCCACTGCGGGTTCAAGGGCAGGGTTGGTGACTTTAGGCTGGCCAGGGCGCCATGGAGATTCAGGAACTACGTGGGGAGGCTTCTACTCTGCCCTAGGTGCGGGAAGAGGTTCAGGCTCTTCTACCCGCTTAGGGCGGGCCTCAGGTCCTTCACCGTGCCAAGGCAGACAGCTCAAGGAAACCCTTAAAACCCACAAGGCCATGATGCTATTGGTGGGCCCGTAGTCTAGGTTGGTTAGGACGCCGCCCTCACACGGCGGAGGTCGCCGGTTCAAGTCCGGCCGGGCCCACCACCTAGGCCTCCAAGGACTTCCTGACGAGCCGTATGACAATAATCTCAACCGTTAGCGCCACGAGGCCTAATAAGAAGCAGGAAGGACGGGGCAGCTGAGGACGCGGCCAGGAAGGTCGGGAAGAGGACAGGGTCTCTGGCTATTATGATGCCTGAGAGCGGGTAAACCCAGAGGCTTCCAACCATGTTGACCATGTTCATAGCGGCAAGGGAGGTTGTCGAGAACTCCCTGCCAAACCTCTCGACCACGTGAGCGTAGTAGACGCTGAACGCCCAGTTTACAAGGAAGCTGTTAACTATCGACATAACTACGAAAAGCCCGTAGGGCCTTACCACGAGAGCGGCATAAGTTAACGAGGACGCCACCAGGGAGGCCACGGTGACCAGCTGCCCTGACCCTAGGTCGAGGAACAGGAGCGAGAGTCCGCCAACAGCGCCGCCTATAAATGATAGCGCTGTAAGGGCGCCACTGCCGTATGGGCTTGCCCTGAAGACCTTGGCGGCGTAAGTAGGCAGGTACGAGCCAAAGGCGTACGACGCTCCAAAGGCCCCAGCGCCTGCTAGGCCCGCAATGAGTACCTCACGCCACTTCAGATTTAGGAGGTCCCTGGGTCTCGAAGGCCTTGGATTGCCATTGATGAGGACAAGCGACGCTAGCGCTAAGGCTAAGCCTATAGCGCCAGCTATCGCTGTGCCAGGCCTCCACCCGACTAGGCCATCAACGAGGCCCCAGGCGAGGGCCATGGCGCCCCCGAGCTCAAAGGCTGCGTTGTAAAGGCCCATAATTGCTGAGGTGCCGATGCCTCCGAGGTAGACTAACATGTAGCCAGCCGGCGAGAAGAAGAGGCCAGCGCCGAGCCCTGCCAGCAGCCTCAGGGCTATGACGTCAATTACCCCTCGGCTGAAGGCTACCAGCAGGTCCGCCAGGGAGACTATTGACAGGCCTAGCAGGAAGGCGTTCCTGGCTCCAAGTGATGAGGCCACCTCGGCTCCGATGAGCTGGGACAGGGCGGCTCCAATTATGAACGCCAAGGGCAACAGGCCTGAGACCCAGCCAGGTGATGTGCCAACTATCGCTATAGTCGCAGGGGCTAGGACAAACCACTGCATGGAATAGACGGCCCTGTCAATGAGCACAACAGCTGTAGCCTCCCTGGACAAGTCAGCCACCTGTTATTGAGGAGTAGAGGCTCTCAACCTCTGCCTCAGCTTTATTAAGTGAGCAGGAGGGTCCTCCGAACGTCGTCAGCCTCTCGGCTATCTCCTCCTTGACCCTCTCATTGAGCACGACCTCGGCCTGGGCGAACAGTACTGCCTCCTCCCAGCCGATGTGATCCTTAAGGAGTGACGATAAGGCCCTCGCCGCCTCCGAGGCCCCGCTGAGGTTGCCCTCTCTTATGCTGTCCCCTAGCCTCTGGGCCAGTGATGCAAAGGCGCTGTGGTCCTCAAGCGCCCTCTTCACAAGGTCTGCTAGGTCGCCCCCAAGCGCGGTGAGCCTGGGGAAGAGGATAGCCTCCTCCTTGGAGTGATGACATGAGATTATGTAGTCCAGGAGCAC
>JAKLZP010000015.1:0-22598 GCA_022015155.1 Acidilobus sp. | reverse complement strand
GTAGTTAACCTGCTCATAAAGGGCGGGGTAACCCATGTCGTGTTCCTGGTAGGCTATAAGTGGAAGTATATCAGGAACTACTTTGGCTACGGCGACAGGTTCGGGATAAAGATAGACTACAGCGTCGACGATGAGACTTACAGGAACACCGGAGGCTCTCTCCTCAAGGCCTACAAGCACCACCTCCTTGACAGCGACCCCATAGTGGTCTGGTACGGCGACATCTTGGCGCCCATAAGGGCGTCAGAGGTGGCAGAGGCCCACAGGAAGCTCAACGCCGACGCCCTTATAGTGCTGGCGTCGAGGTACCAGGTCCCCGTCGGCGTAGCGGAGGTCGATGGCGAGGGGAACGTGACGAAACTTAGGGAGAAGCCATGGCTTGACATGAAGGTATCCATAGGCGTCCTCACGCTCAGGCCCAGAACCCTCGAGGAGTTCGAGGGGGAGCTCGGGACGTCCTTCGATATAATGGGGGACCTCGTACCAGCCATGATAAGGGCCGGCAAGAAGGTCAAGGCGTACATCTACGACGGCCCATGGGTTGACGTGGGGAGCCTCGAGAGGTATAAGAAGATAGATGAGGACCTGCTGAGGAGGGTGACGCAGCTGGACTAGCCTCAGTACTTGTGACCATGAACTACAACCCTGCCGTCGCCCAGCACCTCGACCAGGTCCCCGTCCTTCACCGACCTCAGCTCCTCCTCAGGCACCTCCGAGACCAGGGGTATCGAGGCCAGGACGCAGCCGGCCACTATGATTGGGTCCACGCGGGACATGACTATGGCAGCCGGCGCCAGCCCGTTGGCCCTGAGCGCATATATCACGTAGCTGCCCACCGTGCTGCCCCTGGGCCTCAGCGCCACTACAACCTTGCCCGCCACGCTCCTGCCGTCCCTGAGGAGGCCTGTGTTGGGGTCGACGTCGCCGTAAAACGATAATGCCTCCGCGAACACGGCCTCGCCCAGAGCCCTGCCTGGGACCAGTTGCCTTCCCCTCAGCTCAAGGGTCAAGCCGCCAGCCTCCTCACTATCTCCTCAAGAGGCTCAAGGCCTACCTTAAGGCCCTTGCGACTCAGGTAGAAGTACGCCTTGTAGCTGTCCGTGACCACCTTTAGGCCTCCCCTGACGGGGCTAACCACGAGGCAAGTGTCCCTGACCAGCAGGGCCCCGTACTGTCTTAGCGTCCTCCTGGCCTCTGCTGAGAGCCTCGCCTCCTCATGCCTAGACATCGTTATGAGGAGGGTCGGCCTCCCGGGCCTCGGGGTCCTCTTCGAGAGCTCTGCGGCCAGCCTCTCTACTTGGGTGGAGCTCGCGTGTGGGCATCCAAGATACACAACGTCTACGTCACCCGGCGGCGACAGCTCCTCGAGCCTTCTCTCGACCTCCCTGTAGTCTATGACCTCCTTCAGCTCAACGCTCTCAGGCGGCCTCTCAGGGGTGAGCCCTGGGACGAATACCATTGGCAGGTCCCCTGCAGCCCCCACCGCTGCGGCCAGCTCCTTGAACTCCTCGACGCCAAGCCTCGCCATGAGCATTGGGGGGTTGCGATCCCTGTGCCTTGTCACGAGCAGCTCGCCCAGGACGCCAGCCCTCGCCGAGTCTATTACATAGCCCTCGGGGGCCTCAAGCCTGTAGGACGACCTCGGTACCCGCTCCGAGTCCACATGCATGTAATAGTAATAGGTCCTCCCAGCTATGGCGGCCATGAGTGCCAGAGGGCCTCCCTCCCTGTTGGTCCTCAGGCCGAGGACGCTGTTAGCGTAGACTACAGCGCTGGACTCCCCCCACGCCACGCTGGCCCCCCTGCTCAGCCCGCTGACGTCAGGAATGTAGTAGGGCGTGCACGTGAAGGTCAGCCTGGCGCCCATGAAGGCCAGGGCCCTCACTATGGCCCTCTGACCCTCCACGAGCCTGTCGTCTATCTCAGCTACGGTCAAAGAGCTCGGGGCGTCAAGGTCAAAGCCTATGGGGTTAACAGTGGTTGGCACTGAGAACCTGGCCCCTGAGGACGCCAGGTCCTCCAGAAGCCTCCTCCCCGGCTCCCCTATGTTATAGTAGGAGACCCCCGAGACGTGCGCGTGCACTATGGGCTGAAGCCTCTCAGCGCCCAGCGCCTCACCTACCTTCACAACGACCTCAAGGGCCTTGGCCTTGGCCCACCCCTCCTCGCCGGCCAGTACCCTCTCCTCCTCCTTGGTCAGGTACAAGTCAGTACCACCACGTCTCCTGAAAGTTGTGCTCAGGCACCAGGTAGGTCCTGTCCTCAAAGGCCTTACATGCCTTAGCCAGTACGCACGCGCCCTCCGAGCAGCCCCCCATTGAGCTGCAACGGGACGAGCAGCCCGCCGCGCACGAAGGCGACTCGAGGGTGCAGCACCTCCTCCCGAAGAGCCAGAGGAAGTCGTCCATGACAAATGGGTCAAGGCCCGCCTCCTGGGCAACCACCCTGTATGCTCTCCTCACCGCGAGCCTCAGGAGAACGTCCTCCTCAGGCTCAAAGGGCAGCCCCCTCGCTATCCTCGCCAGCGTCCCCCTGTCAACCTCTACTATGCCCGTCCTCACGGCTATCCTTGTCAGGTGGTTGTCCACAGGAACTTCCTTGTTCTGGGGGTCCTGGAACCTGATAACCCCCCTCCTCTCTATGAACTTGGCCAGGAGGAAGGCCTTCTTCTCAACCGGGTCCTGGTAGGCCTTGAAGGCCTTCAGGAGGTCTATGAAGCCCCCCGAGACCCCAGTCCTGAGGTAGCCCTTGGACTCGAGGACTATATTCATCGGGTCCCCGTCGAAGAGCCTCAGCAGCTTCACCCCGAGGTCCCTGAGGAGCTCGGCCCTGACTGAGGGGTCAGGGGGCCTAGCGACGCCTCCCCTCTCGTCTTTGACCGTCAGCCACTCCTCAACGTCCTTCTCGGTGACCTTAGCGAGCCTCTCCGCCTCGAAGAACCCTGGGTCGTCACTGAGCCTCTGGGCCCCGAGCCTGTAAAGGAGGTCAGCCCCGTGGTACAGCTCTCCGCCTATCACTGCCTCGTACTGCCTCCTTCCCCTGCTGAGCCTGTGGTCCATGGCCACCATAACGAGGAAGTATGACATAACCTGCCTCCTCGGCGCCCCGGGCGGCGGGTAATACCTGGGGTCGTCAAAGGGGTCAGGCCTGAAGTCCTTGACGGCCCTTCCTATCAGCGCGCCTACGGCCCTGGCCCTCTCCTCGTTAACCTCAACCCTCAACGAGGCGCACCCTTAAGTCCTCCTAGGTGTCCCTGAAGGAGGATAATCAGCCTTGAGTGAGGGGTGGCGAGCTGAGGCGTCAAGGCTGCTGGAGCTTGCCAGGGGCCTGAAGGGCGAGGCCAGGGACGCCTTCCTGTACTTCCTTGACAACGTAAGCGTGGGCGACCTGAGGGCCATCCGTGACCTGAGCAAGAAGGGCATCAGGGACCCCGCGGGCGTCATCGAGGAGCTCATAGAGATGGGCCTGCTCGAGAGGGGGAGGGACTGCTTTAACGTGCCTGAGCCCCTTAGGAGGCTCATAGCCGAGAGGGGGGTTGAGGCTGTCCTCAGGGCACTGGGCACGGGCTAAGGGCAGAGCTTAGGCCTGGCCACGCTCTCCACGTAGGCCCTCCTGACCCTCTCCCTCAGGGGGGCTGCCGCAGGGTGAACTATGTAGTCAGCTACCGTGCCGCAGGCCGAGTCTATGTCAGCAACCCTCATGACCTCCTCGAGCAGCCCCTCTCCCCCGCCGGCCGCGTGGGCAGCCATGGCTGCGTAGCCCTGAGAGGCCTCCTTAGTTAATGAGGAGCCGGGGAGCCTGCTGCCCTCCACGACCTCCACGTCGGGCATCACCTCCCTAAGGGCCTCCCTCAGGCTCCTCAGGCCTGAGTACCTCCCATTGAGCACAACAGTGCCGGCCTCCCTGCCTATGGGCACCGAGGCCCTGGCCACGTCCTTTAGCACGCCCTCAAGCCAGGCCCTGTAGGCGGAGGCGCAGGGCTCCTCCCCAGCCTCATACCTCCGCTCGGCCTCCCTCAGGTCGTACGTGCCACAGACCTCGGCGAGGCCCCCCTTGTAGACGTCAAACCTGCTCCAGGACGGCGCCCCTACGACCACCTCCAGGTCCAGCGAGCCAGCGGTCAGCGGGCCGAAGGAGGCGTACGTGCCCCCTATGCCGTCGACCACCCTTCCCCTGAGCACGCTTATAGCAGAGTTATAGCCGAAGCCGAGCTCCAGCACCACCGCGCTGACCTCGCTTGGCCTTACCCCTTTCCTCCTGGCCAGGCCGTGAACAGCTATGAGGGCTGAGGCCAGCTTGTCGGCAGTCCCCATGTCGACCTTGTTGTACTTCCTGTAGGCTGGCACAGTCCTGAGGAGTATGACGGATGGCACGAAGACGGTCCTTACGTCGGCCTTGACCAGCTGGCTCACCACGAGCGCTAACGCCTCATAGACCTTGACCCCCAGCTCCCCTGAGGCCTTGGCTATCTGCTCCCGCGTGCTGAGCAGAAGGACCTCATAGGTGAACCTGAGGGGGTCCCTGACGTCGCTTGCCCACGTGAAGGGGACACCGTAACCTGAGGGGGCAGCTATGACGTCAGCCCTGGAGGCCTCTATGGCCCTTATGAGCCTCTCCGGGTCCTCAGCCACCTCAGCTGCGGGGAGGCTGTCCTCATAGACCACCCTCTCGCCGTCCACAACGGCAAGGTCAAAGGTGCCAGTGCCTGGGTCTATGCCCAGGGCCCTCATATCTACGCCTGGGGGAGGAGGAAGCCAAGGGGAACTAAAGCGTGACCCTCGCGCCGCCCGCCCATGAGGCCGTATACCCTCTGGGCCGGCCTCACCAAAGGTCTGCCTAAGCCCCTAGCCCCTGGGCCTCGGGCGATTGGGAGCGGCGGGCTGAACCGCTCGGGGTTTCCCCCTCGCGGCTTACACCCCCGCCCCATCAACCCCGTCTTCTACGGGAGCCCTCGTCGCCCTCCCTGGCAGAGCCAGGGAGGACGAACGGCCGCCTATTTTCGGGGTGGGGTTCCCGCTTAGATGCCTTCAGCGGTAACCCCTTACGGCGTGGCTGCCCGGCTTGCCCGCCAGGACAGCCGGTAAACTAGAGGCCGCGGCGCCCCGTTCCTCTCGTACTGAGGGCACCTTCCCCTCAGGCGGCCGGCACCCCCCGCGGGTAGAGCCCGACCTGTCTCACGACGGTCTGAACCCAGCTCACGTTCCCCTTTAATGGGCGGGCAGCCCCACCCTTGGGGGCTGCTGCACCCCCAGGATGGGAAAAGCCGACATCGATGTAGCAAACCGCGGGGTCGATAGGAGCTCTCGCCCGCGACGACCCTGTTATCCCCGGGGTAACTTTTCCGTCGTGCCCGGCCCCCACCGAAGGGGGCACGAGCGTGCGCTAGGCCGCGGTTTCCCGTCCGGGCCCCGTGCCGTTGGGGGCCCGGTCAGGCCGGCTTTTGCCCTTGCACTCTACGGCGGGTTTCTGACCCGCCTGAGCCGACCTTTGGGCGCCCGTGTTACCTTTTCGCGGGCGTGCCGCCCCAGCCGAACCGCCCACCTACCGCTGTCCCTGGCCTTTCGGCCAGGTTAGACCCCCAGGCGGAAGTGGGTGGTGTTTCATTGACGCCTCAGGGTCCCCCGAAAGGGACCCCTCACGGGCTCCCACCTACGCTACGCACCTCCGCCCGGGGGTCAACGGCAGGCTGCGGTAAAGCTCCACGGGGTCTTCTCGCCCTGCGGGGGGTTGTGGGGCTGTGCACCCACCCAGTGGGTTCGCGGGGCCCCGGGCCGGGACAGCGGGGACCTCGTTGATCCGTTCATGCGCGTCGGAACTTACCCGACAAGGCATTTGGCTACCTTAAGAGGGTCAGGGTTACCCCCGGCCTTCAGTGGCGCTTCGCCCGGTTGAACCCGGGTTTCACGTACCACCAGTGGCCAGGATTCACCCCCCGTACACACCCTTTCGGGCTAGCGGGGAGCTATGTTTTTGTTAAACAGTCAGGTCCCCCTTGTCACTGCGACCTGCGGACCCCGGTTTAGGCCGAGGACCGCAGGCACCCCTTCTCCCGAAGTTACGGGGCCAATTTGCCGAGTTCCCTGGCCCGGGTTGACCCCCCGACGCCTTGGGCTCCTCACCCAGGGGCACCTGTGTCGGTTCTCGGTACGGGCGCGGGGGATCCTTCCCAGCCCCCTTTTCATGGGCCCCAGGGCTCGGCGGAACCCGCCAAAAGGCGGGCCATTCCCCCCTTGAGCCGCCTCTCGCCATTACGGCACTCAGCGGCCTTCGGGCAGTTAGCTGGGTCGCCCCCGAAACGGGGGCCCCCAGTCCGCCTACCCCGAGGCGTCAGGGGCTGGGCCTTGGGTTGCCCCGTAGCGTACCCCCGCGGCACGGGAATGTTAACCCGTTTCCCCTTCCCGGGCACCGGTTAAGGGCCCGGTTAGGACCGGCTAACCCCCGGCTGACGAACATTGCCGGGGAACCCTGGCCCTTCCGGCGGCGGGGATTTCCACCCCGCTTCGCTGCTACTACCGCCGGGATCTGCACTCGGAGCGGCTCCACGGGACCTCACGGCCCCGCTTCTGCGCCGCCCCGACGCCCGCCTACCGCACACCCCCATAGCGGGGGTGGCCCGGGGTCTCGGCGGCCGGCTTAGCCCCGACCAATCTTCGGGGCCCCCCGCCTCGGCGGGTGAGCTGTTACGCACTCCTTAGAGGATGGCTGCTGTTAGGCCCACCTCCCCGCTGTCTTAGGCGGGGGACGCCCTTCGATTGGCACTTAGCCGGCACTTAGGGGCCTTAACCCCGGTCTGGGTTGTTCCCCTCTCGGCTCCCAGCCTTACGCCGGGAAGCCCCACTCCCGCCTTCTTCGGCGGCCGCAGGTTCGGAGTTTGACTGGGCGCCGGAGGGTTTCCCCTCCTGGTCGCCCAATCAGTAGCTCTACCCCACGGCCCGCCTCCAGCGGGGCTGGGCTTCGACCCACTTCGGCGGGAACCAGCTATCACCGGGCTAGATTGGCCTTTCACCCCTAGGCGGGGGTCATGGGAACGAGTTGCACGTCAGAACCCCTTCGGCCCTCCACGGGGGTTAGCCCCCCGCTTCGGCCTGCCCCCGCCTAGATCGCCCGGTTTCGGGTCTCACGGCCGTGACTCCGGGCCCTTTTAGGACCCCGCCCCTCGTCGGGCTTTCGCCCGACTGCGGGCCTGTCGGTTTCCCTGCGCCTTCGGGGCTGACCCCCTTAGGCTCGCCACGGCCGTGAACTCCCCGGCCCGTGTTTCAAGACGGAAGGCGCGACCCCGGTCCGGACCCCTCGTACTCCCCGGTCGCCCGGGTTTCCTTCGGGGCCATCACCCCTTGAGGGCCGCGCCCTGTGTAGCCGTCCGGTTTCAGGCTCTTTTCACCCCCCTACCCGGGGTTCTTTTCAGCTTTCCCTCACGGTACTTAGTTCGCTATCGGTCTCGGGACGTGTTTAGCCTTGGAGGTCGGTGACCCCCACCTTCCCACGGCAAAACCAAGCCGTGGTACTCTCCTCCGCGGCGCGGGCCCCCACGGTTTCGCCTACGGGGCTATCACCCTCTACGGCGGGCCTTTCCAGGCCTCTTCGGCTACCGTGGGTCGGCCCGCTGGGCTCGAGGCCCAGCCGCGGAGGCAGCGACCCCTCATCTCCCCACGGTTATCCCGTGGGGAATTGGTTTGGGCTACCCCCCTTTCGGTCGCCCCTACTCAGGGGATCTCGATTGATTTCTCTTCCTGCCCCTACTAAGATGTTTCCGTTCGGGGCGTTCCCGTCCCTTACGGGACGCACGGGGCTGTTCACCCCGTGCAGGAGGTCCCATTCGGGGACCCCGGGTTCAGCGGCTGCATGCGCCTACCCCGGGAATATCGCCGCTTGCCGCGCCCTTCCTCGGCGCCCGAGCCGAGCCATCCACCGGACGGCGTGACGCCGCAAGGGCCAGGGGATTAAGCAGGTGCCCCTGGTGAGGCCGGCCCAGATGTGGGCACAGCCCCACGGGCGGGCGGCGCTCATCAGGGCCTAAGGAGGCCCTTAGCGCCCTTCGCCCACAAGCCCCAGGGCTTGTGGGCTGCATCGGCAGTGGGGGCCCGTGGGCTTTCACGCGGCAGCGTCGAGCCCGCCGGCGGGAGGTGATCCAGCCGCAGGTTCCCCTACGGCTACCTTGTTACGACTTCTCCCCCCTCGAGGGGGAGGGGTTCGACCCCCTCCCGAGGGAGAGGGCCTCACCCCTCCCCCTCTCGGGTGGAGCGACGGGCAGTGTGTACAAGGGGCAGGGACGTATTCACCGCGCGATGGTGACGCGCGGTTACTAGGGATTCCAGGTTCACGGGGGCGAGTTTCAGCCCCCGATCCCAACTACGGCGGGGTTTCAGGGATTGCCTCCCCCTTTCGGGGTCGGATCCCGCTGTCCCCGCCATTGTAGCCCGCGTGCAGCCCGGGGGTTTAGGGGCATGCTGACCTGCCGTGGCCCCCTCCTTCCTCCGCCTTAGCGGCGGCAGTCCCCCTAGTGTGCCCCTGCGGTCTCCCGCAGGGTCGCAACTAGGGGCGGGGGTCTCGCTCGTTGCCTGACTTAACAGGACACTTCACAGCACGAGCTGGCGACGGCCATGCACCTCCCCTCAGCGCGTCGGGCAAGGTCGTCAGCCTGGCCGTCATCCTGCTGTCGCCCCCGGTAGAGGTTCCCGGCGTTGACTCCAATTGAGCCGCAGGCTCCACCCCTTGTGTGCCCCCCCGCCAATTCCTTTAAGTTTCAGCCTTGCGGCCGTACTCCCCAGGCGGCGGGCTTAACGGCTTCCCTGCGGCACCGGGCGGGCTCTAACGCCCGCCCGACACCTAGCCCGCATCGTTTACAGCCGGGACTACCCGGGTATCTAATCCGGTTCGCTCCCCCGGCTTTCGCCCCTCACCGTCGGGCGCGTTCCAGCCGGGCGCCTTCGCCACTGGTGGTCCCCCAGGGATTATCGGATTTCGCCCCTACCCCTGGGGTACCCCCGGCCTCTCCCGCCCCCTAGCCCGGCAGTATCCCCCCGCTCCCCGGGTTGAGCCCGGGGCTTTAAGGAGGGACTTACCGGGCCGGCTACGGGCGCTTTAGGCCCAGCAAAAGTCCCGACCACTCGCGGGGCTGGTATTACCGCGGCGGCTGACACCAGACTTGCCCCCCGCTTATTCCCCCGCCTCCTTACAGCGGGGAAAAGCCCCCTTACGGGGGCACTCGGGGTGACCCCGTCACGGTTTCCCGCATTGCGGAGGTTTCGCGCCTGGTGCGCCCCGTAGGGCCTGGGCCCTTGTCTCAGGGCCCATCTGGGGGCTCCCGCTCCCACGGCCCCTACCCGTCGTCGGCTTGGCGGGCCATTACCCCGCCAACTACCATGATGGGCCGTGGCCCCATCCTCGGGCGGACCCCAGGCGATAACCCCCTGAGGTCCCTTTCGGCGAGGGACCGTTCCAGGCCCCCTCGCCTATCGGGGATTAGCCCCAGTTTCCCGGGGTTATCCCCGTCCCGAGGGCAGGTTAGCCACGTGTTACTCAGCCGTGCGCCGCGCCCCGCGGCGGCGGGGCGCGCGACTCCCATGGCTTAGCCTCACCCCGATAGCAGTCGGGTCCGGCAGGATCAACCGGAGTTCAGCCGCAAGGCGGCTGAGGCGGGCTCGGCGCTGCCGTTGCGTGGCCCACGGGCCCCCGTCAGGCCCAAGCGTCCCTAGGGTAACGTCCCTAGGGTTTGCTTAGGCCCCCATGTGTTAAGCTTCAGGTCCCTTGCGGGACCGCGCTATATCACTTTCAGATCCAGGGTATATAACGCTTGCTGGTAGCCAGGACCCCACCTGAAAGGTAATACGTTGCATCATAGTCGAAGGTGTCCCCGCAGCCAGAGACCGGGCCTCACTCCGGGAGCTACGACTCCCCGTCAGCCCAGCGCCGCCGGGCGTTGGCCGCGGGGCGCTGATTATGTGAACGGCGAGGGCTTTAGACCTTAATGCCGAGCCTTCTCGCCAAGGACTCCCAGTCAAGCGTGAAGGTTATGACGCCAGCCACAGCGCCGCCCACCGTGAAGAACAGGAGCACGTAGAGCTGAGGGACATGAAGGGCGCCTGCAAAGAGGTCGCTGACGTAGATTATGGCCAGGGTCTCGGCTACAGTCTTCACGAGCTTACCCGCCACTGCCGTGGCCGCCATGGCTAAGGCCCTCAGGCCTGACGCCCCTCCGGCCAGGTAAATGAAGTCGTCAAGTGGGACCACAGGGATGACGGCAGCTATAAACGCCAACAGGTAGACCCAGCCTGACGTCGAGTACCTGGCCAAGAGCCTGACGTTCCTGTTCCTGCTCAGGGGCCTCCTGAGGCCGACCCCCAGGTAGTACATTATCATCTTAGCTAAGGCGGCGCCGAGGGCGGCCGAGAGGACAGGCGGCCAGAGGCCGAGGCCGTGCCTGGCCTCGTAGGCCACTATCACTACATAGGGCGGCGCGCCAAAGGGCACTATGTTAAGGATGAACGCCGAGAAGAAGCTCGGCCATAGGAGTTCAAGGGCCTTGAGGAGGCTCAAGCACTTAACCTCGTCACCGCCTCTACCTGAACGTCCTCAACCCCCTGCACTGACCTTACCGCCTCCTCGAGCGCGTCCGTGCCCCCCTCGTAGTCCTCAGGCATTGACACCAATATCTTAAGGGCCTTGATTCCAAAGGCCAAGGGCTCCTCACCTGAGCTCAGGACCTTGAAGTCCGCGGGGAGGGCCCTCTCAATCTCCCTCAGGAGCTCCGAGAGGTTGACGTCTATTGATGACGGGATCACCGTCAGGAGGACAGCTACCCTGGCCATAGCTCCCACCCTCATGGCCCCACGAAGCCGCAGTTGGGACACCTGTAGGGGGTGCCCTGCTTCCTGCACCTCTCGCAGCGCCATATCAGCGCCTTGCCGCAGTTGGGGCAGTAGAAGGCCACGGCCCTCTCCTTAGGGTGTATCAGCCTTCCACAGCTAGTACATATGGGCGGCTGAACGGGGTCAAGCATGTCGATCTTCCTGACCAGCACCGCTGACATTGTTCTCCCTGCGGAAGGACCGTTAGGCGGCTTTTAAGTTTAGCCTGCCGAGGAGGTCCTGCAGGGGGAAGCCGATGGCCTCCTCACCCCTCCCCCCTCCCCTCTCCAGGCCCCGGCTATGCGACCCCTGCCGGGAAGGCGAGCCGCCACCTCGGACGGGTCAAGGGACCTCACCAGGTCAGGACTGGGAGCATGCTTTGCCATCGCCTCCAGGGCCTCCAGCGCTAGCTCCTCCACCTTCTCGTCGCCAGGGACCAGCCTGACGTATGAGAGGGACTGAGGCGCGACGACGCTCTTAGGTCCAACTACAACCACCGGCAGCCCCTCCTCATCAAGGGCTACGCCGAGGTACAGCTCCAGCCTAACGGGCTGAACGTAGTTCTTCTTGCCGTAGACCATGAAGGCCCCCTTAGTCAAGTACTCGCCCGCCGGAGGCGACTTGGAGACCTGCGACCCCATGACCCAGTAGACGTTAACGTAGCCCATGCCTCCCTTCCACGCCTTGCTGTAGACCGCCGTTAGGACGGCCGCCTCCTCTATGTCGTCCTCAGGCACGCCGCACCCAGAGGCAAAGATGACCACCGCCGGCGCCCCGTGTATATCAGCGTGAAGGAATATGTCGTCATCCCTAAGGTACTTCCTGACTATGCTCTCGTTCTGGTCAGCGTCCCTCCCGCCTATGGCCAGGAACCCTGAGGACGTAACGAGCCAGTGGTACCTCTCGTACCACTCCCTCTTCCTCCTCCTGGCCCTCTCCCTGAGCTCCTGGAGCCTGAGCTCCTCCTCGAGCCTCGCCAGCCTCTCCTTGACCTCAGCCTCGGCCGACGCAGCCCTCTGGGACTTGGCCCTCAGCTCTCCAGCCTCCCTGTAGAGCCTCTTGATGGCTTCATCAACGTCCTCATACACCTTGACCCTGACCTCAACGCCTTCCAGGTCTAGGACTAGGTCCCCCGAGGACCTGTTGAAGGACTTGACGATAGGGCCGCACTCGCCAGCCTTGCGCCTTACACACTCTATAGCGCTCTGTGCCGCCTCGTAATGGGAGGCAAGAGCGTTGGCCTGCGCCTCGAGCTCCTCAGCCCTCCGCGCGTACTCCAGCGACTCCCTCTTGGCAGCCTCAAGGCTCCTCAGGAGCCTCTGCCTCTCCGCCTCGAGCCTTGAGGGCGCAGAGGCCTCACGAGGGTAGGCCGAGAAGAGCTCGTCAAGGGCTTCGTCAAGCGTCTCGAACTCCTTCACCTCGGCCTCTGACACCGTGGGCCTGAAGGGGTCTGCCTCCACCGGACGACCTCCAGCTATCACTAGGTAGCCCCTGCCGGCCGAGGCCTCCTCCCTGATCGACCTTAGGGACTGAGACAGCAGCTCAGCCTGTTGGACAGTTAAGTCCTGGGGCTTCATAGTTGGGCTTAGCTGGGCCCTCCTGATGGCCTCCTCGGCCGCCTCGCCTGGGATGCCCAGGGAGAGCACAAGTGACCTGACCAGGTCTGAGGCCCTTGAGCTAACTATGTTCGAGAGAAGCCTGTCAGGAGGTAAAGAGAAGGGGTCGTCAAGTCTTAGCGGCGGGTACAGGTACTGCTGCCCCCTCCTCAGGACCCTGTCCTTAGCCTCAAGGTAGGACGTGGAGGCCTGCAGCAAACCTTCTGGCGTAACTAGCGCCGCAACCCCCCTTGGCAGGAGCTCAACTATGAGCCTGTGGCCGCTCTCAAAGACCACCTCAACGACCCTGTCGAAGCCCACCTGCCTTACGTCAGTTATCCTCTGCCCCCTCACGGTGTCCCTCAGGGCCCTTCCCAGCCCTCCCTCTGGAGGGCCTTGAGGCCTGAAGCGTGAGCTCATGTGGACCCTCACGGAAGGCTCTGCTATGAGGTGGTCGCCGTACCTGCCCCTGACCCTTAGCGCCAGCAGGTTCCCCTCCTGGTAAATGTTATCCACCCTTTCCCCTACGAGGTAGCTTCTGGCCGCGCTCACCCAGGCGAAAACGTCAAGGGCGCTCATGGACTTCCTGGCCAACTGGCTCACACTCTCTCCACGACGAGGCCCTCGAAGACCCACCTGAACTTCTCGTAAACGTCGCAACGAATTATCACGTCATCGCCCTCCCTGATCACCGAGAGCCCCTCAAGGGGGTTCAAGGGGGGCTGCGGGAGCCCTCCTGGCTTCTTCGTGCCAGCGTATATCAACTTCCTGTCGCCCTTCCTCCACCAGTAGCGGCCGTAGTACTCGTATATTCTCCTCAGACCTCCCGTCGTCCTGTAGACCTTGTGGACAGGCTTAAGGTAGTAGCCCCTCTTCGAGGCCTCGCTGTTGTATAGGTATATCTCCTCCTTGATCCTGTCAAGGATCTCCCTTATGGCGTTGTAGCCGCCCCTCACTCTAACAGCGCATGGGGGCTCGCTCGGCTTTTCTCGCTCATCCCCTCCAGGTCGCCCCGTCGCGGGTGACTTCATAGCCCCGGTCTAGAGGTTCCAGGGAGACTTATTAAGGAAAGTCGCTTCGCCTGTGGCCTGCCCAGAGCGAATTCAGGACAGGAACTGCTCGAGGCCTACAACGGCTCTCCTGACCCACACGGGGGCCCTGTTAAGGGGAAACGCGACGTTGTAGACTGGCACCCCGTTGACCACGGAGTACGTCTGCCCGTTGTGAGCGTGGCCGTGTACAACTATGGTGGGTCTCAGCTCCCTGACCACCTTTTCCATCTTTGAGCTGTATAGGTAAGGGTAGACGCGGGGGTCCTCGCCCTTAAGGTTGGCCTTAGCCACGGCATAGTGGGAGAGCAGAACGACGAACTGAGCCTCGGACCTGGCTCTCCGCAGGAGCTCCCCGACCCGCTCCACCCTCTCCTCGTAGATCTTCTCAATTCCTGGTACGTTCTTGGCCTGCCACTTGGTGGGCCTGTCAAGGGACCCTGGGGTCCCGACGACCGCGACGGAGACGCCCCCGCACTCGTAGACCCTGTACTCATCGACTAGCCAGTCAACCTGGGGGTAAAGCGTCCTCATCCTGTCCCAGACCTCCTGGTACTCCTCATTGCCAAAGGTCGCCACCAGCTTGCCCCCTAGGCGTTCTGCGGCCTCAAAGACAGGTCTAGCGGCCTCAGCCCTCCCTCGGTCTATGACGTCCCCGGCGAAGAGGAAGAGGCAAGGCCTTCCCTTCACCTTTGACAGCGAGGCAACGAAGTCCTGTAGGTACTCAGGCGAGTGGACGTCAGAGGTCGCTAGCAGTGCAGGGTCTCCCAACGTTTCCTCGTCTTTAGCTGTCTTGAGGGACGTTATTTAACATTTGTCTTAAGAAAGGTAGCGAAAAACGCTGATTAGCCCTGACAGCGGCGCTTAACCGGCCCGATGATTGGCGATGGGCAGCCTGACCAGTGAGGACTTAACGACTTCTGAGGGCCGTCCATAAATATGCAAAGCCCCTCTTAAGCCTAGGAGCCGCCTTGGAGGACCCCGTTGAGCAGGCTGAGAGGATACTGGCTGACGTGCCGTTGTGCGACAGGTGCCTCGGCAGGCTCTTCGCCATGTTGGGCCGCGGCCTAAGCAACGCCGAGAGGGGGAGGGCGCTTAAGCTCGCCATCCTAATGAGGCTTCACGCCAGGATAAGGGAGGGCGATAAGGAGGCCCTTGAGAGGTTCAGGGCTATTGCGCCTAACATAGGCCAGCCTGCTTCAAGGCTCTATGAAGAGCTGTTCGGGTCGAAGCTTGAGGTTCGTCAATGCTATCTGTGTAACGGCGCTCTGGACGCGTTCATCGAGGAGGCTGCAAGGAAGGCCTTCGAGGCCCTCAAGGAGTATAACGTGAGGAAGTTCCTCATCGGGGTCAGGGTGGCCCCTAGTTACATAAACAGGGAGGAGGAGCTCAAGGCAAAGTACCAGCTAAAGTATGGGGAGTCCCTGAAGTCAGAGCTGAAGAGAGAGATAGGTAAGCTGATCCAGGCCCGCTATGGCCTTGAGCCGGAGTTCTCGAGGCCAGAGGGCGTGGCCACTGTCGAGTTCCCAGAGGGCCTCGTAGAAGTTTCGATCAGACGCCTTGGGGTTAGCGTCACGTACAAGAGGTGGGACAGGTGGTCCCCTATCAGGCCCTATGAGGAGCACCCGCTTGTGCAGGGCCTCGTGAAGGCCTTTGAGGGGTCTTCGGCCTCAATTTACGGCCTGGTGAGGGACGAGACAGGGGTGAGGGTCCTTGGCCTCGGCGTCCCGCTGGTAGTTGAGGTCAGCAAGCCGAAGACGAGGGGAGCGCTGAGCCGCGGCGACAGGATTCAGGTAATAGGGTCGGAGCTTGAGGTGAACGACCTTGACGTTGAGCCCCCTGACCAGGAGTCGCTCTCGAGGAGGGTCAGGCTGTACAGGTGCATCATAATGTCCGAGTCGCCCCTCTCCGAGGCTGCGCTCTCCCTTGCGTCATCGTCGCTGACGGGGAAGCAGGTCAGCCAGCGCGTAGGACCTCATGAGGCTACCGCGTCGGTTAGGGGTATCTCGTGTCGTCTTGTGGCTGATCATGTGGCCGAGTGCCTCGTGGCGGCTGACGAGAGGCTTTACGTACGTGAGTTGGTGACAGGCGAGGGGACTTCGCCGAGCCTAGCGGAGGCCTTAGGCTCCAGGCTGGACTGCTTAGAGTTTGACCTCCTTGGAGTCATAGCGTCACGTTGACAACAGCTGGCATTACTAGTTGTCATGTCGCCAAGAATCGGTTTTCCGGCCTTGCCGACCCAGCGGAGGACATGAGCGAACGAAGCCCCTTCATAAACATTTGGACAGCCTTAAAAGACTAGAGCGTCCTCAAGGGGGAGCGGTGATCTAGACGACCCCTGTCAAGGAGGTCGTAGGGGCCCTCATAGTGGCAGTTGTCCTAGTAGGCCTCATGGTTCGGGCCAGGTTTAAGAACGTCCCGATATGGGCAATCATGGCCTTTGCGGCGTTCATAGGCATAGCAGCGCAGGTAGTTAACACCGATGAGATAGAGGCATACGTCGACTGGGACGTGATACTTTTCCTCATAGGCATGTTCAGCATAGCTGCCATGGCCGAGGAGTCCGGACTGCTCGAGTACATCTTCTCCTCGGTCATCTACAGGGCCCGCACCAAAAGGGCGGCCGTGTACTTGCTTGTCATTACTTTCGGGCTCCTCGCGGCGATAGCTGTAAATGACGCCGTCGCGGCCATGGGGTCCATCGTAGCCGTCCCTGTCGCCAAAGCGCTTAGCCTTGACCCGGAGCTTGTGGTTCTAGTCCTGGCCTTCTCGGTCACCATAGGCTCAACCATGACGCCTATTGGGAACCCGCAGAACATGCTCATAGCGGTGCAGTCGGGGGTCAGGGCGCCCCTCACAACGTTCCTGTTATATCTCGCGCCTCCAACAATTGTTAACCTCGTGGTGACCGCGTATTTACTGGACAGACTTTACGGCGTAAGGCCGGAGCCCCTCAAGGCCCCCTACAGGATACCTGAGGAGGTCATAAGGAACTGGAGGGACGCCTACATTTCGGGCGTATCGCTGGTCACGGTCATAGCCCTCCTGGCGGTGAACGACTACCTCGAGCTCAGGGGCAGGCCGCTGGTCAGGGATATAGGGGTGATCCCCTTTACGGTGGCGGCTGCCACCTACCTGGCCTCAAGCAACCCAAGGGAAGTGATAAGGAGGGTTGACTGGAGCACCATACTATTCTTTATAGTGATGTTCATAGCCATGGCCGCCGTCTGGTACTCAGGCATCCTGACGCCCCTCTTTCAGGCCCTGCTGCCACGCCTCTCCGAGGGCGTTCAGTCAGCGCTTAGGATAACGGCGGCCTCGCTGGCCTACAGCCAGGTCCTGAGCAACGTGCCCTTCACGGCCCTCTTCGTGCCCTACATGCAGCGCCTGGGGTTCACGGGCAGCAACGCCCTGGCCTGGACCACGCTTGCCATGGCCACCACCATAGCTGGTAACCTGACGATCCTCGGGGCCGCCTCCAACGTAATAATCCTGGAGTCCATAGAGTCGAGGTACGGCGTCACCGTCAGCTACTGGAGGTTCATGAAGGTGGGCGCCCTTGTGACCCTGATAAACATCGCCGTATACCTGGCCTACATGGTCCCGCTGTCACTAATCCTTCACTGACGTCTGCCCCTGAATATGACCCTACGCCCTCGCTTAGCGCGCCCCTGAGCAGCGCACAAGCGCCCCTATGCCACGTAGGCCCCGTAGCGCTGACCCTGTTAAGGGTGACCACCTTTCGAGGTCTCACCTATCATCATGACTGCTTGAGGACCTTCCAGACGTTCCTCGAGGAGAGGGTGTAGTTGACTATGAAGCCCGCCAATATGCCTATGAAGAGCGCGAGCAGCGCGTAGACCTTGAACATCCTGGCCAGGATCTCAGCCACGAAGAATATCGTGAGCCCAGCGGGGGCCACCATAGCGTGGTACCTGAGGAGCCTGTGGTACCACCTGCCTGACCTCCTGTCCCTGAAGGTCCAGAGGTCGTTCAGGACGAAGTTGCTCAGTATGCTGACCTCTATGCCCCCCACGAAGGCCGCCGTGTAGTTACCCAGGACATACATGATGAGCGCCGCCACGCCCTCGTTCACTCCTGTGCCTATGGCGCCGACTACAGCGAACTTCACGGGCCTGGAGACCGTTATCACGTGCCAGAGGTACTCAATCATCGTCTTGAGGCCGAGCTTGCTCTTCCCCCTCTCCCTCCTCCTGAACACGTAAGGTATGTCAACAACCTTGGCCTGCGGGTTCCTGTAGAGGATCTCCAGCAGGGCCTTGTAGCCAGTTGGGTTAGCCCCCTCAAGGCTTACCCTGTCCTTCCTTATCAGGAAGAAGCCTGACATTGGGTCGCTGGTCCTCCTTACCTCGGGCACCAGGAGCCGGGCTATCACTGTGGCCCCCCAGCTTATCAGCCTCCTTACGGCGCTCCAGCCCTCTGTGCCTCCCCCCTTCATGTACCTGCTCGCTACAACTATGTCAGCCCCTGTCTCCTCAGCCACTTTTAACATGGAGGGGATCACCTCAGGGGGGTGCTGGAGGTCAGCGTCCATAACGACCGCGTACACCCCCCTCGCGGCCCTTAGGCCATCAACTATGGCCGTGCCCAGCCCCCTCCTGCCCACCCTGACCATAAGCCTGACCCTCTCGTCCCCCTTGGCCAGTTCCCTGATTACGTCAGCCGTGCCGTCAGGGCTGTTATCGTCTACGAACAGGACCTCGTAGTCAACCCCGTTAAGGGCCTTTGCTAGCCTTTCGTAGAGAGGGCGGACGTTATCAGCCTCGTTGTAGGTAGGCACCACCACCGTCAGCCGCGGCCTCTCGTCCACAAGCCCGGCCCTCCTATGGGGTTCGCCTGAGGCTTTTAACGGGCTCCTTGAGGGTTACCTTTTATTAACATAGCTTCAATAGCCTTGGAGGCGCCCCCAGCGCGGGATGTCAGTACAGCTGAGGGACCTGAGGCTGCTAGGCAGGAGCCCAGCGCTGGTCCATGAGCTCTCCTCATCCCTTGTAATAAGTGATGTCCACCTGGGCTACGAGGACTCCATGGCCTCCCAGGGCGTGTACCTGCCAAGGCTTCAGCTGAGGAGGGCTAAGCTCATAATTGATGAGGCCTCTAAGCTAGGCCTCAGGAGAATCATAGTGAACGGCGACCTAAAGCACGTCTTCGAGAAGCTGACCAAGGGGGAGAAGGTTGAGATAGCAGAGTTCGTAAGGTATGCCATCTCTAAGGGCTTTAAGGACATCGTTCTAGTCAGGGGGAACCACGACACCTTCGTCTCGCAGATCCTGAGGGACTTCGGCGTGGAGGTCATCGAGGACTACCTTGACCTAGGCAACGGGGTCCTGCTAACTCATGGCCATAAGGTCGTTGAGGGGGTCAGAAGCGGCGCGACCGTCATAATAGGCCATGAGCATCCTAGCCTTGAGATTAACATGGCCGGAGCCAAGGTGAAGCTCCAGGTCCTCCTCAGGGCGCCGCTGAAGAGCGGAGGAGAGCTTGTAGTGCTGCCAGCGGTCAGCCTCTACCAGACCGGGACCTCGGTCACGCCAAGCCCTGACACGTACCTGTCCCCTATAACTAAGGAGCTGGCTGTGCTGGAGGAGGCTGTACCTGTCATAGTTGATAGGGAAATAGGGGTGGTGGAGCTTCCACCCCTGAAGGAGCTCTTCGGTAGCTGGCCGGCTTAGACCGTGACCATTGTCAGTTAGTCATCAGTGTTAGTTCCGATAAAATGGATGTCTACAGGACGCTAAGCAAGATGGAAAAGGCTCATACGAACTAGAAAGGTAGAAGATTACGTCATTCTTAAGAACAGATCCAAACCTCGGAAGGCCTTATCGCTGTTGAGGGCCACGCGTCGTTTGGTTCAACAATTCTCGTGAGCAAACAAAGGCGGTATAGACTTTATAGGCAAACAGAGAACGTCGAAGCCTGGCTTACAAAGAGTCTTATCTAAAAGATCTTCAGAGGGCTACACTGCCCCTGATGCAGCCGTTCTCCTTAAGGATGTTGTAAATGTTATTGACGGCCTCAAAGACCTCGCTCTCCCTCTTCGCGCCAGTTATGACCATCTTCCCGCTGCTGAATATTAGGAGCACGACGCGCGGCTTCTCCATCCTATATATGAGGCCTGGGAACTGCTCGGGCTCGTACATGCTGTGAGGCAACACGAAGGCCGCCTTCTCAAGGTCCACTAGGACGTTGAGGTTGGCTGACGCCACAATGTTCTGTATCTGTATCTGCGGCCTCCCCTGGATCACGATACCTTTCGTCATGAACTTCTTCAGTATAGTCTTGACGGCCCACACCAGCTGCTTGACGCTCTTGGCGCCTGTCACCACCATCTTGCCGGACTTGAACACGAGGGCAGTTATCCTTGGGCTCTGGAGCCTGTAGACGAGCCCTGGGAACTGGTCAGGGTTATAGTCAACGTCCGGTATCCTGGCCTCTATCAGGTTGAGGTCAAGGGTGTTCTCAAGTATTACAGTGGCCACTATGTTCTCTATCCTTACGACAGGCCTTCCGCCTTCGGCCCCAGCCTCAGTAGGCGTCAGCTCCTCTTCCTCTTCAGGCCTTCCCTCGTCTACCGACAAAACTTACACGCCCCTTTTAAATCCCTTAAAAAGCCAAAGGGCTAAAATTATAAGCGTTTTTGATCGACGTCGTTGAATACCTTAAGGGCAGCATTGAGCTCCTCTGGCCAGGTCAGGACAGGCCTCACGAGCCCTAGAGCGTAAAGAGGGGCCGCGACCCCAACGTCAGCCATCCACGCCTCACCAGCTCTTATTAGGTAGCCGTCGGGAGTCAGGAGGTCAGCTGTGGCTACTAGGAGCACCTTCTCACCCCTTGATATCAGGGAGGCCGAGAGGTAGGCCGCATAGAGGTCCCTGAGCCGCTCGAACGCCTTCAGGAAACCGCTGTCAACACCAGTATAGTCCTTAGAGCTGAGGTCCTCAAGCCTGGCCTTAGCTATGAGCCTGCTGGCCTCGTTGATTAAGCTTAGGAAGGCCTTACAGACCTCTGGGTCGTCTGAGCAGTAGGCGGCCCTGAGCCTTTTCAGGGCCCTGAGGTCCTCCGTGGTCACCACTTCATGGCTCCCAATTGCAGCCTTGTACGGGCCACCACCCGGTATTCCTGCGGACAACTACTTCACCTCTCTCCAGCTCAATTAGTCCCGCCGACCAGAGATAAAGGGCGACGGACGCTGGCAACGATAGCTCCTCCCCTTCAGCGAGGCCTATGCTGAAGCCGAGCACCTTAGTCTGCTCAAGGGGCTTCAGCGCTCGCGCCTCGAGCTCGCCCCTGAAGGGCGAGAGCTGGGGACCTGGCGAGAAGGATTCACAGAGGGGCGTAACCATGAGCGTCCCCTTGGCGTTCAGGGTGCCCGGTATCCTGGTGAGCCTCGTGGGGTCCTCAGTTACCATCAAATCTATGTCAACACCTAGGCTCACAGGAAGCTCCTTGAGGTCCCTCCCTCTGAGCTTAGGGCTGCCGCCTAGGGCCTCCGCTATTAGCCCTCTCCATCCTGGGTCCTCAGGTGAAGGCGGGGCAGGGCTGACGCCGCCTCTGACTTTAACAGGCAACAAGTAAGAGAGGTCGAGTCCTTCAGCCCTCACGAACTTAGCAATCTCCCTCCTCTCGTCCCTGCCAAGGGTCAGGCACTCCTCACACTTCCCCCTCACGTGGAAGCCCCTGTGGCCCGTGAAGTAAATTGAGGCTCTGCCACCCAGAACCTTGGTCACGACCCTTGCTATGAACTGCGCCTTCTTAAAGCCCTCAACGAGACAGTGGTCATCAATTACCTGCGAGCCGCAGAGGCCTGGGTGATCCAGGTCGAGGTCAAAGAGGAGGTCTGAGCCCAGCCAGCCCTTCTCCTCCATCGAGGGCGCTTCAGGAAGCTCATAGATGGCGACCGAATGGTAGGCGTGCTTGGGCGTCTTTGACTTAATATACGTCCTCAGCGAGGTCTCGTCCTTGAAGGAGAGGTGCCTGACGTAGCTTTCAAGTCCAAAGGGCTGGAACGCGAACTCCCTCCTAATAATATCCCCTGGAAGCACTAATGGCGGATCTAAAGCATAGTATGCCTTAAAGAGCTCCCTCAGGCTCTCCTCGCCGCGCCAGCCCCTGACCTCAACATAGGCCTCCCTGCCACCCTCACTCGACCCTTGGCGATACATAGAACGTCAGCCTGCCGCCCCCCTCAAAGTCGAACTGCACCCGAGCAGGCGCGTCCTGGGCGTACTGAAGCGTGACTTGGTCTGCGCCCCTTGCTGCCTTTAACATGTTGTCAAAGTACTCCACGCTGTACGTGGCCTTGTCAGGCGAGTCGACCTTCAGGTCCAGGAGGTTCTGATGCTCAACGCTGAGCTCTATAAGGACCTTCTCAACGTCCCCGGGGCCTATGAAGTGCAGCCTGTTCTCCTCAGCCGAGAGCGTTATCGAGTCGGCCACCTCCTCAACAGCCTTAACGGCGTCTATGAAGACGGCGTTTGGAAGCTTAGCAAAGACCGTAAAGGATATCTTAGGCTCTGGCAGCCTCTCAACAGTCAATGAGATCTGCGGTATCTTGAACTGCCTCACGCCGTGCCCTTCAAAGGAGATAACCAGCGAGTTGCCCTGGGTCTCAATTCTAAGAGCCTCGTCCTTGAGCCCCCTGGCGAGTACCTTGCCCAAGGCATCAAAGGACGCGCCAAAGCTCTCCTCGCCGCTCACCGTGAATTCGTCAAAGGCCTCCCTGGGGTAGAAGAGGTCGACCATTACCACCCTGCTCGTGTCAAGGGCCCTCAGCGACAGGCCCTCGTCGTTCGCTATGAAGACGCCCTCATCAAGTATTTCCTTTATCGAGCCCACTATATAGGTCCACGTCTTGGCGTTCCTGAACTTCAGCTTCAACTCCTCTCCCTCGCTTAACCAGATTTTTGCCAGACCCTTTTAGGGCCTAAAAGCGCTGAAGGCCTCTTCACGGCCAGGGCCTTCGCCGTCAATGAAGGACACAGGTCCTAGCCACGAAGGCCGTGGCGACGAGAAGGCCCTGAGCGAAAGGCTAAAATGACCCAGAGCTATGGTAACCTTAATGGCAAATGCCGGGGTAGCTCAGCTGG
>JAKLZP010000043.1:0-3049 GCA_022015155.1 Acidilobus sp. | reverse complement strand
TGCACGCCACTATCCTGACCTTGCCCATCTTCTTGGCCTCCCTCAGCATGGAGTATCAGGTGACGTTCTTTGAAGCCAGGTACTTCATGGCGACGTCCTTGTACTCCTCGTAGTCCTTGCCGAGCTTTGAGAACTTCTCCACCTCGCCCTTCCTGAAGGCGACCTGGGCGAAGCTGGCGAATATGAAGACCTCCATGCCCTGGGCCACGGCGCCCTGGGTTATGACGGCTGTTGAGAGGAGCTTCTCGTAGGTCGGCGAGATCAGGAATATTGAGACCTTGCCCGCCATCCCTTTTCCCGATGTTCTCTCTATAAAGAACTTGGCTTTAAGCTTTCCTATGTAGAGAATATGTGTGACCGAGGCCGCCCTGGCCTGGCTCCCGCTTAGCTTCGCTAGGCCTTAACCAGGAGGGCTGCCGCCCCCCTTGGAGGCATGTCAAGCCTTACCGGCCTGGCCTCCCTCAGGGCGGCGTTGCCGGCCACCAGCGAGGCCTCCCTGATCGGGAGCTCGACGCTGAGCTCGCCTGGCCAGTGGCTGACGGCTATTATGAGGGACTGCCCCTCACCCCTCAGCTCCTGGACCTCAACCCTTGGGTCACTCGGCCTCAAAGTGTCAACGCCCGCCTCCGAGGCAATGGCGTGGTAGAGGTCAGCGTAGGGCCTCCAGTCGCCCACGGAGTCAGCGTAGGCCAGGGCGGCCTCGAGCGGGACCGTGGATAGCAATGCCCTCCCCTTCCCCCTCCTTGCCATGAAGATCACTGGCTCCCCGTCAAGGGAGGCGAGGACCTCGGCGTCAACTGGCCTCACTGAGTAGGCGTAGAGAGGCACCTGAAGGTCAACGCTTACCGACCAGCCCCTCCTGAGACCCCCCAGGTCCCTCTCGAGGGTGAGCGTCCTCCTTCCGCTCAGCCTGACCCCGAAGGAGCCTACCCTCAGCGCCTGCTCGACGCCGAAGAGCTCCTGCCAGAGCTGAGTGCCCGACTCGTGTGGGAACCTGGCGCCCCCTACGCCCCTCAGGAGGGAGGCGTAAAGGGTGCCGCCGTCCTCGACGTATTTGAGGAGCTTCCTCCACGTTGTGGCCAGGCCTGAGACGGCCGAGGGGACCACGACCAGCCTCCTGCTCTCGCTGTCCTTGAACTCAGGCTCATGCCTTATCGAGGCCTGGGCCCCGGCCATGGTCAGCAGCTGGTGGGCCACGAGCACAGGCTTGACGGCCGCTTCAAAGCCTCCCAGCCACTGCCTGTAGCCCGCGAACTCGTAATCGCCCAGCACGTAATATGGAGACAGGACGAGGACCTTGCTCACCCTCCTAAGCCTTACGTGGGCGCCGAGGGCCTCAAGCCTCCCCAGCTCCTCCGAGAACCTCCTGAAGGACTCAGCTGAGGGTTTAGGCCTCCCGTCCCTGTCGACGAGGCCGAAGCCGAGCTCCAGGGCCCTCCACTCATAGGGGGGCTCCCCCTCGGCCGGGAAGTCGGAGAAGCACCAGACGAAAGCGCCTGAGGCGCCATGCGCGAAGGCCGAGTAAAGCACCTCGTATATGAAGGCGGCCCTGTCGGCCTCAGAGAACTGGAGGCTGCTGAAGCCGAACTCCTCAAGGACCACGGGGACCTGGCCGTCGTCTGAGAACAGCTCCAACATGCCGGAGTAGCTGAAGCCGTGCCTGACGGGGTCATCGTCGTAGAGGTATAGGTGAGGGCCCACATAGTCAACGACCCCCCTTACCAGGTTTGGCCTCTGGGCGTAGCCGCTCGGCACGTCGCCAGAGCTGAAAACGTGCTCCCCGTCAGCTGACCTGAGCGACTGGGCCACGGCCCTCAGGAGGGCCAGCTGGGCCTCGGGGGAGGGAGGCTGCCTGAGCAGGCTCATCTCGTTGCTCAGTATCCAGCCTCCCAGGCCCCTTGAGCCCTTTACGGCCGAGGCCACGGCTGAGGCGAACCTGGCGGTCCCCTCGACGCCCTTCGCGGAGTATATGTCGTTGTCGGGCGCCCATGGGACTGCCCAGTTCCTGCCGCTCATGTGGCCCACGAGGAGGGTTACGAAGGCAACTATGCCGGAGTCGCCGAGCCTGTCGAGGAGCCACCTCAGCCTCTGCAGCTGGACCCCGTTGAGGTCACCTGACGCCGTAACCCAGTCCTGGTCAAGCAGGAAGAGCCTGACAGCCCTGACGCCGAGGGACCTCATGACCTCTATGTCCTCTTTCAGGGCCTCCTCGTCCCAGTCCCTCCACATCCTTATGTTGAGCTTCCTGGGCCAGTAGTTTACGCCCAGCAGGAACCTGAAGGAGCCGTCCGTCAGGATCAGCGACCCCTTGGCCTCAGTGCGCAAAGGCCTCGCCGCCCAGTTATAGTTGAGCTACCTGATTTTAAGGATTGAGCAAGCACAACGTCAGGCAGCGGCCAAGGGCTTCCTGGGCGTGTTAAAATAATAGGGGGCGCAGGGACAGACAGCTTTGGGACCAAGGCTTGCCGACTGAGGAGGGCAGGGGCCTGATACTGGCGTCCTCCGTCCTCGCCATAATTGGGGGCCTGGTCGGGATAGCCGGAGGCGCGTCAATGCTGTACCTGGCGTCGCTGGGGCCAACAGCCTTCAACGAGACCATAACCAGGGCAGTGGAGACCTACTACCCCTTCCTGGCGGCCAACGTCACGAGGCTCATGCCCCTGGTTTACACTGTTCTGAGGGCCCTCGGAGGCCTCCTCCTCGCCACGGGCCTAGCCGGCGTGGCCGCGGCCGCGGTAGCCCTGGTGCTGACCTCAAGGGCTGTGAGGGAGGGGAACTACATGCTGGCCTCCTCCTACTGTACTTCGATAGGGGTGCTGCTGATAGTCCTCGGCCTGATATCAATTGTTGACTTCTTCCAGCTGGTCCTTTACGTGGTGGCAGGCGCCCTGCTCCTCGTGGCCAGGGGCAGGCTGAGGAGGGCAGCGGCCGAGAGCCTGGCCAGGCTAAGCCCCGTTAACCCGACAGCCTGAGGAGCCGCCGCCGGGACTTGAACCCGGGACCTCCGCCTTACCAGGGCGGCGCTCTACCGGCTGAGCTACGGCGGCGC
>JAKLZP010000014.1:0-24670 GCA_022015155.1 Acidilobus sp. | reverse complement strand
GAACCTGTATGAGAGCTGAACCCCCTCGCGAGTGAGGGCCTCAGTAGGTCAGGCCCTCCTCGGCCACCTGCTCCCTTACCCTCCTCCTGAGGTCCCTGTCCTCGAAGGGCAGCAGGTCCCTGAGCCTCTCCGGCACCGCGAGCCTGTGCGCCCTGATCATCTTGACGATGGCTTTGTAGGCGGCGTAGGCTGCCAGGGCCTCGTCGTCTATGTTTGAGAGCGCTATGGCCTTAGCAACGTCATAAAGCGCCCTCAGCTCGTCCTCGCTCTCGATGACGCCCCTCTCGCCCTCCCCCCTGCTCACGACCCTCGCCAGGCTCGCGTAGTGCCGCTCGTCAAGCATGACCCTCAGCCTCTTCTCCTCAGCCACCGCCTCAGCGCCATCGGGCTCCGAGAACCCCTGCGGCACCTCCTCCTCGTCCGAGGGCTCTGGGTATACGAGGAGGGCGTCCGGCAGGTACGCCTCTACCACAACTGAGGAGAACCCCCTGAACATCTCCTTGGCCAGGCTTTCAACTAGCGAGTGCACGAGGAACAGCGACTCGGTGCTGTAGTCAACGTCGTAGTCGGCCGCGCTCAGGTCCTCGTTGTCATCGTCTTCCTCCATCGGCAGGTAGCCCTCCCCTCCCCCTTCTAGCTCAGATATAAGCTGGATCAGCCAGTCCTGGACCCTATTCACGGCCCTCACGAGCACTAGGTACGACAGGGCCGCCACTGCGACGCCTGCCGCCGCTGAGACCCACGCGGGCCACCTGACGAGGCTCACGATTATGTAAATTGACGAGAAGGCCAGGGCCCCTAGCACCAGGGCGCCAATGAAGGCTATCAGCCTAATCCGCGTGACTATCAGCCCGCCTCAGCCTGAGGGGCCCAGAATTATTAAGATTAACCGCGTCGTAGATTAGGGCATTAGCCTCGCAATGCCCTGAGGTGAGAAGTTGCCGAGGGTCGACCCAGGTCAGTACCTGGTCGAGATGGCCGACGTCCTCAGGCTTGGGGACAGGGAGCTGAAGGAGCTAGCCTCGCTCGCGCTGGGCTCCGGCGGGCTCTTCGTGACGTCCCCGTCTATAGTTACAGTCAGGACGAGCCAGGGCGCCCTGCGGCTGGCCATCGGTGTGGGGTCCCTAATCCTTGACGAGAGGCCTCCCTTTAGGCACTACGTTATAGCCGCCCCAGAGTGGGTCGACGCGTGCAGGGCTGGGGCCAGGGAGCCCTCGTTCAGGTCCCTCGGAGGCCCCTCCGTGAGCCTCGAGGGGGTCGCGGTAGCCGTCGACGTCTCTGACCCTGTCGCCCTCGCGCTGAACTCGTCAGTGTTAACCGGGGAGTTTACAACGTCGACGGAGGGACGCCCCCTGCTGGTCGTGACCGGTGAAGGCGGAAACAAGGTCAACGCGCTGTCCCTGGCCCCCGACGGCTACCTCCTGGGGGCCCTAGGCGGGAGGGCGCATGAACTGCTGACGTACTTGCTCACGCTCTACACTAGCTGCCAGAGAGGACCTCCCTGATCCTGGACCTCAGCAGCTCAGCTACCAGCTTCCCGTCAGCCCTGCCCCTGAGCCTCTCCATGGCCCGGCCCATGAGGGGACCGAAGGAGGCCTCCCCCTTCTGCCTCACCAGCTCAAGGTTCTCCTTAACAACCTCGTCTATGACTCTCCTCACCTCCTCCTCGCTTAGCCTCGTCAGGCCCAGCGCCTTGGCCGCCTCCTCGGGGCCAAGCCTCGGGTCCTCGGCCATCTTGGTTAGTATTGCCTCGGCGGCCTCCTTGGCCACCTTGCCCTCGGCAAGGAGCCTCACCAGGCCCTCTATCTTGTCCTCGCTAATGGAGTCCACGTTGACGCCCTTGCTCCTCAGCCCCTTCATCGTGACCACTATAAGCGACGCTATAAGCGTGGGGGACAGCGAGGCCCCGTACCTCTCTATGAGCTCCTCTATGAGCGGGAGCCTCGGGTCAGCCACGGCCTTCTCCGCGAGCTCCCTGCTCATGCCGTACTTCTCCACGAACCTCCTGACCTTGACCTCGGCCGGCTCCGGCACCAGCTTCTCGGCCTCGGCAAGCATGTCAGGGGTCACGAGGAGATGGGGTATGTCGGTCTCAGGGTACATCCTCTCCCTGCCGGGCCTAGGCCTCATGTAGCGGGTCGTCCCGTCCTCGTTGGCGGCCCTCGTCTCCTCAGGGACTCCCTGGAGCGCCTGCCTGACCCTCTCAAGTATAACTGAGATAGCCTTCAGGGCCCTCTCGGGCCTCTCGGCTACCATGGCGAAGGCGTCCTGGGCGGGGTCTGCCCCGAGGGCCTTATAGACGGCCTGAACCTCCTCGGCCGTTATGCCGTAGGCCGGCAGCTCATCACTGTGGAAGAGGCCCTGCACGTCGCTCCAGAACCTCACGTAGTCAGCTATCTCAGTCCCGAACCTCCTGCCCGGCTGCACGTAGGTGCCGAGGAGCCCCTTCATGCGGGGCAGCCTGACCGCGAGGACCTTGCCCCCTGCCTCGAGAGCTCTGGCTATCACCTTGCTCTTGGTGCCCCTGAACAGGTCGGTCACGTCAACAGGCTCCTGGTTGAGGTCCCGCTCGGTTATGCCGCGGGCCCTCATCTCGTCCCTTATCCTGAGCAGGTTGACCTGCCTCATGACCTCGTACTCTACTATCTTGTCTATGAGGTCAAGCTCCTGCACCCCCTTTATCTCGGTCTTGGCCCCGCCGACTATGCTCACGTTCAGGTCCTGCCTTATGGTGCCGAGCCCCCTCTTGACGGCCCCTGTCATCCTGAGCAGCATGCCTATGGCCAGGGCCACGTCCTTGGCCTCCTGGGGAGTGTGTATATCTGGCGCCGTGGCTATCTCTATGAGAGGCACCCCAAGCCTGTCGAGCCTGTAGTCAACGACCTGCCCCTTCTCCCCGACCTTCCTGGCCGCGTCCTCCTCGACCACTATAGTCTGGATGCCGTAGTCCTTGCCGTTAACCGTTATCTTTCCCCCCAGCGCCACTATGGCCGTCCTCTGGAAGCCGCTAGTGTTGCTGCCGTCTATCACTATCTTCCTCATCACGTGAACCTCGTCAACTATCGTCGACCCCAGGGCCTTGGCGACCGCGAGGGCTATCACTATGGCCTCCCTGTTGATCGGGTGCGGGGGCTCCTCGTCGGCCTCGACGAGGCAGTAGTGGCCTGAGGGGGCCTGGTAGCTGTACTTCCTTCCCTTCCTGTACTCGAAGAGGGCAGCCACGTCAACCTCGCCCGTCTCGCTCCTTGTGGGCCTGAGCCACCTGGAGAACTCGTCCCCCTTCTCGGCCTCAGTGAGGTCAGTCGGGCAGCTACAGAAGAGCTTGTGGCGTGTGTCAAGCTGCTGGTGTATCTCGAGGCCTACCTTGAGGCCCAGGGCCTGGTAGTCAAACTTCTCCTCAGAGCCTGTCATGATACCACCTCGGGAAGAGCTTGAGCTCGTGCCTGGGGTTTATCTCGCCAGCCAGGTTCGTGAGCATCAGCCTCCTCACCTCATCCATGTCCCTCGTCCTGGCGAGAACCCACGAGAGCTTGACAAAGGCGGTCTCAGGCAGCATGTCCTCAGCCGGTATGACGCCGGCCTGAAGCATCCTCCTGCCGGTGCTGTAGACGTTAAGGTTGACGCGGCCGAAGAGGGTCTGAGTAGTTATCACGACTGGTACCCCTGACTCCACGGCCCTCTGAAGGGATGGTATAAGCCTGTTCGCCACGTGCCCGAAGCCCGTGCCCTCTATGACGATCCCGTGGTAGCCCCTGTCGACGAGGAAGTCTATGACCTCTGACGTCATGCCTGGGTAGAACTTAATCAGCGCCACCCTCTCGTCGAAGCCGTTCTCAGGCTCCAGGCCCTTCGACCTCCCCTTGAAGTCGTCCCTCAGCATCTCGATCTTCCCCTCGTAAGGCCATACCTTAGCTAAGGGAACGTCGTTAACGCTCTGAAACGCGTCCCTCCTGCTGCTGTGCATCTTCCTCACCTTAGTGCCCCTGTGGGCCAGGGCGTACGTGTCGCCCGTCTCGCCATGCATTACCACTGTGACCTCGCCGAAGGGGGCCTCTGAGGCCACGAGCACGGCGGCTGTCAGGTTGAAGGCCGCGTCGCTGCTGGGCCTGTCGCTGCTCCTCTGGGCCCCCACGAGGGCGACTGGCCCAGGGAGGCCCTTGTGGAAGACGAACGAGAGGGCCGCCGCCGTGTACGCCATGGTGTCGGTGCCGTGGGCCACGACAACCCCTTCGTAGCCGGCCTCAAGCCTCTTAGCGACCTCATCAGCTACTGTCTCCCATGTCTTGGGCGTCATGTCCTCACTGAAGATCGCCATGACCTGCTGGACGTCGACGGAGGCGTACCTGAACATCTCGGGCACAGACGCCGCCAGCTCCTTGGCGTCCATGTAGGGGTGCACGGCGCCGGTCTCGTAGTCAACCCTGCTGGCTATGGTGCCCCCTGTGCCGAGTATCATGACCTTCCTCTGGGGCGGCCTGACCTCAGTCTCAGAGAGGCTCACGGGCTCTCCCGGATGAGATGTCAGCTCCCCCCTTGACAGGAGCCTTACGGTGGCCTTTGGGCCCAGGCGAACGCCGACGTTGTAGCCATTGTCGAGCTTTATAACGACAATTCCTGGGGCCGAGAACTCGTCCTTGGGCATTAACATACCCCTGAAGGTAGCCCCGTCCTCTCTGGTGACCTCTATAAGGTCGCCTGGCCTCACCCCAGCCTCGGCTAGCTTCCTCGCTACGAGGTCTGTGTAGCCGAAGTACTCCTCCAACTAAGCCCCTCGTAGTTGCTGAGGCCCTGGGGTAAAAAGGAGATGTTATCAGGCAGCAGCCTTGGCCTGCTGCGCCGCCTTGAGGACCCTTCTCACGAACTCAACCTTGTTCCTGAGCCTAGGGGGCAGGTTCTTCTTGTGCTTGGGCTCTATCTTGGGCGTGGCCTTCCTAACCTTCCCGGCCTTTGTCATTGATCCGTGCGTGGGCATGGCTCATCAGGTCCTCTGCTGCTGGGCTCCCTTAAAAACCCTGCCGGCCTCTGCGCGGCCGACTGGCAAAGCTTTATTCCTACCTAGGCACCTAAAGGGCCTGGGAAGAGGGCCCTTGAAGGTATACGTGGTTGACACCCTGGCGGGCTCCTACGCGGTGGATGAGAGCGGGAAGGAGCTGGCCTTTGAGCCCATGCCTAAGTCCAAGAATGAGATAGTGGAGGAGGCGATGAAGGCCTACAGGGGCGAGCCCCTCCAGTCCTTCGCCAGGCTCGCGGAGAAGTTAAAGGTCATGAATCCGGAGCTCGTGGTCGTGGAGGACGACGTTGAGGCCAAGTACCTGGGCCAGATGGGGCTGAAGGCCATAGTTGAGGAGGGGAACGCCGTCGCCGTCTCCCTCAGGTCAAGGCTTGCCCAGGAGCTCGTGAGGGCTGAGCTAGCTAAGGACGTCAGCGAGGCCCCTTCCTTCGAGTTTGAGGTCGCCTACGAGTTCACGAGAAGGGGCCTCATGGGGGCCGCCAAGAAGCGCGACCTCCTCCTGGCTCACGCAATAAGGACCGTTGACGACATTGATAAGACCCTGAACCTGTTCGTCAACAGGCTACGTGAGTGGTACAGCGTCCACTTCCCAGAGCTGAACGACCTAGTGGACGATCACAGGCTCTTCGTCACCATAGTGTCGCAGGTGGGCACGAGGGACGAGATGAATCTTGAGAGGCTTAAGTCCATCGGGGTCCCCGAGGGGCTCGCCAAGAGGATAGTTGACGCGGCCAGCAAGAGCATCGGGGCGGAGATATCAGAGCACGACGCTGAGGCCATGAGGACCTTCGCCGGCATATCCCTTCAGCTCTACGAGCTCAGGTCCCAGCTGGAGGGCTACATACGCAGGGTCGCCAAGGAGGTAGCGCCTAACGTGACGGAGCTCGTAGGGCCCCTGCTGGCTGCGAGGCTCATAAGCCTAGCCGGCAGCCTTGAGGAGCTGGCCACGATGCCTGCCAGCACAATACAGGTGCTTGGGGCCGAGAAGGCCCTCTTCAGGGCCCTGAGGACGGGCGGCAAGCCGCCCAAGCACGGAGTAATATTCCAGTACCCTGAAATATTCAGGGCCCCGAGGTGGCAGAGGGGCAAGATAGCGAGGGCCCTTGCCTCCAAGCTCGCCATAGCTGCCAAGGTTGACGCGTTCAGCGGGAGGTTCATAGGTGACAAGCTGAAAGAGGAGCTGCAGCAGAGGATAGCTGAGATAAAGAAGCTCTACGCTGCCCCGCCCAAGAAGAAGGAGGAGAAGGGGAAGAAGGAGGAGAGGGCCAAGCCGCCTGCTAAGCCTGCAAAGCCCGAGAGGCCGCCCAAGAGGAAGGAGGGCAAGGGTGGCCAGAGGGAGGGCAGCAAAGGTGAGGGAGGCAAGGGGTGATGTAAGGTGAGGGTTTACGAGCACGAGAAGTGGAAGGGGGTCTACGTAGCTGAGCTGGACGACGGCAGCCTGAGGCTGGCGACCAAGAACCTAGTCCCCGGCCAGAGGGTCTACGGGGAGAGGCTCTTCAACTACGAGGGGGTCGAGTACAGGGAGTGGAACGCCTACAGGAGCAAGCTGGCGGCCGCCCTGCTGAAGGGCCTCGAGGAGCTGCCGGTCAAGGAGGGCGACAGGATACTGTACCTGGGCATAGCGAGCGGCACGACAGCCAGCCACATAAGTGACATAATAGGCCCTAAGGGCCTGATATACGGCGTGGAGTTCTCGCCGAGGGTCATAAGGGACCTCATGCAGGTCGTGGCGGACAGGAGGAACATACTGCCCATACTCGCCGACGCCAGGATGCCTGAGAGGTACAGGCTCATGGTAGGGATGGTGAACGGCCTTTACGCCGACGTGGCCCAGCCTGAGCAGGCCGACATAGTTAACAGGAACGCCAGGCTGTTCCTGGAGGACGGCGGCTACCTGCTCCTTGCCATCAAGGCCAGGAGCATCGACGTGACTAGGGAGCCAAGCGACATCTATCTTAGGGAGATGAAGAAGCTCGCCCAGGGAGGCTTCGAGATAATTGACGTGGTGCACCTCGACCCCTTCGACAGGGACCACGCTATGATCTACGCCAGGTACAGGAGGCGCTCTTGATGAGCGGCGAGACCAGCAACCTTGCCGAGAGGGTCAGGAGCAGGTGGAGGGAGGAGGTAAGGAGGCTTCAGGCCCGCTGGCCCGCAGAGCAGGTGACCCTGGAGGAGCTTAAGGTCAGGAGGTCAGTAAGCCTGGCCGACGGCACCGTTCACGAGATGGACCCCGAGGAGGTCGAGAGGCTCCTCAGGATTGTCCCGCCCTACTTCAGGCCCTTCATGAGGGTCCCCCTCCTCCTCAGCTACGTAAAGGAGGAGGACGGGGCGGCCAGGTACTTGGTGATGGGCGACAGGTGGCAGAGGAGGCTGGCCGAGCTGATGGTGAGGGGCGACTACTCCTCTGAGGGCATAACGGAGCTCTCTGTGGACGAGTTCGTTAAGCTCCTCAGGGAGTTCCGTTCCCTCGTCTTCGTCTCCCTCAGCCTGGCCTAACGCTTTTAATGCATGACCTCCTTTGGCCTCCTTAGGAATTATAAATGTCAAGGCTTGTGGACGAGGTATACGAGGGCGCCCTCAGGGCCATGGAGGTCCTGAGGGGCGTGGCGAAGGAGACCCCGCTGGACCTCAGCTACACCTTCTCAGCAATGACAGGAGGGGAGGTCTACCTGAAGCTTGAGAACCTGCAGAAGACGGGGTCGTTCAAGGTAAGGGGCGCCTACTACAAGATATGGAGGCTCGGCGAGGCCGCCAAGAGGGGCGTCGTGGCCGCGAGCGCAGGCAACCACGCCCAGGGGGTGGCGTACGCGGCGAAGCTGCTGGGCGTGAAGGCTACGATAGTTATGCCGACCATCGCGCCTCTCTCCAAGATCCTGGCCACCAAGTCATACGGGGCTGAGGTGATCCTCTATGGGTCCCTCGTGGACGAGTCCATAAGGAGGGCTCACGAGATAGAGCGGGAGACGGGCGCGACCTTCATACACCCGTTTGACGACGTTGACGTGATGGCCGGCCAGGGGACCATAGCCCTGGAGCTCATAGGGCAGCTGGGCGGCCCGCCTGACGTGGTAGTGGTCCCAGTTGGGGGAGGGGGGCTGATATCAGGCATCTCGGCAGTGCTGAAGAAGAGGTACGGCCAGAGGGTCAAGGTCATAGGGGTCGAGCCGTCCTATATGCCCAAGTACAGGGCCCTGATAAAGGAGGGCAGGGAGCTGGGGCCTGAGTCATACTCCTCAGGCCTCATGGATGGCCTGCTGGTCAAGGGCGTGGGGACCCTTACAAGGCAGGTCATAGAGGAGCTGGTGGACGACCTGGTCACAGTTGACGACAGGGAGGTGGCCAAGGCAATGTTCCTGTTGCTCGAGAGGGCCAAGACCCTTGCCGAGGGCGCAGGGGCGGCCTCGCTGGCGGCCATTCTTGAGGGCAAGGTTAACGTGAAGGGCCTGAAGGCCGTGGCCATAATAAGCGGAGGCAACGTTGACCTGACAAGGATAGCTAACATCATAAACTACGAGCTCTACAGCGCGAGGAGGCTAGTCAAGCTCGTTGGGGCCGTCCCGGACCAGCCGGGGTGGCTTGACAGGGTCCTGAGGAAGCTTGCGGAGGCCAGGTTCAACGTGGTTGACATAAGGCACGACAGGTTCACCCCCTCTATCATGCCGGGCTGGGCCATGGTGGAGGTGCTGGTGGAGGCCCCTGACCCCGACGCCGTGCCTGAGGCCATAGAGGCCCTGAGGAGGGAGGGCCTCGAGTTCAGGGAGGTATATTGATGCCGCGGGCCCTCAGCAGCCCCAGGTACTCGCTGTCCGAGTAAATGGACTCCTGTTCCTCCCTCACCTTCTCGAGGAGCCCCCTCGCGGCCCTCCTGACGAAGGAGGCTATCCACTCGGCGTCCTCGCGGGCGACCCCCTTGGGCCTCGGCGGAAGCGCGGCCCTGCCGAGGCTCCCCTTGGCTATCAGCCAGGCCCCCACGGAGGCCTGGGTCGCGTGGGCAGCCAGCTCTTCGGCGGTGATGGCCCCTCCAGAGGCCCAGTACAGCTCCCTGACGTAGCTCACTGCGGCGGCCCTCCTCAGCTTGTCCCTCCACTCGAGGAAGAGCCTGTCCCCCTCCGCCCTCACGCGGGCGGCAAGGGCCTCAGGGTCGACACCCGTGAGGGGGGACCTGGCGGCCGCCGAGGCCAGCGAGGGGTCTGCTACGGCTGCGACGCTGCCGTGAAGCAACGTTAACGCGGTCGCGAGCGAGCTGTGGAGGACGGCGTTCATGAAGGCGTCAAGGGGGTCCCCTACGTCAACCTTTCCCCCATTAATGATCTCGACCACCTCGTCAGCTGTGACAGGGTCGGTGGCAACAGGCCTTCCGTCAATGACTAGCCATGGGACACTCCACACGCCAGCCCTAAGCGATTCGATGCCGCCGTCGAGGGGCATTAGCTCAACCCTCTCAAGGAGGCCTCGCCTGCTCAGTCCCAATATGACCTCTCGGCTCGTGGCGCAGCTCTGATGGAAGTACAGCCTGAAGGCCATAGCTTTCCCCTCAAGGCCTGTTACATGGGTCGCCTTTTAAAGGGTCTTCTGGACGCCCTGCCGGGAACAGGTCTGCAGGGCCTAAACTGTTAAGTAAAGAAGGAAAGGAAACAAAAGAAATATTAAATAAGAGACGTTTACGAATACCGCTCACTTGATTACGCCCATGTCCCTCAGGACTATCTCGAGGTCCTTGGTGTATATCCCTGAGTACACCGCCCAGAAGAACAGTCCAAGGGCTACCACGGCTGCCGTCACCGTGTCCCACGGGAACGGGATTATCGCGTAGTTGGCTGAGGCGTAGGGGCCGAAGGGGCCGAGGAACGACAGGATGAGGCCGACGAACGTGGTTATCACGATCCACCAGCCAGCCCTTATGTGCTGCTTGCCCTCCTCAGGGAGCTTCGTTGAGGCCACGTAGATTGCGGCTATGGTGACGGCCATGTTTATGACCAGCCAGTATATGAAGTAGGGCACAGTGGCCATCAACACCTTGTGGATCGGGACGTTGTCACTGATCATAGTAGACGCGGCCTGGACTACGTCCTTGTAGAGGAAGAAGTATGTTGTGAGCCCGAGGACGACCCAGTACACTACCCCTATCGCTGCCCCTAGGGACCTCTTGAAGCCGTACCTGCTGGGCAAAGTGTACATGAAGAACAGCGGTAGGCCGGCGAGTATCAGCGCCACGACGCCCCAGAGCACAGCGAACGTGCTCCAGTAGACTATGAGGAACGCGGCTATGAAGGCCAGGGCCCCTATGACCCAGGCGGCCGGCAGCCTGAAGGGCCTCGGCGCCTGCGGGGCCGTCCTCCTGAGGACAAGTACTGCAGGGCCTCCTATCATGTACGTGTACACTGTCGTTGACGATATGAAGGAGGCTATGTAGACCCAGGCGGGGTATGGTATCAGGAACAGCGCCCCTATCACCAGCGAGGCTACGAGCGAGACCCACGGTATCTTGTACTTGTTGAGCCACAGGAACCACTCAGGCAGGTGCCCGTCGGCGGCCATTCCGTAGAATGTCCTGGTGGCTGTGCCCTCGTAGATCCAGCCCGTGCCGCTGGGCGAGACTATCGCGTCAACTAGCAGGAAGACACCCCAGCCGACAAGTATCGGTATTGCTGACATCCTCAGGATCTCGTAGAAGGGCCCATGGCTGAGAGACGGGTAACCAGCGATGTTGACAAGGGCGCTGGTCAGGTTGCCCCACTGGCCGGGCTTGAGCGGCACGAGCTTCCAGGAGCTGCCCGTCGAGACGTTAAGCACCAACTTTGACCAGTCCACGCCGCCTATGAAGGCCGTCTGAAGCAACACATATATCGCTACCACTATGAGGAAGCCGATGACGGTGCCGAGCGGCACGTCCCTCTGAGGGTTCTTAGCCTCACCGCCGTACTCGAGGCCCTGCCTGAAGCCCAGGTATGCGAACACTATGCCTGTAGTCGGCAGGGCAAAGAACAAGGGGGCCGCGCCATAAGGTAACAGGGAGGGCGTCGTGAAGTTGGAGGGGTGCAGGTAAAGGGCGAGGAGAAGTACTATAGTTATGAGGGGCACCAGGAGCTTCCACCAGCCGACGCCTGTGTTCGTCTTGCCCATAACGTGAACCCCGAAGTAGTTGAGCAGGAAGAAGAACACGGTGAACAGGAACGCGACGAAGACGCCAAATGCCGTTAAGACGCCTGTCGGCGTCAGGAGGCCATGGACATATGAGCTCATGTAGGTCACGACGGCCTCGGCCTCAGCGGGGGCAACAGTTATCGCGCTCAGCAGGTAGGCCCAGGCCAGTATGAACGAGGTCAGGCTGCCGTGTGAGTACTGGGGGTACCTCACTATGGCCCCTGACTTAGGTATCATTCCTGCAAGCTCGGCGAAGGCGAGGGCTATGAAGAGCATGAGCACGCCGGCTATGATCCATGAGAGTATGGCGCCTGGACCCACCATGGCGGCCGCGTAGAGGGAGCCGAAGAGCCAGCCTGAGCCTATCATGGCGCCTATGACCAGGTAGGCTATGTCCCAGAAGTTCAGGGCCCTCCTCAGCTGCTTGTCCGTGGCCTCCGCCTTCTCAACCGCTATAGGCCTCTCGCCTGCCATAATGGGACCCCTTACTGAGCTTCAGTAAAACTGTGGGTGGTATAATAAGTTTTAGCCAGCAAAGTCTCTGGAGGTGATTTAAAAGTCAGGGTCCCCCCTGAGGTTCTCTTATTAGAAAAGGGGAAAGAGGAGGGAAAGGGCCTCAGAGCTCAGCCCTTGCACCGCTTACCCATAGGTCACTTAGCGAGGTCCCTAGGCAGCACCATATAAATATAACTTTTTAGTAATAATTAAAAAAGATATTTAAAAGTTACTTAGCAAGCCTCTCCTTGAGCCTCTTGGTAAGGACTGGCACGAACTGGTACAGGTCCGCCACGACGCCGTAGTCGCAGTTCTTGAATATGGGCGCGCTCTTGTCGTTATTTATGGCCACGACAAGCTTGGCGTCAGTTATCCCCGCAAGGTGCTGAGGCGCCCCGCTTATCCCTATGGCAATGTAGAGCTTGGGCGCCACCTTGTGGCCGCTGAGACCTACCCAGTGGTCCTCGCTGAGCCACTTGAGGTCAGCCGCTATTGGCCTTGAGCACCCTATCTGGGCCCCCAGGACGTCAGCCAGCTCGAAGGCTATCTTCAGGTCCTCCTTCGACCTGAAGCCTCTCCCCACGCTAACTATGAGCTCGGCGGCCTCTATGTTGACGCCTCCCCTCTCCTTTGGCCTCCTCTCAAGGACCTTCACGGTCGGCGAGGGGGGCTGCACCGTCTCAAGGGTCCCCTTAGCGCCTCCCTTAGGAGCCCTCGGCGTCTTCCTAGGGGCCAGCAGGAGAACCGCCGGCAGCGGCACCTCCTCGAGGGCTATGGCCCTCCCGCTCAGGAAGCCCCTCCTGTAGCTTGCCGAGCTCCCCGAGACCTTGACGTCATAGACCTCCGTCGCCAGCGGCAGGTCGTAGAGGCCGGCGACCCTGGAGAGGACGTCCTTGAGGTTCTTCGTGGTGGGCGCCAGGATTATTGACGGCTTAAGGCTCTCGTAGAGGGACCTCAGGGCCAGGAAGAGGCTCTCAGTGTCGTCAGACCTCAGGTAGTGAACGGGGTGACCGTAGTCAAGCAGGGGGCTTGGGTCGACCTGGCCGAAGACAAGTATGTGGGGCTCCCCGACCTGCCTGGCTATGGTGAGCGCCTCAGCCACGTCTTCCTCTTTCTGCGCAACGACCAGCGAGGTCATGGCCATCACCTCACCCTGATCACGCCCTCAGCGGCCAGGGCGTCTATCAGCTTGTCGGCGGTCTCCTCAAGGGTCTTGCCCTCTATTATTATCTGCTTCCTCTTAACGGCCAGCACCCTTGCCTCAACGAGCTTCCTCTTGGGCTTCACGACGCCCTCGAGGTCTGAGGCCTTAATGACGTGCTGGGGCTTCCTCGAGGCCATCCTTATCTGGATGAGCGTCGGCGGCCTCGGGACGTTTATCTCCCTGGTCACGCTCACCACCGCGGGGATGGGGGCCTCGACCACCTCTACGTAGTCCTCGACGTCCCTCTCCGCAATTATCTTCCCGTCCTTCACGTCAAGCTTCCTCACGAAGCTCACGTAGGGGAGGCCCAGCTTAGCCGCTACCCTGCCGGCCACCTGCCCGGTGAAGCCGTCAATTGTGGCCTCGCCGGCCAGGACTAAGTCGGGCTTAAGGTTGAACCTCCTTATGACCGCCACTATGGCGGAGGCCGTCGTAACGGGGTCCCCCGGCGTGAGGGAGTCGTCCTCGACTATGAAGGCCTCGTCGACGCCCTTGGCGAGCCCCTCCTGAACCGCCATCTTTACGTCCTTGTCCCTCTTGTCCACAGGTCCCCAGGCGACCACCGTTATCGAGTAGATCTTAGACCCCTTGAAGTAGGTGTCCCTCAGCCTCACGGCCTCCTCAACGGCGTTCCTGTCTATGTCTGAAAGCTTCAGGGACATGTAGTCAAAGTCCACGAGCCCCTCAGGCGTGCCCCTTATGGTCTCAGGGTTGAGCGCAGGCTTGAGCAAGACTATTAGGTCCCCCAACTAGTTCACCTGGGGCCCTAAGGTCAGAGCGGATAATAAGGAGCTATTTGAACGGGACCTTTCCGCTCTAGCAGGACTACCTTATATCTGCTGACCGCCTGGCGAGGCCCTGGCGCCTAGGCCTCACGCTCAGGTAATCAGCGACTTGAAGACCTGCACGTATGGCACGCCCTCGATGTAAATCTCGGAGCCAGGGGCCACGAGGCCAAGGGACCTCGCCAGGGAGACCGCCCGGTGCCCAATGAGTATAATTATGTCTGCCTCCTCCATGGCCCTAATGACCTCCTCTTCCTCGCCCACCCTCTCGCCAAAGAAGTCCTCGCTTACCTCAACCACCACCCCATCACTTGTCCTAAGCCTCCTGTTCAGTAGCTCGGCGTCAGCGACTGCTACCATCACGCCATATTCTGTCCTCATGACCTTGTAGGCCAGCCTTGTCAAAAACCCTCGCCGTCAGGTCTGCACTAGCCTGTCCCTGAACGCCTGGAACGGGTTCGTAAGCGCCCTGCCGTTGACGCTCACAGGCCTCCTAGCCGGCGGCATGGCGAGGTAGCCGGGCATTATTTTCTCTATCCTGGCGTCAAAGGGCTCGACCATCGTGTTCCTGTAGAATATGCCGAGGGGTATCCTCGGCTCCCACTCAAGCATCTTCTCGACAATCTTGGGCAGCTTTTTGAGGTCCTCCGGCTTCTCCACGTTGGGGTCCCAGGACGGGTCCTCCTTGTCAAGGTAGTAGATGCGCTTCTCGTACCACTCCTTCGTCATTATGTCGTTATAGGTCGGGCAGGGCTGGAGCACGTCAATTAGGGACGTGCCCTTGTGCATTATGGCCGCCTTTATCATCTCCTTCAGCTGATCTATATGGTAGGCATACGCCCTCGCTATGAAGGTGAACCCGCTAGCGAAGGCCAGCAGGAGCGGGTTGATAGCGCTCTGTATGTTGGGCTGGCCCAGGGCCTTTGTCTTGAACCAGAGCGGGAGGGTCGGGGCCGCCTGGCCCTTGGTCAGGCCGTAGACGGCGTTATCATGAAGTATGATCTTTATGTCTATGTTCCTCCTGCCGACCGCCACGAAGTGGCCGGCCCCTATGCCCAGGAGGTCACCGTCGCCTGAGGCCACTATGACTACCTGGTCAGGGTTAGCTAGCTTGACCCCCTGGGCCACAGGTATGGGCCTGCCGTGTAGCGTGTGTATGTTGGCGGTCTTTATGTAGTAGGCTATCCTGCTTGAGCACCCTATGCCTGAGACGATTGTGACCTTCTCGTTAGGCAAGTCGAGCTCAGCGAAGGCCCTCTGCATGGCCGTAAGTATACCGAAGTTGCCGCAGGCCGGGCACCACTGAACCCACGCGTCAGTCTTGTAGTCCATCCAGTTACGCGCCATCGCTCACCACCACCAGGCCTTCCTTCATGTTGAGGGCCTTCTTGATTCCGTTATATACCTCCTGCTCCATGAGGCTCCTAGCGTTGAGCTTAGCTATCCTCTTCTTAATGTCAAGTCCTGTGAACATCCTTATGGCCCACACCATCTGCCCGAAGGCGTTGTTCTCGACAGCTATCACGTCATCAGAGGTCTCAATAATGCCCTTGACCATGTTCGTGGGGAAGGGCAGGAAAGTCTTGATCTGGAGGAACCTCAGCTTGAGCCCCTCTGCTGAGAGCCTCTCCATGGCGTCAAGTATGGGGCCCTTAGTGGTGCCCCAAGAGATAACGGTCACCCTGGCGTCGGGGTCCCCGTGCAGGACAGCCTTATCCGAGTCAGGTATCTCGCGCTCTATCGTCTCCATCTTCCTGATCCTCTTCATGACCATCCTCTCCCTCATCACCGGGTCCTCGGTCACGACCCCCTCCTCATTGTGCTCAAGGCTCGTGACGATGTACCTGACGGCGCCCAGCGGGGCCCGTGGGCTTATTCCGTCGTCCGTCAGCTCATACCTCTTGTAAGTCTTAGGGTCGGGCTGGGCAATGAACTTGCCCCTGTCGAGCGGCACCTTGTAGGGGTCTACGTCCTCCATGTCAAAGCTCATCATAGAAGCTGCCATGTACTTGTCTAGCAGGTGTATGACGGGCACCTGGAACCTCTCGGCCCAGTTCAAAGCCTTTATGGTGTCATAGTAGGCCTCTATGTGATCGCCGCTGGCCAGGACTATCTTTGGCAAGGCCTCGCCGTGACCAGCGAACATGGAGTGGAGCAGGTCGCCCTGGCCCTGCCTCGTGGCTATGCCCGTCGAGGGGCCTGTCCTCATCCAGACGCTTATTACGACAGGGACCTCTGCCATGACCGCAAAGCTTATGGCCTCATTCATGAGCGAGAGGCCAGGCCCGCTTGTCGTGGTCGCGACCCTGGCCCCAGCCAGGGCCGCCCCTATGGCCATGTTGAGGGCCGCCAGCTCGTCCTCGGCCTGGAGCGTGAGCGCTGGCATCTTCTGCGTTCCAAGGGACCTGGCGGCGTCCTCATCGAGGTCGAAGACCCTGTGGGACTCCATGTAGAAGGCCTCGTCCTGGCTCGGGGTTATCGGGTAGTAGGTCTCAAAGGTCACACCCCCGACTATCTTAGCCATGGCGACTATGTCGTTGCCTGTCGCGACCATCCTGACCTTGTTCCTGTGGGGTCCGTCCGGCAGCGGCTTAGCGACGCCGTAGTTCTCCTTGACGTACTCGTACGTGACCCTGGCCGCCTCAACGTTCGAGTCTATTATCGACTTCCTCCCCGCGAAGTAAAGCTGTATGGACCTCTCGACGGCCGCCAGGTCTATGCCTAACATGGCGGAGAGGGCCGTTATCGTCATGGTGTTCACGGTCTTGGCGACGCTCACTACTGAGGTCTTGAGCCTGTCGGCCGTGACCTTTAGGAGGTCCTTGAGCGGCAGGCCCACGGTCTTGACTCCCTGCCTCGAGAGGTACTTGACGAGCTCTGAGGCCACGGGCTCAACCCCCTTCTCCTTCAGGTCCTCCCTGACCCTCTCCTTCGTCTCGGGCTCCATGGGGGCTATCCTGTCCATCCTTGTCGAGAGGCTGTCGTTGTCATATATGAGGTAGCTTCCAGGGGCCAGCTCGTTGTAGTGGGTGAATATGGTCTCAGCGTCAAGGGCTAGGAGCGCGTCAACGGGGAGCCTGACGCTCCTCGGCTTCCTCGCCCTTACCCTTATGTTGTAGTAGCTGTGGGCCCCCATTATGTCGCTGTGGTACTCCCTTATCCCGAACACGTCGTAGCCCTTTATCATGAAGACCCTGAGCGTCATCTGTCCTGAGGACTCTATGCCGCCTCCTTGGGGCCCGCCTATCATGACGTCGAGGTCGACGTTCTCGCTCAAGCCTAAGGCACCTGCGCCTAGCATGCTGTAGGTCCAGACTATTAAAGCAGAACACTTAGGGCTGACAGGACTTAAGATAACACAAAAGCGTCAGAAGGCGCCATATATCTCCTCCCTGACGTCAGGGTCGACGTAGGCTCCGAGGTAGACCTTCATGCCCCTCTTAACCAGGAGCCTTGCCTCCTCCCCCGTGACCCTGGTCCTGAGCTCAGGGGACCAGTAGAAGGAGCCGTCCTCTATCACTATGGGCCTGAACCTGTCGCAGCCGTCGTCGTCGGCCGTCAGCTTGCCCCAGAGCGTGCAGAGGCCTATGAAGGGGTACACCACGTGAGGCCTCCACATGGCGCAGTCCGAGCACCTGCCAGCGGCCATCTCGCGCCGAAGCCCTTTAAGTCAGGCCTGGATTTAACGCTCAGCGGGGGCTCCCTTGCAGGCCAGGTACAAGCTCCTCATACACGTAGACGAGGACTCCAGGGAGAAGCTCGATATGGCCCTCAGCATGGCCTACAACCTGCTTGACGTGGTGGGGGAGGGGAACGCTGAGGTGGTCCTGGTCTTCAACGTGAGGGGGCCCATGGCCCTAATGAGGGGGAGCCTAGACAACTACGCCAGGGAGAGGCTGAATGAGCTCATGAGCATGGGCGTCAAGTTCTACGTGTGCTCCATAGCTATGAGGAGCCTCGGGATCAGGAGGGAGGACCTCATAGACGGGGTTGAGGTCATCGACTCTGGGATAAAGAAAATAGTGGAGCTCGAGGGCCAGGGGTTCGCGTACGTTAAGCCATGAGCAGTTGGTGTTCGGCCCGCCTAGAACTGCATGAATTGAAAACAAAGGTCCCTAGTTTACGCCTGTTGAGGCCTAACGACGGGCCTTCAGCTCTGGCCCTGCTTCTTCTTCTTGCTCTCGGTCTTGGTGCCGCAGGGCATATCTATTCCCTCACGCTTAGTTAAAAGGTTCTGTTTAAAAGGGGGAGTACTTGTAGGGACATCCAACTACCTTCTAGCTTAAAGCGAAGAAGGGCTTGGGGCCGAAGGCCTGGCCCGCGTCTACCGCTAGACTAGCGGTGCGGGGTTGGGCGCTTACCGCGCCCGCCAGCCGTGAGGCTGTGAAGGTGAAGGCGGTAAGCCGCGAACCTGTGAGCCGCCCCAAGGGAGCCCTCGCCCTTCAGGGCGGGGAGGAGGTCAGCTCGCCTAGAGGCCTGGCCCTGACGCTCCTGCCCACCAGGTAGAAGGTCCTCCCTGACCCGTGGAGCAGGAGGTTCACCTTGGAGAAGTCGTAGCCCCACCTGGTGTAGAGGCCCTCCTTAACGTAGACAGCGAGGACCTCAAAGGCGTAGACCCTGCTCTCCCCTACGTCCATTTTGTTTGAGACCCTGGCCTCAAGGGAGGCCACAGCGTCAGACCACCGGGGCACTGAGACCCTCTCAGAGGGCTCCAGCCTCAGCCCGAACCTTGAGACCTTGTCGACGTCCTTGCCTGAGACCGAGCCGAGCCAGTAGACCACGTCGGCGAGGCCCGAGTGGGGCACGTTGATGGTTGCCTCAGGGTGATGTTCAAGGCACTGAAAAGTATATGTCCCCCTGTAGACGGAGACCGCCACGGAGGGCGGCTCCTCTGCGACTGGCATGTTCCACGAAGCCGGCATGGCGTTAAGCCTGCCGTTAGGGCACTTGGTTATGAGCACCACTGTCAGGGACGGGTGCAGGGTCCTGTAGAAGCCCTCCATGGACTCAAGCCTGACGAACCTCTCCACGCGACCTCCCAGGCTATATCTTGAGGGAGGAGGTAAAGGGGCCTCAGCCTCCGCCCCCTTTGTAGTGAGGTCCTGTGGCGGACTTCAAGGCGGAGCCCTTGCCGCTAAGCATGGCGTACTGGCAAAGGCGTAACGGCGTTTAGGGGCTGAAGGTCCTCACCTAGCGTAGCCCTGGAACAGGCCCAGCAGGGCAGCGGCGGCCGTGAGGGCGAGGCCCACGGCGGCAGCCTGAAGGTCGACCGAGATGACCTCGTAGTAGAGGCCCAGCGTCATCAGGGCGACCCCTCCGGCGGCCAGGAGCGGCCTGGTCGGGCCGACGCTTCTCAGAGCCCTCCTTGAGAAGGAGGCGTAAAGGGCCGAGAGGGCAGCGTGTGAGGTGAAGAGGGCAGTCAGGGAGATCAGGACAACGTAGACGTAAGCTGAAGAGGGGCCTATTAGGACCCCAGCGACGTTAAGAGCTGTAACGAAGGCCAGGACCGTGAGCGAGGACCTGTCCAGGCTGCCTCCGTTGAGCGCGTAAGTCAGCCTCTGAACGGCCATGAAGGCCGCTATGATCGTCCCCGCGACGCTGCTGAGCGTGAGCGCAATATAGATGTAAGTCAGGGCGGGCCCCGCGAACCTCTCGGCGACCCAGAGGCCTGGGTACTGAGTAGCACGTAGCACGCTTTCAACGCCAGCGTTCGTGAAGCCAGCGGCGGCCACCTCGTAGTAGGACGCGAAAAAGATCGCGGCCGAGCCCACCAGGAAGGCCGCCAGGAACGACGTGCTGACGTCCTTAGCCCCCCTCCTGGCCTCGTAGCCCATGAAGAACGATGCCCCTCCGCCGGCCACAGTGAAGGCTGACGTCAGGGCCCCGGCGGCCAGCTCAGGCAGGGGGACGCTGAGGGTTAGGGGCCTCAGCCCCGTCTTGGCTAGGGTGACGAGCCCCAGGGCCGCTATGACGGCGACCTCGCCAAGCGAGGTCGCCAGGGTGACGGCCAGCGGCGCCTCCGCCCCCGTTATTGTCAGCCCCGCAGCTGTCGCCGGGAGGGCGAAGGAGGCCAGGTAGTAGGCCCATGCGGGCGCCCTGACGAGCGAGGGCAGGAGGACGCCGCCCAGGTAAAGGGATATGGCTGAGATGTATGACGAGTAGCCGAGCCAGTAGGTCCACCCTATGGCCCTGGCAACGCCCTCGCCTGCGGACGCTCTGGCGAAGTCGTAGGTGCCCCCGTAGGAGGCTATTACGCTTGAGTACCCGTAGCCTATGGCCACCCAGAGGCCATAGAGGGCCACCCCTAGCGCCACAGCTATGGGGGTCGAGGCCAGCGCCTGCTCCATTGCCACCGTGAGCAGGGCGGCTGTCGAGCTGAGGGGCGCTATCGAGCTGAGCGACTGGGCGAAGACCAGGTAGCCGGGCACGCTGGACTTTTTGAAATTCCTCAACTGGATACCCTGTCCAGGTATTGGCCTCAGGATTTTAAGGTCGGAGGCCATGAGCCCCAAGCCTTAATAGTCTTCCCTGCACACGGGAGAGAGGTGAAGCCTTGGCCTCGCTGCTCAGCGCCCTAGGCGTGAGCCTTTCGTCGCCGGCGACCATAATTGTTACAGTAATAGAGTTCCTGCTGGGCCTCGGCGTGGGCTATGTACTAGCCAAGGGCCTCAAGTACGTCCTGGCCTTCTTCCTCCTGCTCATAGTGGGCGAGCTCCTTAACATATGGAGCATAGGTGCGCTGAACATGAAGTCCCTGGCCAGCAGCGTCACCAGCGGCAACGTGACTGCCATAGAGCAGGGGCTGAGGGCCCTGGCGCCCTTCTTCGCCGTGATAGAGCCGATATTCACGAGCGTCGTCATAGTGATAGGCTTTATAATAGGGGCCGCCATAGCGTTCTTCAAGTGAGGGGTTTAGGCTTCATTGGGCTTGATATAGCTTGATATCAAGCCCTCCTCCCTTGGCTTCACGGCCCTCAGGGCCCCTTTCATCGGGGCCCATATCACAGGGCTCCGCCCCCTCAGGGCAACCCCGACCCACAGCTCCCCCTTCACCCTCTCGGGGTCATAGCTGTGGGGAAATCCCCGCATCCTGAGGTACCTCAGGTATATGTTTACTGCAGCCACCTTCTGCCTGTCCAGCTCAAGGCCGCACCTTGGGCATCTGAACACCCTGCCCACTCGGGTCTTCACGACGTACCCGCATCGTGGGCAGGTGCGGGAGGTGTTCTCTGGTGGAATCCTTTCTATAACGGCCCTCTCGGAGACCTTTCTCTGGATGAGCTCCCAAGGCGTCCTGGCGTTCCTCTTCCTCCTGCCCTTAGGCTCTCTTCTACTGACTAAGTTCTCCTTTTCCAAGTCCTCAAAGACGTGGACGCTGTTCGGGAACAGCTTGGTCAGCCCGCTCGCCAGCTTGTTTATGAAGTCCTTCTCCCTGTTGCGCTCCCTGACATTGTACTTCTCATAGACGTACCTCAGGCCCTTGCTCTGCGCTATTCTCTTCTTCCTCTCGTATACAATCTTCATGCTCTGCAGGGGCCTCAGGTCGACCTTGATGAAGCCTACCCTAGGTGAGAACCCGTCGAGCGACAGCTCGTTGGAGTCCCACCCAATGACGTCTTTCACGTCTACGACTTTAGCTGTCTCGAAAGGTATAAGTATCCTGTCATCCTTCAATATGACCTCCCCAACCCTCCAGCCCTCAACCCTCCTGGCGAACCACCTGCCGTTCCAGGAGACCTCCACGTACTCCCCTGGCCTAAGCGTGATCCTGATACTCTTCTTGTCATAGTCCACCTTCATCAGCGTTGCCTTGCACCTCGCGAACCTTCTCTTGACCCTCGGCTTGACCTTCCTCGCTTTCCCCTTGAGGTACCTCTTCCTCCAGGACTCCATCATAGAGTAAGCCGTCCTGATGACAGCGTCTACCCAGTGGGCGGCGTACGGGCGATCCTGAAGGAGGTAGTCGCGGAGCCTCCTCTTAAAGGACCTGTCCTTTGGCAGATACGGGACCTTGAACTTGCTGGGCACTATTACTCGTCCCCCCTTCTCTACCTTGGGAAACCTGTACTTCCACTCGATGTTGTCCCAGATAACGTCTATTGCCCTCTGTAGGGTCCTCTGATACCACGTTATCAGCTCGCTGACCCTTGGGTCGCTTATCGGCACTGAGTACATTTTGACCTGCTCAAGGGTCCTCAAGGAGCTTCCTGACACCCTCTACCACCTTCTCATACTTGTGGCTCCTCATACCGTAGAGCTTTCCCGCGAAGTGGGATGTTATTGTGATGAGGTCCTCTACAAGCTCCTCTCTAGGATCCTTGTCTTCGTGGTTTAAGACAACTATCTCCACTCCAAAGGGTCTCAACAGCTCCTCAATTGTTTTAAAGCCAAATCTCGTTAATCTATCTGGGTATGCTATGACGATCTTTGATATCTTCCTCTCAACAGCTAACCTTAGTAACTTCTCGAATCCTCTCCTATCCTCATTTAATCCGCTTCCAATGTCTGTCACTACTTCATAATCAACTATGTTATTTTGCCTAGCCCAGTCCTCCAACACTTTAACCTGTCTCTCTAACTCATCTCTTTGACTATTAGATGACACCCTGGCATAGAGAATTACCCTCCTCTGTTTAACCACACCAATTAATCTCTCAACATCCTCCTCTCTAAATCTCCACTTGCCACCTGGAGTCAATACTGGCTTTATGTAGCCTCTTTTGACATACTCCCGCAAAGTGGTATAGCTAATACCAAGCCTCTCACAAACCTCCTTAGGCCTCAGCGCCTTCGCTCCCAAATAAAAGAGTTAATATCAACCCTTATAAACCTTTATGAAAAACAAAGCAGTTTCTCTACGGCCTGGATGCCCTTCCTGATGGCCATGGCCCTTATCTGAGATATCTTTATGTAGAAGGCCTTCATCAGGTAGCTGATGGCGTAAAGGCCTCTCCTGGTCACGACTAGCTCCTCCCCCCTGTCCCTGAGGAGCCCAAGCGCCAGCCCAGCCATGACCTCGCGCGGCATCGTCAGGTAAACCGGCTTCCCGAACCTCCTGAAGTCCCCTTGGGGGGACCTCAGGCCGTAGGGCGCTTAGCTATGGAGGTTAAGCGCTACCGGTTAGCCCTGACCTGACAGGGCCCCTTGCTTAGCAGCCCTCGCTATAGACCTCCAGAAGGACAGCTCGTAGTGCTGGGCCACAAGGGCGACGTGCCTGTACATGGGCATGTTAACGTGCCTCTCAGCTATGGCCTCCGCTAACTTCTCCCTCTCCTCGTCAAGGCCTACGCACCTGAGGAAGCCAGCTGACCTGACGCCAAGGCCCTCGGCCCACTCAGCTAGCCTTGTAGAGTTGATACAGAAAGTGCGGAAGTTCACGCCGACCAGGACGGCCAGCTCGCCGACGCCGCCGTTTAAGGCGAGCCAGCTCAGGAAGTGGGTGTAGCCTACTGCCTCAGGGCTTACCAGGTCAGGGCTGTAGCTGACGCCAAGCTCTGACGCCAGCTCCCTGAGCCCCCTGAGCCACCTCGGCCCTCCCTGCAGGAGCCCCATGACGAACTCTACCTCATCGTCCTCAGAGGCCTTCTGTAAGAAGAGGGCGAAGGCCCTAAGGTCATAAGGCGCTATGTAGAGCTCGTTGAGCGTGAAGGCCCTCAGGGCATCGAGGCTGGGCCCCAGGCCGCTCAGCGCGGACTCGGCCTCCCTGGTTACGTCAGCTACGTACGCCCTCAGCTCATCAAGCAGCCTGCCCGCGGGCCCTCACCCCCCTCAGCCTGACGTCCAGAGTAAAAGCGTTGAGCTACGTGGCGAGCTCGACGAGCTTTTGTAGTCCCCTTTCGGAGCTGTAGAGCGTCATCTCAGCAGCGGGAGGAGGGCCAGGTAAGAGACAAAGCACACCAGGCCGGCCGCGACCTGCGCCTTATCTAGGCTCCCCCTTAAGGCGCCCAGGGCCAGGCCGGCCGCAGCGACCTCAGTTACCAGCACGGCAACCATTGCGTCAGCCGTGAGGGCCCATGGGACCGCGAGGACAGCTACTGCTGGGTATATTGTGGCGTAGACCACCTGCTCCCCTATAAGGGACGAGGCCGCGAGCGTGCCCAGGCCCCTTCTGGCCCACACCAGGGCGGCCCCCACCTCGGGCAACGTTGTGACGGCCGGGACGGCAAGGGTCGAGACGGCCAGCGGCGTCAGGCCCAGGGCCCCTGAAGCCCATATAACACCATTGACGAGGTAGTGGGAGCCGAGGTAGAAGGCGGCCACGGAGGCCGTGAGCACAACTACGGCGGCCCCCAGCCCCAGCTCGCTGGACTCCACAGTCTCCCCTGACCTTGCTGTCGCCGCGAAGGCCACGTATGAGGCCAGGAGGGCCAGGGCGGCCCCGACCCTGGCCAGGGGGTGGTTAGCCAGGAGCGGAGGGAGGAGGACCGAGGGGAAGACCGCCACGAAGACCAGGTAGGGCCTGGCCAGCGACCTGTCCACCTTCAGCCCCCTTGAGACAGCTACCACAAGGGGCGTCATGAGCGTTGACAACATGAGGGGCTCCCCTATGACGGTCCCCAAGCCGACCTCCGCCCCAGCCCTTCCGCCAACGCTGACCACAGCAGTGACGAACACCACGAGCTCGGGGAGGGATGTGAAGAGGGGGCTCACGACCGCCCCTGCCAGGCCCTGGCTGAGGCCGAGGCGGGATGCAAGGGACTCAAAGGAGTGAGCGTAGGCTATGGACCCAACTAGCACCACGACAAGCCCTAGCGTCAGCTCAAGGGGTCCGCCCAGGCCTGGCACGCTCTATACTCCTGGCCAGGCTGTGTCAGGAGGGGAGGAAAAAGAGGAAGATGGCTTAGGTGCTCAGATGTAGAGCACTACGTCAGAGGTCGCGGCCTCGGCCAGGAACGTCGCGACCCCAGCCACGTCATCAACTAGCGTCGGGTCGAAGTCGTCCTTCTTGAGGCCGAGCATGTCAGCGACAAGGCTGCACGCCACTATCCTGACCTTGCCCATCTTCTTGGCCTCCCTCAGCATGGAGTA
>JAKLZP010000013.1:0-25653 GCA_022015155.1 Acidilobus sp. | reverse complement strand
GAAGAGGAACTTCGGGGCCTAGACAGGCTCAAAGTACTGTATATCCGTTATGACGCCCCTCCTCTGCTCCTTGGGCCTAAAGACAGGCTTTAGCTCCATTCCCACGTAGACCTTGCTTGGGTCGGCATTTACTATGTGTATAATGCCGTTCACTGCGTCGTCAGGCTTTATGACGCCGACTACCACGGGCTTCTCAAGCCTGTTGCCGTAGAGGTCCTCGTAGACCACTGTGTAGTACTGTAGCCTCCAGGGCCCCTTGACCTCAACGAGCTCGCCTTGCCCGTAGTCAGGGCAGAACGTCTTAGGCGGCACGTAGACCTTGCCGTCGCTGCACCTCATGCCTAGTATCCTGCCGTCCATCAGCGCCTTAGCAAGCTCAAGGCCGTGTAGGCCCGGCGTGTATACGTACTTGTCAACCTCCTCCCTCTCAGGCCAGGTAATTATATCGTGGAGCCTCCCGTGCTTATTCCAGCTCATCCCCCTCACCTCACAGGCTCAAAGCACTCTATGTCAAGGATTGACCCCGTCCTCTGCTCCTTCGGCTTCCACCTGGCCCTCACCTTCATGCCTATCACCTTGTCGCTCATGGCCTCCTCGGGCGACACGCACAGCCTGTGGAAGAGGCCCGCGAACTCGTAGCTGTTGGGCGGGTAGCCAGGCACGTCAAGCCTTATGACGCCTATTACCTCAGGCTTCTCAAGCCTCTCCCTCCTCGCCGATATGTAGCTCACGACAGCCGTGTGCACCGTGCCGGTGTCGGGCACCTCGACCCAGTCCGTCAGGGCCACGTGACAGTACTCGCAGTAGTCCCTCGGCGGCACGTATATCCTGCCGCACCTAGGGCATTTTCTGCCCAGTATCTTGCCCTCCTTCAGGCCCTGCAGGAACCTCGATATTGTGGGCCCAGCAGAGAAGTCATACTTGGCCTGCGGGACGCTCTCAACTAGGCCGGGCAGGGAGTACATCTCCTTCGCGCTGAGCTTCGTCCCGGGAAGCTTGGTCACGCTCACGCTCCCACCCCTAATTCCCAAGAACTATAACGGTGCCGGCCTGCATGAGGTCACCCCACGCGTTGGCCACAGCCTTGTGGACAGGTCTCTTGACCTGCCTCTTCCCAGCCTCGTAGCGCAGCTGCCAGAACAGCTCGGCAACCTTCATCACGCCGGCCGCCGCTATGGGGTTCCCGACGCCCAGCAGGCCGCCGCTCGGGCTCGTCGGCAGCTCGCCGTCCCTGTTGAAGTAGCCCTCCTTGAGCAGCTTCCAGGCCTCGCAGGGCCTTGCCAGCATCAGGCCCTCTATGTGATGGAGCTCCTTGTAGTCAAACGGGTCGTAGGGCTCGGCCACATCTATCTCCTTCCAGGGCCTCTCTATGCCGGCCATCTTATATGCCATCCTGGCGGCGTAGTTGAGGTACCTCGGGAAGGCCAGCTCCCTGTTCTCCCAGTGCTGGTTGTCCAAGGTGAACCCCACCCCCTCTATCCACACCGGCGAGTCCGTCACCTGCCTGGCCACGTTCTCGCTGGTTATAACGAGGGCCGCGGCGCCGTCTGTTACGGGCGATATGTCAAGCTCCTGCACTGGCCAGACCAGCACCTCGCTCTTCAGGACGTCGTCAACAGTTATGTTGGCCGCTACCTGGGCGGCCGGGTTGTCAAGGGCGTTCCTCTTGTTCTTGACGCTGACCAAGGCTATGTCCTCCTTCTTGGCGCCGCACTTGGCCATATACCTCCTCATCTCCATGGCGAATATCCATATGAGGTTCGGCTCAAGGGGCCTGTGGATTATCGGGTCCCATATGTACCTGAAGACGTACTGGGGGTGCGGGTGGGCTGGGCTCATCTTCTCCTCGCCTACGGCTAACACGGTCTTGCAGAGGCCGCTAGCCACGTGCCACCAGGCGGAGATCGGCACGAAGACCCCCGTGCCCCCTCCTACGTAGACCCTCGTCATTGGCTTCCTGATGGCGCCTGAGCCGTCGGCCAGGTACTCTCCCTTGAGGTGCACCCCGTCGAAGGTGTCAGGCGCTGAGCCTATTACAACGCAGTCTATGTCCTTTAACGTGAGCCCCGCCTGGTCCAGCGCCATCCTGGCGGCCTCCCAGGCCAGCTCCCTCGGCGTCTCAAGGGCCCTCCTCATGAAAGTCGTTATCCCGGCCCCGACTATCGCGACCCGGTCCTTAACGAACAGGTTCGTGACCATTCCCATCACCTCACCCTGCCGACAGAACCGCGACCGCGCTCGTGTACGTTGGCACCCCCCTCCACGTTGCCACTACCGCCTTCCTGGCCCCCTTGACCTGGTGAGGCCCCGCCTCGCCCCTCAGCTGGAGCACCGCCTCCAGGAGCCTGGCCAGCCCAGTGGCCTCAAGCTGGACCCCCATGGCCAGCGACCCGCCGCTCGGGTTCACGGGGAGAGGGCCGCCTAGGTTGAAGTGGCCCTGCTCGAGCAGCCTGTGGGCCTCCCCCTCCTTAGCCAGCATCAGCTCCTCGAGGGAGAGCAGCTCCATGAAGCTGAACCTGTCCTCGACCTCAGCTAGGTCAAAGCTCTCGGAGGGGCTGCCAGCGAGGCCTGCCAGCTTATAGGCCATGAGGGCGGCGTCCCTCATGGAGAGCATGCGCCCCCACGTGTGCCACTCAACGGCGCCTGAGCCGGTCTCTGTTGAGAAGCCTATACCGTCAAGCCAGACCACCTTGTCTGTGAACCTCTTAGCTGCCTCCTCCGAGGCCAGGACGACCGTCACGGAGGCGTCCGAGAAGTCAGCTATGTCGTACCTGGTCAGGGGGTAGACGGCATAGGGGGCGCTGAGGACCTCGTCAATCGTGAGCCTGGCCGAGTAGGGGGCTCTTTCGTTCTTCAGCCCGTTGGTCCTGTTCTTAACCGAGACGAGGGCCAGGTGCTCCCTTGAGGCCCCGGTCCTCTGCATGTAGGCCTGGGCGTCAAGGCCTGCCAGGAAGAAGGGGTTGCCAGTAGGCAAAGGCCTCACGTGAAGGGGGTCGAAGGCCATGTAGTAGACGTCCTGGAGGGTCCTTATCTCGCTCGGCTTCCCATGGGCCTCGACAGCCACGACGTCAGCCAGCCCTGACCTTATCAACATGTAGGCGTGGGCCACCCCAAGCAGGCCGTCCCCAGACACCGTGAAAGTCGGCCTGAGGGCCCCGCCTATGGGCTCAGGAGCGAACTCGTCGGCTATCGCTATCCCCTCCCACAGGTCCTCCTGGCAGTCGACGAAGACGTCGACGTCCTTCCTTGGGTCAACGTTGGCGTCCGCGTAGGCCCTGTGGGAGGACTCGAACATCATTCCCTGGAAGTGGACCTCAGGGGTCGAGGGCCTGAAGCCGTACCAGCCGACGCCAATTATGCCTACCCTTCTAGGCAACGGGTCCGACCCGTCCAGGCGGGCAGGAGGTCTGGAAATTTAAGCTGCGCATAGGTCTGCATACATAACTTGGTGCAACTGATGAAGTACGTCTGGACCCCGCCAAGGGACGTTGTAAATGACGCTAACGTGACGGGCTTCATGGAGGGCCACGGCTTCAAGACGTACGCTGACCTGGTAAGGAGGAGCACAGAGGACATCAAGTGGTTCTGGGGCAACCTGCCCGAGTGGCTTGAGCTGGAGTGGTTTAAGGAGCCGAGGGAGGTCTACGACTCCTCAAGGGGCGTCGAGTGGACCAGGTGGTACGTGGGCGGCAGGATAAACGTGGCCTACAACGTCCTTGACAGGGTCGTCAAGAGGGGCCTTGGAGACAAGGTCGCTATGACGTGGGTTGGCGAGGACGGCAAGGTCGTTCAGCTGACCTATAACGAGATGCTTGACCAGGTTAACAGGTTCTCGAACCTGCTCGTGGAGCTGGGGGTCGGCAGGGGCGACGTAGTCGCTATCTACGCGCCGATAATGCCCGAGACCGCCGTGGCTATGCTGTCAGCTATGAGAGTCGGCGCCATAGCGGCCCCCATATTCAGTGGCTTCGCGCCAGAGGCCGTGGCTGAGAGGCTGAGGCTGGGCGAGGCCAAGGTCGTTGTCACTGTTGACGGCTACTACAGGAAAGGGAAGGTAGTGGCCCTCAAGCCCAGCTCCGACGAGGCCATAAGGCTCTCAGGCCTCAGAGCGAAACAGGTAGTAGTGAGGAGGATGGGCATAGATGTGCCGTGGGACGACGAGAGGGACATGTGGTATGACAGGGCTATAGCGTCCAAGAGGCCCAGCTTTGAGCCCGTCGAGACCGAGGCAGAGGACCCGGCCATCCTCATGTTCACCAGCGGCACAACTGGAAGGCCTAAGGGGGCGGTCATAAGCCACGCCGGCATGCTGCTTCAGCCCACGAAGGAGCACTACTTTAACCTCGACATAAAGCCCGGCTGGACCAAGAGGAATGACGTCCTCTGGTGGATAACGGACCTGGGCTGGATGATGGGGCCCTGGATGATCGTCGGCTCCCAGGCCCTCGGGGCCTCTCACCTCTCCATAGAGGGCGCCCTCGACTACCCTGCCAAGGACAGGGTCTGGGCCACCATAGAGAGGTTCAGGGTCACACACCTTGGCTTCGCCGCCACTGCCGCGAGGCTCCTGAAGTCCCTCGGCAGGGAGGCCTACGAGTCCCATGACCTCTCCAGCCTCAGGGCCTTCGGCAATACCGGTGAGCCCATAGATGAGGACACGTGGATGTGGGTGGTCAGGGACGTAGGCCAGGAGAGGAGGCCTATGATAAACCTGAGCGGTGGCACGGAGATAATGGGCTGCTTCGTCCTGCCCAGCCCCGTGGTCCCCCTCAAGCCCTCGACCCTCTGGGGGCCAGGCCTCGGCATGGACGTGGACGTATTTGACGACGACGGCAGGCCGGTCAGGGGGAGGCCAGGCTACCTGGTAGCTAAGAAGCCTGCCCCGAGCATGACGAGGGGGCTCTGGAAGGACCCGGAGAGGTACATTGAGACCTACTGGAGCAGGTTCCCGGGCGTCTGGTACCACGGCGACTACGCCCTGATAGACGAGGACGGCTTCTGGTACATACTGGGCAGGGCTGATGACGTGATCAAGGTGGCGGGCAAGAGGATAGGGCCAGCTGAGGTGGAGACGATCATCAACAGCCACCCAGACGTGGCGGAGAGCGCCTGCATAGGCTACCCGCACCCGGTCAAGGGCGAGGTGATAGTGTGCTTCGCCATACCTAAGCCCGGCAGGTCCCTGGGGCCTGAGCAGGTAAGGCAGTTGAAGGAGATGGTGGCCCAGAGGCTCGGCAAGCCCTTCGAGCCAGAGGCGGTGGTGCCGGTCAGGGACCTGCCGAGGACCAGGAGCGGCAAGATAATGAGGAGGATAGTGAGGGACGCGGTGCTCGGGAGACAGGTTGAGCAGACGCCTGTCCTGGAGAACCCCGACTCACTGACGGCGGTCAAGGAGGCGGCCGAGGAGCTCAAGAAGTTGATGAAGTAGACCGCTCAGGCAATCTAGCCCTCCTCACCGCTCGGCCCCGAAACCTCTCCTCACGGGGTTCAGCTCCCATACAGGTTCATGTAGCTTACTGTCATCGCCTCATCCCTGTTCCCCCGCATCCCGCTCGGGATTTCATCGGGCTTGGGGGCGTTCAGGGCCACCCCAGGGGCCCCACATCTTGAGTGCTCTTTCACATACCTCCTGTATATGTTTATCGTAGCAATGACGTCCCTGTCACCCTCAAGGCCACACCTGGGGCACCTCAGCCTGCGGTAGCCGACCTCTACAAGCTTAGCGCCGCACCTTGGGCACGTTGATGATGTGCCCCTGGGATTTACCTTAGCGACCCGCAGGCCTCTCTCCTTTGCCTCATATTCTATGCAGAACTGGGCCCTCCTGTAGAACCAAAGCGTAAGCCTCTTGTTGAACTTGCTGTCCCCCTTCCTGTCCTCCCTCAGGCCGTTAAGGTCCTCGAGGACTACCGCGGAGCGGTACCTCAACGCCAGCTCAGCAATTAAGTCCCCCGCCCTGTGGGCGTAGTCCCACGAGATGTTCTTAATCCTCTCGCCGTGCCTCTCAATGGCCATCCTTATGCCCTTGATGAACCTCCACGACCTAGGGTACCTCCTCTGTATCCTTTCAATCCATATCCTGTGCGTCAAAACCTTCCTGAGAGGCGTCCTGAGCCTCCTCAACCTGATCAGCTTGCCGTTAAGCGTGAACACGGCGAGAGTTATGTTGTCAAAGTTCAGGTCAACGGACGTAACGGTCCTGGGCTCCGCTGGCCTAACGTCCCTCCTGAAGTACACTGTGACCCAGAGCCCATCCCCGTCGTGCTTTATCGCCAGCTCGTAGTTCTCCCAGCCCCTGAACTTCTCAACTCTCTCCTTAGGCGCTATCAGCCTTAGCCTGGCCTCACGCCCTCTGTGAAGCTTCAGCGTCAAGGTCATATTGTCCAGGTCCAGCCTGTAGTCGTACTTATCTAACCTGGCCGTCAGCCTCCTAAGAATTGGCCTCCTGCCGCCGTTGCTCCTAGCCGACTTCACGATGCTCTTAGCGTAAACGTATATCTCCTTGGCGTGGTGCGCCCTGAAGCCCATGGAGACGAGGTCTTTGTAGAACAGCCTATGTAGCGTTTTTATGGAGAGCCTATTGGTGCCCCAGGTCCTGTCCACTATCGCCTGGACAGCATCACGGTAGAGCCTCAGGAACTCAAGGAGCTCATCACCGCCGCCCTCGGGAAGGGCCCTCACTCTCAGGGTCTCGACTACTGCGGGCCCTTCACCCCTCACCGGGCAGCTCACCCACGTAACCATATGATAGAAAAACTTATAAGCTTTTCTATCAACTCTAGCCTTGGATGATAGCATGGCTAAGTTCATATACGTCGAGAGCACTGTGATAAAGTACAGGGGCGGGACCGTGGTCCTTTACCCGCTGGCCAAGTATCAGCCTGAGGTGAAGCCCCTGCACGGCAGGAAGGTGCACGTGATAATAATAGCGGAGGAGTGACGTTATTCCCTATAAGCCTATATGAAAGTTGAAACAGCTACGTAGGGCGCTCCAGGCAGCCCTGGCCAGGGACCTGACCTCCCTGTCCATGAAGGGGGAGGCCAGGAGGCCTATGAGCACGGCGAGGCTCAGGGCGAAAAGCCAGACGTCCCTCAGCCCCTGAACGACGTCATTGGCGGCCGAGGCCCACGCGGGGTAGGAGAGGGCAACCCCAAGCACGTTAAGCGCCATTATGGGCACGTTGCTGGCGCTGACGGCGAGGGAGAGCCTCCTGGGCAGGCCGACCACATAGGAGACGGCGAGGAGGCCAAGCATCACGAGCTCAAACATGACGGCGTGGTAGTAAACGACTTCAGCGTCGCTGAAGTCGCCAGGCTCAAGCCACCTGACGCCAGGCACGAGGGGGAGACCGCCAGGAGGACCGCCATGTAGGCGGCCGCGAGCATCATCTGGAGGCGGAGGTCCAGGAAGCCTGAGGGCCCATGCGCGGGCTGCGCAGCAGACTCGTCATTTTCTTAATGTAGAGAAAGTAGCTTAAATAATTACGGTTTAGATCAAATTTAATTAATATTTGGAAGAAAATTTAAGAAAGCAAGGCTTATAAGTCTTCTCTGTATTCTCTGAAATACAGGTGTGTCAGATTGAGCGCGCAGGAAGGCGGAGGGGGTCAGGAAAAGGAGGAGAAGGGGAAGGTTTACACCATAAGGGGCCTCGACCCTGAGCTCTACGAGAGGTTCAGCAGGACTGCCAAGGAGCTGGGGGTCACGGTGGGCGACCTTATGAACATGGCCATGAGCAACCTGCTCGTCACCCTTGAGGCCTCCAAGGACGTGGGCCAGAGGGTCTCAAGCGTCCTGTCTAGGATACTTGACAAGATCAAGGAGGCCCAGGCGGCCGCCATGAGGACGGTAGTGGGCGCCGTGGCCGACTTCGACCTGATAAGCGACATAGACGAGCTGACGGTGACCAAGGCCGACCTCCAGGCGGCTGAGAGGCCGATAGTCTTCTCTAACATAAAGCGGCTCGTGTTCGCGCCTGACGTAGACTGGGAGACCCTGAACTCTAAGGTCAGGTCGATAAAGGTCGTGAACGAGCTGGTGGTCCCCAAGGGGGTCCCAGTCCTCCAGCTTGCCAGGAAGTGCCAGCTCGTCAAGAGGATAGTCGTTCAGTGACGCGTCCTTCAGCTAGGCTTTTTTGTCCTTCAGTTAGCCCCTGAGGAGGTGCCAACGTGAGGGCGACGACGGCCCTGGGGCTGGTGCTCCTCGCCATAGGCCTAGCCATCACTGCCTACAGGGCCCTCGGGCTCGGCGGCTCCCTGACGTACTACGCTATAAGCGTGGGCTCAAGGGCCATAGGCAAGGCCGGCCTGGCCGCCGTGACGGGCCTCATGACTGCCGAGAGCGCGGCCATACCCATACCGAGCGAGGTCGTGGTCCCCCTGGCAGGGGCCTACTACAGGTCCCCCGTGGGCCTGGGCGTCCTCCTTATCTCAGGGCGGCTCAGCCTTGGCTGACGAGAACCTCAGGCAGCTGGGCAGGAGGCTCAGGGAGCTCTCCTCGCGGGCGCCCCACCTGAGGACCTTCACGGAGAGGTGCCTGAACAGCATGAGGTGGGGAGGCTCGGCGGCCCTCATGGTGATAGACGCGGCCCTCACCTCAACCGGCCTCAGTTACTTCACGGCCGTGGTCCCGAAGGTGGCGGCCATAAAGGAGGAGCTGGTGGACCCGGGCGCCCTGAGGGGCCTTGAGGACCTGGCCAGGCTTGACGTTGACAGGCTCATGAGGTACTGGAGGAACAGGAGGGCCTGGGAGGCGGCCCAAGGGATCGCGAGGGCGCTCCTGAGGTTCCCAGGCCCCGACGACAGGTCAAGGCTCAGGGCCTGGGCCTCCTCGTCAAGGCTTGAGGGCTGGAGGTCAGACCCCGTGGGCTCAGTGAAGGGGGTCGGCCTGGTTACGTACCAGTACCTCAGGATGATGGGAGGCGTGGACACCACCATGCCCGACAGGGTCGTCAAGGCGTTCCTGGTGAGGCTGGGGGGCGAGGCAGGGGTCAGCGTGCCGACCCGCGACATGGAGTTCATAAGGTTCGTCGAGGAGGCCTCACCAGTGCTGGGCCTCCGCCCAATAGAGGTCACCTGGCTGGCCTGGCTTGTCGACTCCGAGGGCGAGAAGGTCATGTCGACCAGGTACTCAAGGTACCTCGACTACGTGTGAGGTTAAGGCCATGAGGATCCTGGTCCTGCCCGACGTTCACTACCCCGCCACGCGCCTTGACGTGCTTGAGCTCGCGCTCTCAGGCGACTACGACGAGGTGGTCCTGCTGGGGGACGCCGTTGATGAACGTGGGCGGCTCGCTGACCTCATGGGCCTCGTGGGCAGGTCAGCGGGGAGGGTGACCCTGGTCAGGGGCGACAACGAGGAGAGGATGGGCATAGGGGGCCTTGAGAGCTACGAGCCCCGCAGGGGCCTGGTGCTAGTTCACGGCCACAGCGCAAACCTGGGCAGCGAGGGCTTCACCAAGCTCCTGGCGAGGGTGGGGAGGAGGGTCAGCAGAGGGCTCGTGCTGGGCTTCTACGCGGCCAGGCTCTCAAGGAGGGACGCCCTCGTGGTGGCCGGGCACGCCCACGCCCTGGGCTACTCGAGGCGCTTCAGGGTTGTCTTCGCTGGCTCCCTCAGCCTTCCGTCCCCCTCAAGGCCCTTTAACGAGGTAGGCTACGCCGTCATCGAAGGCGACGAGGTAATTCTGTTCAGCGGGGATGGTAGGCAGGCCCTGGCCATATCTATCCCTAGGCCCTCGCTATGAGGGGCGTAGGTCGACGGCATGCCTGCCCTCCTCCCGGTCCTCATAAGGCCTGACGTCAGGCCAGGCCCGTAGCTTTTAACTTCCCCTCAGCCCCTGGCCCCAGGGCGCACCTTGAGGCTGCTCCTGGTACACGTAAGCGAGGTCAAGTTCTGGGCAGTGGAGGAGGCCATTGAGAACCCCCCTGACCCTCCCTCTAAGTTTGAGGGAAAGGACTGCGTCGTGGGCTTCATAAGCGTTGAGGAGGGCGACACCCTTGACCTCGCCCCTCAGGCAGCCCTCGAGATAGCTGAGCACGCGAGGAGGTCAGGCGTCAAGTGCGCGGTGGTCTACCCCTTCGCTCACCTGTCGCCGAGCCTGGCGCCGCCCGAGCAGGCGGCCGCCATACTGAGGAGGGTTGAGGGGGAGCTGAAGTCCATGGGCTTCGAGACGGTGAGGGCGCCCTTCGGCTGGTACAAGGGGTTCACCATAACGTGCCCTGGGCACCCGGCCTGCGAGCTCTCGAGGACTATAACTGCCCAGGGAGGGCCATGGTTCATATCGGATGGGAGGAGGCTGAGCCTCAAGGAGGCCCTCGACTCAGGCCTCATGCCGAAGGAGCTCGAGCCTGGGAACCCCTGGGACAACGAGGCCCTTGGAGCCATGGAGAAGCTGGGGCTCACCAGCAGCGGGCTGACGCCTCTTGGGGAAATCATGATAGGCTCCCTGGCGAGCTGGGCGGCGGAGAGGCTTGGCGACCTGAGCCCCGAGACGACCTCTGGCGGGCCGGCCGAGATCTACGGGCTCTCGGGCCTGACCTCAATACTTAGGTCCTGCCTTGACTCCGCCAGGTACCTCTCCGAGGGCTCGGTCAGGCTGAGGTCGCCGATCCCTGGGGCCGACGTAATTGTGAGGGCGGGCGACGTGGGCGAGGAGCAGCTGGTCAAGCTGCTCTCAGAGGTCTCGGAGGAGATGGTGAAGAACGTGACGTGGATTGAGGCCTCTGATGAGAGGGGGCTCTCGATAGCCTACGACGTTAAGTACTCCGTCAGGCTCGCCGCCTACCTAAGCAGGTCGAAGGGGGCCGCCGTCCTGGCCGCCCACGGCTCAGTGAGGGGGAACGAGTTCACGTGCCTCGGCCCCCTCAGGCTGATAGCCTCATCGGCCATAGACGCTGGCCTCAGGGAGGCCGAGGCCGGCAGGACCCCGTCGCTCCCGTTCTGGATGGCGCCCCTGCAGGTTGCCGTGATCCCAGTCAAGGAGCAGCAGGCCCAGTATGCCGAGGAGGTGCTCTCTGAGCTGTTAGCAATAGGGGCGAGAGCCTACCTCGACCCGCCCACGAAGAGCCTTGGGGCGAGGATAAGGTCTGCCGGGAAGGCCTGGGTCCCCATAATAGCGGTGGTCGGCGAGAGGGAGGCCTCAACGAGGACCGTAAGCGTCAGGAGGAGGTGGAGGCAGGGCGAGCAGGAGGTCGTCCAGCTGGAGTCCCTGATAACAGAGGTTGAGCAGCTGCTGGCCCAGTCGCCAGGGAGGCGCTACAGGCCGCCTGCGGAGTAAGCTCAGTCCTCCCTGCCAAGGACCACGTGGAACGTGTTCCTCTTACAGTAGGGGCAGTAGTGATAGATCCTGCCGTCCTTGAGCTTGCTAAGGTCCATGCCTGTCTCCATGTACCACTCCCTGCCGCACTCTGTGCACCTAAGCTTCCACTTGGTCACTCCTCCCACCTGCCCAGGGCCAGGCCCAGGAAGGCGTAGGCCAGGTTCTCAAATATAAACAGGGCTAGCAGGGGGACGTCAAGGACGCCGTCGAAGACGAACCTCTGAAGGAGCACGGCGGCCGGCGTGGCTGGGGATATCATAAGGGCGTACAGAGCTGGCCTGGGCAGGAACGTGTACGGGTAGTAGGTGGGGGGTATCATGGTCAGGAATATAGAGATGAAGCTGGCGAGGGCCCAGGAGTTCCTCATATGTCTCAGCCTGCTCCCCCCGAGGTAAGCGAGGCCTGAGGCGCCCATGACGAGGACCAGGAGCACTAGGGCCAGGAGGGCCCACTGGGCGGCGGTCGTGACTATCCTCAGGGCCGCCAGGAGCGCTATGAAGAGCGCGAGGCCTGGGAAGGAGTAGATGAGGTTGCCAAGGCCTATGCCAGCTATGTACTCCAGCGGGCTCACGTCGGCCGCCACCAGGAGGTCCTGAAGCTTCAGCTCAAGCCTGAAGAAGGCGGTGTCCCCGAGGGCGGAGAGGGCGTTGCTCGTGACCGTCGATATTACTCCTCCCAGCAGGGCGTAGTCGACGAGCCTCCCCCTGCTCACCATGTATATCATGAAGAGTGTGGCTAGGGGCCACGCTAGGTACGAGAGCACCCAGGCCGGCCCCCTCTTCACCGAGGACCAGCCGTAGAACCAGGCGAAGACGGCCACGAACCTGAGGCTGAACTTAACCCTCATTTACCTCACCTCCCTCCTCCTCGCTTGGCGGTATCAGGCCGTTCACTATGAAGACGTCGTCAAGGCTCACGGGCCTTATGGTCACCTTGAGGCCCTCGTCAAGGAGCGCCTTGGCCTCCTCAGGCCTCATATACGAGACCCTCAGCCTGCCGACCATCAGGTCGCCGTATCCCTCGACCCTGACCTTGCCCTTCAGGGGCGCCATGAGCTGCTCATAGGTGCCCTCGGTCACGACTCTTCCTGAGTCCAGGAGGACTATGTAGTCGCAGAGCGTCCTGGCCTCCTCCATGTCGTGGGTCGTGAGCACTATGTTCGACTTAAGCTCCCTTATGAGGCCCCACGTCTCAAGCCTTGAGACGGGGTCCAGGCCAGCTGTGGGCTCGTCGAGGAACGTCAGCTCTGCCTGGGCAGCGACCGCTATGGCCACGAACACCTTCCTCTTCATGCCGCCGCTGAGCTCGTCTGTGGCCGTGTCCATGAAATCGCCGAGGCCCACCTCCCTCAGGGCCCTTCTGGCGGCCCTGGAGGCCTCGCTGAAGGACCACCCCTTGGCCACGAGGTACATCACGACGTGCTCGTAGGGCGAGGCCACTCCCATGGGCCTGGCCTCCTGGGGGACGCTACATATGAGCTTCCTCAACCTCTCCCTGTCCTTTACGACGTCAAGGCCCATGACCCTCGCGGTCCCAGACGTGGGCCTGAGCTGAGTTGACAGTATCCTGACAAGCGTCGTCTTGCCGGCCCCGTTCCTACCTATTATACACGGTATCCTTGGGCCAAGCGACAGCGTGACGCCCCTTAGCGCCTCGACGCCGTTAGGGTAGACCTTGCGGAGGTCCACCGTCTCAACTATACGCATCCCAAGTCCTCCTTTTCCTCAGTAGGCCTGCCCGGGATAGACTTAAACCATTCCCTGTAGCTCAGTATTTGGGCGCGCGGGCAGGGCTGAGGGGCTCGCCACCCCTCCCCCCTTCAGGGGGCCCGAGGGCGCAAGGCGGGGGCCAGTAACCTCGCTGCGGGGCTCATGGGGCGGCGCGGTCCCCGCGGCACGGTGATACCCCGGCCCGCGGGGCCTGCGGTGGCCGAGGGGCCGCTGGAGGGCGGCCTCCACGGCCTTAGCCGGGCTAACCTGGCCAGGCCCGGAAGGGAGCAACCTAACCCGGCCGTAGGCGTTCGCGGCGCCGGGGCTGGAGGGGCCACGGGGGTCAAGGCCGCGCTGCTCCATGGCAACGCGGCGGGGGTCCGCGCGCCCTCCTCACGTGAAGGCTAGGGCGACGGCCAGGGTCACCATGACGGCCCCAGCCACCTCAAGGGCTGAGGGCCTCTCCGAGCCTGTCGCCCAGGCTATGCCCTGGGCCATGAGCGGCATTGAGCCGACTATCACCATTGACCTGTCAACGCCTATGAGGCCGAGGGCCAGAGCGAAGAGCGCAGAGCCCCCGGCTAGGTCGGCGGCGGCCACTATGGGAAGCCTGGTCCTGGCCGTGCTCGTGAGCGTCTTGGTCAGCCCCCCTCCCCTGGCCACAGCTATGAGGGCAAGTATGAGGCCAGCCGCGCTGACCCTCAGGAACGCGGCGGAGATAGGGCTGAGGCCGCCTACGTCGGCGACCCTTATCATCACCCAGCCCGAGGCCCAGGCCACGGCGGCCCCGAGGGCCAGGGCGACGCCCCTTGGCCTGAGCCTCCCCCTCGGCCCCCTGCTTATCAGCGTCACGCCCAGCACCACAAGGACCCCTCCAGCTATGAGGAGGGGCGTCGGCCTCTCGCCTATGGCTAACGCCATGACCTCAGCCATTATTATGAAGGTGTACGAGACAGGGGCCGCCACCGAGACCCCCACGAGGCCTATGGAGGCCAGATACATGGTATCGCCAGCCCCGAGGCTCAGGGCGCCGCCGGCCAGGGCCCAGAGGGCTGCTGGCGTCAGTATACCAAGTATTACAGCTGGTATGACCGAGGCTATGGCGGCGTAGAGGGCCCTCATGACGTTGACCCTGAGGGCGCCGTGTCGCTCTATGAAGGGCCTGTAGGCGACACTCGCGTAGGCCCAGACCACTGCGGCGCCCAGGGCGGCGAGCTCCCCTTCCGTCCTGGCTCCCTTGTCAGGGCACGGCCTAAGAGTTAAAAGCGACCAGCAACAGCCTCACAAGGAGAGTCCTTGAGGCAGCTGGACGAGCTGGAGGGCGTCAGGAGGCTCAGGAGCGGGGTTCTCCTACTCATATTGGTTCCGCTGCTCCTCTTTATCGTTGCCGTCGTGGCGGCGGTGGCGGCGTTTGTAGCCTTGAGGCCAGGCTATCGCGTCACTGTGATGGCGTCTGGGCATGTCTTCACTCAGGCAGGTGGCTACTTAGGCTCCTCGCTTGCAGCGGTGGGCATAGCTATACTTGCAGCGGTTCTCGCCGTGGTCTCGCTGGTCCTCATAGTTATGGCGTTCGGGAGGCTCAGCGGCGGCTTCAGTCTGCTCTCGGCGGCCGGAAGAGGAGGCTCGATAGGCGTCGCGGGGACCTGGCTGGTCATAATAGCCATTATAATAGCCCTGCTGGGGGCGGCGCTCTTCATGTTCGGCGGCTTCATAGCCACGTTGATAGCCTTTGTCTTAGCGGCCGTGGGCTTCATACTGATCGGCGTGGGCCTCTTTGAGATAGGCTCGTCCTACAGGAACGGCCTCCTGGAGGCCGGCGGCATACTGGTCGCCATACCCCTCCTGATAACGAGCTTCATAGGCCTCATACTCAGCTACGCGGCCCTGGGCGACATAGAGAGGGAGCTGCAGGCTAAGGCAAGCCAGGCGGGCGCCCAGCCGGCCACAACGACCTCGTAGCTCAGGCAAATAACTTTAACACGGGCCACATTACTGGCTGGGAAGCCGCTTGGGCAGGCTCTTCGGCACAGACGGGGTCAGGGGCATAGTTGGGGAACTGATGACCCCTACCTTCGCGCTCAGGATGGGTCACGCCATAGGGGCGTACTTCGGCAAGGGCTCAAGGGTCCTCATGGCAAGGGACGTCAGGGCTGGCGGCGACGCGCTCGCCAGGGCCCTGGCGGCCGGCCTCATGGCCGAGGGGGTTAAGGTCTACTACGCCGGCCTCGTCCCGACCCCTACGCTGCAGTACGCTGTCAAGGCCATGGGCTTCGACGGGGGAGTCATGATAACGGCTAGCCACAACCCGAGGGAGTACAACGGGATAAAGGTCATAGAGGCCGACGGCGTTGAGATACCTCATGAGAAGGAGCCTGTGATCGAGGACTACTACTTCAAGGGCCACGAGACCAACCTGCCTTGGAGGTCGATGGTCTACGACGTCGTCGACGTGAGCCAGGCCGTAGTTGACACCTACGTGAGGGCCGTGCTGTCCCAGGTGGACGTTGACCTGATAGCTAAGAGGGAGTTCAGGGTCGTGGTTGACTGCGCCAACAGCGTGGGGGCCGTTACGACGCCCCTGATACTTAGGGAGCTCGGCGCCAAGGCGTTAACGTTGAACTGCAACCTTGACCCGACCTTCCCGGGCAGGAACCCGGAGCCAAACGATGAGACGCTCGGCCTGACCAAGAGGCTGGTGGTTGAGGCCGGGGCCGTCATGGGGGTGGCCCACGACGGTGACGCCGACAGGGCCATGCTGATAGACGAGAGGGGCAGGATCATATGGGGTGACAGGGCCGGCGCCCTCCTGACGAGGTTCGTCGTGGAGAGCGGGAGGTGGAAGGGCTACCCGCTGAAGGCGTACACGGCGGTCTCGAGCAGCATAGTTGTTGAGGAGTACCTGAGGCCCCTGGGCGTTGAGGTCGTATGGAACCCCGTTGGGAGCGTCACAATAGCCAGGAACATACTGAGGGACGGGGGAGCGATAAGCGGCTTCGAGGACAACGGGGGGTACATGCATGTCCCCCACCACCCGGTCAGGGACGGCGGCATGACCACGGCCCTTGCCCTCTACATGCTGGCCTCCACCGGCTCAAGGCTTGGCGACCTGCTGGATTCCCTCCCATACTACTACACCATAAAGTCCAAGGCCCCGGCCACGAGGGAGCAGGCACTCTGCCTCGTGGAGGCCGTCAAGAAGGACTTCTCGGGCTACAGGCAGATAACAATTGACGGCGTTAAGGTCATAGGTGACGACTTCTGGGTCCTCGTCAGGCCCAGCGGGACGGAGCCCATAGTAAGGGTCTCCGTTGAGGCCAAGAGCGAGGAGAGGGCGCAGGCCCTCCTTAAGAGGGTGCTGTCGCTTTACGAGTCGAGCTGCGGAGGGAAGGCCGCTTGAGGTACTTCTTCTTCGAGCTCCTGGCCTGTCCTGTCTGCAAGAGCCCTGACCTAATCCTAGTGGAGTTTAAGGTTGAGGAGTCCAAGGCGAACGTGGACCCCTCCAAGGTGAGGTGCCGCGAGAGGTGCTACTTCCTCAGGAAGCCGGCGGGCGAGGTCCCCCTTGACGTCTGCAAGGGGTGCGTCAACAAGGACGTCATAGAGGGAGTCCTCGTCTGCAGGAGCTGCGGCAGGTGGTACCCGATAATTGATGGCATACCGAGGATGCTCGACGACAAGTTCAGGAAGGTCAAGGAGGACGTGCAGTGGATGCTCTCAAGGATAGACAGGGTTCCTCCTGAGGTCAGGGCGCTCATGAAGTACCCTGAGCTTCCTAAGGCCTAAGGCAATTAACCCGCGGCCCTAGGCTTACCTGGGGGCCATGGCCGGCATAGGGCTGTGGATAACGGTAGGCATAATCCTCATATTCATAGGCATGGCCGTGATAATAGCGGCCACGCTCCTGTCAGCCCTTGGGCAGCAGCAATCCCAGCAGAAGGTTGAGGCCGGCGGCGTCGTCATGATAGGGCCGGTCCCGATAATATTCGGCACCTCGTGGAGGATGGCAATAATTGCCATAGCCCTGGCCATAGTCCTCATAGCCATAGCCCTCGTTATGATGCTCCTGGTCGGGAGGGCTGTGGCAGTGCCCCAGGCGGGCCAGGCCACAGCCGCCCTTAGGGCCCTTGGCTTCGGCTCTTTCACGTTGTAATAGTTGTGCTTTTAAGATAGTGGGCTGGGAGTTTCCTGGTAAGGTGCGGATAATGCCCGAGAAGAAATACGTCCTGTGGTTCGAGGAAGCTGACTGGCGCGACAAGAAGCTTCTTGGAGGCAAGGGGGCCTCGCTGGCCCAGATGACCCAGATAGGCCTCCCTGTGCCCCCAGGCTTCATAATAACCACGGAGGCCTGCAGGGACTTCTACGCCGCCAAGAGGGCCGAGATAGACGCCCTTGAGCGCGAGCTCAGGAGGAACCCGCTGCCCCAGGTGAGGGACGAGATAATAAAGAGGATATGGAGCCTCATAGATCAGTGCGACCTCCCCAAGGGCCTCATGGACAGCGTAAGGGAGCACATGAAGGAGCTAGAGAGGAGGACAGGCAAGAAGTTCGGCTCAGCTGAGGGCGTACCGCTCCTGGTCTCTGTAAGGTCGGGCGCGGCCCTCTCAATGCCTGGCATGATGGATACCGTGCTGAACCTGGGCCTCAACGACAAGAGCGTCATAGCCCTGGCGAGGGCCACCAACAACGAGTGGTTCGCCTACGACGCCTACAGGAGGTTCATACAGATGTTCGCGAGGATAGTGCTGGCCCTTGACGAGAAGCCCTTCGCCCAGGCCTTTGACGCCAAGAGCGAGCAGTTCGCCCGTGAGGCCGAGACCACGTACAGGGATGAGCTTGAGGCGATAAGGAAGGTCTACCCCGAGTACACGCCGAGGCTCGACGCCCAGCCTCCGAGGGACCTGGCCCCAAGGATGTGGCAGAGGTCCCTTGAGCTGATCAAGGAGCTGGTGGAGGAGTACAAGGCGCTCGTCAAGAAGATGTGGGGCGAGTTCCCGCAGGACCCGTACGTGCAGCTTGAGCTGGCGATAAGGGCCGTGTTCAGGTCCTGGATGAACCCCAGGGCCATATTCTACAGGATAGCCAACAACATAACCCCTGACATGGCCGACTGCACGGCCGTCAACGTTGTGACCATGGTCTTCGGGAACATGGGCTGGGACTCGGGCACGGGCGTCTACTTCACCAGGGACACGGCGACCGGCGAGAACAGGCCCTACGGCGAGTTCCTGCCCAACGCCCAGGGCGAGGACGTGGTGGCCGGCATAAGGACGCCGCTCAACCTGGAGGAGCTGAGGAAGAGGATGCCCGACGTCTACAACCAGCTGATAGAGGCGGGCAAGAAGCTCGAGGCGCTGAACAAGGACGTCATGGACATAGAGTTCACCATAGAGAGGGGCAAGCTCTACTTCCTCCAGAACAGGGTCGCTAAGATGACGCCTCTCGCCAGGGTCAGGACGGCCGTTGAGATGGCCAAGGAGGGCATAATAACCAAGGAGGAGGCCCTCCTCAAGGTGGACCCAGAGCAGGTCAGGAGGCTGCTCTACCCGACCATAGACCCCAAGGTCAAGGCCACCCCGATAGCCAAGGGCCTCCCGGCCTCTCCTGGAGCCGCCAGCGGGCAGGTAGTCTTTGACCCAGACACCGCGGTCGAGTGGGCTAAGCAGGGCAAGAGGGTCATACTGGTTAGGGTCGAGACAAAGCCAGACGACGTGCACGGCTTCTACGCTGCCCAGGGCGTGTTGACCTCGAGGGGAGGCTTCACGTCACACGCCGCCATAGTCGCCAGGGCCATAGGGAAGCCCGCCGTGGTGGGGGCCGAGGCCATAAGGATAGACTACGAGAAGAGGCAGTTCGAGGTAAACGGGAAGGTAGTGAAAGAGGGAGACTGGATCACAATTGACGGCAACACTGGCAACGTGTACCTTGGCGAGCTGCCCACGGTAACGCCTGAGATAGGCGGCTGGCTTGACGAGCTGCTCAGGTGGGCTGACGAGGTGAGGAAGCTTGGCGTCAGGGCCAACGCAGACGTGCCGGAGGACGCGATGATAGCCAGGAAGTTCGGCGCGGAGGGCATAGGCCTGCTGAGGATAGAGAGGATGTTCAGGAGGCCCGAGAGGCTCGAGGCCCTGAGGAAGGTGATACTGGCCGAGACTGAGGAGGAGAGGGAGGCCCACATGAGGGAGCTGGCCGACATGATAAAGCCTGACTTCAAGGAGATGTTCGAGATAATGGACGGGAAGCCCGTCGTGGTAAGGCTGATAGACCCGCCGCTCCACGAGTTCCTGCCCGCCAGCGAGGAGCTCCTGGCGCAGATCTACGAGCTCAGGGAGAGGAAGGCCAAGGCGGAGGCCGAGGGCAGGGCATCTGAGGTAGCCGAGCTGCAGAGGAAGATAGAGGAGGTGGAGAGGCTCTACAGGAGGGTCAAGGCGCTCCAGGAGGCCAACCCGATGATGGGCCACAGGGGCGTGAGGGTGGGCGTCACCTACCCGACCATCTACTACCACCTGACCAGGGCCATAGCTGAGGCGGCAGCCGAGCTCATAAAGGAGGGCAAGCACCCCGTGGTCGAGATAATGATACCCCAGGTGGCCGATGTCAACGAGATAAGGTTCGTGAAGAACAACGCCGTCCTGCCGGCGCTACAGGACGTCGAGAGGCGCTACGGCGTGAAGCTTGACGTAAAGATAGGCACCATGATAGAGACCGTGAGGGCCGCGCTGACGGCCAGCGAGATAGCCCAGGAGGTGGACTTCTTCAGCTTCGGCACAAATGACCTGACCCAGGCCACCTTCAGCTTCAGCAGGGACGACGTTGAGAACAAGTTCATGGCCCAGTACCTTGACAAGAACATACTGCCCTTCGACCCCTTCGACAGGCTTGACGAGAAGGGCGTGGGCAGGCTAGTTGAGATAGCGACCAAGGAGGGCAAGCAGGCCAACCCGAGGCTTGAGGTAGGCGTCTGCGGTGAGCACGGCGGCGACCCGGCCTCAATTAACTTCTTCCACAAGGCCGGCGTCGACTACGTGAGCGCCTCGCCGTTCAGGGTGCCCGTAGCTAGGCTGGCGGCGGCCCAGGCAGCCGTCAGGGAGAAGCTCGGCATAAAGGGCCCACTGGGCGAGTGAAGCCCCTTAGGCCTTCTCTTTACTTCCGGCTTTCTTACCTGAGCCTCCTCGCGGCCTCCCTGTACACAGGGTCGAGGAACTCATAGTCCTTAACTATGCTCAGCCTCTCAAGGGTCCTCAGGACGTTGTCGAGCACGCTCGATGATATCGTGACCCCCTCGCCCTCCTCAACGCACCTCTTAAGCGACGACCATGTGTCCCTGCCCTCAGCTATGCATTTGAGGGCCAGCCTGTACCTCCTGCCGGCTGAGGGCGAGGCCCTAGACTTCTCCTCTACTAGGTTCTCCAGCTCCCTCAGGGCGACCCCTATGGCCCTCTCCCTGACCTCCTCAAGGCTCCTCGCGGCCAGGTACTGGTTGCCTGCGAAGGTGAGCCAGCCGGGGATGCCGTCGAAGAGCCTCACCATCTCGTCAATCACTTCCTCGCTGACCTTGAGCCCGACCTCCTCGAAGCCCCTCCTGAGGAACTCAGCTGACTGGTCCTCGCTGAACCTGCCCAGCTGGACCTCGTGGTAGTACCTGCCGTAGAGGGGGGAGGACGGGTCGTCAACGCCTATGAGCTCGTGGAGGAGCCCGACCTCCGAGCCTGTGAGCACGAAGGTGAGGTTCCTGTCGTAGTCATAGGCGTGGGCCAGGGCCTCCCTGAGCTCAGCCCCCATGGGGCCCCTAAGCCTCTGGGCCTCGTCTATGGCCACTATCAGCCTCCTCCTGTTAAGGGCGTCAAATAGCTCCGCCAGGCTTATGTAGTCCCTTCCCCTCCAGCTTATCTCGACGTAGTTGCCCATTATGTTGACGCCCCTGACCCCCTTAAGTACGTCGGCTAGCCTCGACAGCCTTGAGGAGAGGGCCTTGGACAGGAGGGAGTAGAGGTCCCTCCTTCCGTAGTTGGCCTTAAGCTCCCTTGCGTCGATTAAAATGTAGTCGTGCCCCAGCTCGTTAAGGGCCACGAGGAGGAGCGAGGTCTTGCCTATCCTCCTCACGCCGCTCAGCACTAAGAGCGGCCTGTTGATGTTGTCCATTATTGCCGCCAGCTCGGCCTCCCTGTCGAAGAGGTCCTCCCTCCTCTCCTTGGGCCTCTCGTCAAAGAGCGTGCTTCTGCCCCAGAAGTTAACTTCTGCCCCAGAACCTTAAATACGCTTAGACGTCAGGCCTCGGAGGTCAGCGTCGAGGGCAGAAGGGTAAAAGGGTCAGTCCACATGGTGGTTAATAGGCCTGCGGTAGGCCTCGTCGCCACCCGGCCCTCATAGCGGTGGGCAGGCCTAGGCCTCAGCCCTCATGACCGTCACCTTTTAGCAAGGTAATGGACAACCATGGGGTCAACGACCCTGTAGGTCCCCCTACCTGTCCTCTCCACGTAGCCGTACCTTATCAGCTGGCCCAGAGCCCTCTGGGCAGCCCAGGGGCTCCCGCCGAGGTCCCTCGGCGACCCCTCGCCCCCGAGCTCAGCAAGCCTCCTCAGCGCCGCCCTGGCCGAGGGCGAGAGCTTCCTGAGGTCGTCCTCGATGGCCGTCACCACGTTGACGTCCGAGGGCAGGGACGAGAGGACCTCATCAACGCCCCTCCGCTCGCTGACGACCTTTATGCCGACGAGGTTGAGCCACGCGGGGAGGCCGTCAACGTAGTCAACTATCCTCTCTACGTCGGCCTCGTTAACGCTGACCCCCTCCGCCCTGAACCCCTCCTTAAGGAACCTGATCGAGGTCTCCCTGTCAAAGGGTTTCACCCTAATCATGTAGAAGAACTGGTAGAAGGGCTGGTCCCTTGAGCCCACCATCTCGCTCAGCATGCCCACGGCTGAGCCAGAGATAGCGTATGAGACGGACCTGTGGAACTGCCACCTGCTCCTCATCACGTGAAGGATCTCCGGGGCCGCCTGCCTCGCGTACCTCAGGTACTGGAACTCGTCTATGGCTATGATGAGCCTTAGGCCCAGCCTCTCAGCTAGGACCTGGGGCAGGTCGAGCACCTGGGCCAGGTCACCGCTGAGGTCCCTCCCCCTTTCCCCCTTGTCAAGGACGAGCTCTATGGTGGCCGTGACCTCAGGTATGTCGAAAGTGACCTTAATCGCCCCTATGAGGTCCCTGAGGAGCCTCAGGTACCCCCTCGCCCTCTCCTCAAGCCTGAGCCTAAGGCCGGCCCTGGAGTAAGCCGCCATCGTCACCCTGCTCACGAAGGCCGAGAGGAACTCCGTCAGGTCGAAGCTCCTCTCCCCCCTGACGAACTCCTCTGCCGAGAGCAGGACGTAGGGGAGGCCTGAGGCCTTGAGGGAGGCGAGGAGAATTGAGGTCTTGCCTATCCTCCTCGGGCCCAGGAGGCCCACGGGCTGGCCCTCCCTGAGGAGCCTGGCCACCGTGCTTACCTCAGACTCCCTCGCGAAGGGCCTGTCGGTCGGGAGCCCGTAGACGAACCACACCAATTTGCGGGTACCCGCAATTTGCGGGTACCCGCAAAATTAAGTCTTTCTGCTCCTAGCAAACGAACTTCAGAGAATGTCTTCGTTAACTCCCCGGTTAGCGCGGCGTGAACAAGCCCTTTACCCTCGGCCCGGCCTGAACAGCTTGAAGCGCCGTGACGCTGGTAGTCGCGACGCTCGCCGGCGAGATTGGGATAAAGGGCAGGTCGACGAGGTCACGGATGGTAAGGGAGCTCGTGAGGAACATCGGCGCTGTGGTCCAGCTCAGGTCATGGTCCGCCGAGGGCGGCGTCCTGACCCTTGAAGTGGACGGGGACCCCTCGGCCCTCTCAAGGGTATTCGGCATAGCCTACTACGCGACGGCCACAGAGGTCAGGTACTCAGACCTGGCCGACCTGGTCTCCAGGGCCTCCCAGCTCCTCTCTGAAACAGTCAAGGGCAAGAGGTTCGCCGTCAGGGCCAGGAGGGTAGGGGAGGACAGGTTCACGAGCCTTGACGTGGCCAGGGAGCTGGGGGCTGCCCTGAGGCCCCTCTCGGCGGGGGTTGACCTAGAGTCCCCTGAAGTGGAGGTCCATGTAGACGTGAGGTCCAGGGGCCTCGCCTACGTCTACGTTAACCCGAGGGAGGGCGCCAGGGGGCTGCCTGTGGGCGTGGCGGGCAAGACTGTCGTCCTGGTCTCGGGGGGCATAGACTCGCCAGTGGCCACTTGGATGATGATGAAGAGGGGCGTCGTGCCCGTCATTCTGAACCTGGCCCTAGGGAGGGAGCAGCACAGGAGGGCAGTGCTTGAGGAGGCAAAGGTGCTCAGGGCCTGGTCTGGGGCCCACGACCTGAGGGTCTACTTCGTTGACGGCCTCCCCGTGCTCTCAGCCCTTGCCAACGTTAAGGGGTACCTGAGGGTAGTCGTCCTCAAGAGGGTCATGTACAGGCTCGCGGAAGCGCTCGCCAGGGTTGTTGGGGCCCACTCAATAACGACTGGGGAGTCGCTCTCACAGGTCTCCTCCCAGACCATGTGGAACCTTGAGGCCGAGGAGAGGGGCATATCCCTGCCCGTGCTGAGGCCCCTCATAGGCATGGACAAGGACGAGATAGTGGCCCTGGCCAGGAGGGTGGGGACCTACGACATATCGGCCCACGTGCCCGAGTACTGCGCGGTCGCCCAGGAGTCAACCACGAGGGCCGCTCCTGAGGAGGTTGACGAGGCGGAGAGGGCCATGGGGCTTGACTACAGAGGCCTCATAGAGGGGGCCGAGGTCTACAAGGTGGGCAGGGCTGAGGTCGTGAGGGTTGACGGCCAGCGGGCCGCAGAGGGGGAGGCCGAGAAGAGGTCGACGTCGTCTGACATGGTCAGCTCCTAGGCGGCCCGCAGGACCCCCGCGCGGCTACGTCAGGGCTGGGCTCTCCTCCTTACTATCGCGTCCGTCAGGCCGACCCAGGAGAGCGAGTAGCCCATGGAGGTCAGGGCCTCCTGGACCCAGGGCCCGTACCTTGACGAGAGCTGGGAGAGCCTCGCGCCCTCCAGCCTTTCGCTGGCCAGCGCCCTCAGCAGCTCCTCCCTCACGAAGTAGTTCCTAAGTCTCACGTAGCCTTTCGGGGGCTCAAGGGACCTCAGGACGTCGACGCTGACGCCGAGCCTCGAGGCCACCTCCTCAAGGCTCTCGTAAGGCTTCTCAAGCTCAAGCCTCGCCGGGGCCGTGGCCTGGGGCGCCCCCTGGAGGAGCTTTGACTTGACCCAGAGGTAGACCGGGGCGACGTCAACGGAGTCCCTGTAGACAACGACCCCCTCGCCCAGGCCTGTGAACTTCTCGGGCCCCAGCTTCTCATTTACCACCAGCAGGACAGGCGCCCTGAGGGAAGAGAGCTTCCTCAGCTTCGACCTAAGGTACTCCCTTGTCCAGAAGCCCACGACCTCTATGTAGACGACCCTGTCCCCCAGCCTGACGCCGAAGTCAGGTATGAAGAGGTCCCCGGCCTCCGTGGCGAGCGCCTCGGGCTCCCTCAGCACCTCAGCCCCCGTCCCCCTAAGGGCGCTGACCAGCTTCCTGTAGAGCTCCTCCTCGACGGAGCTGTCGAAGGTCACCTCCTCGCGCCTCGGCGACGAGGGCATGGGGGCCTCGCCCTCCTGGGCCCTGACCCTGTAGACCCTCCCCGACCTGCCTACCATTACCTCGGCCTCGAGCCGCCACCCCTTGCTGGAGACTATGAGGGGGACTAGCCTGGCCAGGGCCCTGCCGTACCTCTCGGTAAGCCTGGCCAGCGAGGCGGGCCCGTAGAGCTCAACGGCTGCCGGCCTTCCGTGGGCCTCGTACATAAGGCCAAGCCTCTTGGCAGCCCTCAGCACCTCCCTCCAGCCCGACGATACTTGAACCCTGACCCTGAGGGCCCTGAGCATGAGGCCCTGGAGGGCGGCAAGGTTGTACTCCCTAAGCAGCTCGTCAGGCCTCAGCTCGGGCACTGACGTTATGACCCTCTCTATGTCCAGGTCTGAGTACATGTACTTGGCCGCGTCGACTCCCAGCCTGGCTGAGACCTCCCTCAGCCTGGCCTCCCTCTCGGCCTCGTCAAGGGCAGGCCCTCCCTCGAACAGGGCCCTCCTTATCAGCCTCGGGTCTACGGGCGAGGGGGTCTCAAGCTCCACGCGCCTCATTACTACGAAGGCTATGCCGTCAATCAGCTTGGGGTCGTAGACCCTCCTGAGGGGCTTGAGGGACTCGAGCACCTCCCCCAGCCTGAGGCCCTGCCTGAAGTGCGCTATCACGTCCTCGAAGGCCGGCAGGTCCTCCTCGCTCGCGAATACTACCCTCGCCTCCCCCTCCCCAGTCCTCCTGAGCCTGACCAGGCTAGACCTCAGCACCGCGCCTCCTCCTCGCGCTGAGCCTGTAGTCAGCCGTCCCCTTGGTCACGAGCTCTATCAGGAGGGCCCTCTTGCCGCCCTTCGGCCTGAGGACCCTGCCCAGCCTCTGTATGAGCTGCCTGGAGGTCCCGTAGCCGCCTACGACTATGGCCACAGAGGCGTCGGGCACGTCAACGCCCTCGTCGAAGACAGTTGAGGCAACTATGACCCTGTACCTCCCCTCCCTGAAGGCCCTCAGGACCT
>JAKLZP010000012.1:0-27913 GCA_022015155.1 Acidilobus sp. | reverse complement strand
TCCTGAAGGTTAACCTGACGTCCCAGAGGGTATCAGTTGAGGAGCTTAGGCTGGACTACGTCAAGCTCTACATAGGAGGCCTCGGTTATGCGGCCAGGGTCCTCTGGGACGAGCTGAGGCCTGGCGTCGACCCGCTGTCGCCTGATAACATACTGATAGCCACGACAGGCCCCATGACCGGCACGCTGGCGCCTGGCTCGGGCAACATCTACTGGGCCTTCAAGTCTCCTCAGACGGGCGCCTGGGGAGAGACGAGGTCAGGTGGCAAGTTCGGGGCCTGGCTCAAGTACAGCGGCTTCGACATGGTTGTGATAACTGGCAGGGCGCAGGAGCCCGTTTACCTCTACCTGGAGGGCGGCAGGGCTGAGATCAGGAGCGCGAAGAGGTACTGGGGGATGACCGTTCATGAGGTCACCGACGCGCTCCGGGAGGACACGGGCGCTAGGGACGCCTCCGTGGCAGCCATAGGCCCAGGCGGGGAGAACATGGTCAGGTTCGCCGCGATAATGAACGACTACGACAGGGCCGCTGGCAGGACCGGCGGAGGCGCGGTCATGGGGTCTAAGAACCTGAAGGCCATAGTGGCGGCAGGAGGCGAGGGGATAGAGGTTTACGACCCCGAGGGCTTCCTGGCCGCAGCCCTTGAAGCCCAGAGCGCCATAAGGTCGGACCCCGGCAACAGGGCGATGGGGGAGCACGGGACCATAGGGGGGCTCCTAGGCCTTAACGCCATGGGTGCCCTCCCCACGGCCAACTTCCAGACGGGCTACTTTGAGGGGGCCTACAAGATATCTCATGAGGCTTTAGAGAGGAACTACATGATAAAGAGGAGGGCCTGCCACTCCTGCGTCATAGGGTGCTCCAGGTACAGCTACGTGGCGGCAGGCCCCTACGCCACGCCACCCAGCGAGGGACCTGAGTACGAGACAACCGACATGAACGGCGCCATGCCCATGATAGACAACATGGAGGTAGTGATCAGGGTCAACTGGCTCGCCAACAACTACGGCCTCGACTCCATATCGTTGGGCCACACGATATCGTGGGCCATAGAGGCCTATCAGAAGGGCCTGATAACTAAGCAGGACACCGGGGGCCTTGAGCTTAAGTGGAACGACCCCGAGACCTACCTTCAGCTCATCGACATGATAGCGTACAGGAGGGGCTTTGGGAACATATTGGCAGAGGGCAGCTACAGGGCCGCCAAGGCCCTGGGAAAGGGGGAGGACCTGGTAAACCACGTCAAGGGGCTTGAGCTGCCGGCCCACGACCCAAGGGTTGAGTCAAAGCTGTTGGCAATTCAGTACGCCGTGATGCCGAGGGGCGCCTGTCACGTCCACCCCATCTACCCATCTTACGACATGATGCAGGTGGACGCTGGCCTCAAGGACTTCGGCCTCCCCTGGCCTCTCCCCGACAGGCTTGCCGAGACAGGGGTTGGCAAGGGCATAGCATACAAGGTGTTAGCATCCTACGGTGAGGCTTTCAACAACCTGGGCTACTGCATCTTCTACTCGGCGGCCCCGGAGAGCGGCGTCCTGAGCCCCAGGAGGCTGGCAAAGCTATACGCTACGCTCACGGGGATTCAGATGAGCCCCCAGGAGATACTGGAGGCTGGCGAGAGGACGTGGCAGCTGAAGAAGGCGTTCAACGTTAGGGAAGGGTTTACCAGGGAGCACGACAGGCTCCCGAAGCGCATGGTGACACCCATACTCTCAGGGCCGGCCAAGGGCCTGAAGGTCGAGAACCCCGAGGGGCTGATCGACGAGGCCTATGACGCCTTTGGGTGGGACAAGAGAACTGGCTACATAAAGAGGTCGACGCTCCTCAGGCTCAAACTCGATGACGTTGCTAAGCAGCTGGAGTCCATGGGCAGGATAGCCGAGTGAGAGGCCTTTGGGCCTGCAGATAGAGTGCGACCCCTTCGTCAGGGAGCACGTTGTTGAGGTCTGCAGGGACTCCTGCGCTGAGAGGTCCGTGGGGCCTGAGGACTTCAGGGCCTGCGTCGAGGTCTGCGTTGAGGAGCTCAGGAGGAGGTGCGCTACAGCCTAGAGATAAGGTCGTAAAGCTTCAGGCCGTTGCCTGTCAACATCAGCACAGCTCCCTCAACGTCAACCCCTGCTTCCCTGAGCAGCCTTGCCGCAGCGTAGGCGGTCGCCGAGGTGGGCTCTGCCATGAAGCCCATTCTCCAGAGCTCCTTTGTAGCCTCAGCTATCTCAGGGTCTGAGACAACGACGAGGCCGCCCCCGCTCTCACTTACGGCCTTAGCTGCCTCGGGGGCCCTGGGGGCGTCCCTAAGGACGAGGCCGTCGGCCAGCCTTGACTCTAAGGACCTGCCTACTGCTAAAGGCTTCAGGTACTTGGCTAGGGAGGGATTAGAGGAGCCCTGAACAGCGTAAAGCCTAACCCTGCCTCTCGAGCCCCTCCATATTCCAAGCAGCAGGGAGAAGCTGGCCGAGGGCACTATAACTGACCTCACGTCCTCAGGCAGCTCCTGACCGGCGGACTTCATGCCTTCAAGGAAGACGGCGCTCCTTGAGTGGGACACGTAGAAGCACCTTGAGGAGAGGCTCTCGGCGAACCTGGCGGCCTCCTCCCTTGTGGGCAGCTCAACGACGTTAGCCCCGAGCGACCTCAGGACGTCCTTCTTGCCCTGGGGAGCTGAGGCGGGCACCGCTATAGTGGCCTCAAGGCCTAGGTAGGCCGCGTATGTGGCAGTCGAGATGCCTGAGTTGCCGCTTGAGTCCTCAACAGTGCACCTGTACCCTAGGTCCCTTGCCAGCTGGAGGCTGACCGAGGTCCCCCTGTCCTTAAAGCTCCCCGAGGGGTTCAGGTACTCAAGCTTGAAGCCGAGGACGCCGAGCCTGGTCCTCCTGTAGACGAGAGGCGTGTTCCCCTCGCCCAGCAGCCTCCCATACTTAGGCAGCTCGCCCTCCAGCTCCAGAGCACCTCCGCACCTAGGGCAGAAGGGGTAATACCTGCCCTCCTCCCCCTTAAACCCACACCTCGGGCACGTAAGCCTCCACATAGGCCTTCACACGCTAGATAGGCCTAGCACCCTCATAAGCTCGTTGTAGGCCTGTGCAGCGGCCGTCTCATCCTTAACGTTCTCTATAATGACCAGCCTGCCTACTATGGTCACGGAGGCCCCCTCCCTTGTTAGAACCCTCACCCAGCCCGGCCTCACCATGACCAGCTCGTTAGCTCTCTCAAGCGCCTTCACGGCCTCCTCCAGCTTGACAGGCCTGTTAAGCCTCACCTTGAACGCCCTGGAGCCGCAAAGCCTGACAACACCGTAGGAGGGCCTCCTTGAGAGCATCTCGAACCTTCCGAGCCCGCAGACGGGGCAAAGGGGGTCCCTCTTAACGGATACCTTCTCTACGTTCATGAGCCGCCCGTCTATCAATATCAGCTCCCCTGGCTCCGGCTCATCGCCAGCCAGGTACCTGAGCGCCAGTCCTGCGGCCACGGAGCCGGTCATGGTGGTCACAGTCCCGATGGTCGGGATTACGTCACAGGACGTATCCTGGGCCATCTCAGGACTCATGAAGCACCTAAGGCAAGGGCCCTTCCTTGGGCTTATGAACATGACAGTGCCGTACCACCCGTTGACCCCTGCGTAGACCCAGGGCTTCCCTGTCTTCACGGCGGCCTCGTTTATGAGGAACCTGGTCTCAAGGTTATCGGTGCCGTCAAGCACTATGTCGACGTCCCTCACGAGGTCCTCCACGTTATCGCTGTCTACGTCATCAATTACGGCCTCCACCCTTATGGAGCCGTCTATGCCCTTCACGCCCTCCTGACAGGCCAGGGCCTTGGGCTTCCCCTCCTCGGCCTCCCTCTCGCCAACCATGTGGGTCCTGTGGATGTTCGTGTAGTCAACAACGTCCCTGTCAACAACCCTCAGGAAGCCAACGCCGGCCCTAGCAAGCAGCTCGGCCTCGGCTGAGCCGAGGGCTCCGCAGCCTATGATAGTGACCCTTGAGCCCCTGATCCTCTTCATGCCCTCCTGTCCGATCCCCTTGAGGAGGACCTGCCTTGAGAACCTCTCGAAGAGCTCTGCCTCCACCCTCTGGCCCTTCAGAGCGAGGAAGGGCTTCCCATTTAATTATTAAATGGCGTCAGCCCTTTGGCACGAACCTGAGGTCAAGGCCCTCGTCCTGGGCCAGCTTCTTCAACGCCTTGACCTTGCGTGAGGTCAGGTTGGCCTTCCTTGGGAGCCTGACCACTAGAGCCCCCTCCTTGATCTCAGCCTCTGCGCCGGGGATTATCTTGGCTACCTTACTAGCTAGGTCAGTCCGACCCTCCCTGGCGCTAACGGGCACTACCATTACCTGCTCTCCAAAGGTGTACAACTCATACTCAAGGTCCCCAGTTATGAAGTCCCTCACCTCAACAACAGGCCTCGCGAGCTCCTCCTCCTTGAGGCCTGTGGGCAACTTAACCGTCATGCTCAGCTCGTAGACCTTGCTGACCTGACCAGCCTCTATGAATATGGTGGTATCAACTATGCTCGGGATCATGCCGAGCTCAACCCTTGTCGCGAGCCTCTGAATAGCATCTATGGGGCTTGTGGCGTGGACCACGCCTATCATGCCGATGCCTGCGAGCCTTAAGTCCACGTAGAGCTTGAAGTCGTCATCGTCCCTCATCTCGTCGAAGACCGTGTAGTCAGGCCTTGACAGGAGAAGGATGTCGTGAAGTTCCCTCAGGTCAGCATAGCTCTTGGAGTACTGGGTAATGGAGGGCGGCAGCCTCATGTCTCTGGGCGACTCTATGGTCTTGACAATCTTCCCCTTCGACGCGTAGAACTCCGCCAGGGCCTGGGCGAACGTCGTCTTGCCCGCTCCAGGGGCCCCGCTTATCAATATGCCCTCAGCCCTAGAGAGAAGCCTTTCCATCAGCTTGGGGTGAAGGTTGTAGTCCTCGAGCTTGAGCTTCGCTATGGGCCTAGTCGCTGTTATCTCCCAGCCGTCGCTCAGAGGGGGCCTGGTTATGATTATCCTGTAGTCGCGTAACTGAACTATGGTTGACCCGGCTCTGTCTATCTCTATGAAGCCCTCGCCCGTTGTAAGGGCCCTCTCCATGATCTCTCTTGCCATCTCCATGATCTCAGCCCTCGTGAGGGCGGCTTCGGAGAGCTTCACGAAGATCCAGCTCCCAGGCCTGCCCACCTTGGCAAGAGGGACGGCGTTCTCCTTGAGGTGGACACTCATCGTCTTCTCGTTGAAGTAGTCCTCTATCTTCAGTCTCCCCTCCCTAGGGGTCCCGGTGTACATGACTTCAACGCCTATTGACCTGGCCGCCATGGCCTGAATGGGATCACTTGTAATTAGGACGGCCCCTATCCTTCGGGCCCTGTCCCTGACGGCCTCCTTGAGGCCCTCATAACTGCTCAGCGCAATGGACTCGTCAAGCTCTACCTGGCCTCCAGGGATCCCAAAGACCTTTGAGACCTCGTCAAGGCCCGTGAAGCCTATGCTCCTTCCGGCCCTGGCCTCTGAGTAGAGGTAGCTTATCAGGCCCTTCGGCACGAGCACCTTTCCCATGAGCTTACCCGACTCAAGTAGCTTCCTCAACGTGCCGTCTATAACAGTATCGGGGTCAGCCACGTAGACTCTGTTCGGTTCGCCGCTCACCTAGGGTTGCCCTGCCATCATTAGTTGCCCTGTGTACTTCTCATTTTCGCAGAAATTTCATTATTCTTTATTAGTTTTTAGTAAAAGGTTAGGGACAGGCCTCGAAAATTTTGTCATCGCAAGCAGGGCCCCTGCCGAAAGGGCGTTAAAAAGCCCTGTAGCAGAGAGAAGCCTGGGCTAAGTCTTGACCCTCTCAGTGCTGATAAACGCTTCGGCCGTGTACACGGGAAAGGAGCTCATAAGGGATGCCTACGTCTACGTGGAGGACGGCGTTATAAAGGAGGTGGGCCCTCAGCCGGCGTCTGAGGATATACAGGAGGCCACGCTGATACTCGGCGGCGAGGGCAGGGTCGTGGTCCCAGGCCTAACGGCCGTGGCCGACGTGGCGGCCTACCCCATAAGGTTCAGCAGGCCTAACATACGGAGAAGGATGAGCTTCTACAGCAGTCTCAGCGACAAGGACCTCTTCACGGCGTCGCTTCCCGGCGTCTACGAGCTTCACCTCTCGGGGGTCACGACAGTGTTCGTTGAGAGTCTCTCCCCGACGCTCCCGCTGGAGCTCGCGAGGAAAATAGGGGGCTTCTATGGCGCTGCCAGGCCCTCATGTGGCGAGCCCTACTCTGTTCAGCCCATACTGAGGGGCCTGATAACGATAGGGGGCGAGGACTGCCCTGGCGGGGACGTTATCGATAGCGACGAGAGGGCGCTGGTGCTAACGGGCAAGGGGGGTTACACGCTTGAAGGCCTCGGTGACGTCCTTGAGAAGAGCAGGAGGCTTAGGAGCCTGGCAGGCCTTCCTGAGGCGCGAATAGAGCCCAACCAGGTGGCCGAGATAGTCGTTTATGACACCTCAAGGCCACCGGCGATGATGCTATATATGGGGGGAGAGGACGAGATCAGGAAAATATATCAGTCTCACGCTGTTGTGGAGTCCGTCATAGCGGGCCTGGAGATACTTGTTGAGATGGGTGAGCACATGAGGATTGGCAAGAAGCACCTGACGGAGGCTGCCCAGCTCTACAGGAGGCTGAAGATCATTAACGCAAAATATTGATTAAAGATATATAACTTCCTAAAAGAAGGACCCCCTGGTGGCGCTATTGAGCGAGGTCTCGATAGACGTCAGGGGCTTAACGAAGAGGTACGGGAGCCTGCTGGCAGTCGATCACGTGAGTTTCAAGGTCTACAGGGGCGAGATCTATTCACTGCTGGGCCCTAACGGGGCAGGCAAGACCACCACTATATCAATGCTGGCGACCCTCAGGATGCCAACCGAGGGGGACGCGTTCGTGGAGGGGTACAGCGTAGTGAGGGAGAGAACTAAGGTAAGGAAGGTCATAGGGGTCGTGCCGCAGGACCTCACGGCGGATGACGAGCTCACGGGCTTTGACAACGTTTTACTGATGGCTAAGCTTCACGGGTACAGGGGCAAGGAGGCGGAGGAGAGGGCCTGGGACGCTATAAAGTTCATGGAGCTTGAGGACGCCGCCGAGAGAAGGGTAATGTACTACAGCGGCGGCATGAGGAGGAGGCTTGAGATAGCGATGAGCATAGTACACGACCCAAAGGTCCTCTTCCTGGACGAGCCAACGATAGGGCTTGACGTACAGAGCAGGAGACACATATGGGACCTGGTGAGGGCGCTGAAGAAGGAGGGAGTCACGATAATACTGACCACCCATTACATGGAGGAGGCCGAGGAGCTTTCCGACAGGGTGGCTATAATAGATCATGGCCATATAGTGGCCGAAGGGACGCCAGAGGACCTAAAGGCCAAGGTTAAGGGGGACAGGGTCTACGTTAAGCTCAAGAACGGCGCTGAGGTCGCGAAGGCCCTTGAGGTCCTCTCAAGGGAGTTCAATGATGTAAGGGAGATGGAAGGGCATGTCGTCATAAAGGTGGAGTCCTCAGCTGAGGCCATGCCACAGATCATAAAGCTGCTCTCAAGCTTCGACGTTGCTGAGCTGAGGGTGGTGAGGCCGAACCTGGAGGAGGTGTTCCTGGAGCTGACGGGCCACGGGCTCAGGGAGGAGGAGTCCTTTGACGCCTTTAAGTTCAGGAGGCTGATGAGGGCGGTGAGATCATGATAAGGGAGACTGCAGTGCTCGTGGAAAGGGAGCTCAAGAAGTGGGTAGGCAGGAGGGTGACGTTCTTCGTATCTCTAGTAACCCCCGTGGCCTGGCTTGCCTTGTTTGGCAAGAGCCTGAACTTCGTCAACATGTTCTCAGCCGCAGGCGTACAGGCCATCAACCCTGCCATAGTTAAGCAATACGTTGACCAGGTGCTGCTCAGGCTGTTTGGGACCACCGACTACTTCTCTTACCTTGCCGCTGGTATGTTCGTCGTCTTCGCCTTCTTCCAGGCAGTGTTCGGGGGCGTCAACATAGTGTTTGAGAAGAGGCTGGGCAGCATGAACAGGCTCAGGATGACGCCGGCCCCTAGGTCGAGCATATTCTTCGCCAAGATGGTGGCCACACTGATAAGGACGTTCTTTTACGAGACCATACTCCTGGTGATAGCTATAGCCCTGGGCTTCAGCATCGACTTCAATGCTCTGAACTTCGTCGAGGCAGGGGTCGCTATAGCCCTGCTGAGCATCTCTTTCATAAGCATATTCGAGGCCATAGGGTTCTCGGTTGACAACCAGGAGATAATGTTCTCTATAGTTAACCTGATAAATCTGCCTCTTATGTTCGCCTCGCCGGCCCTCTTCCCGCTAAGCCAGATGCCATCATGGCTACAGGACATAGCCAGGTTCAACCCAATAACCTACACTGTTGACATAGTTAGGTATAACCTGCTTGGTATACACAGCTTTAACATAGTTGAGGACTGGGCTATACTGCTCGGCGTAGCCGTAGTCTTTGTCACCATAGGGATGGCCGTTAGCCTGAGGGTGCTAGAGAACTATTAAAAAATAATTTATAAAAATTACTTCCTCTGGCTCATGGGAACGTACTTGAGGCCTGTGGGCCCTATGTACTTCTCGTCAGGCCTTATGATCCTGTTGTTGAGGAACTGCTCTATGTAGTGGGCCGTCCAGCCGACTATCCTGCCCATGGCGAATATGGGCGTGTACATCGGGATCGGGATGCCGAGCTGATAGTACAGCACTCCCGTGTAGAGGTCTATGTTGGCCGGCAGCTTCTTCTCCCTCCACATTACCTCCTCGGCCTTAGCAAGCACCTTGACCCACATCTCGCCGTCCTTGAACTGCAGTATGAACTTCTTAGCGACGTCGGTTCTTGGATCGTGTATCTTGTAGACCCTGTGCCCGAAGCCCATGATCAGCTCCTTCTTGGCAAGCTTGTCAAGTATGTACTGCTCAACGTACTGGTCGAAGGGCACGCCCTTGCTCTCTGCCTGCGCCTTGGCCTCAAGCAGCCACTTTATGGCCTGCTCGTTGGCGCCTCCGTGGAGCGGCCCCTTCAGGGAGGCCACGCCAGCGGCTACAGCGCTGTAGATGTCAGTTAGCGTGCTGGCCGCGACCCTGACGGTGAAGGTGCTTGCGTTGAAGCCGTGGTCCATGTAAAGCACGAGGGTCGCCTCGAAGGCCCTGGCCTCCATGTCTGTTGGCATGCGGCCTAGGATCATCCTAAGCGCGTCCTTAGCGTGGGGCAGGCTGGGGTCAGGCCTCAGCAGGATGCCGTCCCTTGAGAGGTGCCAGGCGGCGGCGAATATGAAGGGCGTGAGGGCTATCAGCCTCATGGCGTGCTCCTCGAGGAACTCGAAGGAGGCCTTCTGGGGCCACTCAGGGGCGAAGAACTGGCCCAAGAGGTTGTAGGCGAACTGGGCGTAGTACATTGGGTGAGTGGCCGGGACCAGCTTGAGGGCGTCTATGAGCTTCTCAGGTATCTGGGCCCTATAGGAGTCGAGCTTGTTCTTGAACTCCTTGTACTCGCTCTCATTGGGCAGGTGGCCATAATGTATAAGGAAGGCAGCCTCGTAGAAGTCGGCGTGCTCACCTATGTCGTCAATGGTGTAGCCGCGGTATATCGTGGCCTTCCCGGTGGGGTCGACGCCGCTTATGTTAGTTACGTCGACTATGACGTTATCAAGACCCTTAGGAACTATGATCCTTCTGCCGAGGGGTCCCTCCTCATACTGACACTCTACCTGCTTGGACAACGGGCTCTCCCTCTCACGAACTCTAAAGCGTCTCAGCTGTTGTTAAGTATTAGGCCAGGAACGTATTTAACAAGCTATGACTTAACGGCTCCGTCCCGCATGTAAACAGAGAGGTCCTTGTGCCTCCTCACGACGAGTTCCAGGAAGTCCCTGAGCCTCAGGCCCTTAAGGGGGTCCTCGATCTTGAAGGAGGAGCCCGTCGGCTGAAGCCCCTCAACCGGGTGAAACCTCCACTCGCCTCCCTTGGCCCTGTAGGCTATGAAGGCCTTTCCGCCAGCCCTCCTGGCGAACTCCGCCAGGCCTAGGACCTGCTCGGCCTCTATGTAGATGGGACCCTCGTCAGACCTGGCCTTGACCTCGATCGCTACGACAGCCCCGTCCCTTATGGCGACCAGGTCGGGCTGGAACCTCTTCTTTGAGCCTCCTCCGCTTGAGGGCCCCCTGACCACGGCGAACCCCTCCTCCCAGAGGATGTTTGCCAGCTCGTTCTCGGCCCTCGTCCCCTTAGCCTTAGGGTTCCTCAAGGCCTGTTAAGGCTAAGCTCCGTGAGGCTAAAACCCTGAAGGTAAATCAGACTGGCTTCCTCTTTTGCCCTGTAAGGGCGAGGCTTAACATCTTTTTTGTCAGGCCGGCAGGACCTCTTGAATGACCCTGTAAGCGTTGTGCCACAGGACCAGGTCTGCGTGGGGCCCAAGGAGGCCTGCGAGCGTCTGTATATGAGACAGGTCGGAGAAGCCCTCTGGGTACCTCTCAAGGCCAAGGAAGTCAGTGCCCAGGGCCACGTGCTCCCATCCGAACCTTTCACCTATGTAGTGGGCCACCCTGGCGATCCCGTGGACGTCATTCGATGGAAGCGTGTCAGGTATCGACGTGATGCCAATAACGCCGCCCCTGTCGGCTATGGCCTTTATCACCTCGTCGTTGAGGTTACGCGGGTGTTCCTTCAGGCCCTTGACGTTGCTGTGAGAGGCTATAACGGGCCTCCTGCTGAGGGTCGCAGCCTCCAGGGCGGCCCTCTGAGAGGCGTGGGAGACGTCTATTATAACTCCAAGGTCATTGGCCAGCTTCACTAGCTCCTCACCAAGGTCGGTGAGCCCGTAGTCGTTCTTTGACATACAGGACGCCGCAAACCTGGTGCTGTAGTTCCACGTGAGCCCAACGACCCTGACCCCGGCGTTGAACAGCCACAGCAGGTCGTTAGGCTCGGTCAGGGCGTCTGTGCCCTCAACGCCAATCAGGACCTTGACCCCCTTCACGGAGAGGTCAGCCTTGGTCCTCACTATCTTGACTTTGCCCTCCCTCTCAAGCCTAAGGAAGTACTTGAGCTCTGAGAGCAGTGTGCTGAGGGTCAGGTCATACCTGGACCTGCCAGTGGCGGGGAATATCACACCAACGACTATCACGTCGTCCAAGGCCCTCAGCTTCTCAAGGGTTGAGGGCGCGCTCCCTGACTCGAAGTCAAGCCCTCTGGCGTACCAGTACCCTATGTCCTCATGAAGGTCCACAAGCCTCAAGTCAGTGCCCCCTGCAGTATCATCGGTTCTTTATGCGCTCCTTTTTATAGCCTGTAAGGTGGACTGCTGAGAGGCGTAAGGGGAAATGGCAGTCTCTGAGCACCTTAAGAGAAGGGAGCTGGCCGAGTACTTCAAGCAGGAGGCCAAGAGGGAGCTTGAGTACGCCCAGCTCCTTAACAACACCGCCAGCCGCTCGATGAACCCCGTCGTGAGGCTGATAATAGATGCCGTAGCCCAGGACTCGATCAAGCACTCTAAGATCTACGAGACCATGGCGGCCCTCCTGCTCAACCCAGGCCTCATAGATGAGGCTGAGTCGACCTCCGTGCTAAAGGACATAGAGAAGCACATAAGCATGGAGTCTGAGAGCATAGAGGAGCTCGATAGGCTCAAGTCAGATGAGCTGGTAAAGAACGACCCGGCCCTCTCCTTCCTCGTTGACATGCTCCTAAGGGATGAAAGCTTCCACCACGCAGTCCTCAGGCAGGTTTACACGGCGCTGATCAAGAACATAACCCTGAGCGAGCAGGAGATATGGGATGCCGTGTGGAGGGACGCCGTGTATCACGGGACCCCTGGAGGCTGAGCTCACCTGCCTATGATACGTGAGAACAGGATAACCCTGGCCGTGTCGGCGAGGGCCTCAGCGGCGTCCAGGGCCTCATAAACGTCGCGGGCGGAGTAGGTCACGATGCCGTGCTTTCTTAGGACGGCGGCCCTGCAGCCGCTGGCCTTGAGCGCCTCTGCAGTGGCAGAAGCGAGCTCCTCTGAGCCTGGGGTCAGGGGCGGTACATCGGTCACGCAGCCAACCCTTATCGACGCCTCGGTCATTACGTCAGCTGATATTCTGAGGCCCGCCTCATAGAGGGCTATCACGTCAGCTGGGTGAGCATGCACCACCGCGACGGCCTCCTCGATGGACCTGTAGATGGACAGGTGGAGCCTGTACTCGCTGCTTGGGGTGCCCACCAGGACCGTGCCGTCGATCTTCATAATGGCTATATCGTCTTCCCTGATTGTGTGTCTCGGGACCCCTGTCGGCGTTATGTACAGGAGCCCCTCAGGCCTGTCGTAAAAGCTGACGTTGCCCCCCTTGACCTGAACGAGGCCCCTCGCGTAGAGGAGCCTTGCGACGTCAGCCACCTTCCTGGCTATGTCCTCATTTACGCGTACCACGTTGTAACCCTAAGGGGGCAGGCCTTGCTCCCTTATAACGTTAGGGCTTTACTGTCGATATCCTGAGGGCGGCCTCGGCCTGAGGCTCATAGGGCCTGAGCCGCCTGGACGCCAGCTCTCTCAATGCCTCCCTGTACCTCTCAACAAGCATGTTGGCGAGCCTCTCGCCCAGCCAGCCGATTACGGCCTTATAGAGCGGGTTCTCCATCTTTTCCACGGCCAGGTTCATGTCTCTAGCGGCCTCACTGAAGGCCTTCTCCAGGGCCCTCAGTATGAACTCACCCCTCACGGGGTCCAGTATCATCCGGTCAAGCATGGTGAAGTAGGTCCTCCTGAGGGCGCCCATGGGTATGAAGGGCAGCGGGAACGTTATGACCCTGAGGCGCTTTATCCTGTCCAGGAGCTCCAGGTCCTTGATCACGTCGTCCTCGGTCTCGCCCGGCAGGTTAATTATCATCGTCCCGACTACGACCCACCTGTTGTCGTTAAGTATGCCTATGCCCTCCTCAACTATCTCAGGGTACTGCTCGGGCTTGTAGGGCAGGGGCTTGCCAGGCATGAGCCTCCTTATCAGCCTAGGCGACCCCGTCTCTATACCCATCTCTATGAACGTCCACCTTCCCCCCTCATTTATGTACTGGGCCACCTCCTCAACCAGCTTGGGCTTGTAGACCACTACAGCTGCGGTAGTGAAGTCCGTTGATATAGTATGGTCATCGCCATAGGACTTCACAAGCTTGTAGGCCTTCCTGGTCAGCTCTATCACCTTGTCAGGGTCCGGCTCTATCCCCTTAGCTCCATACCTGAAGAACTCGTCGCTGTGCAAGTTTACGTCCTTCATCTTGCCGACCTCTATGTTGAGCCTTATCTCCTTCTCTATGTGGCCCTCGAAGGGGAACGACTTTATGGCGCCGCTTAGGTTAGGCGTGCAGAACGTGCAGCCCCTGCCACAGCCCCTCGTGACCTCTACTATTCCCCCGTTCGAGGGGGTGAGTATGGTTGGCACGTCCTCAATTTTGGCCGGCGGAGCCGATATCACGGGGGGTAGGCTTTCACCGGCCAGGAGCCTCCTGAAGACTGAAGGGCCAAGGCTCTCGAACTCGCCCTCGTAGACCAGGTCTATGCCGAGCTTCCTGTGGTAACCGGTGTCAGTAAGCTGCCACGTGGCCGGCCCCCCGACAACTACCTTAAGGTGGCTCCTGTGGGCCTTCACGGCCGGGTGCGTTATCACGTCAAGGAAGGACCTCGCTATGAACGGAATGCCCCTATAGGGAAGGCCTGCGAGCCTGAGTATCCAGTAGGTTATGCCGCTCCCAAAGCTGAGGCCGAGGGGGTCCATGACGTAAATTCCCAGGACCTTTGTCTCAGGGCCTATGACCTTCTCAAGCTCGTAGGGGCTGGCTATAACTACGTCATCCCTGCTGACGACTCCACTCTGCACGAGCGAGGCCTCCACCTTGGCGAGGCCGTAGGGGGCCCTCAGGGCCCTGCCGTCCTTTGAGAGGACCCTGAAGTAGAGCTTCCTTATGACGGGCTTTATGTAAGTGTCAGGCAGGGCGCTTATGAAGCCGGCAACGCTCGCCCCCAGCGTGTCACTTGCAGTGGCGCCTTCAGCCGTCAGGACTACCTTATAGCCCCGCAAGCCTGACACCACTAAGCCTTTTCTGCTGATATATTGCTTTACACTGCCTTAAAAGGGTTTGTATAATTATTATTTTGTCCAAACTATTAAAGGCCACCTTGAGGTCAATTATGTGCTGAGCTCAAAGCTCTTAGTCAAGACCATTTTGTCGAAGCATGGCCCACAGTGAGTACGAGGTTGCCCACTAGGAAGCCATCAGTGACCATCAGCCGCGCGGAGGCTGTAGCTAAGCACGTGCAGAAACGCTTGAGCTCTCACAGACCTCCTTCTTGCCTTGAAGGGTGAGGTCTTTCCCCCTCGTACTGGACACGTGCTTTTAAACTTTAACTGCGTTAAAGATGTGGGCCTTAGAGATGCCATTGAGCGTCAACGACCTTCACGTAGAGGTTGAGGGCAAGGAGGTGCTGAGGGGAGTAACCCTAAGAGTTGAGAGGGGCGAGGCCGTAGTCTTAATGGGTCCCAACGGCAGTGGCAAGACCACGCTGGCCTACGCCGTTATGGGTCACCCCAGGTACAAGGTTACGAAGGGCTCAATAGAGCTCGATGGGGTTGACCTGACTGGGCTGCCGGCCTATGAAAGGGCCCTCAAGGGGCTCGCCCTCGCCTTCCAGTCACCTGTTGAGGTGCCTGGCGTGAGGCTCGGCTACCTCCTGAACGTAATAAACGCCATAAGGGTCAAGGGTTTCGACCTGAGCTACGTTGACCCCAGGTTCCTCTCATGGGCCAAGGCCAAGGCCAGGCAGCTGGGGCTGAGCGACGAGATGTTGGAGAGGGAGGTAAACGTGGGCTTCAGCGGGGGAGAGCGGAAGAGGTCTGAGGTCCTGCAGGTCCTAGCCATGAACCCAAGGTATGCCATCTTCGACGAGCCGGACAGCGGCCTGGACGTTGACGGCGTAAAGGTCATAGGTGAGGCCATAGCTGAGATGAAGAGGTCAGGGGTGGGCGTCCTTGTAATAACTCACCAGGCCAGCATAGTGGACTTCGTGAGGCCTGACAGGGCGTACGTCCTTAACAGGGGCCGCATAGTGGCCGAGGGGGACTACGAGCTCGTCAGGAGGGTCCTCAAGGAGGGCTACGAGTCGTTCCTGAAGGAGGTGTCGTAAATGGGCGAGCCTGTCAGGGTAGCGAGGGAGAGGGAGCTACGCGAGGTAATAGAGCTGAGCGAGGGGAGCGTGCTCGGCAGGGTGATGCCGTATCCTAAGGAGATTGAGATAAGGGGCAGGATATCGAGGGACCTAATCGAGGAGATCTCTAGGTCTAAGGGCGAGCCCGAGTGGATGAGGCTTCTCAGGCTCAGGGCCCTTGAGACATTTGAGAAGCTGCCGGCGCCTAACTGGCTTGAGGGCGTTGAGAGCGTTGACCTCGATGAGATAGCCGCCTACGTGAGGCCTAAGGTGGAGACTGCAGAGAGCTGGGACCAGCTCCCCGACTGGCTGAGGGACGCCTACGCCAAGCTCGGCCTGCCTGAGGCTGAGGCCAAGGTCCTCTCAGGCCTCACTGCGGTCTTCGACAGCGAGAACGTGATAACGAGGGTGAAGGAGGAGCTGAAGAAAAAGAACGTGGTCTTCCTGTCAATGGATGAGGCCGTCAAGAGGTACCCGGACCTTGTAAAGGAGTACTTCGGCAGGGTCTTCCCCATGACTGATCACAAGTTCGCAGCCCTTCACTACGCCCTCTGGAGCGGAGGGGCCTTCGTCTACCTTCCGCCTGGGGCCAAGGTCATCAATCCTGTCGAGGCGTTCTTCCTAATAGGCAGCGAGATGGAGGGCCAGTTTGAGCACACCCTCATAGTCGCCGACGAAGGGAGCTACATACACTTCATAGAGGGCTGCGCCGCGCCTGTGCTCAAGAAGTTCAGCTTTCACGACGGGATGGTAGAAATATACGCTAAGAGGAGGTCTGAGGTCCACTTCACCACTATACAGAACTGGAGCGGCAGCATCGTAAACTTCAACAACAAGAGGGCCATAGCGGAGGAGGAGGCCAGCGTTGAGTGGGTCGAGGGGAGCATAGGGAGCAGGATAACTATAACTTACCCCACCACGGTGCTCAAGGGCCCAGGGGCCAGGACGAAGAACGTATCAATAGGCATAGCTAACGGCCCAGGCAAGATAAAGGACGTGGGCGCTAAGGCGATCCACGCGGCGCCGAACACTAGGAGCCTGATAATATCTAAGAGCATAAGCTCCGGCGGCGGCATAGCCACCTACAGGGGTCTCGTCAAGGTCCTGAGGGGCGCCACCAACAGCCTGTCCCACGTCCAGTGTGACAGCCTAATACTTGACAAGGAGAGCAGGGCTTACACGCTGCCGAGGAACGAGGTAGACGAGCCTACAGCTGAGGTAACCCATGAGGCCACGGTTGGGCGCCTGGGGGAGGACCAGCTCTTCTACCTGGCCTCAAGGGGGGTGAAGGAGGGGGAGGCCAAGGCCATGATAGTGAGCGGCTTCATAAGGGACGTCCTGAGGGGCCTGCCGCTGGAGACTGTAAGCATACTGCTGAAGGTCGTAGAGCTCGAGTTCAGCGAGCTCGGCTCAGTTGGGTGAAAGGCTGTGAACAAGCTGAGGGCAAGGGCGCTCGAGTACTCAAAGGTGACGCCGTGGCAGAAGGTCGCGGACTCGCCGGTGACCAAGTACTACACGGACTGGAGGAGCTTTGAGGAAGTCCTTGACAGGCCGGGCCAGGTGAGCTATGAGAGGCCCAGGGGGAAGTGGGACCTAGTCCTTGGGCCCTGCGGGTCCGACTATAACTATGACATTGACGAGACGCTCCTTGACCTAAGGGCCTCCAGGCTCTACAGCGAGCACGTGGCTAGGCTTGAGGGCGCCCACCTAGTTGATGCCAAGGGCAGGCTCAGGGTGGCCCTCTGTAGGCCAACGGGCGAGGCCTGGGCCTCACAGCACCTAGTCATTAATGTGCCTCAGGGGGCCGAGGCTGACGTCATAATATATGCGCCTAGAGGCGCCCCGGGCTCCACAGGCGTTGAGGTGAAGGTCAAGGAAGGCGCTAGGGCAAGCGTCCTCATAGTGGCGGAGCCTGACCCCAGGTGGCCCACGGCCTATCTCATCAGGAGGGCCGTCGGCGTCAGGGCCTCCCTCTCCTCACTTGTGGTGGCTTCGCCCTCGGCCGTTGAGAGGGTCGATGAACAGACGGTGATGGCGGCCCAGTCAAGGCTTACGCACGCCTCCCTCACGTTCTCATGGGGTACCGCCAAGGTTGACAACATAATAGATACTGTTCAGGGGGGCAGGGACTCCTCCGCAGACGTCTACGGGCTTGGCGTGGCCTCCGGCCCCTCGCTGGTCTCCGTGAGGGGCACGGCGATCCTGACGCCTCAGGCGGCGGGCTCCTCGTCAAGGTTCATCGTGGAGGCGCTTCTGCTCGACGAGCAGGCGAGGACCTACACGATGCCTATGATGAGGATAGAGACAGGCGACGTTAACGTGGCCTCCCATAGGGCCGCCCAGTACAGGCTGCCGGGGGACCAGCTGTTCTACCTGGAGAGCAGGGGCCTCACCCCTGGCGAGGCAATGGAGTTGCTCCTGAGGGGCAGGGTTGACCACCTGATAGGGCTCAGCGGGGTGTCAGCTGAGGCAGCTGTGACTGCCAGGTCGTTAGCTTATGCCCTAGTTAAGAGTTCCCTTGCGGGTGGGCTCACTCCTCCTCGGCTGGAAGCCCTAGCTCCCTCTTGACGGCCTTCGCGTTCTCAGCGACCTCCCTCAGCCTCATCTCATAGTAGTTGGCCCCTGTGCTGTCTATCGTTATCGTCAGGGGGCCGAACTCCTCTACCTCAAAGACCCACATGGCCTCGGCCATGCCCAGCCTGTCAAGCCAGTGGACGGCCTTAACAGACTTTATGGCCTCAGCTGCCAGCGCCCCCGCGCCGCCCGTGAAGACGGCGTAGACGGCCTTGAACTTCCTCATGGCCTCAGCGGTCCTCGGGCCCATGCCGCCCTTGCCTATTATCATCTTCACCCCGGTCCTCTCTATGAACTCGGGCTCAACGCTCTCCATCCTCATGCTTGTAGTGGGCCCGGCCGCTATGACCTTCCAGCTGCCGTCAGGCCGCTTCACCGCCACGGGTCCGCAGTGGTAGAGCGCGAGCCCCCTCAGGTCGACCGGCAGCTGGCCTCCCGACCTCAGTATTTCAAGGGCCAGCTCGTGGGCCTCGTCCCTGGCCGTGACGACTGTACCGCTGAGGTAAACTATGTCGCCTATCCTGAGCCTCTCTACGTCGGAGTCCGAGAGCGGGGTCCTGAGGTGGAACTCCCTGGCGCTCATAGGGCGCACCCACCCCCGACGTACTTAATGTGCTTGCTTGTCATCTCCCAGCTGCCGTCAGGCCTTATTATGGCCGAGGCCCTCCTCGTGGCCCAGCAGCTAGTTACTATGCCTATGGCGAACGTGGCTGGGTGCCTGTAGGCGTAGTCTATCTTCACGTCAAGGGCCGTCACGCCTCCCCCGAAGCCGTGGGGGCCGAGGCCTAGCTTGTTGAGCGCGTTGAGCAGCTCTACCTCTAGCTTAGCTATGTTGGGGTCAGGATTCCTCTCGCCTATGGGCCTCAGGAGGGCCTTCTTAGCCAGCGTCAGGGCTATGTCGGCCCCTGCGGCCACAGCTACCCCAACTATGACAGGGGGGCAGGGCAGGGGGCCGTACTTGACTATAGTGTCTATGACGCCTGACTTCAGCTTCTCGAAGCCCAGTATGGGCTCACTCATTATCAGCGTGGCCGGCGCCTCGCTCCCTCCCCCCTTCGTCATGAACCACACTTTCAGCTGGTCGCCCTCGACCAGGTCTATGTGTATCCACGGTATGTACCTGCCAGTGTTGTCACCGCTGTTCTTCTTGTAGAAGGGGTCCACGGCGTTAGGCCTCAGGTAGCCGTCCTTTGTGGCCCTCCTCACGGCCTCTACGGCAGCCCTCACGGCGCCCAGCCTGAGCGGGAAGTTCTCCCCCATCTCGAAGAAGAAGTAGGGCGTGCCGGTGTCCTGACATATAGGTACCTTGCGGCTACAGGCGATTTCTATATCTTTCAGTATGGCCCCTAACTGCCTCTTGGCGATGGGGTTGGTCTCCCTCTCGTAACCCTCCTTCAGGGCCCTATAGACGTCCTCAGGGATGCTCGTGGCGGCGGTCGTAACCATCTCATAGAAGGCCGCCACGAGGTCCTGCTCGGTCAGCCCCAAGTTCAGCACCGCGCTGGCAGCGTTAACTTAACTAAAATCCCTTAGCATAAGCCCGCTCAGTTAAGGCTGACGCCATTATTCAGCCAGCCCCTTTATCATGGACGCTATCTCTTGAGCCGAATCCTTAACGGCCGGCGGGTCAGGTTCTTCACCGAGGACCTCGCTTAGCGCCCTGTACACCTCCTCTGGCGTCGCCTTGTCACAGCTCAGGACCCTGTACCCCCTCCTCCCCTCGAAGACCCTGGCGTTCTCCTCGTGCTCGAAGTGGCCGCCTATCTTCAGTATGACGGCCCTCTTCCTGAGCATCGAGGCCTCCACGAGGCTTGAGTAGCCAGCCAGGGTCACGAGGGCCCTCGCGCCAGCTATCACGTCAACAGGGTTCGGCCTGAAGCTGCGGCCGCCTATTATCGCTGTCCTGAGCCCCCTGGCCTCGAGCAGGGCTGATATGGCCTCAGCTGCCGAGTTCCCTGCGTCAGTGCCGCCCAGGTTTATCACGATGAGACCGCCGTCACTTGGCGTCGGGTTGGCCTCATGGGTTGCCAGCTGGCCAGGCGACAGGAAGCCCTCGGCCCTGTCCCAGAGGCTGACGTTAAACCTGAGCCTGAACTGAAGGAACTTAGTCCTGATCCAGGAGTTCACCCTCCTCATTATGAAGTTGTCTGAGCTGCCCAGGGACGTTATGTCGGTTATCAGGACAGACCTCTCAGGGAGCTTCAGGCCGCTCATCATGAGCTCCCAGGGCTCATCGCCTATAACCAGGTCATAGGCCTCTAGGTCAAGGTGGTCCCTGATCAAGTCAGCGTTATGCTTTAGGTCCCTGTAGAGCCTAAGGAGGCCAAGGGGCGAGTAAGTTACCCTGCAGCCCCTTATTACGTTCATCAGTGAGTCGCCCAGGCTCCTCAGCTCGTATGACAGCTCGTGAACCCTCTCGCCCCTCGCCCTCAGGTAATCAAGCGCTCTGCCTGCCGTGAGCCACGTGATGTCAGCCCAGTCAAGGAGGCGGGAAAGCCTGTAGTCTCTCGTCACGTGGCCCAGGCCGACGCTGGAGCTCACGTAAAGTGTCTTTGGCCTCAAGGCGCTTCGGTGTAATGTAATGTTAGGGGTCTTTAAAGGAAGTTACTGACAGAGGCCTGTCCCTTAGCGGGCTCATAGCGTTGAGCTAAGCACCTTTAACTTTTATAGCAAGGCATTTTAATGGCCCTGTTACTACTTATAGTGGTAATGAGGTGGCCTCATGGCACCGCCAGTCATAGGTAAGGTGAACAGGGAACTCTTCGAGAGGGTCATATTTCCAAACCTGGGGGCTGAGGACGCCTCAGTAATAGTAGGGCCTCAGTTTGGCGTCGACTTTGGGGTCGTGAGGGTCGGTGACTATGACCTCATATTCGAGGTGGACCCGGTCTACGTAGTGCCTGAGTACGGGTGGGAGAAGAGCGCCTGGTTCGCCGTCCACATACTGGCCAGCGACGTGGCTGTCTCAGGGGTCCCGCCGAGGTACCTCTTCATTGACCTAAACCTGCCCCTGAGGATGACTGACGAGGAGCTCGAGAGGCTTTGGAGGGCAATACATAACGAGTGCAGGAGGCTTGGGATTACAATAGTGGCAGGCCACACGGGGAGGTACGGAGGAATTGATTACCCCATGATAGGAGGGGCTGTTATGGTCGGCGTCACCAAGAGGGACCACTTCGTGACCCCAGCCATGGCGAGGCCTGGTGACGTCGTGATAATGACTAAGGGGGCCGCCGTTGAGACCGCGGGCATACTGGCCTCGATGTTCCCTGAGGTCCTTGAGAGGCGCTACGGCAAGGAGTTCGCGAGGAGGGCCCAGGAGATCTTCTGGCTTCAGTCGGTAGTCGACGATGCCCTCACCCTGGCCCAGCTTGGCCTAAGGGACGGCGTGACGGCGATGCATGACGCAACCGAATACGGCGTCTGGGGAGCGCTCAACGACGTAGCTGAGGCGAGCGGGGTCTCCATAAGGGTCTTCAGGGAGAAGCTCTTCGTAAGGGACGACGTAATGAAGGTCTTAGAGGCCTTCTCGGAGCTCACGGGGATTAAGGTGGACCCCTTCGCGTCAATCAGCGAGGGGACGCTTATAGCCACCGTCAGGAGGGGCCTCGAGGGCAGGGCCCTGGAGCTCCTCAGGTCAAGGGGTATAGAGGCCGCGGTCATAGGCGAGGTCGTTGAGGGCAAGGGGGTCTACCTGGTTGATGACGGCTCTGAAAGGCTTATACGGCAGCCTGAGCAGGACCCCTTCTGGCCCCTGTTCTTCAGGGCCCTTGAGATGGTGAGGGGGCATGAGGGCGGGTAAGCCTTTGCCCGTGGCTATGACCATAGCGGGCGTTGACAGCGGGGGAGGCGCTGGGATAGCCGCTGACCTGAAGACCTTTGCGGTGGCGGGCGTCCACGGCACGCTGGCCGTGACCAGCGTCACGGCCCAGAACACCTACGAGGTGGCCGGCATCTATGACGTCTCGCCTGACATGGTGAGGCTTCAGATAAGGGTCGTCCATGAGGACATGGGAATTGACGCCGCTAAGACGGGGATGCTGAGCAACAGGGAGATAGTGAGCGCCGTGGCCGCCGAGCTGAGGTCCTACGACTTCCCGTTAGTGGTAGACCCTGTGATGATTGCTAAGAGCGGAGCCCAGCTGCTCAAGGATGACGCCATAGAGGCGTTAGTTAGGGAGCTCCTGCCCAGGGCTACCGTTGTGACCCCTAACGCTCCTGAGGCTGAGAGGCTCTCAGGGGTTAAGGTCGTTGACGTGGACTCTGCCAGAAGGGCAGCTAAGGCCATAGCTGATATGACAGGGGCCCAGGCAGTTGTAGTAAAGGGTGGCCACCTCTCGGGGCCCGAGTCAGTGGACGTGATGTACTATAACGGCGACTTCTACGAGTACAGGGCCAGGAGGATTGAAACCACGACAACACATGGGACTGGGTGCTCCTTCTCCGCCGCCATAGCGGCGTTCCTGGCCAAGGGCTTGAGAGTGCCTGACGCGGTGGCCAAGGCCAAGGAGCTCGTAACGGTTGCCATAGACTACGGCCTAAGGCTTGGCAAGGGCCACGGCCCAGTCAACCCGGTCGCCTGGCTTTACGTGCCGGCCCAGAGGTACCTGGCAATAGAGGAGCTTGAGAGGGCGCTGGAGGCCCTTAAGCAGAACGAGCGTGAGGTCAGCAGGCTGGTGCCAGAGATCTCTATGAACTTTGGGGTGGCCATAGAGTCCCCGTACCCAAGGTCGACAGATGACGTAATTGCCGTGCCAGGGAGGATAACGAGGTTCAGGGACAGGCTGATGATACATGGCGACCCGAGGCCCGGCGCCTCAAGCCACGTGGCCAGGGCGCTCCTCGCGTTCATGGAGCTCTACCCCGAGTACAGGGCGGCCGCCAACATAGCCCTCAACGACCTAATAGCTAAGGCCGTTCACTCGCTGGGGCTCAGGACCTCATACTATGACAGGCGTGAGGAGCCTAGGGAGGTCAAGGAGGCTGAGGGAGGGTCAATACCTTGGGGCATTAGGAGGGCCCTAGAGAGGTCAGGGGGGCCCGTCGACGTGATCTACGACTACGGCGACTTCGGCAAAGAGCCAGGGGCCTTCGTGTTCGGTAGGAGCGCTGAGGAGGTGGCCCAGAAGGTCATAGCCATAGCGAGGAAGGTGGCGGAGCTGGAGGGGCGGCAGGGCTAACGCTTCTTCCTGCCTGTCCTCCTGGCGGCTATGTGACCTACCTTCCTTCCTGGAGGCGTGTTCCTGGCGACAGTTGTAGGCCTTCCCTCGTGCTGGTGAGAGCCGCCTCCGAAGGGGTGGTTGGCGGCGTTCATGGCCACGCCTCTCACGGTTGGCCACTTAGTGCCCTTGACCCTATACTTGTAGAAGCTGGCGCCCGCCTTCAGCAGGGGCTTCTCAAGCCTGCCGGCCCCCGCTGGGACGCCTATGGTGGCCCTGCACCTCCCGTCGAGCTCCTTCTCCTTCTTGCTTGGGAGGAGGACCTTGACCTTGGAGTCCGTCTTGCTCAGGACTATTGCGTAGCTGCCTGAGCTCCTGGCGATCTTGCCCCCATCCCCCGGCCTGAGCTCTAAGTTGAAGACAGGGGTGCCCTCGGGTATCTTGGAGAGAGGCAGCACGTTGCCGAAGGAGGGCTCAGCGTCTGGCCCCACCTTGATCCTCTGGCCAACGTAGGTGCCCTCGGCGGCCGGCATCAGGAACTCGGTGCCGTCAGCCAGAACGACGCGGGCCAGGGGAACGTACCTGCCTGGGTCGTGGACAAGCTCCTTAACGACCCCCTCAAGGGTCTTGTCGCTTAGCGGCGGGTACTTAGCTGGGCCTGGGTGTATGTGGTCTGGGTTCCTGAAGGTCGGTGACCCCTTTCCTGCCCTCTGCTGCCTTAAGCTCTTCCCCATCTGGTCTGACGCCCTCGCCTTCACCTGCGAGGCGGGCGAGGTTTTTAAACGGTTTGGAGAAGTCCAGGACCTTAACGTGCCTTGCCCTGCCGACCTCGTCAACCATCAGGGCCTCGCCTACAGGGAGCGACCTAAGGAGCTCAGGCCTGTCGAGGCCCAGCTGGGCCCCCATCTCAACGTACATGTGCGTGAAGCCGCCGAAGATGAGCTTGTAGCCAGTGTTGTCGACTATGGGCCTCCCGACGTCTGCCGGCAGCTGGGTGGCATAGATCACGTAGAGGTCCTTGCTCCTCCCCTCCCTCAGGGCGAACTCTAGGTGGACAGCTGAGCCCTTAGCGAACCTCCAGGCCTCGTCAAGGATCAGCACGACCCTTCCCCTCAGCCCCCTCTCGCTGGCCTCGAGGGCCAGCGAGCTCACTATCAGGGACCCGTAGACGTTCCTCAGCTCATTGGGCAACCCCCTTAGGTCGTAGACTACGAGGCCCGCTGGGCTGAGGCCTGAGCCCACGCACAGCGGGACCTCAGCGCCTTCCCCGGTCTCCCTTGCGCTCTCCACAAGCTTCTCAGCGACGCCGTCAACTCTCCTTATGGGGACGCAGGAGCCCTGGGACGGAGTTATGTACGAGTCAGCGACGCCTCTCAACAAGTCAGCGAGGTCGCCCTTGGGGTCCAGGACGACAATGGCCGTTGGGTCGCCGAACGTGTGCGAGAGCGAGGCGAGCTGTGAGGCCAGGCCTGTGAGCAAGACTGTCTTCCCTCTCCCGGTGGGCCCGAAGACCCCAAGGTGAACCCTGAAGCCGTCAGGCCACCTGAGGATTACCAGGTTGCCAGGGCTCTCGACCTCTTCCCCTATTACGACTCCAATCTCATCATTTATCACGTCACGACCTACCACTATGGGTCCCCACGACTCCTGGCTGAACCAGGTAGGCCTCGACGAGGTGAGCAGGGCCTCGAGCTCGTTAGCCCTCACTCTCCTCACCCTCACGTTGGCCTCAGCCTCGACGAGCTCCTTGAAGGCCTCAGCACTTAAGATGGCATCCTTGTCGTTGGGGTCCACCCATACTATGAATGCGAAGCCTCCCACATAGGGGACCTGGACCCTCATGACGTCCTTATAGAGCTCCTCCAGCTCGGCGAGCCTCTCCCTGTACTTGACGTGCCTGGTCGCGGTGTAAGCGAACTCGGTCTTCCTGAGCTCCTCCTCGAGGAGCTTCAGGACAGAGCTCTTCCTCACGGAGTACATGCTGCTCACGAAGGTGACCGAGACCCTGGCGGACCTGGCCAGCCTGGCCAGCCTGAGGGGCAGGTCCTGGCCCTCCCTGGGCAGCTCCTCAGCTACGTAGGGGACGCCGACGAGCCGCTTGCCGTCCACGTAGACTGTCAGCTCCGCCCCCTGTCCCCTGCCCCTCTCCCCCCTCAGCCCGGGCAGGGACAGCTCGCCTGCTGACCTCAGGTTCCTTATCATAAGGGCAGCGGTGACCACGGCCACAGCGCCCAGGAAGACGTTAAAGGCCATTGAGGCGGAGACCAACTCAGACTAACCTCGGCAGTATGCCCCTCCTCCCACCAAGAAGCCTGGCGAGGGCGTAGGTAATCGTTGTCAACACGGCCACATACATAAGGGGGACCGTAAAGTAGTAGACTATGAAGTCCTCAAGTAGGTTGACCGAGAGGCCCCCGAGGCCAAAGAAGTCAGTAGCGTAATCAGTCGTATTGACCCCCCGGACCTTGACCTGCTGGCAGCGGCCCACGTTAATTTGGACGGTCGCGTTAGTAGGGCCCAGGAGGTACCAGGAGTCGCCGTTTATGCCGTCCCAGCTCCATGAGCTCGTGCCGAGCTCCTGCGTAGAGCTCACCTTTACGGAGCAGTTCGAGGGCGCCCTTACCTCAAAGATCCCGCCATAGCTTAGGTTGAGCCGCGCCACGGCCCCTGAGCTCGTCAGGCTCACGTTGACAAGGCTGGGCTGGTTGGTGAAGGCTATGACGTTCTGGCCGTTGGAGTAGAGTATGTAGGGCGAGGTGAAAGTCACCGAGCCGCTGAAGTTGGCCGCCGAGTAGGGGTAAGGCTCAAGGGGTGACTCAACGCCGTCGTCTATCACATAAGCGTAGACGGGCACCTCGCTAGGAAGCGATATGAGCCCGGCCTGGCCAGCGTAAGGGTCTATGGGCTCCCCCTGTGGGTCAGTCACGTACTGGGCCACAAGCTCAGGCGACCCGTTCTTCATCACGTAAAAGTCAAGGACAGCGTCGCCCAGGGGAGTGCCGTAGGCGGACTGAACCCTAGCGGTGACATAGGTGACGCCCCAGTTGGCTCCTGACGGCGAGACCTTGACCTGAGGCGACTCAGCTATTGAGGACACGAACGCTGGCAGGACCTGGAGGCCAACGCTGAAGACCAGGACGAACGCTATGAACCAGGCGCCTGCCTCCCTGCCAAGCCTGAAGGGCAGGGAGAAGAGCACGAGGCCTATCAGGGCCACGAGGGCCCCAGCCGTCTTTACTATGAACTCCATCGCCAAGAGGGTCACAAGGAAGAGGAGGTCTGCCGTGAGGGCGTCGTTGAAGGGGCCCAGGAGGGCCTTGAGGGCCGACCCGGCCGGTATATAGGAGGTGAGGGATGACATAGCTGAGACTGCGACCTTAAGCGACAGGACCAGCTCGAGGCCGCTTAAGAGCCACTGGTCGAAGAAAGCCCATGAGCCGCCCATCATCCTGGCCAGCCCGTTGGCGAAGGCGGTGAGGGCGCCGAGCGAGAGGGCCAGGGCGAAGGAGAACAGGGAGTCCCTTATCAGGACCCCTCCCCACCTCTTCAGCCCCCTTACAGGTATTGGCAGCGCGTAGACCAGGGCGCCGAGGTAAAAGGTCAGGAGGGCCAGCTTCAGGGCTATCTCAAAGAGGTCCCCCAGGTAAGTCATGGGCTTCCTGTCACCACTTTAACTACGTACGCTATGAGGGTGAATATCGTGGAGCCAAGGGCAAGCCAGAGGGCGGCCCATATGGAGTCCTCGATGAAGCTCGCCCCGGCCCTCTTCAGCCCCCTGAGGGGTATAGGGGCGCCCCTCAGGGTCCAGCCTATCGTCCACGTGAGCACGAAGAGGGCCCAGGCGGCAGCCGTGACCTCCTGGGTCACCTGCTGTATGAACGACACTATGGTCATTCTGATCCCTGAGGAACCTGGCCAGGAAAAATAGGGGGGAGGGCTTAGCGGAAGGGGTCAAGCGGGCACGTACACGGGGTTCTGAAGGGTTGAGACCTCCCTCGTTGACGCTAGGACCTCCCTTATGAACTTGGGCACGTTGAACATGCTCCTGTGGGACTCGCTGTCGTAGAACCTGTTGCCGCTGATATTCAGCGACCTGAGCCTCTGGTCAACGTCAAGGTCCCTCAGGGCCTCGAGGTTGACGTCGTCGGACCCCATCACGAACCCCCACACGCCCTCAAAGCTCCTTATGTAGACGTAGTAAGATATGACGTGCCTGAAGGCGGCCTTAATGGTGTTGTAGATTGTCGCGTGGACCTTTGGGGTCAGGACCGGGCTCGTGGCCTGGGTCACGAAGACCCCTCCTGGGTTAAGCCTTGACTTAATGAGCTCGTAGGACTCCTTCGTGTAAAGCCTCCAGGCGGGCCCTCCGGCCTGCGGGTCGGATAGGTCAGCGACTATTACGTCAAACCTCTCACTGCTCGACCTAAGGTAGTGCTCGGCGTCGTCTATCACCACCTGCAGGCGGGGGTCGTCGAAGGCGCCCCTGTGCCACTCAGGAAGGAGCTCCTTACAGGCCCTCACGATCTCCTCGTCTATGTCAACCATGACCACCCTCTCAACGCTGGGGAACTTGAGGACCTCCCTCGCTGTAGCTCCCTCGCCTCCTCCTAGTATCAGGACCCTCCTCGGGGACCCGTGGGCCAGCATGGCTGGCTGCACCAGGGACTCATGGTAAACGAACTCGTCGATGGCCGCTGACTGGACCTTGCCGTCTATGACTAACGCCTTGCCGAGGTCTTCAAACTCGACCACGAGGTAGGTCTGGTACCTGGTCCTGCCAAAGGCGTAGACGCTCTTGACTGCGTGGAGGTGAATAGTACCAGGCGTGCTCCACTCGTGGATCCAGTGCCAGGCAGGGTACGTCAGGGACATCTCGCGACGCCCGCGCCCTGCGTCTCACAATCTCATAAAAACCTTAGCTCAGCCTGCCCCTAAGGACGGGGCCGAGGCCTCTAAC
>JAKLZP010000011.1:0-28557 GCA_022015155.1 Acidilobus sp. | reverse complement strand
CCCGGGACCTCCGCCTTACCAGGGCGGCGCTCTACCGGCTGAGCTACGGCGGCGCAGGGCCCAAGGCCCATCACGTCCTTTCAGGCCTTCCTTTTAACCCTTGTTGAAGCGCGCCGCTAAAAACAAAGGCTTATTAGCTCTTGTGCACAGCTTCCTTAAAGAAATACGGAGGGTGTGCACAAGTGAGCGCATGGGACTGGGTCTACTGGCTGTTCAACCCACCGCACGGTCTATCACTGGGGCTCATACTGCTGATGTCGTTCATACTCGGCCTACTTCACGGCGCGACGCCCGACGAGCACACGTGGCCTATAACCTTCAGCTACGCCGTGGGCGCCTACAGCACGAGGAGGGGCATGAAGGCCGGCTTCCTGTTCTCGCTGGGCTTCACAGTCCAGAGGGCTCTGCTCACGACTCTTGGCTACCTGGGCCTCGCCTACTTCTACATGAGGTACAACCTTGACGGGCCCGTCTACGTAATTGTGGGCGTTGTCATGGCCATAGCTGGCGCGTACATACTCAGGGGGAAGTACATACACCTCGAGGTGGACAGGCTCCTCAGGAGCAGGACCCACGCCAGGGAGGCGGAGAGGACGAACATATACGAGAGGCTCGGCGACGTCCCGCTTTGGATGACTGTGGTCCACGGCCTGATAGCGGGCTTCGGCTTCGGGGCCTACGCCACGGTCATAACGTTCGTGCTGGCCCCTCAGGTGGGCTCCCTCATTTACGCCCCCCTGCCCGGCCTGATGTTCGGCCTGGGCACAATGGCCATGCAGATAATATTTGGGGCCGCCTTCGCGGCCCTTGTCAAGCTGTACGGGCTCGGGGAGGACGCAGTGAGGAAGCTGGGGGCGGCCACGGCAGGCAGGACCCTCTACTACGGCGGCCTGGCCTTCGTCCTGATAGGGGCCCTGGTGATCGTGTTGCCTTCCATAGACAGCTTCGCCATATCGACGGGCATACCGATACCTAACCTGGACGCCTTTGACCTAGGCCTCATACTGGTGCTGATAGTTGTGGGAGGCATAGGCGTCGGCAGCATGATAAAGTCTTACTTTGACCTGAAGGAGCTCGCGAGGAGCAGCAGCCGTCGGGCTTAGGCGCCCTCGTTCTATTTAGTATTTAAGTAATACCTTGGGCGACCAGCCGAGGAGGTCACCTAGAGCCAGGGTTAAGGCCTGGACCAGGAGCTCTCCGTATAATTTATATATTTGAGCATCATAATAATATATTGGGTGACGGCCGTGCCCAGGCTCAGCTCAGGCCTAGTTATAGCAGGGGCCTACGCGACCAAGGTCAGGAGGACCCTCTTCGCCCAGCTCAGGGACAGGACCAAGGCTGACAAGGAGTGGGCCCAGAAGGTCGCCTTCGCCTCGGCTCAGCTGAACAGGATCCTCTTCGAGCTCTTTGTCAACAGGCTTAAGCTAGACAAGGGGGACGTGGTGAGGGTGCGAATAGACTACGACATAGACGAGGAGAAGAAGGAGATCGTCTGGAGGTGGGACACCCTTACAGTTGAGGCCTTCAGGAGGCTGGCAAATGAGCAGGTGGCTGAGGTTGTCAAGGAGGTGGCCTCAAAGGCCTCCGAGTTGCTCGCCGTGGGGGTGAGGTATGAGCTGGAGAAGCTTGGTGAGACCGAGGACGGCGACGTAGTGTACTCGGTCAGGACCGCCGGCAGGGAGGTAGGGACAGTCATAGTGACCCCCCTGGACGGCGAGGTGCTTGTCAAGACCGGCGCAATACTCGAGCCCTTCCCCATGACCATAGGCAGGTCTAGGCTGTCGCTGGGAGGCAGGTCTGCCGAGGAGGCGATAGCTGAGTACGTCTCGAAGGCTACAACGATGGGGAGGCAGGTGGAGGAGGAGACGGCCCTTAAGCTGATAAACGACCTGAGGTCGAGGGTCTCAGCCAAGCCCCTTGAGGGCGTGGCCGAGGAGGAGGGCGGAGGGGAGGGCGCCTAGGCCGAGGCAGGGCTTTTTTTTGACCTCAACGCGTGTAAATATCCTTTGGCACGCGCTAGCGCACGGGGCCCGTAGCCCAGCCAGGATCAGGGCGCCGGCCTCCGGAGCCGGAGGACCCGGGTTCAAGTCCCGGCGGGCCCGCCACTAAGGAGCGCCTAGGCGTCATGGTCTGCAGCGCCTCAGCTTAATTTATTACAACTTTCTCTGCCTAACAGCGCTGGGGTAAGGCTTGCCCCACAGGGTCTACGTTGAGGAGGGCTCCCTGGTGGTCGAGTTCAGGGGCCTCGAGCTGCTTGAGCTGCTCAAGAGGAAGGTCAAGGTCCCCTTAGCTGACGTAACCTCTGTCGAGGCCGGGCTCACGTGGGACGACATAAGGTCCCAGGTCCTCCTCAGGCTGCTCGGCTTCTACGTGCCTGGCAAGGTCATAGAGGGGGTCTTCATGCTGAGGGACAGGACCAGGGCCCTGTTCGCCGTCAGGGACCCCTCCAAGGCCCTCCTCATCAGGCTCAGGGGAGGGCCCTACGCGAGGATCTACGTAGAGGTCCCTGACCCCCACAGCGCCCTGACAGAGCTCAGGGCCAACATAGCAAAGGTTGGGAATAGGTAATCATGGCGTCAAGGCCAATTAAGACCTGAATAGTAATCAGCTTACGAGATACCTAGGTACCCCCTTACCGCCCTCTCCGCGGCCTCCAGGTCGTCCAGGTTCACGCTGACGCGCCTCGAAGGCACAGGTATCGCTAGGTAGTCGTCCTCAAGGAGCCTGGTCCAGCTCGAGGATATTCTCTTGCTGAACACCTCAAGCACTTCCCTCATTATCGACGAGTTGAGCCAGGCCGCTATCAGCGGGTTGTCAGTCCTTATGATATAGAAGTTCTTGGAGGCGCAGAGGGGCCTATCGCTGTAGTTGGCCAGGACCCTGTTCCTCGTAAGGTCCACCTTGTCGTGTATGAATATGTGACCGTAAGGCCTCTTCGTCTGCAGCTGCCTCCATATGTGCTGGTACCACCTGTCGCCAAGCCTTAGCGCTGGCACCCCCTCCCTCTCGCCCCACTCCACGTACCTCCTCAGGTCGCCCTGGGGCTCATCGCCTATGGCCAGGACGTAGAAGCCGGGGTCCCTGATCACCACCCTCTCGCTGTAGTGCTCAGGCCTCCTCAGGCACTTGACCAGGTACCTCCTCGGGATCCTGAGGGTCTCAGGGCCCCTTATCACGACGTAGTCCTCGTCCTCGCCCACGATGCTCCAGGTCCTGTTCGGTATGAAGAAGAACTCGGGGCCGTACATCTCAACGCCCCTCACTATCTCGTCCCTCCTCAGGTACCTCAGGAGCCCCTCCTCAAGCCCCCTCTCTATCACCTTCACGAGCCTCTCCGCCCTCTCGTAGTCGAACAGGCTCAGCCAGTTCCTGTCCATGAGCCTCGGCAGCCTCGCCAGGCTGACGGAGTAAAGCTTCCTCAGGCCCCCGTCGTACTGGTAGACGGAGGTCAGGGCCTCGCTGAAGGGAAGGGACCTCTTCCTAAGGAAGACTATGAGCTCCTTGAAGCCGCTCCCGTCGCTGAAGGAGGGCTCCCTGAGGTTCTCAACGATGGCCAGCACGTCATAGTTGCGCCTCAGGAGCCTCTTCAGCCCGCTGCCCTGGGCCGTGTAAAACGTGGAGGCCGGGAGCACAGCTATTGCGTAGCCTCCGGCCCTGAGTATGTAGTCTATGAGGAAGAAGGAGAGTATGTGAAGCCCTGGGTCCCTCCTCGTGATGTAGTCCTTATAGCCGTGGGAGACTACCGCCTCAAGTACCTCGTCCCTGTCCTCTATCAGGTGCCACCTGACGAAGGGCGGGTTGGTTATGACCAGGTCAGCCCTGTACCTCCAGCCCACCCTGAAGGCGTCGTCGCAGACGACCTCTACGTCGCTGTAAAGCGACGAAAGGACCCTGCGCCCAAGCTCGCAGGGCGCCCTGTTCACCTCTATGCCTATCACCTTGCTTGGCCTAACCAGGTCGCTGACCGATGACAGCGTGACGCCCGAGCCCATGAAGGGGTCCATCAGGACTATGCCATCCCTCCTGTCCACCTCCTTTACTAGCTGCCTTATCACGGCCAGCCCGTCAGGGGTGGTGTAATAGGATGAGGTCTTCTTCCTGTCAACTAGCTCCTGGACCTTGTACTGGAGCTCGTCAACGAACATGGCCTACGCCTTCCTCGCTATCACCTTAATGTTTCGTTCAATGCCCACCCTATTTCACTGTCCTTATCTGTATCTAAAACTCTTTTAACTAGGACCGGCGCCGTTGTATGACCTTTACCCCATGGCTTGCTTTCGTCCAACGCCTTAGCCATGCAAGTGAATAAAGCGTTGGTGTGCTATAAGCTAGCTGGCACGCATGATCGGCCAGAGTTGAGCTAGGCCATCACATAATACATAATCCCAGACCTCTTGAGCAAGATATAACGTCTTTGGGGTTAGCGAGTTAAGGCATGAAGCAAACGTCTAAGGAGGCCGTACCTTAGCAATTTTACCGTCCTAACCCCTTCAGGAGGGGGATGAGGGCTGGCGACGGCTCTGAGGCCTCGATGAGGAGGACTTAGGGCCCGACCCACTTAGGTCATAACACGAACTATATAATATGTGACATGAACATGTAATAGAAGGCTTATAATTTTTAGGCGCCACATATATTGTAGCCATGACGCCTACCACTAGGTATATGGAGCTGCTGAAGGCTGCCGAGGACCTTGTCTACAGCAGCAGGAGCGCTGCCAGGACCTACCACAGGTGGGGGCGCGAGGACGCAGTAAAGGAGCTGAGGCAGATTGAGAAGCTTGCCGCCTTGGTCGTGGAGGCCATAGCCTCTGGGAGGACCGAGAGGCTGAGGGAGCTCTACTTTGAGGTGACCCAGGTCAGCGTGACCTACTCTAAGAACAGGTACGCTGACCCCCGCGTGAGCTCAAGCCTCCTCTACATGAGGAACCTGCTGGCCGAGTACGCTAAGTCCTAGGCCTGATAAACTTCTTCCTTGGCTGAGGCCGTGCTCAGCACTCTCTGCGCTTGGGCGACCGAAGTTTCAAATTTTTAATATGGGTCGATAGGGAGGGGCCCGGTGCGAGGGCCCTGATAGAGGTTGGCGGGCTTAGGGTTCCTACCCTTGATGACCTCAGCCCGAAGGGGATGAAGGTCCTCCTAAGAATCGACGTTAACTCCCCGGTTGACAGCGAGGGGAGGCTGCTCGACGACTCAAGGATAAGGGCCCACGCCCCCACGGTCAGGGAGCTCCTCGATATGGGCAACGCCGTCGTGATGATCTCTCATCAGGGCAGGCCTGGGGACAGGGACTTCATAAGCCTTGACCAGCACGCCTCCCTCATGTCGAAGTACGTGGGGCAGGAGGTCAAGTTCATTGACGACGTGGCGGGCCCCTGCGCCAGGGAGGCCATAAGGTCCCTCAGGCCTGGAGAGGCCCTGATGCTTGACAACGTGAGGCTTTACGCTGAGGAGGTCACCGAGGGGCCGCCTGAGGCCCAGGCCAACACCTACCTGGTCAGGAGGCTCGCCCCCCTCTTCAACGCCTACGTGAATGACGCCTTTGCCGCTGCCCACAGGAGCCAGCCAAGCCTCGTGGGCTTCCCCCTGGTCCTCCCCTCGGCGGCCGGGAGGGTAATGGAGAGGGAGCTCACGGCCCTCTCAAGGCTCTTCAACCCTGAGGACTCGCCCAAGGTGTTCGTCCTCGGCGGGGGCAAGGTGAACGACACGCTCAGGATAATCGCCAACCTGGCCCAGAGGAGGATCGCGGAGAGGATACTGACGGGCGGCCTGGTGGCCGAGGTGTTCGCCGTGGCCAAAGGAATTGACATAGGTAGGAGGAACCTGGAGGTCCTTGAGAGGCTCGGCCTCATGTCGCTGGTGCCCAGGGCCAGGAGACTCATCATGAGCGGCGTCCCCGTCGAGGTCCCCATAGACTACGTGACGGAGGAGGACGGGAACGTGAAGGAGGAGCCTTCGAGCAGGGTCAGCGGCGTCATAAAGGACATAGGGCCAGCCACGAGGGAGTTCTACTCCTCCCTGATAAGGGAGGCCAAGCTAGTTGTCCTCAGGGGGCCCATGGGGGTCATAGAGGACCCGAGGTTCAGGGAGGGGAGCGTCTCCGTGCTGAGGTCAGCGGTGGAGGGGAGCGGGTTCGTGATAATAGGAGGGGGCCACATGGCCAGCATGGCAGGCCTGGCCGGGGAGCTGCCGAGCAACAAGGTCCACGTCTCAACGGGCGGAGGGGCCATGCTGGTCTTCCTGTCGGGGGAGCCGCTGCCAGCAGTTGAGGCCCTTGCCAAGGGGGTGAGGGCTAAGTGATAAGGGTCGCCGTCAACGGCTACGGCACGATCGGCAAGAGGGTAGCCGATGCTGTGAGGCTCCAGCCAGACATGGCCCTGGTCGGCGTGGCCAAGACTAGGCCTAACTTCGAGGCGCTGGGGGCCGTGAGGTCAGGGATCCCCATTTACGTGCCCGAGGGCTCGGAGGAGGCCTTCGAGAGGGCCGGCATAAGGGTCGCCGGTACCGTTAAGGAGATGCTGTCAAGGGCTGACGTGATAGTCGACGCGACGCCGGACGGCGTGGGGGAGAAGAACAGGCCCATGTACGAGTCGGCGGGCGTGAAGGCGATATTCCAGGGCGGTGAGGAGCCCGAGGTCGCGGAGGTCTCCTTCTCAACCCTCTGCAACTACGAGGAGGCCCTGGGTAGGAGGTTCGTGAGGGTGGTCTCTTGCAACACCACGTCGCTCCTCCGCGTTATATGCTCCCTCTCATCGCTATCAAAGGTTGAGAGGGTCAGGGCCGTAATCGTCAGGAGGGCCGCTGAGACCAAGGAGGTCAAGAGGGGCCCGATAAACTCCCTCCTCCCGAACCCAGCCAGGTCGCCCAGCCACCACGCGAGGGACGTCAAGACTGTCCTCAGGGACCTCGACATATTCACAATGGCCGTCGTGGCCCCGACCACGCTGATGCACATGCACTTCATCTACGCCTACCTCAGGGAGCCCGTCACGAGGGAGGACGTGGTGAGGGCCCTCTCAGGGTCCCCCAGGATCGTCCTCGTTCCGCCCGAGCTGGGCATTGAGGGAACTGCTCACCTCTTTGAGGTAGGGAGGGACCTGGGGAGGAAGAGGGGCGACATGCCTGAGGTCATGGTCTTCGAGGAGTCAATAAACGCCAGCGGGGGCGAGGTGTCGCTTATGTACGCTGTTCACCAGGAGTCCGTGGTCGTGCCCGAGAACGTTGATGCTATAAGGGCTGTCATGTCGGCCGCCAGCAGGGAGGAGACGGTAAGGCTTACAGACTCGACCCTGGGGATAATGAGGGGGAGGCTGGCGTGAGCGAGCCCACTTACTACGTTAGCTTCTGGTTCAGGGAGGTCCTGGTCCCGGTAGACGGGTCGGAGAGCAGCCTGAAGGCCCTCGAGCTGGCAGTTGACTTCGCCAGGCGCTACGGCTCCAGGATAACTGTCCTCGCGGCCACCTATGACAGCGCTGAGCAGGTGAGGAAGGCCGTGGAGGCCAGGGTCGCTGGCAGGGCCGCCTACGAGTTCAAGGCCGTGAGGCTTGACGAGTCCACGAGCCCCGCCAACGAGGTCCTCAAGGAGCTCGGGACGGGCAAGTATGACGCTGTGATAATGGGGGCGAGGGGGCTAACGGTGAGCGACGTTAACATAGGCTCTACGGCTATGGCCGTCGCCGCCAACGCCCCCGTCACAGTGATAATAGTCCGCTAGGGTATCCCGAGGGCCCTCAGGGTCTCCTCCTTAGGCCTTCCATTCTCGTCATAGCCTCTGAGCCTGTAGTAGAGGCCTAACATGCCCTCCCACTCGGCCTCTGTCACAACTAGGCGTGACCCCTCGAACTCAACGGGCTCCCTCAGCCACCTGGGCGGCAGCCTGTCCTCATCCCTCGTGGTGCCGTTTATGAGCCTGTGGAAAACTATTATCCTCCTCGCGACCTCCCTAAGGCCGTCCTCGGTGTAGCCGAAGCCAGTGACGGCGTTGATCACCTTGACTAGCTCAGGCCACCTGTAGGAGTTCCTGCCGAACTTGCAGAGGGGGGCGCTGTCATATATTGCGTTCCTCTCCTCTAGGTCCATAACGGCCCTCACCTTCTCCTCCCCTGTCGCCTGCCTGCCGCCCGCCAGGCCAGGTATGTCGACGGCGTAGGCGCTGGCCCACAGGTGGTCGGCGCCCCTCTCAGAGACGGCGTAGTTAAGCACCATGCCCTTCAGCGACCTGGGGTCATAGCCGGCTGGGTCAAGGCCCTTCACCTCAACGGCCTCCTCAGGGGCCCCGAGGGCCTTCGCTGCCTCCCTCACGCCCTCGGCCAGCGCCTTGCCCAGGCCCCTCCTGTAGGCTATGTCCTCAGCTAGCCTCAGCATGCCCTCGGCGTCCCCGAACCTGGGGCCCTGGTCCAGAATGCCCTTCTCCCTCAGGTGGGCCGCCAGCGCGAGCGCGTTGCCGGCCGATATGGTGTCCATGCCCAGGTCGTCAACTGCTGAGGCCAGCCTCAGGAGCTCGTCAGGGTCAGCCACGCCCGTGAGACCCGCCAAGGCCATAGTAGTCTCGTACTCCAGCTCGTAGACGTGCCCGTACCTCCTCGAGTAAAGGAGCCTGTGGCAGGCCACTGGGCAGTGCTTGCAGGTGGCCCTCCAGGGCACATAGTAGAGGTTCCTCAGGGCCCTGAACCACGATATCCTCTCCCAGCCTGGGAGCCTGACCTCCCTCCAGTAGAGGGAGGGGAAGAAGCCCGTGCCGTTGGCGGCGTCAATTGTCCCAAGCGTCCCGTTGTCCCTGTACGACTTAGCCCCCTCCCTCAGCCTCTCGGTCATCTCGTTGACGAGCTGCCACGTGGCCTCAGGGTCGTAGGCCTCGACGCTGAAGGACCCTGGCACGAAGACCACGGCCTTAAGGTTCTTCGAGCCCATGACGGCGCCTCCGCCCGTCCTCCCGAACTGCCTCCACGTCTCGTGGTTTATCGAGGCGAACCTGACCAGGTTCTCCCCGGCGGGCCCTATGACGGCGACTGATGACTCCCTTCCGTGGACTTCCTTCAGCCTCCTCTCCGCCTCAAAGGTCCCGAGGCCCCAGAGGTCCGAGGCGTCCCTGACCTCGGCCCTCCCGTCCTCAACCAGTATGTAGGAGGGCCTGGGCGCCCTGCCCGTCACGAGCAGGACGTCAGCCCCTGCGTACCTCATGTCAACAGCTATGGAGCCGCCGACCGTTGAGTAGCTCCACCTCATGGTCAGCGGCGACACGAACACTGCGACGGCCCTTGAGGACATCGGTATGCCGGTGCCAGCCAGGGGGCCTGAGGCGAGTATGAATGGGGCCTCAGGGGAAAAGGGGTCCTGCCCCCTCCTGAAGCCCGTCATCCACCCGAGCCTGAGCCCGAGGCCCCTGCCTCCCAGGAAGGCCTTGACCTCAGCCTCAGGCACTTGCTCGATCGTTGACCTCCCTGAGCTCAGGTCGACTCTTATCAGCCTGCCGAACAAGGCTGCCCTGCGCCTCAGAGCATCTCCGCGAATAAGGCCCTTAGGTCCTCCTTGGAAATGGTCTTGGGTGAAAGCACTAGGAGCCTCTGCTGCGCCCAGGCCCCCTCAACCAGCGCGTCTAGGTCAGCTCTTGTGAACCCTATCTCCCTCAGGTTCGTCGGGACGTGAAGGTCCTCGAGCAGCTTCATGTAGAAGTCAAATATCCTCTCCCCTACCTGCCTCGGGGTCCCGCTGTCGTCAAGGCCGAGCTGCCTGGCTACCAGCCTGAACTTCTCATCGTTATAGGGCGCCAGGTACCTGAAGGCGTAGGCCGCCGGTATCGCCGTGCTTATGCCGTGAGGCACTATTGGGTAGCCGAAGTCGTAGTCGGGCGGGTGCCACTCCCTGACGAGGCCAGCTATCGGGTAGGCCATGGCGTGAGGCACGTGAACCCCCGCGTGGCCAAAGCCGAGGCCCGCGAGGCTCGCGCCGAGGTGTAGGTAGTACCTGGCCTCCAGGTCGTAGGGGTCAGCATAGGCCCTCCTGATGTACTTGGCGACCCAGCCTATCACTGGGGCGAAGAGGTCCCCTATGGGCGTTGAGCCCGCGTAGACGGGCCTCTCGGCAGGGTTAGGGACGGCCGGCCTGGCCGTGTAGGGGTGGGCCGTTATGGACTCTATGGCGTGGTTCAGTACGTCAAGCCCTGTCGAGGCTGTGACCATTGGAGGCATGGTGACGGTGGTGAGGGGGTCAACTATGGCCACTGAGGGCCTCAGGTACTGGTTGCTCACGCCCGTCTTGACGTGAAGCCTCTTTATGTCAAGGACTGCCACGTTGGTGTTCTCAGCCCCCGTCCCAGCGGTGGTAGGGATGGCTATCATTGGCTTCAGAGGGCCCGGCGGCGAGGCGCCCTTGCCTATGGGCCTGTTGACGTACTCCATCAGGTCGGCCGGGTAGGTGTAGAGGAGGTTGAGGAGCTTAGCCGTGTCAATGGTTGACCCCCCTCCCAGGGCCACGAAGCCGTCAACCCTCAGGTCCTTGATCTTCCTGTAGCCCTCGACTATGGCCTCGTCCTCCGGCTCTATATGGACGTCTGTGAAGACCTCAACCCTTATCCCCTGTGACTCAAGGCTTGACCTGACCTGCTCAGCTAGCTTGGTCTCGGCCAGCCTCTTGCCGACAACCAGGAGGGCGCTCGTTATGCCGAGCCTCCTGGCCTCGTAGCCGACCTCCTTAGAGGCCCCCATGCCGAACTTTATGTAGGGGATGTTGAGGACGAAGACAGAGTCGGTGACCTCAGAATAGGCCAGGTAGGCCACGCGCTCACCCTGAGGCCCAGGCGCTAGGCAGGATATAAGCCAGCTATCGACACGCGTACTGATAGAAGGATTTATAGTAAGCCCACTACAGGGCGTTTTTAATTCTCGGTCAGCCTGCCCCAGGGAGGCGGTAGCCGTGTCCGGGACCGGCGTGAGGCACGCGTACCTCCTCGACTACGGGCTCATGCAGGCCGAGTGGGGCTGGTTCCTGCCTGACGCCGCCACCTACAGCCAGAAGGACAAGCCCAGGAAGTGGGTTGAGTTCCCCATGACGGGCGCCCTGATAGAGCACGAGGACGGCTGGATAATGATAGATAGCGGCCCCAGCCCCGAGGCCGCGAAGGTGTGGCCAAGGGAGTCCTTTGAGGCCTTTCCCGTGGTCAAGTTCAGCGAGGAGAACGTGTCGGTCAACCAGCTCAAGCTCCTGGGCCTCAAGCCTGAGGACATAAGGGCGATAATATTCACCCACCTACACCTTGACCACGTGGGCCAGGCCTACCTCTTCAGGGACAGCTCGTTCCTAATAGCCCACAGGAGGGAGCTTGAGCACGCCCTTGTCCAGATCTGGGAGGGCAAGTACGGCGCCTACGTGCCCGCCGACTTTGAGCCCCTCAAGGGCGCTAAGTGGGTCCTTGTTGACGAGGAGAGGCTTGAGGTGCTGCCCGGTATAGAGGTGATACACACAGGAGGCCACACGCCCGGCCACATGGTGGTGAGGGTCGAGGCCCCCAACGGGGACGTGTGGTACTTCATGGGCGACTTCTTCCACATGCCTGAGGAGTTCCAGGCAGAGAGTAAGGGGTGGCTGCTTTTCAACGGGGAGCAGTTCGAGTCCTTCACCAGGAAGATGAAGTTCTGGACGTCTTCAAGGAGGGTCCACATGTTCATAACTCACGACCCGACAAACTGGCAGAAGTACCCGAAGATACCTAAGCCCCTCTTCTGAACTTTTGTTTTTGTTTAAAATAACTTACTTTTTCAGTCTCATGCCAACGGTCCTATCTACTTCAGAGGATAACCGAGGAGATCAGCCCTGAGGCAAGGTTGACTACCCTGGCTGACGCTGACAAAAAGGCCTTTTTGTGACGAGCGCGAACAAGCCGTGGGCGCGCCCGCTTGCGCGTCGTATATCATGACACCCCCAGGTCAGGGGTCCCCATGGGGGGCGTGGGCACGGGCTCCTTTGAGGTGGGCCCTGACGGGAGGTTCAGGGAGTGGCTCATCTTCAACAACAGGCCCTGGGCCAACTACGGGCAGCCCGAGTGGTTCATGGGACCTGACGACCTAGTCTTCTTCCTCAGAGTTGAGGTGGAGGGAGAGGAGCCTCAGCTGAGGGGGCTCTTCACGGGCCTCTGGTACTCGACATGTGAGGACTACACCTACAGGGGCTGCGGCCCATGGGTGGTCATGGAGCCTTACCACATACCTTGGGCCAAGCCCGTTGAGGCCATAGAGATGGAGGTCAGGTACCCCGTTGTCGCTCTGAGGTACAGGGACGCCCTGCTTGAGGAGGTAGGGCTTGAGGTGGAGGCTGAGCTGATCTCGCCGCTGCTACCGGGCGACCTGAGGACCTCCTCAACCCCGGCCGTCCTGATGAGGTTCCACATGGTCAACAAGGGGAGCTCGACTGTGAGGGCCTCAATTATGGCCGTGGCAAGGAACCCCGCGAGGTCAGCAGGCGCCACAGCGAGGACCGACGTGGTGAGGGCCAGGGGGTGGTCAGGCATGGTTATGAGGGCCGAGGGGGTTGGCGAGGGGCACCCCATGAGGGACGGCGCGCTTGCAGTTGCCCTCGCAGGGGAGGCCACAGGCGCTGTGATAAAGGTCAACGCCTCTGACAGGCCCCAGCTCGTGAGGGCCCTGAGGAACCTGCTCGTGGACTTCAGGGGCGACGGCGCGGTCTCAGGAGTTACCTCAGCGTCCTCTTCCTCTGAGGACGTCTTCGCCTCCCTCGCCTCGAGGCCCGTTGAGCTTAAGCCGGGGTCCTCGACAGACGTGGACTGGGTCATAGCCTGGTACTTCCCCAACCACGTGGACGCGGCGGGGCAGAGGGTAGGCCACTACTATGAGAACTTCTTCTCAGGGGTTGAGCAGGTCGTCGACTACGCGCTCTCAAACAGGGATGAGCTGAGGGAGAGGGCCAAGAGGTTCTCAAGCATGATGTACGATGTCTCGTACCCCTCCTACGTGGCTGACCTCGTGACTGCTCAGCTCACCAGCCTGCCGAAGCTGACCTGGCTTACCAGAGAAGGCCACTTCGGGGTCTGGGAGGGAGGGCCCGGCTGCTGCGGCCTCAACACTGTTGACGTGATGCTCTGGGCCTTCACAGGCGTAGTCAACATGTACCCTGAGCTGGTTAAGGCGGCAGTTAAGGATGTGACAAGGCACATACTGAGGCCCGATAAGCACTACTGGTACGAGCTGTTCGCCCTGGCCTACCCGGAGAACATGAGCCTCTACAGGGAGATGCTCCGGAGGGACCCGTCAATACAGAACTACCCGGAGAGGCTTTCAGCTGCCATAGCTGAGATCGTTAAGAGGACGGGGAAGGACCCGACAGGGAGGGTGCCGCACTCCTTCAGGGCATCCTTTGACCTCATAGACACGTACGACAGGAACGACCTAATGCCAGAGCTCCTCCTTCTGGCGCTGCTGGCCTACTACGCCACGGGCGACGGGGAGTTCCTGAGGTCAATATGGGGCGACCTGATGACAGTGGTTGAGGGCACCAGGAGGCAGCACGACAGCCTTGGGACAGGGCTGATAGAGCACTACATGCCGTCCGACTACGAGGGCATGTCAAGGGTCGCCGCCGAGGCCTCAGCTAAGGGGCTCCTGCCCGGCCTCTACGGCGGGAACGTGGCCAGGGTCCTGTTCTCAGGCCCCATGTACGTCATGAACTCCGTCAACACCTTCGACACGTTCAGCCTGCTCGGGGTGGCCTCGTTCACCGGCGACCTCTGGGCAGCGTCGCTCAAGGCAATGGCGGAGGCCGCCAGGAGGGAGGGGCTTGAGGGGGCCGAGGCCCTCAGGGGCTACTCGGAGAGGGCCTACGATAGCCTGGTTAAGATTCTGTGGAACGGCAGCTACTTCGACGACTGGTATGACCCAGTGAGCGGCCTGAGGGACAGGGCCGTGCTCTCGGCCCAGCTGACCGGGGAGTGGTACCTGAGGCTCCTTGGCCTCGGCCCCGGGCTCGACCAGGACAAGGTCAGGTCAGCCCTCAGGGAGGTCTATACCAGGAACTTCAGGAGGTGGGAGGGCCTGCTCAACGGCACCTACCCCGGCAGTCCGAGGCCCTCCATGGTCGGGGACGTAGAGGAGCCTAACGGCACGGGGATACTCAACAGGGTGGGCTCGCAGGCCGACACGCCGTGGACTGGCGTGGAGTTCGGCGTGGCCTCCCAGATGATATATGAGGGGCTCGTGAAGGAGGGGCTTGAGCTGCTCAGGTCGATCCATGACAGGTACGCCTCCTGGGGCCTCTACTTCAATCACCTTGAGTGCGACGGCCACTACTCCAGGCCCCTCGCGGCGCTGACCATACCGAACGCAATAGCGGGCGTAACGTATGACGGCGTAGCTAAGGAGCTGACGATTTCCCCAAGGCTCGGAAGCCCCTTCAGGGGGCCAGCGCTGGTCTCCGGCTCGCTGCTCTCCATAGAGTCTGCGGGCCCCTGCCCTGGAGTCATAACAGTGAGGCACGTTGACGGCCTCCCGCTCACCCTGACCTCGATAAGGGTTGACGCTAGGGGCTGCCTGGCCAGGGTTAAGGTCAATGGAGCTGAGGTCAATGTGACAGTAGAGGGGGACAGGGTCAGGCTGGGCGAGGCGATAACGCTCAGGCCGGGCGACGTCCTTGAGGTCAGCCTCTCGACTACAGGTTAGCCCTCTTTCTTCATCTGCCCCTTCATCTGCTCCCTGAGCCTCCTGAGCTCCTCCCTCAGCGCCCTCCTTAGTATCTTGCCGGCTAGGTTCTTTGGAAGCTCGTCCCTGAACTCAACGAGCCTCGGGTACTCGTGGCCCCCAAGCTCCTTCTTAGCCCACTCAATAATGTCCTCCTCCCTCACCTTCCCCTTGCACTCGGGCCTCAGGGCTATGAAGGCCTTGATGTTCTCGCCTACCATCTCGTCAGGTACCCCTATGACGGCGGCCTCGGCGACGCAGGGGTGCCTGTAAAGGGCCTCCTCGATCATCCTCGGGTAGACGCTATGTCCCTTGTACTTTATCACGTCCTTCTTCCTGTCAACTATGTAGAAGAACCACTCCTCATCAGCGTAGCCGATGTCGCCTGTCCTCAGCCACCTCACGCCGCAGGCCTCAAAGAACGGGTTCTCCTCCCCTCCCACGTAGCCCAGCATGACCTGTGGGCCCGAGACCACTATCTCCCCTGTGGAGCCCCTCGGCAGCAGCCTGAGCTCCTCGGGGTCGGCCACTGCCTATGAGACCAAGGACCTGAAGATCATGAAGGAGAGGGGCCTGCCCGTTGAGTAAGCCCTTTGGCTTTACAGGTTAACTGAATACGATAATTTAAGGCCCTCCCTAAGCACACTTTTGATGTTTTATTCAATCTTTAACAAATCTCATTAAAGGTCCTGATAAAACGTCACACTTTAATTAGCGGAAATACATATCTGTATACTGAGGAGGATCCCCTTGGCCCAGAGGGTCAGCTACTTCGAGTGGATGTTACAGGTTCTCGAGAGGGCCATAAAGATGGACAACCTGCCCTACGAGCTCTACAAGGTGCTGAGCAGGCCTGAGAGGGTGCTGACGGTCAGCATACCCGTCAGGATGGACGACGGGAGGCTAGAGGTCTTCGAGGGCTACAGGGTCCAGTACAGCAGCGCCCTGGGCCCCTACAAGGGGGGCATAAGGTTCCACCCAGAGGTCGACCTGGAGACCGACATGGCCCTCGCCCTGGGCATGGTGCTGAAGAACGCCCTCAACAACCTGCCGTACGGCGGCGGCAAGGGGGCCGTTAAGGTGGACCCCAAGAAGCTCTCCAAGGGGGAGCTGGAGAGGCTGAGCAGGGGCTACGCCAGGGCTATAGCCCCCCTCATAGGGGACCAGGTTGATATACCTGCCCCTGACGTCGGCACAACGCCAGAGATAATGGCCTGGATGGTCGACGAGTACTCAAGGATCAAGGGCTACAACGTGCCCGGGGTCTTCACGGCCAAGCCGCCGGAGCTCTGGGGCAACCCCGTTAGGGAGTACTCGACAGGCTACGGCGTCGTCGTGGCCGCCAGGGTGGCGGCCGAGAGGTACATGGGGGGCCTGCAGGGCCTCAGGGTGTCAGTTCACGGCTTCGGCAACGTGGGCCAGTACTCAGCCCTGTTCGCCCAGAGGCAGGGAGCCAAGGTAGTCGCGGTGAGCGACACCTCAGGCACGGTGTACGACCCCAACGGCATCGACGTGGAGCTGGCCATGAAGGTCAAGGCCCAGACGGGGAAGGTGATAAACTACCCAAAGGGGGAGAAGATATATGACCCCATGGCCTCCCTCTTCGTTGACGCCGAGGTCCTGATACCGTCGGCCATAGAGAACGTGATAACTAAGGACAACGTGTCAAAGGTCAGGGCTAAGCTCATAGTGGAGGGCGCCAACGGGCCGACGACGCCTGAGGCTGAGGCCGAGCTCTACAAGAGGGGCTCCATAGTGGTGCCGGACATCTCGGCCAACGCCGGCGGCGTCGTTATGTCGTACCTTGAGTGGGTCGAGAACCTGCAGTGGTACTGGTGGGACGAGGAGGAGACCCTGAAGAGGCTTGACGCGATAATGACCTCAAACGTTAAGAGGCTCATAGACAGGTACGAGTCCCTCAAGTCGACCAACCCCTCGGCCACCATGAGGGACGCGGCCTTCATACTGGCCCTCGAGAGGATCTACAGGGCCATGAAGGCCAGGGGATGGCTCTAACGGGCTCCTCAGCTGATCCCCCACGAGCCTTTTCTTTTCCAACTTTGTTTCTTCTTTGTATCGCCCAGCTACGTCATGAGCTTAGCGGGCACTAATGCTCAGGGCCATTTTAACTTAGCCCTGTAAGGTCCCCAGCCCAGCATAATTGCGAGTCAGGTAAGGCCTCGCGGTCCGTTAAACTAACCTTTTAGAGGTAGTCTCACTGCCCTTACCCTTGTAGTTGTAGATTATCGACTTGTAGGCCGTGACGAAGTCTATCGTGTAGCCTGTGTCCTCCCTATACCCGAGTTCTTCATGTTGTCGAAGGGGTAATAGCCTATGCCGTGCCAGCGTGAGCTCAGCCAGTAGGCCGTTGGGCCTCAGGCCCATAGCCTCCCCCTCCTGGGGTCTCGATAATGACCTCGTCCCCTGGCTTCAGCTCAACGGTTACGAGGGGCGGCACGTCCTCGACCCTGCCGTCAGCCCTAACCACTTTCACCCTGGCGGGCTCCCCAGGCGAGCCACCGGCGATCCCCCAGGGCCTGTGCCTGAACCTGCTGGCCATTATCGAGAGCCTGGCACGCGCCGTCACCCTGAACGACCTAACTATGCCGTCACCTCCCCTGTACTTCCCTCTGCCCCCGCTTCCCTCCCTCACCCTGTACGACGTGAACACTATGGGGTATGAGGCCTCCGCCACCTCAATGGGCGTGTTCATGGTGTTCGTCATGTTCGTGTGGACGGCCGAGACGCCGTCCCCGTTAGGCCTTGCCCCCGAGCCCCCGCCGATCGTCTCGTAGTAGGCCCAGGTCCTGCCTGTCCTCGGGTCCACCCCTCCTATCATCACGTTCATCATGGTGCCAGAAGAGGCTGCCGGGACCCTGTCGGGCATAGCACTTGAGAGCGCCCTCAGGATCACATCGACTACCCTCTGGCTCGTCTCGAGGTTGCCCCCCGCGACGGGGGCAGGCGGCCTGGCGTTAAGCATCGAGCCCTCTGGGGCGAGGACGTTAATCATTGAGTAGAGGCCCTCGTTGACCGGGACCTCAGACCTCATGAGCGACCTAATGGCGAAGGAGGAGGCGGCGTAGGTCACGCCGAAGACGGCGTTCAGGGGCCTCTGGATCTGGGGCGGGGCGCTGAGCTCAACCCTGACCCCCTCACCTATCGTGACCCTAGCGCCTATCGTTACGTCATCGCCCTCCGAGGGGCCCACCTCAAGGACGTCAGAGGCCTCAAAGGTCCCCCTGGGCCAGCCCTCAAGCTCCCTCCTGACGAGCTCCCTGGCGTACTCAATGGACCTCCTCCAGCCTGAGGTCACCTGGTCAAGGCCGTACCTCCCTATGAGCTCCCTCACCCTGGCGACTCCGGTTAGGTTAGCCGCCACCTGGGCGCTCAGGTCGCCCTCCGCCATCTCAGGGGCCTTCACGTTCGCTAGGTAGAGCTTCATTACGTCCTTCCTTATGACGCCCCTCTCGACGAGCTTAGTTGGGGGTATGATGAGGCCTTCCTCGTATATTGTTGAGGCCTGGGGGTTTATGCTGCCGAAGGCAGGGCCGCCGACGTCTACGTGATGCGCCTTGTTGACCACATACGCCACTAGCCTGCCGTTAAGGTAAACTGGCGCTATCACGGTTACGTCGTTAAGGTGGGTCCCAGTTATGTAGGGGTCATTTGAGAACAGCATGTCCCCCTCCTCGAGCTCAATTCCCTCCTCCTCCATGGCCTTTAGGAGGTTCTTGACGCCAACCCTCAGGGAGCCGAGGTGGACAGGTATGTGCTCTGCCTGGGCCACTATGTTGCCCTCTGGGTCTACCACGGCGCAGCTGTGGTCTGCCCTCTCCCTTATGTTGGGGGAGAGGGCAGACCTCCTGAGGGCTACCCCCATCTCCTCGGCTATGAAGGCCGTGGCCCTATGGACCACTTCCCATGAGACCATGGGGCTCACCTCGTCATCACGAAGGTCCTCATGGGACCCACCTCGCCCCTCCACCCCCTGGGCACAACTATGGTCGAGCTGTACTCCTCCACGATGGCCGGCCCCTCGACCCTGAAGCCCTTGGGCAGCTCCTCCCTCCTGTAGACGGGCACCTCGTCCCAGGAGCCCGATATGTAGGCCCTCCTGTACGCTATCGGCCTCGCCTCGCCCCCCTCCTTAGCTTCCCCGAGGCTGACCCTGGCCCTCCTTATCACGGCAAACACCCTTGCGGCCACGACCTCCACAGGCCTGTTAAGGGTGAAGCCGTAGGCCTCCCTGTGGGCCCTCTCAAAGGCCTCCCTGACAGACTCAGGGCTGAGGTCGCGGGGCGCCCTTATTGTGAGCTCCCAGCCCTGCCCCTGGTACCTCACGTCGAGGAGCCTGATGAAGTAGTCCACGCGGCCCAGCCTTTTCATTAGGTTGCCCTCAAGCTCAGCGAACGCCCCCTCAAGGTCTCCTGGGAACGGCCTCCTGGCCTCGTACTTCAAGTCGGCCATCAGCAGGCCAAGGGCGCTGAAGAGCCCTGGCTCAGGGGGAACTATGACCCTCCTTGAGCCAACCTCCTCAGCGAGCTCAGCAGCGTGCTGAGGGCCGGCGCCTCCGAAGGCAATTATCGAGAACTCCGAGGGGTCGAGGCCCCTCTCAACTGTTACAAGCCTTATGGCCCTGGCCATCTCGAGGTTCGCGAGCTCAACGGCCTGGGAGGCCACGGCCTCCGGGTCGCCCAGCCTTGAGAGGGCCTTAAGCGCCAGCTCGGGCCTGAGCCTTATGAGGCCCCCCGCCAGCTCGGTCGGCAGCCTGCCCAGGGCCAGGTTCGCGTCAGTGAGCGTCGCCCTGTCGCCCCCCATGCCATATGAGGCCGGCCCAGGGTCGGCGCCAGCGCTGAGGGGCCCTACCCTCAGGGCCCCTGCCTCATCCCTCCATATTATCGTGCCGCCCCCCGCCGAGACCTCCGCCAGGTCGACGAACGGAAACTTCAGCGGGTAGCCTGAGCCCCTCACGACCCTGCCGTGGTGCACCTCTCCCCCTACCTCGTACTCTGTCGTCACCTCGACATCGCCGTTGACTATTGAGCTGGCCTTAGCCGTCGTGCCTCCCATGTCGAAGCCTATGGCCATGCTGACCCCGAGCTCCCTTGACAGGGCGGCGGCCGCTATGGCCCCCGCGGCGGGGCCTGACTCTATGAGCTGGACTGGCCTGAGGGAGGCCTCCTCAACGTCAACGAGGCCCCCGGCGCTGGACATGACGCTCAGTGACGAGGCCCCCAGGCCCGAAAGGGATCCCCAGAGGCCCTCGAGGTACCTTGAGACTATTGGCCTGAGGACAGCGTTGACCACGGCCGTTGAGGTCCTCTCGTACTCCCTCGGCTCAGGGGCGACCTCAGAAGAGGCCGTCACGTACCTGAGCCTGCGCGAGAGGACCTCCTTGGCCCTCAGCTCGTTTGAGGGGTTGCGGTAGGAGTTCAGGAAAGAGATGGCTGCCGAGACGACGCCCCTCCTCACCATGTCTTCAGCGACCCTCTCCAGCTCACCCTCGTCCACGGGCCTCTCAACAGTGCCGTCGGCCAGGGTCCTCTCGCTTACCTCGTACCTGAGCTCCCTGGGCACCAGCTGCCTTGGCCTGCTGAAGAAGAGGTTGTAGAGCTGCGGCCTGTTCTGCCTCCCTATCTCAATTACGTCCCTGAAGCCCCTCGTGGTGACCAGGGCCGTCCTGGGCAGCTCAAGGCCCACCTGGCCCAGGAGCGAGTTGGTGGCTATGGTGGTGGCGTGAAGTACCTCGAAGGGGGCCTCAGGCGAGACCGCCTTAAGGCCGTCTATGACCCCCCTCTCCGGCTCCCTGGGCGTCGTTGGGACCTTTGAGAGCCTCAGCCTCCCAGACTCGTCGAGGTAGACTACGTCAGTGAACGTGCCGCCCACGTCAACAGCGGCGACGCGCAAGCGGCTGAGCCCCCTCAGGGCTGGCGCAGGACGACAAAATAGCCGCTTAGCCTTGCCCTAAGGAGGGCAAAATGAACGTCGTTATCAGAGAGCTGAGGTGGGCGACGCAGACGCCTTATCTCCAACTATTACTCATTACTAGATGAGGCCAAGGAGGACCCTCTTTTTCGGTATGACCTAGCCTCCCCAGAGGCCAGACCTCCCCTCTGAGTACAGGTGGTTCTCAGAGCTCTACGCCGCGGTGCTGAGGGGAGACGCCGTTGCCTACGTGGCTGAGGCCGACGGCAGGGTCGTGGGCATGACCGAGGTGAGGAGAAGGACCACCAGGGTTGAGTTCTCCCACATAGGGGTCCTGGGCATGTACGTTGTTAAGGGCTACAGGGGCAAGGGCATAGGCAAGGCCCTGCTGAGGAAGACCATAGAGGGCTATAGGGGCAAGTTCGAGATCATAGTCCTTGAGGTCCTCACCACAAACACCGTGGCGAAGAGGCTTTACCAGGGCATGGGCTTCAGGACCTATGGCGTGTTGCCAGGCGGCGTAAAGAGGGCTGACAGGTACATCGACGTTGAGCTGATGTACCTGAGGCTGGTCTAGGCCTTAGGCGCAGGGCCGCCAGCTGACGCTCTGCGTTGCCCAAGGGCGGCGCCCTGGACGTAGTGATGAAGTCTGCCAGGTGCCTGGCCCGATGAGCTGATTGGCAAACCCTTCGCGGCATCCACATCCATTAGCACCACTGGTCCGCGTTGCTAGCGTACGTCTTTGAACAGCAAATAGAAGGCGGCCGTGGCTGCCGTGTAGAGGGAGGCCGTTATGAAGAAGGGGAGGGTCAGGTCACCTGTCGAGAACATGTAGCCCGTGACCCAGGGCCCTACGGACCTGGGCAGGCCGTCAATTAAGTTCACCAGGCTTGACCCCCTGGCCCTCTCCTCCTCAGGTATTATAGTGACGACAAGGGACGAGAAGAGGGGGTTGGCCATGTTCATGGCGGCGTTCCTGAGCACAAATATGGCGGAGGCCTCGAGGTAGGAGCCGGCAAAGGGGAGCGCTATCAGGAGCGCTATGCCGACGGCGTGCGTGACCACTATGGCCTTGACCCTGCCGATGGCCTTGGCCAGCCTGGGGGCCCCCAGCACGGCGAGGGCCAGGGTCGCGTCGGCCACCATGTAGACGGGCGAGAGCTGCCTCGCCGTGACCCCGAACCTTAGGCTGAACCAGAGCGACATGAGTGGAAGTATCAGGCCGGCCCCGAGGCCTATCATGGCGTTAGTCGAGAGCCTCGCTATGTTCCCAATTGACCTCAGTCTCAGGGTCACCCTGCCCGTCCCCCTGTAGCCCTCCCTCACCGGCATGACGAGGGCAAGGGTAACGAGTACTACGGCCATGTCGACAAGCATCGTGTCCCTGAGGCCCACCACCCACGGGACTGAGGCTCCGAGTATGGCGAGGCCCGTGGAGATTGACGACATGAGGCTCATGTTCCTGTCTATGCTTCTCGACTTCTCGGCTATGAGGGCCTGCAGGGAGCCTCCTCCGAGGCCGAATATGAGGAGCACCGCCGGCGGGACCCCCAGGAAGAGGAGGAGGTATGAGGCCGCTGAGATGGCCCTCCCGAGGAGGAAGAGCTTCTTCCTCCCGTAGGCGTCAGCCAGGGCCGATGTGAAGAACCCCGTCGCTGTGCCGAACAGCACGTAGCCGCCGACCAGGAGCCCAACCTCAAAGGGGCTGAGCCCCAGGGACCTCAGGTAGAGAGGCAGGGCAAGGGTGTTGGCGCCGAAGACTACGCCTGAGAGGCCTCCTGCTACGACTAACAGCAGCTCATCCCTTGAGAGCCCTCTCTGCGCCCTGAGGCCCGCGCCCCCTGAGGCCGCCATGTCGACCACGAAGCTCCAGGCCAATGAGCCTAACGCGTTCACCTCATTTTAGGCCTTCAGGCCCAGCCTGCCTACTATGGCCGCGATCACGGCCCCGTAGACCACAGTACCAAGGTCCCAGACGAGGGAGGCCGGGCTCCCACGCAGGGAGAGCCTTATGGCCTGGGCCGCATAGGTCGTGGGCTCAAGCAGGGCGAGGGGTAGCAGGTACCTCGGCACTACGCTCAGGGGGAAGTAGACAGGGGCGAAGAAGCTGAAGCCGAAGGCCACTATCTGGGTCACCTGCTGCAGCACCCTCAAGTTCCTTATCCTTGAGGCTATCAGGAGCCCGACCATGGAGCCCTGGAAGGAGCTTGCCAGGAGCGCGAGGATGAGCATGGCCAGGCCGCTGAGGCTCACGGCCAGGTACCTCATGGCGACCGCGACCCCGAGCACCAGGAGGCCTGAGCCTATGGCGAAGAGGTTGTTCACAAGGGTTGACGTCAGCGCGTAGGCCCAGAGGGGGACGCCCATTGATATCATGAGCGAGAGCCTGCCGTCCTCCCTGTCCCAGCCTATGCTGTTTGGAACAACTAGCATGCCTGCTACGGCCACGTCGAAGACCATCATGCCGGAGATGAGGTAGTAGATGGCCGGGCCCCTGACTATGTAGCTGAAGACGAAGACGAAGGCTATTCCATTACGTTGAAGCTCCCCGCTAGATATCGATCTCGAGGAGGCCCTCGGGGCTCACCCTCACGTCGTACCTCTTAAGCGGGGGGTGCAGCTCCCTGTTGAACTCGCACGGCCTCTCAGGCATGACTATTGGCGGTGAAACCATGTCGCCTGTCAGTACGTCGAACTTGGCCTTATGGAGCGGGCAGACGGCAATGTGCCCGTCCTGGACCTCGCTGAGCACGCCGCAGCCCATGTGAGGGCATCTGGCGTCCATGGCGTAGAACTTGCCGTTATACTTGACTATGAGCACTGGGACGTTGTTCACCATGACGACAGCGTGATCCCTTTCATCAAAGATCTTGGCCAAGACGGATATCTTACGAAATACCATACATAGGTCGCCTAGCTACCGCTAGCCATTAACTAGTTAATAACCTTGTACACGAATCGCCATGCTGAACTCAGGAGCAGCGCGGCGAGCCGCTCGATAACGCTTACAGCTCTCCGAAGGCTACAGGCGTTGGCGGACGGCGAACGCTCACTGGCCGGTCCTGAAGAGCTCCCCTGGCACCTGCTTAGGTATCGCCAGGCCAAACCTTGCCTTCTCCCACAGCTCCCTTATGTTTGAGGCCCCGGCGTACCCAAGGCCTGCCCTTATGCCCTCCGTCAGGTCAGCGAGCACCGACATGACTGAGCCCCTGTACTCCACCACGCCCTCAACGCCCTCGGCCACCCTCTTCGAGGCCCTGGTGTACCTGTCCACGGCGAACCTCCTCTCCATGGCCCCCCTGCTCGCCATGCCCCTGTAGGGCTTGTAGGCCCTGTCCCTGATCCTTATCAGCGGCGCAGAGGCCTCGTCGGTGCCGGCAAGCAGGTAGCCCAGCATGACGCTCGAGGCGCCGGCCGCCAGGGCCTTAACTATGTCGCCTGATGACCTTATGCCGCCGTCCGCTATTATTGGGACGTCAGCCCCGTGCTGGTCAGCGGCGTCCCTCACGGACGCTACTGCCCAGAGGGTCGGGGCGTAGGCGCCTCCAACGCTTGACGTCGTGCATATAGAGCCCCCGGCTATGCCTACCCTGAAGCCGTCAACCCTCTCAACAATTGTCAGGGCGTCCACAGCGGCCTCGCGGGTCCCTATGTTGCCCACCACGAAGTCCGCCGAGACCTCCTTAGCCATGACCTTGGCCGCCGCCATGGCCTCCACGTTGTGGAAGTGGGCCACGTCTGTCACTACTGCGTCCACGTACCTGTCCAGGAGCTTTGCCCTCTCAACGTCGAAGGGGGACACTGCAGCGGCCACGACAAGCCTTCCCTCGGGGTCCAGGGAGGGCGTGACCCTGTTGAGAGAGGAGTCGAAGGTCACGGTGCCGACGTATGTGCCTTCAGAGACAACTATGGCGACGGTGTCGGCGGCCCCGGACTCCAGGAAGTTGAGGGCCTCCTCCGCGCGCCTGACGTCAAAGGCCTTAGGGGGCTCGACGAGCTCTGCCACCGGCCTGCCCCTGCAGCCCTTCAGAGAAGAGGCCCTCACGTGTCCTACCACCCTGCCATCGGGCGACACCACGGGGGCGTCCCTCAGGCCCAGGGACCTGAGTTCATCGTAGGCCCTGCTGCACTCCTCGTCTGGCGTCAGGTACAGCCTTGACGTTGGCACGGGAGGGGCGCTCTTGACCCTGCTGGCTATCTCGGCCTGCTGCTCCCTTGACATGTTCCTGTGTATGACCCCTATTCCCCCCATTAAGGCCATGGCTACGGCCATGTCGTACTCAGTCACGGTGTCCATGGGGGACGAGGATATCGGTATCAGGACCTTTACGTGCCTGCTGAACCTGCTGCTGATGTCAACCTCGCTGGGGTCTACGGGGGCCCTGCCCGGCACTATGTAGACGTCGTCAAAGGTGTACAGCTTCTCGGCGCTGCCAAGCCTCTCCAGGAAGCCCACACTGCATCACCGCCTGAGGCCTCGGAGGCCTTGCCTTTTATCTCTAGACGGGCTCTATGGTTGACGGCGGCTTAGTAGTTATGGCGTAGGTCACCATAACGACCTCAGGTACCTCTGACGTTATCCTTGACGCCATGCGCTGAAGCAGGTCGTAGGGAAGCCTAGCCCAGTCGGCCGTCATGCCGTCCTCGCTCTCGACAACCCTTATAGTAACTATGTAGCCGAGGGCCCTCCTGTCCCCCTTGATCCCTACCCACTTGTCGTCCCCTACAACGGCGAAGGCCTGCCAGACCCTGTCGTAGAGCCCGGCCCTCCTTAGCTCCTCCTCAACTATTTTTGAGGCCCTCCTGGCTACCCTCAGCTTCTCCTCCGTGACCTCCCCTATGACCCTGACCGCCAGCCCCGGCCCAGGGAACGGGTGCCTCAGGGCTATGCTCTCGGGCACCCCGAGGGACAGGGCGAGCCTCCTGACCTCGTCCTTGTAGAAGTACCTGAGGGGCTCTATGACCCCGAGCCCCAGCCTCTCGGGCAGGCCGCCAACGTTGTGATGGCTCTTAATCCTGTCGGCCCCCGGCTCGGCGCCGCTCTCTATAACGTCAGGGTACGTGGTGCCCTGGACGAGCCACCTTATGGAGGGGTCGGACCTGGCCACCTCCTCAAAGACCTCGGCGAAGAGCCTGCCCACTATGAGCCTCTTCTGCTCAGGGTCCGTCACCCCCTTCAGGGCGCTTAGGAATCGCTCCGAGGCGTCTATGTAAATGGGGTTGAGGCCCAGGCCCCTGAGGGCCGCCAGGACCTCCTCGGCCTCCCCCTCCCTCAGCAGCCCGTGGTTCACGAAGACAACCACGGCCCTGTCGCCCAGCGCCCTCTTGGCTATGACGGCGGCCGTCGTCGAGTCGACGCCCCCGCTCACAGCCACAAGCGCCTTCTCGCCCTCCGGCACCCGCCCCCTGACCTCCTCTATGAGCCTCTCGGCTAGCCCCTCGACCCTCCAGGTGGGCCTAACCTTGGCCACCTTGAAGAGGAAGTTGGCCAGGAGCAGCCTGCCCTTCTCCGTGTGCCTAACCTCAGGGTGGAACTGGACGCCGTAGACCCCATCGCCTAGCCTCATGGCTGCTATGTAGCCCGTGCCCTCCGAGACGGCGAGGACCTCGCCTCCCCTGCCAGGCGACGCTACGTAGTCTGCGTGGCTCATCCAGACGTCCTCCTCCTTCCCCCAGCCCTCGAAGAGCGGGTCGTCCCTGAGCAAGACCACCCTGGTCCTGCCGTACTCCCCGACCCCCCTCTCAACAGAGCCCCCCGCCAGCTTAGCCAGAAGCTGGTGCCCGTAGCAGATCCCCAGCACGGGAACCCCCAGCTCAAGGACCCAGGGGCCTATGGACGGGGCGTTGGGCTCGTAGACGCTGCTGGGCCCGCCCGAGAGTATCAACGCCTTGGGCGCCCTGGCCCTCACGGCCTCCTCAGTGGCCCTGGTGTAGGGCATGACCTCGCTGTAGACACCCAGGTCCCTGACCCTCCGTGATATCATGTGGGCGTACTGGCCCCCGAAGCTTATGACGAGCACCGTGTCGTGCTCGGAGCGGGGCTCCCAGGTCAACTCAGCTCACCTCCAGGAGGGGCACGTATGACCTCCTGGGCACGCTGTAGAGGCCCCTGTCGGTGACCCTCAGCTCGGGTATCACAGTCAGGCTGAGGAGCTGGAGCTGGTGAAGTAGGACGTCGCCGTCGCACCTGCAGGCCCTGCTGAGCTCATTTATCACCGTCCTGAGGCGCTCTGCCACCTCCTCGGCCCTCATGTCGCTCATGAGCCCGGCGAGGGGCAGGGGCAGGAGGGCCCTCACCTCGCCTCCCCTCGCCACGGCTATGCCGCCGTCAGCGGAGAGCACAGCGCCTAGGGCGGCCTCCATGGACCTCCTGTCACTGCCGACCACGACCACGTTATGGGTGTCGTGGGAGACCGACGATGCTATGGCCCCCTCCACTGCAAGGCCTAGCAGGCCAGACCCCTGGCGCGGCTTGCCGTACCTGTTTATAACGTGGACCTCCGAGACGTTCCCCGACGCCACGACCCTGCCCTCCCTTACCCTGACCTCCTCAACCCTCTCCCTGGTCAGGCTTGAGCCGTTGACAAGCTCTATCAGCCTGGCCGAGGCCTCCCCGTCCCCCACGGGGGCCCTGACCTCGAGCGAGGGGGTGAAGGAGACCCTGACGGTGCCCTTCAGGGCGCCCAGGTCAGCCCCTGCGTCATTGCAAACGGCGTCAGAGCCTTCAATGAAGGTCCTGAGGACGCTCAGCCCCCTGTCGAGGCCGCTCAGAAGCACCATGTCGGCGAGCCTCCCGGGCGCTATCGAGCCCATCCAGGCCTCAACACCGTAGGCCATGGCTGGGGCCAGCGTGACCGCCCTGACCGCGTCAACCGGGTCGACGCCTAGCTCCAAGGCCCTCCTCAGGGCCCTGTCAAGGTGGCCCTCGGCGACAAGGTGGAGGGCATGTATGTCATCAGCTACTATGGAGACGAGGGGCGAGTGCCTTGAGACCAGGTGGCTCAGCCTGTCCAGGTCCCTCCAGCTCGACCCGTACCTGACGAAGGGGAAGACGCCCCTTGAGACCCTCTCCTCAAGCTCCTCCGGGCTGACCACCTCGTGGTCGTTCCTTATGCCGAGGCTCACGTAGGCGTCCAGCTCAGGCCCCTTCAGGCCGGCCATGTGGCCCTGCACGGTGAATGAGGTGGAGGCCTGGGCGGCAAACGAGAGGAACTCCTCGTCGCCCTCCGCCAGGGACTGGAGGTCCATGACCTCGCCTATGCCCGAGAGCCCCCTGGCGGCCTCTAGGACCTCCCCGTAGGGTATCGAGGCCCCTCCCTGGTCATCTACCTTGCGGGAAGGCGGGACGTTGGGGGGCGCCAGGAGGAACACCTTGAGCCTCACGGCCTCAAAGGCCCTGGCGAGAGCGGCGACCCCTCTCAGGCCCATTACGTTCCCGACCTCGTGGACGTCCACGAAGGCCGCCGTGGTGCCGTGGGTAACGAGCTGCCTTGAGAACTCTGATGGGGAGAGGAAGGAGCTCTCCACGTGTATGTGGGCCTCTATGAAGCCAGGCGCCAGGAACAGGCCGTCAGCGTCGATGACCCTCCTGGCCCTTCCGCGGCAGGAGCCGACGCACGCTATGACCCTCTCCCTCACGCCGACGTCCTGCCTCTTGACGTCCCTGGCCCAGACGTCCACCACGTAAGCGCCCCTTACCAGGAGGTCAAGCTCCTCCAGTCCAAGGGCCGCTCTCGCCGCAGCTACTAGCTCCCTGGCCTCAGGCCTGGGGTCCCTGACGACAACCATGTTACTTTAAGTGTTCCGGGCCAGGAGTTATTTGCCTTAGGCCTGACGTGTAAGGCGTGCAACAAATTTAAGTACTGGTGGACAGTTGTATATTTTGGCCGCTCGAAGGAACTTCACGACGTCTCCTTGGGCGGTAGCTCTATTCGTGTTGCTGGGCC
>JAKLZP010000010.1:0-29455 GCA_022015155.1 Acidilobus sp. | reverse complement strand
AGGCCCCGAGCGGGGTGCGGGGGAACAGGGATGAGGCGATGACCGTAAGGCAACACGAACCTGTATGGGAGCTGAACCCCTCCGACCCTGGGCCTGGCCCTCCTCGGGGGAGGCTCATAGGTCACCTCGCATACCCTGGCGCCCCTGAGCTTCATGGCTACCAGTAGCTCGCAGCCGAAGGTCTCGCCGAGCCTCAGGCCGTAGTCCTTGAGCAGGCCTCTCCTGAAGGCCCTGAAGTTGGAGAAGAGGTCGCTCACGCCCAGCAGCCTCCCGAGGGTCAGGGAGGCCAGGACCTCAGCGGGCCTGGGGAGCCGCCTCCTTGACGCCACAACCGCGTCGCACCCCATGAGGTCAAGCGACGCAGCGAGGGCCCTCACGAGCTCGGGCGGGTTCTCGAGGTCAGCGTCGATCGTGACCACGATGTCCCCCCTGGCAGCCTTCACCCCCTCGAGGAGGCAGGCGCTCTGGCTCCCCCTCGGTATCGTTATGACCCTGTCGGCCAGTCGCCTTGCTACCTCAGGGGTGCCGTCCGTGCTGCCACCGTCCGAGACTATGACCTCATGCTCAGCGCTCCCCAGGGAGGCCCTAGCCTCATGATGAGCTCAGGGACGTTCTCAGCCTCGTTGAGGGTCGCCGTCACTACGCTGACTTTTACCAAGCGCTCCCTCACGCTATGCGCGGACCGGGGCTTAAGGGAAGGGGCAGGCCTGCCCCCTGGAAGCCCAGCGGGGACGAAGGAGCCTGAGGCCCAGCGGGCCCTTGCCCTCCGCCCTTGAAGGCCGCCGCTGCCTTGGCCTTCGCCTCAGGCCCCGCCGCGGCGTGAGGCCTGGGCGCAGGTCGAGGTGGGCCTGCGCATGTAGTTGGGTAATACTGGGCCCAGGTCCGGCGACGTAGCTGCCCCTCCGGCCAGGGGGCTCTTTTATAAGGTATTACCCATGCTATAACCTTGACGAGAGGGGCTGAAGCCTACGCGCGCAGTGTACGACGTGCTGGAGGGGCTAGCGAAGTCGCTGGTCGGCCTCGGCGGCGGAGGGAGGGCCAGGTACACGGTGCTGAGGCTGACTGACGTCCTAGGGCTCAGCGAGGAGAGGGGGGAGGCGCCCGTTGACCTCTACGAGAGGGCCTCAAGGCCCCTGATACCGAGGTCGGCCCCCTCCAGGGAAGCCCTCAGGGGGTTAGTGCACATAGGGGTCGACTCGAGCAGCAGGGCCCTCTCCACGCCGGCCGCTGACGTCGCTATAGCGGCAGCGAGCGTCTCAGGCCCAGGGCCCGTGGAGCTCTGCGACTACCCCTCACTCTACCCCTACCTATCCTGCGAGGGGGGAGGGGAGCCGCCCTTCGCCTACGTCATACCCCACGGCCCCCTTAACGTCCTGGAGGCCCCGGGCGTCACGGTGGTCTCAGCAGACCCCTCCCAGCTCTCCGGGGCCTTCGTCAACGGCGTCATGGACTACGCCAGGCTCGCCCTTGAGAGGTGGGCCCTCACGGGCCCAGCCCTCCTGGCCTCAAGGGCCTACGGCTCCCTTGGCAGGAGGCCTGTCGTCCTCCTCGATGGGCCCATCTTCATAGCCCAGGGGAAGGGCGTGAGCGAGCTCATGGCTGAGAGGTACAGGGCCGTATCAAGGCTGGAGGCCGAGGGCTTCCCGGTCATAGGAGTCGCCAAGAGGGTCGAGAGGAGCTACCTGCTCTCCGGCTCCCCCAGGTTCGCCTCGCTCGTTGAGGGCTGCGGCGTGAGGGCCCAGGGGGTCACTGACACCATGCTCCTCCAGCAGCTCGCCTCCTCAGGCTGCTCGGAGGTCGTGCCCGGGAGGGCCTACGCGACGCCCAAGGTCATCGTCAGGGCCAACGGCCTGACGAAGGTCGTTGAGTACGTCCTCATAGTACCAAGCCCCTGGCAGAGGCCGGGCGTCAGGTCGAGGGTCTACAGGCTCGAGTACTCCGAGAGGACCCTTGAGATCCTTAGGGAGTGGGGCCTCGACCCGCTCCAGGCCTTCCTGGGGGACAGCGTCTCGAGGCAGAGCCTTGAGCCCGTCACAGTGGCGGCCAGCGACAGGAGGGCGAAGATGATCACCAACGCCCTAAAAGGGCTGCTCGCCAAGAGCATCCTGGGCCTGGGCGGCCGCCTGGGTTACGAGACTGAGCTCGAAGAGAGGGGGGCTGAATGACCGAGGAAAAGGGGGGCCCTGGGGAGGCCTTCCTCCTGAGGGTCAAGGGCGCTGAGGACCAGGTGGAGAAGCTCGACAGGATGCTCAGGGAGGCCTACGAAGTAGCTAAGTCCATAGGCAGGGTCGTGGGCAGGGTCTCCCGCTACGGGGAGGTCAAGGTGGGGGAGAACGCCAGGATACAGCTCAACATAGACCCCATGACGTACTATGGCGAGAGCGAGGCGCCCTTCCACAGGGTCGGCGACTACCTCGTGGTCGTGGACCCCAAGGACAAGAGGCAGGTGCTGATAAGGGTCACCTCGATAGGCAGGAGGGACGAGCTCTCCATGATAGGCGTCCAGCCCCCCGTGAGCCCCATAGTGGACGGGCTGGAGCCAAGGGGCCTGATAACAGACGCTGTAATTGAGGGCGAGCTGGTCCTTGAGCTCAGGCCGGGCGAGGAGAGCCCCAGGCCGGCGGTCAAGAGCATAGAGCCCCAGGCGCCCGTGGTAGCCCCGAGCCCCGAGACGCTCAGGAGGCTCCTTGACCTGCCCACCGAAGGCGTCACGCTGGGCAGCCTGGCGACGCCAGGGGGCCTCATAGTTGGCGGCAGGATCCCGGTCAGGCTGCCCGTCTCGGCCCTACTCCACCACGTCCTTGTCGTAGGGACCACGGGGAGCGGCAAGACGACGCTGCTGAAGAACATGTTGGCCAGCGCCTACTCCCAGCTCAATAACAACCAGAGGTTCGTGGCGGTAATTATTGACCTGAACGAGGACTTCGTCCAGCTCCCCCTTCCGCCGATCAAGGAGCCTGAGCCCAGGGCTGTGCGGGAGTCCGCCTTCGCTGGCGTGAGGCCCCCCAAGGGGATAGCCATCGTTATCCCGGTCACGGCCCAGCAGCTGTCAGCAGCGGTCAGGGGGGCCTCAAGGGGCGAGGGAGGAGTCCTGGAGTCGGCCCTCAGGGAGGTGGCCCTTGAGTACTATAAGGAGGTGCTGAGTCCGCTGACAGGCGTAGAGACCGTTGAGCTCAGGCGCCACGTAACTGACGGCGAGGGGCTCGGGTACTTCGAGGCCCAGGGCCTCGGCTTCAGGCTCCTGCTGTTCCCCTACGTTATTGACACCACCCACTCCTCGGTCGAGTCGCTGCTGGCCCTGCTGCCTGGAGCGACGGAGCTCGTCAGGCAGGCGCTGACCTCTGTCCTCAACTCCTTTGAGAGGAAGCACGGCGTCAGGCCGCCCCTTGAGGTTGTAATGGCGGCTTCATTCATGCTCTACATGCAGATGAAGAGCAAGGGCAGGTCAACAGACGAGAGGCTTCAGCTTATGGCCTGGGACCTGATCAGCAAGTACGTCGTGTCGCTGACAGAGTTAGCCCGCACGGGCAAGCCTGAGGAGTCAGCCGTTAACTTCTTCTCTGCTGAGCTCAGGCTAGGCGGCAGCTGGAGCGGCACCTTCGAGGACGCAGTCGAGGAGGTCAAGGACTACCTTGAGTCCCTCCTGCCCCACAGGGAGACCATGAGGGCCCTGTTCTCCAGGCTCGCCTCGCTCCTTGACTCGGGGTTCGTCGACGTCCTGTACGCGGCCAGGAGGGGAGGGACGTGGACCATTGAGGTGCTCCCCGAGACCCCCTGGGGCTCAATAGTGAGCGTGGCCCACGGCTCGGAGGTGCCCGTGGTCCTGGACCTTAGGTGGGGCATGGAGAGGTCCCAGGGGGGCTTCCAGAGCCTCAGGGTGCTAGCCTACAGGCTCCTCGACATGCTCCTGGCCTGGAGGCATGAGCTCTGGTCAAGGAGGTCAGCGGACTCGGGCCCCAACGTGGTGGTCTTCATAGACGAGGCCCACCAGTTCTTCCCGAGCGAGGGCAGGACAAAGGAGGAGGCCGAGGAGGTCGGCAGGATATCTGCCATACTGTCGAGGGCTGCGCGCATAGGCAGGTCGAGGGGCCTCGGGCTCGTGTTCAGCACCCACACGCCAAGGGACCTAAACAACCTGGTCATACAGCTCACCAACACCAAGGTGATACTGAGGAGCGAGGAGTCCCAGCTTGACGTGCTCTCGATACCGGCCCAGGTGAGGCAGTTCGCCCCGAGGCTCCAGGACAGGTACATGGCCGTCATAAGCTACGCCTTCAGGGAGGGCTACGTCTTCGCCGTCACCACGACGCCTCTCACCATGCACTTTGACCTCAGCGCGGCTCAGCCTTAATACCCTAAGGCCTACAGGCTACGAGGGCCCTGGTTGGCGCACATATTCACCAGGACAGGCGACGACGGGACGACCTTCTGCGCTGCCCTCAAGAGGAGGGTGAGCAAGGACCACCCCCTAATTGAGCTGATAGGGCAGCTCGACGAGGCCAACAGCTTCGTGGGCCTCGCGAGGAGCCTCCTGCCCAAGGAGCTGGAGGAGGTCAACGGCGACCTTCAGTACGTCCAGAGGCTCCTGTTCAGGGTGGGCTTCACAGTCTCGGGCAAGCCATCGCTGTCAGAGGACGACGTTAGGAGGCTTGAGGACATGGCCGACAGGTACTACGGCAGGGCGCCGCTCAAGAGCTTCATACTCCCCTCAGGGCCTTCGCCCGCGGCAGCCCTCCACGTGGCCAGGACAGTGACCAGGAGGGCCGAGAGGGCCCTGGTGAGGGCGGCCAAGGAGCACCCCATAGACCCACTGGCGCTCAGGGTCATGAACAGGCTCAGCAGCGCCCTCTTCGCTATGGCTGTTTACGTCTCGAGGGCCATGGGCTACCCGGAGGAGCCCGTGTGAGGTGGCACCATGTCAAGCGCTGACGTTCTGTCCCTCCTGAGGTCGATAGACGAGAGCGCCCTCACCGAGGACGGCCAGGGGCTCAGGCACCTACAGGCCGGGAGGGCCAGGCAGGAGGGCCTGAGGCTGTGGGTCGAGACGCCTCTCGGGTCGGCCTACTACTACGTGGTGCCCAAGTCCCTTGAGCCCCTGGCCTCTGACCTGAGGCCAGACGCCCTCTCCATGGTCCCCCTGAGGGACCGCCTTGAGGCCCTGGCGGAGGCGGCCGACGTAGTTGATGATATGAAGGACCAGGTGGCCAGGCTGATCTCAGCTGAGACGGGCAAGGAGCTCAGCGCCTCAAGCGAGGAGGTGGAGGCGGCCGTCGACTTCCTGAGGAGGGTAGGCAGCCTCTTCCAGGGCAGGCCCTCGTCGGCCAGGGGGCTCCTGCTGACCCCCAGCTCGCCCGACCTGTGGAGCTCCGTGTCCATAATGTCAGCCAGGGGCATAGCCCTCGTGCTGCCCCCCTTCACGGCCCCCTTCTTCGGGGCCATCGCGGGGGCCGGCGTTGCGATAGCGGCCGGCCTGCCCGTTATAATCAAGGCGCCGTGGCAGTCAGCAGCGTCATCAATTGCCGCGGCCCTGGCGCTCAGGGGCACCGACGTGGGCGAGCACGTCTCGGCTGCCCCCTTCAGGGGGGCCCCGCTGGCCTCGGGGGTCTCAGCTGTCATCCTCTTCGGCAGGCCCGAGACCTCAATGGCTGTCTGGAGGGAGACCGGGATCAGGCCGTCAGCCAACTGCAGCGGGAGGTCTGTGCTGGTCCTGTGCTCGGAGCCCAGCGATGTCGAGTCCCTCGCCAAGTCCGTAGTTGAGCTCTCCTTCTCGCACGCGGGCCAGGCCTGCGGAAGCGTCAGGTGGGTGCTGGCCAGGAGGGACCTGGCCCGAGGCCTTGTGGACTCGATGGTCGACATCGCTGAGCAGCTGAGCGTGGGCAGCCCCCTTGAGGGCAAGAACGTGGGGCCCCTCAGGTCAAGGGGCCTCGTCGAGAGGGCCCACAGGCTGGTCAACGACGCTGTGGCCAAGGGCGCCACGCAGGAGGTGGAGCTGAGGTCAAGCGGCAACTACGCCTCGCCGGCCATCCTCAGCGGCGTCCCGAGGGGCGCTGACATACTGTGGACGGACCTCCAGGCCCCCGTGGTGGCGGTCTCGGAGTTCGACAGCTGCTCAGAGGCGGTTGAGACGGCGGCCATGATGAGGGGGGCCACCCACGCGCTGGTCTACGGCTCCCTCTCGCTGGCCGAGTCCCTGGCATCATCAAGGCAGGGCCTCATAGTGGTTAGCCTGAAGGGGGAGAGCGCGGCCCCTTCAAGGGGGCCCTGCTACGTGGTGGGGGACCCTGTCAAGGCCCTCTCAGGAGGGCCTGAGCTCTGGGGCGAGTCGCTACTCCTCTTCTGAGCCCCCTTCCTCTTCCTCGGCCTCTGCTTCCTCCCCTTCGGACTCCTCTTCCTCCTCCCTGGCGGCCTCTGCCTTCTCCTCAGCAACAGGGGCTGCGCCGGTAGCCGCCGGCGCCAGGATGTACCTTACCGACATGCCTCCTGGGGACTCGAACTTCAGCTCCAGAGGCCTATCGGTGCTGAACTGAACGTCCACGACGTCGGCGACCTTGGTCATAGCAAGGACCTTGTCAAGGTAGTTGAAGTCGTACCTGCCCGTGGTCCTCTCCTTTACCTCAATGGCGACCAGGCTGGCCGAGCCTGAGAGGAACTTGGCCTCCACCTTCTTCTCGCTGGCCGCCCTCACGGCGAACATGTTCTCGGTAGCCTCAAACTCTACCACGTCGCCGAACTCGCCGGCGTCGCTGAGGGCCCTCTTGAAGGGGTCAGACAGCATCTTCACGTGGGCGGTGTGCTCAAGCTTTATCTCAGGGACCTCGGAGGAGACCTCGAGGTTGGGCAACAGGTACTCCCTGATGGTCTGGCCCTCGACCCTGACGAGAAGGTTGGAGGGGGAGACTTCAAGGGTCACCACGTCAGTCTTCTTGACTCTTGAGAGGGCCCTCGAGAGGGCCGAGAGGTTAGCGCCAAGGTTAACGCTCTCCTCGGAGACCTCGTACTCGAGGAAGTTGGCGTATGGTATGGTGACCTCTATGTAGGCCACCTTGGCAGGGTCCATGCCGGCCGCCTTGACGCCCTCCTTCGTTATCGTGAAGGAGGCCTCCTCAAGCAGCTCGCTCAGGGAGTCAACGAGCGTGGCCAGCGTGGTCGCGCTCGGGTACTTGAGCTTAGCCTTGACCTCTCCAAGCTGTGACTCGAACTCGCTCAAGCCTCAGCCCCCCTCTACCTTGTCAACGATAGCTTAAAAGCCGAAGATCCTCATTGGGTCGGGGAGCGTTGCCTAGGGCCACAGCTTACGTGAGGCTCCTGAGGCCTGAGAACGACGTGATGATGGGCGTAATCGTTATCGTGGGGGCGCTGGTCGCGGGCAACGGCTCCCTTCCGGCCTCCTCGTCGCTTCTGATAGGCTTCCTGGTCGGCTTCGCCCTCGCGGCCTCGGCCATGGTGCTTAACGACATAGCAGACGTCAACATAGACAGGCTCAACGACCCCTCAAGGCCCATCCCCTCAGGACAGGTAAGCCTCAGGTCGGCCTGGGCCCTCTTCGGCCTCCTCTCAGCCGCGGGGCTGGCCCTGGCGGCCCTTCAGGGGGTCCCTGAGCTGGCCCTGGCAGCCATATCATACGCTGTGGCCGTGAGCTACGACCTGAGGGGGAAGAGGACGGGCCTCCCAGGCAACATGATGGTCGCCTTCACGGGCGTGTCCCCAGTGCTCTACGGGGCGCTGCTCTCAAGGGGGGTCAACCTCACGGTCGCCCTCGAGGCCCTCATGATATTCCTCGCCATGGTGGGCAGGGAGATAGTGAAGGGGGTCGCTGACGTGGAGGGGGACAGGGCCAACGGCATAAGGACGCTGGCTGTCGTCGTGGGGCCCCGCAGGGCCGCCCTGGCCTCGCTCGGCTTCTTCGTCGCTGCGGTCTCCCTGAGCCCCCTGCCGCCAGCGCTAGGCCTCGCGAACCCCGTCGCCTACTCCGTGCCCGTAGCGCTGGCGGACGTCGGCTTCCTCCTGTCATCGATATCCGTGGTGAGGGACCCCTCGAGGCCCACGGCCCTGAGGGCCAAGGAGCTTCAGCTAGCGATGTACGCAGTGGCCCTAGCGGGGTTCGCGCTCGGCGCACTTAGATACATATAAGGTAAGGTGCCTAGACAACGGCCTGAGGGCGCGCTGTTGGAGCTGCTAGCTGAGCTCCCGCCGCAGAGGTCCGCCGAGAAGCTGCTTAGCCTTGCCAGCGAGCTGTCAAGGCTTGCGGACGCCATTGACGTCCCTGACGCCCCCCTGGGCCTCCCAGCCCCCTCGTCCGCCCTCGCCTCGGCCATCATAAGGTCCCGCCTCTCGCCTCCCCCTGAGGTGGTGGCCCACCTGAGGCTCCTTGACGTGAGCGGGCTCGGCGCCCTCAACATAGCCAAGGGGCTTGAGCTGGCCGGGGTCTCGAGGCTCCTCCTGCTCAGGGGGGACGCGCCTGCCGTGGGGGACCCCTGCAACAACGAGCCTGAGTCGGTGATGAACACGCTCAGGTCCTCAGGGGTCAAGCTTAGGCTCGGCCTCCTCCTGAGCCTCGCGAAGCCCCTCGAAGATGTGATGAAAAGGGTCAGGGCCAGGGCCGACTTCTACTTCGTTACAAGGCCCTGGTGGTCCCCGGCCCTCAGGGACGTCCGCAGGGAGGCCGGAGCCCTGGGCTCAAGGGTTTACGTGTACCTGGTAGTCGAGACCCCCCGCAACGCCCACGTGCTCGCAGGCTTGCCAACTGAGGAGAAGGTAAGGGAGGGCCAGGTAGCCCAGGCCGCGCTTCGGCTCACAGAGGCAGTCGACGGCGTGATAATATCGTCGCCAGGGGACAGGGAGGCCCTGCTCAGGTCCCTCAGGGAGGTCAGGGAGGCCCTGGGCTAGAGCGTCAGGAAGAGGCTGGCCGCGGCCGCCCTGGCTATAGCCACGTAGAGGAACATGGACCTCAGGACGCCGACGCCGTAGGCGCGCTCCAGGACCTCATAGGTTATGCCGCCAGCCTCGCCGCCTATCAGGGCCCCAACGCCCATCAGGACGCTGTAGGTCCCTATAGCGGCCCTCTTGTCCTCAGCTGTGTCAACAAGGTATGAGAAGTAGGCGACGTTATTGATGGAGTTCGCGAGCCCAGCCAGGAGCTGGGAGACGTATATGCCGTACACATTAGGGGAGAGGGCGTAGGCTAGGGCGAAGAAAGTGTTCGTGAGCCTCCCTATGAACATGGAGAGCTTGAGCCTCCTGGCTATGAAGCCCCCTATGAGCCTCTGAACTACAACTGTTGACGATGTAGCTATCACGTTAATTACCGCCACCTGGGCCGTCGTCATCTTGAATATGTAGATCTGCGCCAGGGGGAAGAGGGGCCAGGCGAACGACCAGGTCAGCATGTAGATGAAGTTGAACGCCAAGAACTTCTCGAGGCCCCTGAAGTAAAGCCCAGCCCTCCTGTGACGAACGTGGGGGTCCTCCTCGTGGTGGAGGCCCGTGACTATGAACGACGTCAGGATCGTGGCGACGGCAGAGACCAGGAAGACGTACTTGGCGAGCTGCGTGTTGCTGGCCATGTAGAGGCCCCCGGCCACTATGACGGGCAGGGAGCCCAGGGAGCCGTAGAACGCCATCCTGGAGAGTATGACGCTCCTGCTCCCCCTGCTGTAGTACTCGTTCAGGAGCGAGAGGCCCATGCCGCTTATGCCTGAGCCAACCATGACGAGGGCCACGAGGGCCGTGTAGAGCAGGTGGGACCCCATGAAGGGGTACATCAGCGCCAAGGCCACAGCGCTCAGCGAGTTGCCGGCGAGGACCAGGGTCCGGGGCCTGGCCCTCGTCAGGGAGCTTAGGTACTGGGACACGTTCGTGAAGAAGGTCCCAGCTGTGGAGACTAGGCCAAGCATGTAGCCGGGAAGCCCCAGGCTCGCGCCTATGAACGACAGGTAGGGGGAGTAGGCGCTGCTTATCATCCCCCTCGCCAGGTTGTACAGCGATATCCTCCTTATGCCCCTCCGCTGTTCTTCGTCGTTCAAGCCGCTCGCGCACCTCTAGTAGTCGTTTTGACCCTTCCTCAGCGCCTTGACCAAATAAATAGGGCTCGGCCCAGGGTTAAGGCAGGGAACATGGCCAGGAGGGTAGAGGGAGTAGTAGTTCCTATGGTAACCCCTTTCAGGCCCGACGGCTCCCTTGACGTTGACGCTTTCCAGTGGCTCGCCAAGAGGCTTGTCAGCGCAGGCGTTAATGGCCTTTTCCCCAACTCGACGACGGGCGAGTTCGTCCACCTCACGGCTGAGGAGGCCGAGAGGCTCGTCAGGACGGCCGTGGCGGTCGCCCCGGCCGAAGTTATGGTGCTGCCAGGCGTCAGCTCTAACAGGACCGAGGACTCTGTCAGGATGGCCAGGTCCTTCGTAAACCTGGGGGCCGACGGGGTTGTGGTGTTGCCGCCCTTCTTCTTCAGGGGCGGCGAGGAGGTCATGTACAGGCACCTGTCAGAGGTGGCCAAGGCTGTTGACGTGCCAGTGGTCATCTATAACAACCCCATTAACACGGGCGTCGTGGTGCCCGTCAGCGTCTATGTAAGGCTTGCACAGGAGTTCAGCAACGTCTCGGCGGCCAAGGTCACCTACGCCGACTTCTCCTACCTGCTTGAGCTCATAAGGGAGGTCAAGGCCGTCAGGAAGGACTTCTCAGTGCTGACGGGCCTCGACTACATGGAGCTGGCAACCCTTGAGCTGGGAGGGGACGGCGTGGTCGGCGCCCTGGCTAACATAGCCCCAGAGGTCCTGGTGGGCCTCTACAGGGCCTGGGACGCCGGCAACCTGGCCGAGGCCCTCAGGTATCACAGGGTCCTCCTCGAGCTCAGCAGGCTCTACTGGTACAAGAGGGCCGGCGTGGAGTCCCCAGCAGTTGTCAAGGGGGCCCTCGAGGGCCTGGGGACCCCAGTGAAGAGGTACGTCAGGGCGCCCCTCAGGCCCCTTACCGACCAGGAGGTAGCCGAGGTGACAGACCTGGCCTCAAGGGCCCTGTCGGAGCTTAGGCAGGGCTGAGGACCCTCTGCATCCCTACCACTATGCCTGTGCCAGCCACGAACGCCAGGACGCCGAAGGTCAGGTAGAGCAGCGGGGCCCTCACTATATAGAGGCCTCCCGAGCGGGAGCCCAGCACCGTCTCGTTGTAGAGCTCGTAGGTGGCCAGGGAGTACGGGGTCCCGTTGGGGTAGCTGAAGCCTATGCTGGCCTCAAGGAGTACCCCGTCGGCCAGCGAGTAGTAGGCCGTCTCGTTCCCGATGAGCCCTGAGGGCGTGGTGAAGTTCTCCGTGAGGACGGCCACGGCGTGAGGCGACCCCTTGAAGAATATCACCTGGTGCGGCAGCCCGCTCAGCTCGTCCTGCGTGGCTAAGTAGGGCTGCGAGCCCTCAAAGACGTCCGTTGGCTGAACTATAAGCCCCCCGAGCTGGGAGAGCAGGTCAGCGCTCCCCCCAAACCTCAGCGGATAGACAGCATAGGTTGTCATACCCATGTAGGCCAGCTGGCTGGTCTGGTTGTACCTGACCATCACCAAAACCCAGGCGCTCTCGTTCTTGGGGTACAGGTGGGCCGTGACGTTGTATATCAGGGCCACATATGTCGGGTTCTCGGGGAGTGACGAGTAATGGAGGGGCTCATAGGGGGCCAGGAAGGCGTAGGCGAGGCCAAGGTAGAGGCCTAAGGCTATGACGCCTATGAGTATGAGGGTCACGCCCTCAGCCGTCCTCGGGTTCAAGGGTCCACCGCCTGTCAGGTCCCTGTTGGGCGTAAAAGCTTCAACCCTGCGAACGCACTACCTAGGCCTCCTGGCTACGGCCTCGCCTGAACTACCCTCGCCCCAGCTGAGGGCCTGACGACCCAGTAGGCGGGCCTGTGAGGGAACCTCCTAACGTACTCCTTCGTCACCTCCTTACCCAAGGCCTCCCCAGCCCCCCTTGCAACGAGGGCTATGGCGGCCCCTCCGAAGCCGGCCCCAGTTAGCCTGGCCCCCAGGGCCCCGTGGGACACGGCGAACTCCACGAAGAAGTCGAGCTCAGGGGTGCTGACCTCGTAGTTCCTGGCAAGGTCCCAGTGGGCCTCGGTCAGTATCCTTCCGAGCTCGTCAACCCTGCCCGCCCTCAGCGCGTCCCTGGCCGCGACGACCCTGGCGTTCTCCCTGATCACGTAGCCTAGCCTCTTCCTCTGGAGCTCGCTCAGCTCGCTGAGCCGCTCCTCCTTGACCTCCTTTGAGCTCCTGGCGCCCAAGGCCTTGAGCGCCGACTTAACGGTCTCAACCCTCTCCGAGTACGCCGTGGCGGCGATCGTCCTCCTGACCCCCGTGTGGAAGACCAGGAACTCGACGTCCCTTGGCACGGGCACCAGCTCATAGTTGAGCGTCTCCGTGTCAGCGAACACAGCCATGTCCTCCTCTCCAAGCATGACGGCCATCTGGTCGAGCAGACCGCTCGGTATCCCCAGGAACTCGTTCTCGGCCACGTTACCGAGCCTCGCGAGCTCCATCTTGCTCAGCCCGAGCCTCCCAAGCTCGTTCTGGGTCACGGCCACCGCCATCTCAAGGCTTGCCGAGGAGCTGAGGCCTGCCCCTATGGGCAGGTCCCCATAGACCCTGGCCCTGACGTGCACCGGCCTGAGGCCCAGCACCCTTATGGCGTGGTAGACCCCCTTGACGTAGTCTACCCACTTCCCCTCCCTTACGAGGGAGTCCCCGAAGCAGGCCTCCTCCCTGTAGGCCTCCGAGTAGACGCACGTCATGCCCTCCGTGGTTGGCTCGGACTCCATGTAGGTTGAGAGCTGTATCGCCATGGGCATCACGTAGCCCAGCGCGTAGTCCGTGTGCTCCCCGATTATGTTGACCCTGCCCGGCGACCTGACCAGCAGCACCGCCTTCAGCCGCAGGAGCCCAGGAGGCCCTGGGTTTTCTGCATAGCCCTCTTGCAGGCCTCCCTTAGCCTTGACGCGTTCTCCTCAGGCACCCCGTCGTACGTGAAGTCCCACGTGGCGCTCTCAAAGCCTGCCGCGTACTTCAGCTTGTCCCTGTCCCTCAGGGCCGGGTAAACCTCAACGTGCATGTGGAAGTGAGGCCAGCTGCCCCTCAGGGGGGCCTGGAAGACGGCCAGCGTGTAGGGCATCTGCCTGTCGAAGAGCGCGTTGAGTGAGGCCAGGCCTCCCCTCAGGGCGTCGGCCAGGAGCCTCACCTCCTCGTCGCTCAGGTCGGTCAGGTACTGGACGTGTCTGAGAGGGTATATGTGAACCTCAAAGGGCCAGGAGGCGAAGAATGGCATGATGACGGTGAAGGACGGGTTCCTGTAGACCACCCTGACCCCCTCCCTCAGCTCCCTCTCAACTAAGTCGCAGACTAGGCACCTTCCCCTCCTTCTGTAGTACTTTCTCATGTTGTCAGCCATGAGCCTGGGCTTCAGGGGGAGGTAGGGGAGGGCATAGTACTGGCCGTGGGGGTGGGTCAGCGAGACCCCTATCTCCTCGCCCTTGTTCCTGAATATCAGGAGGTACACCACCCTCCTGTCGCCCATCTCCCTCCTAGTTATCGACCTCCACAGGTCAACCACCTTGGTTACGCTCTCAAGGGGGAGCTCATCAAGGTCCTTCACCTCATGTCTTGGCGTCTCGACAACAACGCCGCAGTAGCCGTAGGCCTGGGCCTTCCTCTGAAGCTCGTCACCCCTCACGGGCTCCGCGTCCCTGGAGAGGGCGGCGAACCTGTTGGGCAGGTCCAGGACATCCCACCCATAGCCCGTCTCCTCTGCTCCAGGGCAGAAGGGGCAGTAGCCCTCAGGCCTCCACCTCCTCTGGGCCCTGACGCTCGAGACTATGATCCACTGGCCTGTCAGAGGGTTGTACCTAAGCTCCCTCAAGTCGCCTCAGGCGTATCACCATGGCCCGCAAACATAAGCCTATGATGGAAACTCTGCCAGACGCCTTGAGGGCCTTAAGGGCCGGCACGGATTATGGGAACTGACCGTTGAAGTCTGTTAGCCCTCACAGAGGCCTTCTGAAGGCCCTCGGCCCGGACAGCCTGACCGCGGAGACCCTGTACAGCCCCTTCTCGAGCTCAAGGACGCTGGCGGCCCCTAGGCCTGACCTGTTGACCAGCTCCGCCGCCGTGTAGGCGCAGGCCTCGGAGTCCATGAGGGCCTCCAGGGTCTCGCCTACGTCAAGCTTGCCGAACTCCCTGTAGAAGTAAATGGCCGGCTCAGGGCAGTCGAGCCCCCTGAGGTCAAGGGACTTCATAGCGTCGCGAATCCCCTGTAGGAGCAGTCCTTCAGCTCCTCCACCACCTCTATGGAGTCTATGTCGAAGTGGCTCGTCCTAAGCTCCTCAATGAGCCTCTCTATGGCTGTCTCCTCCCCCTGGGCCACGACCTCAACAGAGCCGTCGGGCATGTTCTTGGCGTAGCCCGTGAGGCCCAGCATCAGCGCCTTCCTCCTCACGAAGGCCCTGAAGCCGACCCCCTGCACCCAGCCCGTCACCCTGATCCTCTTACAGGCCGCCATCCCTGAGCCCTAGGGCGCTGAGGAGCGCCTCGTCAAATATGTAGTTGGCGAGCCTTGGGGTCGCCTTAACTGCTGGCCTCCCCTTGCCGGTCACCTCGCCGATCACTGAGGGGCTGTAGCCCCTCGACCTCAGCTCCTTGATTATATCGTCAGCCACGCCATCAGGCGCCAGTATCAGGAAGCCCCCGTTGGTCCCAGAGGTCGCGTTGGGCATTATGAAGTGCCTGGCCGCGAACTCAGATATCTCAGGGAAGAGCAGGGGGAAGTCGTAGAGGGTTATCTCAACCTTTGCCAGGTCCGCCAGCTCCCTCACAGAGTAGGCGCCCTGGCCAGTGACGTCAGTCGTCAGAGGTATGTGCTCGGTTGGGTCAAAGGGCTCCCCTAGCTCAGGGAGGTGCCTCTCTATGACCTCAGCCGCCGCCTTGTTCGGGGTCGATATAAGCCTCACGGCCTCCTCCTTGGCCCTCTCAAGGGCCTCAAAGGACAGGCCCTCGGCCTCAAGCTCGTCAACCACGCTCTCGTCAAGGGCCGAGACGAGGTAGGTGGTTATCGGGGCGAGCTCGCCGAAGGGCCTAGTCGCTATGAGCTTCATGCCGACCTCGACCTTGTCCTTGAACTGAGGGGGAGACCTGTCAGTGTAGCCTATGACCGTCCCTCCCATGAGGAGGCGCCCCTCCTTCGGCATCTCAACGTCGAGGAGCCTGGCCCCCACCGAGGAGGCTAAGGAGGCCGCGTTCTTCAGCAGGCCCTCCTTCACCGACTCATCCCTGGCGTTTATGACAGGGGCCACGGCGAGCCCCCTGTGGACGCCTATCACGAAGAGGTCGTTCATGGAGTTCAGCAGGGCCCCGCTTACCTGCCTCGGGTCCAGCAGGTCCCCTGTGGGGTCTATGACGTGCATTGTGTCGTTGTTGATCGCCACCAGGTAGTCGCCCTTCCCCTCCGGCAGCAGGTCGGCCAGCAGGAACTCGTCCTCCCTGAAGGGGGTTATTATGGAGTGCCCCTTGGCCACGCGCAGGGGCCTGGCCACGCGCAGCAGGGACCTGTAGGCAGGTGATATCATTGAGGCGAACTTCTTGGGCTCACCCGCGTTCATCTGGTACACCTGTATCAGGACCGCCGCCCTGGCCCTGCCCAGCCCTTTGGCCCTCAGGTCGACCTCCCTGCCCAGGGGGAGGATGAGCCTCTCGAGCTCTATCTCTGAGGGGTCCCCCGGCGCCACGTCGGCGTCCTCCCTCTCGGCTATCTCAAGGCCCAGGGGGCTCAGCTCCCTCCTGAGCTCCTCCATGGCTGGGTAGACCACCCTCACCAGGTCGACCTTCACGGCGCAGCCCGCAGCCAATGACATGGGGTCCGCGCCCAGGGACCTGTAGAAGGCTGACCTCCTCCTGACCTCGGCAAGCCTCGCGCTTACCTCAGGCCTTACCATGCTCTCAATAGAGAATTTCTCTAATAAGGGAATATAAGGGTTAGTATTACCTCCCCGTCCACCTCAGGGTTTAGAAATTGTTTTTAATTATCAAATACGTTAGGTAGTTATGTTTTCTAATAATTAGTTATATAACAAGATAACAACACTTAAATTTAGCTTCAATATTTACACTAATGTGATGAACTATGGCAGCACAGCAACAGGAGGGGCCCGTGAGCGCCCTTGAGGCAGGCAAGAGGGCAGGGGCAGCTCTAACTAAGATGATCGTCTACATAGTCGTCTACGTCGTCGTTGCCGCAGCTGTGCAGTTCGTCATGTCGATGTTTCACGTCATGGCCTACTTCAAGTACGTCAACGCCATACTGGTCCTGGCCTTCGGCTGGTACATAGTTAACTCCTTCGCCGACTTCATCTACTGGACCATGAGGGGCAAGTACGACCATCCGACAGCCGTGGCCTTCAAGAACATGATGAGGATCATAGGCATAGTGGCCATCATAGCGGCAGTGGTCGGAGCAGCGGTCGGAGGCGTTGGAGGCCTGACGATAGGCGGCTTCCTGGGAATAGTGGTAGGCTTCGCCATGCAGCAGGTCGCGGGACAGGCCGTCGCCGGCATATTCCTGCTAGCTGCAAGGCCCTTCAAGGTCGGTGACCACGTCAACATACTGGGCGAGGACGGCATAGTTGAGGACGTGACCTCCCTGTTCACCAAGGTGAGGAAGCAGGACGGCACGGTGGTGCTGATACCGAGCTCGTCGGTGATAGGCAACAAGATCTACCTCCTGCTCCAGAAGCTCACGGGCCAGCAGTCTGGCCAGTGAGGCCTTTAGGGCTCAGCTAGCGTTTTCACATCTCTTTTTCTTAACCCCTTGGCCATCCGGTCCTGGGGCAGGCCTTGAGGCTCGTAAGGCCTGAGGACCTGAGGGCCAGGAGGCTAGAGCCGGAGGCCTACATACCTGCGCTGAAGGAGCTGCTGAGGAGGGGGACGCTGGAGCTCAGCGTGGCCGTCAGGGGACAGGAGGTAGTTGAGGGGCTTGAGGACTACTGGTCCCTGAGGTCCCTGGGTTGCCAGCTAGTACCGGTCACGGAGGGCCAGAGGGCCAGGGTCAACATGAGCCTTGAGTCGCTGGGCCTCTATGACGAGGTGACGGGCAACGAGGCGAGGGTCTACGGGAGCGTCCTGGAGCTCGTGAGGAGGGACAGGCCAACACCCCTGGTCATGATAAAGAGGGCCGGGAGGGTCAGGCTGTGGGCCAAGCTGGAGTGGTACAACCCCCTCAGCCTCAGCATAAAGGACAGGACAGCCCTGTCGCTTGTTGAAGGGAAGCTCGACGATATAATGTTAAGGGGGAAGGTGTACGAGGCCTCCTCGTCTAACACGGGGGTCGCGGTCTCAGCCCTCTCAAGGATCTTCGGCTTCTCGGCGAGGCTCTACATACCTGAGACCGCAGAGCAGTTCGGGCCAGACATGATAAGGGTCTTGGGCCAGGAGGTTGTAGTGAAGGGCTCGTCAACGGCGGAGCTGAGGCCCCTCGTGAGGGAGGAGGCCGAGAGGGATGGCGCCGTCTTCCTGAACCAGTTCGAGAGCTACTATAACCCGCTTGCCCACATAAGGTGGACAGCCAAGGAGATCGACCTCCAGTCCAGGTTCGCCGGCCTCAGGCTGAAGGCCATCTTCGCCACCATGGGCACGGCAGGCCACGTCGCAGGGCTGGCCACCTACTTCAGGGCCCGGAGGCCGGAGGTCAAGGTCGTCGGGGTCCAGCCCGCTGAGGGCTCGTCGATACCTGGCATAAGGAGGCATGACAAGTGGCCCTGGCCCCTCCTGGACGCCCCTGCGGAGGTAGTTGACGTAAGCGATGAGGAGGCCGCCAGGGTAGCCCTTGCGATAGCACGTGAGACGGGCCTCCTCCCTGGCCTCAGCGGGGGAGCCTCAATAGCGGCCGCCCTGAGGGCCGCGGAGGGCGAGGCCGAGGAGGCTGACTACATCGTCGTGGTCCCTGACCACGGCGTTAAGTACCTGCGGCTCTACTCAAGATACCTAGGGGCATAGGCTTGTGGGCCTCAATGCTGAGGGTCGTCCAGGACGGCATAAGGAGCCTTAGGTCGCTGCCCCTCTTCGTCAACCTTGACAGGGCCTCCTCAATAGCCGTCCTCGGTGATGTGCACGGCTATGACGATGTTGTTGACAGGTTCGAGCAGCTGGCCTACGAGTACTCTGTCGACGCGGCCCTCATGCTTGGGGACTTCGTTGACAGGGGGCCTAACAGCTCCCAGACCATAGCCAGGGTCCTCGAGCTGGCCTCCTCGAGGCCAGGGCTCTTCATACCGATAAGAGGCGACCACGAGGACCCAAGGATGAACGAGGCCTACGGCTTCTACGAGGAGGTCCTCTACATGCAGGCCACGGACTTCTACTCAATGGTGGTCCAGGCCTACTCAGAGATGCCCATAGCCGCCACGTGGAGGGGCGTCTTCCTTGTCCACGGGGGAGTGCCGTGCGCTGACTGCAGCTCGCCGGAGAGGCCGCTGAACCTGAAGGAGGCTGAGGCAAGGCTCTCGGGAGTCAAGGGGACCAGGAGGTACCTCGAGCTCTCGGACCCTGTGCTGTTCCAGATGGCCTGGAACGACCCCATAGGGTCGGCCACGTACTTCGAGCCCAACCCGAGGGGCGAAGGCATATACTTCTACGGGAGGCTGGCCTGGTCCTCCTTCCTCAGGGAGAACGGGCTGAGGCTCATAGTGAGGGCCCACCAGGTGGTGGACGGCATTGAGGTCCTGAGGAGGGACGGCAGGGGCCTGGGCAGGGTCAGGTGTGACGAGAGGCTCCCCATGAGCGAGCTGGAGGGGGGCGTGGTGACGCTCTTCTCAAGCAGGTACCACGGCGGCAGGTCAGGGGCGCTAATAATTGACGAGGAGGGGGCCACCTTCAAGTGCCTCTGAGCTTAGCTGGGTCTATCACCTGGCCCTTCCAGCTCACGGGCGAGCGGCGGGATAGGACAAAGCCGATGAGCAGGAGCAGGGCGGGAAGCGGGGACAGGAGGAACCAGGGCCCCCTCAGGCCCTCGGCCCTCTGGCCCACGTAGGCGAGCGACGCCTGGAGGACGTAGGAGATGAGCGGGCCAACGGCGGCCGCGAGCTGACGCAACGCGATTAAGGGGACCCAGGCGAGGGGCCACGCCAGCAGCAGGGCCAGGCCCACCGTGGCCGCTGCAAAGCGTGTGGGACTCATGGACCTGGCGGTGCCATATGAGATCCTCTTAGCGAGCTCCAGGAAGTCGCTAAGGCCCCTCCATGAGGTAACCCTCACCTGAGCCCTGACGTCATAGGGCACCAGCCTGACGCCAGCCCCCTTAGCAATTACCGCGAGCTCCCTGTCCTCGAGGAGCGACGACCTGACCCTTGACATGCCTCCCAGCTCCCAGAAGGTGTAGGGGTCCAGGGCCCAGCAGCAGCCGTAGATTAAGGAGTGCCTGTCGTTCTCATCAAGGGCCCTGTTGAAGCCGTAGAAGCCGTGGAGGAGCGCCGTGAAGAGGGGCTGGACCGCCTTACACTGTGAGGTCTCGCAGACAAATAGAGGCTCAAAGGCCGCCAGCTCGCCAGCCTTGACCCTTGAGGCCGCTGAGACCAGGGGACCCAGGTCACCGAAGACGTCAGCGTCGAGGAACAGCAACGCGGACCCATACGAGGCCCTCAGGGCCCCTGTCATTATGGCGTTTGGCTTAGGCGCCCAGCCCGGAGGGACCTCATCGACCCTGACCACCTCAAGGTTGACGCCGTCAGCTGACGACTTGGCCGCCTCCGCAGTGCCGTCGTCGCTCCTGTCGTCAACCAGCACGACCCTGGAGGGGCCGATCCTTGAAAGCGAGCTCATGAGCCTCCCTATGACCTTGGACTCGTTCCTGGCCGGCACCACGACCGTCACGGGCCTGGCTGAGGGAGAGGTGGGCGGAGGCCTCAGGGACCTGAGGCTCCTCAGTGCAGACCTCAGGCCGATGACGTATATCAGTGAGACGCCGAGCGATATGATTATGTCAAGCGCCATGAGCGGCGGCGTCAGCTTAGCCACCGGCTATCGCCCTCAGGGCGGCGAGGAGCTCAGATGGGTCATTTACGTAGTAGCGGGCCCTCGTGGGCCCCCTGCCGACCCTTACGGTCACTGAGCTGGGCGGGAGAGAGGCGAAGAGGTCCTCATCGTCCTGCGAGTCTCCTGCCGCCAATATGAACTCGTAGCCCCTCCGCGAGAGCCAGAAGGAGGCGGCCCTCGGCTTGGACAGCTCGGCTAGCCTGACCTCAATGCTCTTCAGCCCCCTCACCACCGAGAGGTCCCTGTGGACGGCCGCGAACCGCGCCAGGAGGTCCATGAGCTCAGCGGCCCTGGCCTCACCTATTGATGTGGGCGCGTTCCTGTAGTGCCACACGATGGAGAAGTCCTTCTCCTCGATCAGCGAGCCAGGGGTCCTCCTGGTGAAGGACTCCATTATCTTGCGTACGTTGGCCTTCCAGGACACGTCCTGCTTTGACACGTTGAGGGTCCACGAGCCTCCGCTGTAGATCCAGGCCCCGTTTTCAGCCGCCACCTGGACCTCAGGGACCTCGCTCACTAGCTTCTCCATGTACTTCCTTGGCCTCGTAGTTATTATCACTACGTCAGTCCCAGGCCTCGAGGCCAACATCCTCAGCACGAGCTTAACCTCCTCCGTGGGCTCGACCTCCCAGGGGCTCCTCACTATTGGGACAAGGGTGCCGTCGTAGTCCAGGAAGAGCACCCTGGTCCGCGAGACGGAGAAAGAGCTGGCCACCATCGTGAGCGCGGTCCCCGCGAGCTTCCTGCCCGCCAGCTCCTCCTCAGCCCTTGCCTGCTCCTCCTTGACGTTGACCAAGGAGCTCACGAAGTCGTAGGCCCAGGCGTTCACGTCATACGATGAAACCCTTCCCTGCAGCGCCGCCATCCTGGCAGCCCTCTCGGCTGGCTGCATGTCAAGGGCCTCCTTTATCGCGTCGGCTACGCCGTCATAGTCGTGAGGGTTCACGACAATGGCCTCAACTAGTTCGCTTGAGGCGCCGGCCCCCTCGCTGACTATGAGGACGCCCTTCCTGTCAACGTTGGCCGCGACGTACTCCTTCGCGACTAGGTTCATGCCGTCACGGAGCGGCGTTATGAGCGCGACGTCAGCTAGCCTGTACATGGCGAGGAGCTCGTCGTCGCTTATGAACCTCCTTATGTAAATGACGGGGGTCCACCCGAGGGTTCCATAGCGCCCATTTATGTCGCCGACGAGCTCGTTAAGCTCCCTCCTGAGCCTGGCGTACTCCTCGACCCTCTCGCGGGAGGGCGATACGACCATAACATAGGAGACCCTGCCCCTGTACTCGGGGTACTTTTCAAGGAGTCTCCTGAAGGCCATAAGCCTCTCAGGCAGCCCCTTCGTGTAGTCAAGCCTGTCAATCGAGAACACCACCTGTACGTCGCCCAGCCTCCTCCTGAGCTCCTCGACGACCTTCATGACGGCCTCTGACTGGGCCCTTGACCTAATTGACTCGACGTCTATGCCCATGGGGAACGCGTCAACCTTTACTAGCCTGCCCTCGAACTCGAGCGTCCCGAGGCTGTGCTCGAGCCCCAGGATCCTCCTCACGCTCTCGAGGAAGTGGTTGACGTAGTCAAACGTGTGAAAGCCCACGAGGTCGGAGCCGAGGACCCCTCTCAGGAGCTCCTCCCTCCATGGGAGGGCCCTGAAGACCTCATAGGACGGGAAGGGTATGTGAAGGAAGAAGCCTATGGGCGCGTCAGGGCCCAGCCTCCTCCTCAGCATCGCGGGGACCAACATGAGGTGATAGTCGTGAACCCAGATCAGGTCGCCGGGCCTGTAGACCGACTCTACTGCCTCAGCGAACCTCTCGTTAACCCTCACGTACCAGTCCCAGTAGGTAGGGTTGTAGATGGCCCTCTCAGGGAAGTAGTGAAAGAGGGGCCAGAGGGTGCTGTTGCAAAAGCCCTCGTAATAGTTCTCAACCTCCTCCCTACTCAGCCACACACTGACTATACCTCTGACCCTCAGGGCCCTAGAGAGCCCCTCCACGTCCTTGACGTCCTCAAGGCTGAGCCCTGGCCACCCGACCCACGTGGCCAGCCCCCTCTCGAGGAGGGGCCTCATACCGGTGGCCAGGCCTCCTGTGCTGGGGGCTAGGTCGACCTGGCCGTTGGACACCCTCACCGTGTAGGGGAGCCTGTTAGAGACCACAAGGAGCCTCCTCGTCCCAAGGACCTCAGCAAGCCCGGCCATGACCTACCATAGCGCACGGCCAGCGGGAGGATTTAACCTAGCTGGAGTCGTCAGGCCTGGAGGCCGCTTGGAGGAGGGTTGGAGGCTCTCAGTCCAGGAAGCCCTTGAGAGGGCCAGGAGGCAGGGCGCGATAAACGCCGTGGTCACGGTCAACGAGGGGGCCGAGGGCGAGGCCGCCAGGCTTGAGGCGAGCGGGGTCACGCCGAGGCCCATAGGGGTCAAGGACATAATATTTACGGCTGGCCTGAGGACGACAATGGGCTCAAGGCTGTTCTCTGACTACGTGCCCGCTGAGGACGCTACCGTGGTAACCAGGCTGAGGAGGGCCGGCTACGTTGTGATCGGCAAGACTAACACCCACGAGTTTGCCTCAGGGGCCACGACCACCTCCTCGATATTTGGCCCGACCAGGAACCCGCACGACCCTGACAGGATAGCCGGGGGCAGCAGCGGGGGCAGCGCTGCCGCCGTAGCGGCAGGCATCCTCGACGCGGCCCTCGGGACCGACACCGCGGGCTCTGTGAGGATACCGGCGTCCCTCTGCGGCGTCTACGGCATGAGGCCTAGCCCTGGGCTCGTGCCGAGGGGAGGCGTGTTCCCCCTGGCCCCCACCTTTGACGAGGTAGGGGTCATAGCGAGGGACCTGAAGGTCCTGAGGGACGTGCTGACAGCCATGGCCAGGTACGTCAGGCGCCCAGAACCTGTTAGCCAGAGGCCCAGGATCGGTGTCCCCAGGAGGCTCATGAGGGCCAGCAGGGAGGTGGAGGAGGCCTTCTGGGACGTCATAAGCAGCTTCGACTACGTTGAGGTCAGGCTGCCCACAGCTGAGAGGCTGGGCGCCTGGGCCTTCTCAGTCATAAGGCTCTCAGAGGCCTCAAGGGTCCACCTCAGGTACAGGGACAGGTGGGGCGAGTACTTCCCTGACGTCAGGAGGCTGCTCGAGAGGGGCCTCCAGTACTCTGCCGTTGACTACGTTGAGGCCAGGGAGGTCCTCAGGAGGGTGAGGGCCGAGGTCAGGAGGGCCCTGAGGGAAGTTGACGTTATAGCGATGCCCACGACGCCCGTGGAGGCCCCCAGGCTAGATGAGGTCCTGGGCAGGGAGGACGAGGTAAGGTCAACGTTAACTGCCAACACCTGGCTCTCGCCGATGGCTGGGCTCCCAGCCATAACGCTGCCCCTGATGAAGGTCAGGGGACTGCCTGTTGGGCTTGACCTGATGGGGAGAGGTGACTGGGAGCTAATAGAGGTCGCCGAGAAGGTGGTCGAGAACGCTCTATAAAGATTAAAAAGAATAAAAAGAATTGAGATTTTAAGTTATCTTAAGGCGGACATGGGGCAGGGTATACCGCGGTCCCGTTCTTATAAGCTGACGGGTAGAGGAGGTTGACGGTAGTGGTGCCGTTGGGCCAGACCCAGACTTGCGCTGGTATTGGGTTCTCGCCGACCTGCATCCCGTTGGAGGTCACGTTGAATATGCCGTCAATGGTCATGACCTTCCCGCTTATGTCGTTAAGGACCGCGGCCTTCAGCGCTGACGGGTTGAGCGAGCCGGCGTCTATTATGGCGAGCTCGATTATGAGCCCGGCGTTGAAGCCCGCTATGGCCAGGAAGTTCGGCGGGGTGTGGTAGGTGCTCTCCCACATGGAGGCGAACTCGTCATAGGTCGGCCCCCACCACGTGAGCCCGAGCTTCGCCGCGAGCTGCGGCGTGTACCTAACTATGGGCGGGTAGGCCAGGGTGAACGTGCCGTTCATGTTAGCGCCTACCTTGCTGAGGAAGAGCGGCAGCAGCTGGCCTGGGAAGTTCGTCAGGACAAGCGGGAAGCAGGCGTGCATACTTGCCAGCTGATTCAGGAAAGCTATATCGTTGGTCGAGTATCCGAGCTCTATGACTGCCTGCGGGTGAAGGGTCTCAAGGGTCGCGATTATGCTCGAGTAGTCAGATGTCGAGGTCGGGACGCTCGTGTTGTAGATCACGTTGATCCCATAAGCCTTGAGGCCAGGCGCCAGGAAGTACGACTGATAGGCGTTGAAGTCGTTTTCGTCATATATGACGGCCACGTTGTGTATGCCGAGCATGTGCAGGAAGCCAGGCACGTAGAGGATGAAGTAGGGCGAGACGGGCAGGCTCGTGAGTATTATGTAGTTGTTGTTAACGAAGAAGGCGAAGGAGCTGCCCGTCACGTCCCAGAACAGTATGTGGCTGGAGTTAGTGAAGCTCACGCCCGGCGCCGTCATGACCGAGCCGAAGTCGGCCACAAGGATATCGACGTGGTCAACATCTACCAGCTGCTCGTAGTCGCTGAGGGCTGTCTGCGGGTTACTCCCAGCGTCGAGGGCTATGATCTTAACGGTTAGGTTCCTGCCGTACTCCTTAACGTAGATCCCTCCGTGGCTGTTGACCCAGTTAGCCCAGAGCTCTAGCCCCTCGTACTCTGGCATAGAGGATGTAGCGAAGGAGCCTGTGGAGTCATAGACCACGCCGATTGTTATATACTTAGGTGCAGGCTTCCTCATGAGCGTGTAAGCCGCGTAGGCCCCAACGGCCACCACGACCACTATCACGATGATTATTATAGCGAGGACTGTTGTCGATATAGACCTCCTGCCTCTCAAGCCCTAGACCTCGTGGGCAGTCCTACCATAAACGAAGTTTAAAAATGTAGGATGCATAACTGTATATAACGCTATAGTTATAGCAGAGGACTTGAAGTAATATAGGACAACGCTGTTAAGGGTAAAAATCAGTGAAGCTCGGTGGCCGAAAGGGGGGTGTGAAGGCTGAGCGCCACCCTTTCACTTACGGTCTATGCCCTCGTCGTGGGCCTCCTGGAGGGGGTCTTCTACGCCTTCATGGCGCTGGGGCTCAACATGGTCTTCGGCGTGGTCAGGATGGTTAACATAGCGCACGGCGACCTGATAGTCCTCGGCGGCTACCTCGCCGTCGTCATGTTCTCCTCAGCCCACCTGAGCGTCCTGGCGGCCTTCGCAGTGGCCTTCCCCCTCTTCTTTGCGTTAGGGGTAGGCGTCTACTACCTGCTCGTGCCTAAGCTGGAGGTCAGCTCTGACCCAGAGATGTTTTCCTTCATCGCCTTCTTTGGGCTCTCCATGATCATAGAGTCGGCTGCCACGCTGGCGTTTGGCTACTACCCGACGTCGCTGCCCTTCTCCGCGCTCGTCTCAGGGACCTTTTACGTGCTGGGTCACGGCGTGCCTAAGGCCTTCGTGGTGATGACGGCCCTGTCAGCGGTGATGCTCGGCGTAACTTACTATTACCTCCAGATGACCAGAATGGGGAGGGCCACCAGGGCGATAATGCAGAACAAGGAGCAGGCCCTGGCCCTCGGCATCAACTCAAGGCTTGTGACCCTCATAGCCTTCGCCTACGGCTTCGCCCTGGCCGGCATGGCCGGCGTGCTCGCCCCCTACGTGATAGGTTACATCTACCCTGCCGAGGATACGCTTATCACGGTTCTGGCCTTCGTTATAGTAATAATAGGCGCCCTCGGAGACCCCCTCAGCTCAGTAGTTGGCGGGCTTGTCTTCGGCGTCGCATACCAGCTGTTGCAGATCTTTCTTCCCTACCTGGCCTACCCCATAGTGTTCTTCGCCCTCCTCGCGATAATAGTCGCCAAGCCCGGCGGCATCCTGGGCAAGCCGGAGAGGGAGGTGTGAAGTTATGTCAAGGGAGCCCCCTGTGGGCCTCAGCACGAGGAGGCTCACACAGCTGGTCGTACTGCTGGTCGTCACGGCAGCGATCTTCCTCGTGGGTCCCCTGGCTTACCCGAACCAGCCCTTCTTCTTCACGACCATGATCTTCATGCTGTTAGCCTACGGCATTAACCTCATATATGGGATGACCGGCTACCTGCCCTTCGGCTACAGCGTCTTCTACGGCCTCGGGGCCTACGGCGTCTACATAGGCCTGAGGCTGGGGATGGGGGAGGCCCTGAGCTTCCTCTTCGCAGTAGCGATAACCCTTGGCCTCGCCCTGGTCCTCCTACCCCTCTTCAGGCTGAGGTCGCACTACTTCGCCATAGCGACCCTGGCCGCCCTCATGGGCGTCTATTACCTTGTGGACTCCTCGCTCCTGGCCCCTTGGACCGGCGCGGGCAAGGGGGCTTCGCTGGCCCCCATCTACGACCCGACCCTGACGTACTACCTCACGCTCGCCCTGCTCCTGGTCTTCATTGCTGTCACGGCGGCGATAAAGTTCAGCAGGTACGGGCTGGGCCTCAGGGCCATAAGGGGCAGCGTGATAACGGCCGCCCTCGACGGGGTTAACGTGCCGCGGCTGAGGGGCATCGCGTGGGTCCTGAGCGCGCTCATGGCGGCCCTAGCGGGGGCCATGTACGGCTGGTACGTAACCTTCTTCTACCCTGACACGGTGTTCTCTGTCCCCCTCAACGTATACGTCATAACTTACGCCATATTTGGCGGGGCGGGGACGCTCACGGGCCCCCTCATCGGGACCCTCGTCCTCAACGTGATATATAACTTCATAGGGGTGTCGGCTTACTCGAACTACCTCCCCATGGTCTTCGGGATAATACTGATAGCGCTCATACTGTTGATGCCTAACGGCGTGGTGGAGCTTGTGAACAGAAGGACCAAGGTCAGGCTGCCCTAAGTCACCTGGAAGAACGTCCTCCTGACCTCCTCCAGCTTGCCTATCTCATCAGCGGCGCCGTAAAGCTTTACCCTCCCCATCTCCATTACCATCACGTGGTCAGCCAGCTCTATAAATGACGGGTTCTGCTCCGCCAGAAGAATGGTTATGCCCATCTCCTTGAGCTTCCTCACGTATGATATCACCTTCAGGATCATGACCGGTGAGAGGCCCGTGGAGGGCTCGTCCAGCAGCAGGAGCCTTGGCCTCGCCACCATGGCCATAGCCATCGCCAGCATCTTCCTCTGCCCCCCTGAGAGGGCCGAGGCCTTCAGGTTGGCTAGCTTGGCCAGGTCAGTGAAGTAGCTCAGGGCCTCCTTCACCGCCTCCTCTGGGTCCCTGTAATACCTCGGTGAGGCCGCCAGCTTTATGTTATCGACCACGCTCATGTTGGGGAAGACAGGGTTGTCGGTGATCATGACTATGCCCTCCCTCGCCCTTGCGTGAGGGGGCCAGCCAGTTACGTTCTTTCTGTTAAAGATGATCGAGCCCCTTACTGGCCTCACTATGCCTGCTATGGCCTTAAGCGTCGTGGTCTTGCCGGCGCCGTTAAGCCCCAGTATAAGCGTCGTGGTGCCCTCATCAACGCTGAAGCTGACGCCCCTGACGACTATTAGGCTGCCGTAGCCCGCGTAGAGGTCCCTGACGTCGAGGAGCGGGTCAGGCACGCCTCTCACCGAGGTAGATCTTTATGACCTCCTCGTTTGAGGCTATCTCGTCATAGGTCCCCTCGGCGACCTTCTTGCCCTCGTTCATGACGACGACCCAGTCCGCCACGGACCTGACCATCTTCATTATATGCCCCACGTAGAGGACCCCCATCCCCTGCTTGGCCAGGTGCCTGATCTTGGAGGCCAGGCCCTCGAGCTCCTCAGGGCTGAGGCCGGCGCCTATCTCGTCAATTAGCAGGTACTTAGGCCTTGAGGCCAGCGCCCTCGCGAAGTCCACGAGCTTCTGCTGCTCCGCGTTGAGCTCTGACGTCAGCTTGTCAGCCAATGATGATATCCCGACGAACCTCAGTGCCTCCTCGGCCGCGCTAAGGGCCTCCTCGCCCCTCAGGCCCCCTGCGAAGTAGGCCGAGACCAGCACGTTCTCCAGCACCGTCAGGTTGGGGTAGGGCTTGGGTATCTGGTAAGTCCTGGCTATCCCGAGCCTGGCCCTCTCATAGGGAGGCAGCTTGAGCAGGCACCTACTGTCCATCCTGATCCTGCCCGAGTCGGGGCTCAGCACGCCAGTGACCAGGTTAACGAACGTTGTCTTCCCAGCACCGTTAGGGCCTATAAGGGCCTTAACTGCCCCAGGCTCTATGTTCATGGAGAAGCCGTCAACTGCCCTCAGCCTGCCGAAGGACTTGACGAGGTCTATGGCCTCCAGCAAGGCGCCGCCCCCTGTACACACCCCTTTCTACAATAATATGTCTTTATTAGGTCAAGGGCCTTACGTCCGTACTGCAAGGGGTTCGTCTTGGCGAGGGAACCTCTGAGGCTCACGCCGCCAGCCATAGTTGTCCACGGCGGCGCCGGGTCCTGGGAGGGCAGGGACCTTGAGATAGCCCTGAGGGAGGTCATGAGGGCCGCCGAGGCAGGCCTTGAGGCAGCGCGCACGGGCTCCTCCGTAGACATGGTGGTCGAGGCCGTGGCCTACATGGAGGACTCAGGCCTCTTCAACGCCGGCCTCGGCTCAACCCTTGACTTTGAGGGCCACGTAACCATGGACGCGGCCGTCATGAGGGGGAAAGACATGAGGGCTGGCGGCGTAGCTGGCGTCACCTACCCCAGGAACCCGATAAGGCTGGCCAGGCTCGTCATGGAGAGGACGCCTCACGTCCTCCTGGTAGGCCATTGGGCGGACGCCCTGGCCTCAAGGCTTGGCCTTGCGAAGCACCCCGGGCCCTCCCAGAGGGCCCTCGAGAGGTGGAGGAAGCTCAAGGAGAGCGGGGGCGGAGGGGACAGGCTTTACGCCGAGTGGTTCAGGATGGCAAGGGGGCTCGGCTACGACACTGTTGGCGCTGTGGCCGTTGACGCTGATGGCGTGACGGCCGCAGCCGTGAGCACGGGCGGCGTGACCCTTAAGCTCCCAGGCAGGGTCGGGGACTCGCCAATAGTTGGCGCTGGCCTCTACGCTGACGCCAGGACGGCCTTCTCGGCCACGGGCGTCGGCGAGTACATAATCTCGGTGGGGCTCTCGCTTAGGGCCGCCATCACCTACGAGGCCAAGGGCGACATAGTTGCAGCTGTCGAGGAGCCCCTCTCGCTCCTCACAAGGCTCTTCGGCCCGGGCACGGCGGGCCTCATAGGCATAAGCGCCAGGGGCGAGGCCTGGGCCTCCTTCAACACAAAGGCTATGCCGTGGGCAGCCCTCGACTCTGCTGGCAAAAGGGCCTTAATGCAGGACCTCAAGGAAGCTTAAAAGGGTCTGTGGGCGTTTAGAGCGAGCGTAAGCGGTGGGACCTGGGTTGGCGGGCAGGAGGTCCTCCTTGTCCAGGGCAGCGCTGGCAGCCATAGTAATCGTGATAGTCGTGGTGGCGATAGCCGGAGGCGT
>JAKLZP010000042.1:0-3731 GCA_022015155.1 Acidilobus sp. | reverse complement strand
CGGCGGCGGAGGGCCTAGGCAGGCTTTGTGTTACATAACTCTCGTTGCTGACGCTAGCAGTACGAGGACGCGTCTCAAACATTATGTGCTCAAAGGCCTTCAGCCTCTCCCTCTAGGGGCTTCGCCTCCCCTGGGCCTCAGCCCTCCAGGGGGTCTCATCACTGAAGAACCTGTCCCCCAGGAGCGGCTCCCACCACCACCTGTTGTCTAGGTACCACCTCACGGTCTCGGCTATGCCAACCTCAGGCGGCCTCGCCTCGTAGCTGATGCTTGGCTTCATGCAGTACTCCACGTCGTGCCCTGGCCTGTCCTCAACGTGCTTCACCCTGACCTCCCTCCCCATGAACTTGCCGATCAGCTGGAGCACCTGGAGGTTAGTCAACATGTGCCCTCCTGGCAGGTTGTAGGCCCTCCCGGCCTCGCCTCTGAGGGCCAGGTCCACCAGGAGCCTCGCCGTGTCCTCGACGTACATCCAGTCTCTCCTCTGAAGCCCCGAGCCGTAGAGGGGCACCTCGAGGCCCAGCAGCGTCCTGATTATCGCCTTAGGTATGAGCTTCTCAGGGTGCTGCCTGGGCCCGTAGTTGTTGGAGGGCCTGGCGATGAGGGCCTCCACCTTGTACGTCCTGACGTAGGCGAAGACGAAGTGCTCAGCTGAAGCCTTGGAGGCGCTGTAAGGGGATGAGGGCCTGAGCGGGGAGGACTCGTCAGCGCAGCCGTAGATAGAGGAGTCGCCGAAGACCTCGTCAGTGGAGACGTGGAGCAGCCTGGCCCCAAGCCTCCTGGCGGCCTCGAGGACGTTAACGGTGCCCACTACGTTAGTGGTCACGAAGTCCTGGGGCGCGTATATGGACCTGTCAACGTGGGTCTCGGCTGCCAGGTTGATTATGACCTCGGGCCTGAACCCTGAGAGGGTCTCGTGAAGCTCGGCCCCCCTTATGTCGCCCCTGACGAACTCGTAGTCGGCCCCCCGCAGGTTCTCGAGCCTTCCAGCGTAGGTCAGCAGGTCAAAGACGAGGGGCCTCACCCCCCTGCTGTTCAGCTCCCTCACCACAGCGGACCCTATGAAGCCAGCGCCGCCGAGCACCGCTACCCTGACCGACTCCACCAAGGCTCACACCTCCAGGGACGAGTTCTCGCCGATTACTAACCTCATGGCCCTGGGCCTCCTGTCACCCCTGACGACCCTGGAGCCCTGCCCTATGATAGAGTCCCTCAGCGACACTCCCCTCACGGTGGCCCCGTCCAGTATGACTGTGTTCTCGACCTCGGACTCCTCCACGACGCAGGAGTCCCCCACCATTGTGAAGGGCCCCACGTAGGAGTCCCTGACCTCCGACCCCCTGCCTATGAAGGCTGGGCCCACCACCCTGCTGTTGATCACCTTGGCCCCCTCCTCAACTATTACCCTTCCCTCAACCGTCGAGTTGACCACGTCGCCCCTTATTGACCTCGAGGCGTGCCTGTCGAGGAGCACCATGTTGGCCTCAAGTATGTCTTCTGGCGTACCAGTGTCCTTCCACCAGCCGTCAACTATGTCGTAGCTTACCTCCCTCCCCCTGTCTATGAGGCCCTGTATCGCGTCAGTTATCTCAAGCTCCCCCCTCCAGCTGGGCCTAAGGGACTCTATGACCTCGAACACCTCCCTGGTGAAGCCGTAGACGCCCACGAGGGCCAGGTCGCTTATGGGCTCCCTCGGCTTCTCAACCACCCTGACGACCCTGTTGTCCCTTAGCACGGCGACGCCGAACCTCTGCGGGTTAGGGACCCTTGCCAGCAGCAGGGAGGCGGAGCCCCTGAAGTCCATCATCCTCCTAAGGTCGTAGGGGACGACGTTGTCGCCCAGGTAGACTATGAACCTGTCGCCCACGAGGTTCCTGGCCCTGTACACGGCGTCCGCCAGCCCCCTGGCCCTCCCCTGGTAGACGTACCTTATCCTGAGGCCGAGCCAGGAGCCGTCGCCGTAGTACTCGACCACCCTCTGGGGGTTGTTGTCCCCGAGCACTATGACCACGTCCCTCACGCCGGCGTCCCTGAGCTGCTCGAGGACCCACTGGGAGACGGGCTTCCCAGCTACCTTGATCAGCTGCTTCGGGCCCGTGTGCGTGAGGGGCCTGAGCCTGGTCCCCTGGCCTCCGTGCAATACAATGGCCTCCATGGCCTCACCCCGCCTTGACCTGCCTGAGGTTCTCGGCGAGGCTGTAGAAGTCAAAGCCGAGGATGGCCTTGGCCCTCGATATGTCAAGCGAGGAGTCCTTAGGCCTCCTGGCCACCCAGCCGCTGACGCTTTCAACCTCCCTTACCAGGGAAGGGTCGAGGCCGTTGGCCTTGGCCACCTCAACAGCGAGGGCGTACCTTGAGACCCTCTCCCCAGCCACGTGTATCACCCCGCTCCTCCTCAGCTCCACGAGCTTCAGTACGGCCTTTGCCAGGAGCCTGGCTGATATGGGGCTGTAGTAGCCCGCGAACGCCTTCACCTCGGCCCCCTGCCTCAGCTGCCTCAGCACGTAAGAGGGGAAGCCCCTGTCGTCGCTGAAGACGCCAGAGGTTCTCACTACGAGGGAGTCGTCGTAGGAGAGCGCGTAGGCCTCCCCGAGGAGCTTGCTGAGGCCGTAGTAGTTTATCGGGTTTGGCTCGTCCTCCTCCCTGTACATGCCCCTCTCGCCGTCGAATACATAGTCTGTGCTCACGTGGACGAGGTAAGAGCCAGCGACCCTGGCAGCCCTGACCATGTGCCTCACGGCCTCCGCGTTGACCTTAAGTGCTAACGCCCTGTCAACCTCGCAGGCGTCAACGTCCGTCATGGCCACCGCGTTAATCACAACGTCAGGGGAGAGCCTTATTATCAGGTCCTCGATGAGGTCGAAGGCAGTGACGTCAAGCCTCACGCCGAAGCCCAAGGGGTCCTTCGTGTGGTATGTGTAGAAGACCTCCAGGCCCCCCGCGCCGTTTGCCTTGAGCTGCTTTATGAGCTCAGAGCCCAGCTGGCCGGCGCCTATTATGAGGTACCTCAAGGCACCAGCCCCCTCGCCAGCGCCTCCCTCAGGGTGGGCCACCCCCTGTCCTTCTCTGAGAGCGTTGGGTTCGGCAGGGGCCACGGTATCCCTATGTCAGGGTCGTCCCACCTTATGCCCCCCTCGGCCTCTGGGGCGTAGTCGTTGTCAACCAGGTAGACCACTACGGCGTCGTCGCTCAGGACCTGGAAGCCGTGGGCGAAGCCCCTGGGTATGTAGAGGGAGTAGGCGTTGTCCTCAGAGAGCCTCACGGCCACGTACCTCCCGAAGGTCGGCGAGCTCGGCCTTATGTCTACCGCGACGTCAAAGACCTCGCCCTTGACGACCCTCACCAGCTTGGCCTGGGCCCTATCCCCCCTCTGGTAGTGAAGTCCCCTTATGACTCCCCTCCTTGAGTAGGACTGGTTCTCCTGAACCACGTTAAACCTTATGCCTGCTGCCTCGAAGGCCCTCGAGGCGAAGGCCTCCATGAAGTAGCCCCTGGGGTCCCTGAAGACCTTGGGCTTAACGAGGACAACGTCTGGTATGTCAAGCCTTTCAAAGTCAAATGGCACGGCGTTCCCTTGGTGGGAAAGGGCTCTTGGCTATTTAAGCCGTTAGCGTGAAAAGCGGGTCGCCCTTGAAGAGGCATGTGGGCCAATCAACTAGCTAAAGGGTTTCCTAGTGTGCGTAAGCGCAGCCGTCAACCTAGTTTCTGGCGTACAGGGCCTAGGGCTCAGC
>JAKLZP010000041.1:0-4078 GCA_022015155.1 Acidilobus sp. | reverse complement strand
TGAAGCCCTCCGGCCTCGGGACCCTCGCGTTGAGGGGGGCCCAGGCCTCGTCAACAGTGTAGTACAGGAGGCCGAGCTCTATGTCGAGCCTGTAGGGCGACCTAGCTAGCATGCCTTCCTGCCATCGCTAACGCTTTGGTCAGGGCTTTTGAGCTTAGGCCGTGAAGTGGGTCATGACGGGACCCCGGCCCGAGCGGCCAGGTGACCGCGATACGCCCTACGTAGCTGTTTCAACTTTCACATAGGTTTATAAGTTGTCACCGCGATCAGCATATACAGGAGGTACGTAACCCAGCGCTCAAGATGTGGGGCCCCTGGGGTGGCCCTGAACGCCCCCAAGCCCGATGAGGCCCCGAGCGGGATGCGGGGGAACAGGGATGAGGCGATGACCGTAAGGCAACAACCTATATGAGAGCTGAACCCCCAGCGCGTTGGCCTGAGCGAGGGCCAGGGCGCCCTTAGCCCTCGAGGTCTGTTCATAGCCGCCTGGGACTAGGCCTGGCCGCTGTCCACAGCACGACGCCGCGTTGAGGCTAGTCCTTTTCCGCAAATTTGCGGAAAGAGGACAGGGCCGTGAGGGGACGCAGGGAATGAGTTGATGATGTCAGGTCCTGAGGGACCCCTGTCAAGGTATCCTGGAGACCTCTGGCCTACACTGGGCAGGCCAGGCCGACCTGTAGGCCTGGACGGGACCTTGCGGCCTGTAAAGGGTCAGAGCCTGTGAGCGCCAGCCCATGATAGCCTTCAGCCAGCCGGGCTAAGCTCCATGACGGAGCCCTTTACCACGCCTCGCTGAGGACGCGAAATACACCATTTTGCCCTGAGCTGATGCAACTACGCCTGGGCGGCCTTGGGGGCCACGATCAGAATCACGCCCAGCCTGCCAGTTACCTCAACGCTCACCTCGCCTGAGAGGGGTGATGGTGAGAGGGCCAGGTAGTACTGGCCGCTGACGTTCAGGATCACCAGGTATGACGTTGAGTTCAGCTCAGCGCATGCCACGACCCCTGCGGTTATGACCCTCGTCGCGTTTACCTTGACGAAGGCGTTAACGAGGGCGGCAGCCGTTGACGCCGTGAGCTCGGCTGGGGCCTCGAAGTCCGTTAGGTTGTACTCGCTCGCAAGGGCTGCCGCCGCCTCGGAGAGGTTAAGCGCCTTCTCGGCGTAGCTGAGCCCCTGGTAGCCCTGCAGGAAGGCCAGGGCCGCCTCCTTCAGGTACGTAATTGCCGCCTGTAGCTTGGGGAGGGCCTCAAGGACTGCTGCCTCCTTCTCCCCTAGAGTCCCCCTGACCTCGGCCTGGAGGGCCTCAAGGTCCCCCGCGGCTGAGGCAAGGGCAGCGCTCAGGTTGTAGACGGGGGGCGCGAGGGAGGTCACCACGAGCACCGGCTGGGGGCCAGAGGCCTTGACGCCGGCGACGTACGACTCCGCCTCCTCAGCGTAGCTCATGGCCGCCGTGAAGTTGCCCTCCCCAGCCTCCATGGCCGAGAGCGAGTCGAGCTGGAGGGCCCTGCTTACGTTGCCCCAGTACTCCATGACTTCTGAGGCCCACGACCCCAGCTGCCTAACCGAGGCCTGTGAGCTCATGAACTGCCCTGGGACAGCGACAAAAGCCTCAGCTATGGCGGCGGCGTCCTGCGCTGCCGAGGCGAGCGTGACGTTCAGCCTGGGCAGGCTAGGCGTGCCGTTCAGAGCCTCTGAATAGCCATTTATCAAGTAGGCGGCCTCTACCGAGGCCCCGGCGAGGCCTATGGCGTAAGTTATGTTGCCCGCGTAGGTCTCATTAAGGGACCATGACAGCAAGGCTGAGGACCAGACGGCGTAGGTGAGCTCGCCTACAGTGGCGACGCCGTTTAGTATGACCGTGGCGGCGCTCGGCGACCTAGTCCTCACCTCATTAGTCAGGTTCACCACCACGGGGACCGCCTGCCAGAGGTACCTGCTGGCGTTCAGCAGGGTCTCGTTAGCCTCGTAGAACATCCCCAGGCCGCTCTCGTTCTCAGCAATCGAGGTCAGCCTCAGCGCCTGCGAGAGCATGTTGGTGGCGTTGATTGCCTTCTCCATGTACTGATCATAGCCGGAGGGGAAAACGGGGTAGTTGTTTATGCCGTAGCTGACGTAGCTGTCGACCGTCAGTATGTAAGCGCTCAGGTTGCCGACGAGCTCCCTGAGGGGAGCGCCGACGCCGAAGTAGTACGTCGTGGAGTACTGAAGGACTTTCTCAGCCAGCGCCTGTGAGCTCGTCACGTACGACATTGCTAGGCCGTCGTTGCCGTTCATGTAAGCCTGCAGGGCAGCCGAGAGGTTGCCCAGGGCCTCGTAGTCCCACCACATGAGCTGGGACGCCTCAGCTGCCGAGGCCCTGGCTATGGAGGTTGAGAGCGTCAGGTTGCGGCTGCTGTAGTTCACCAGCTCAAGGAGCTGGCCCAGGGTCCCTGCGAGAACGCTTATGTTGCTAATGGCCCAAAAGGCGTACTGGGCCTGCGGCGACCCCTGGACCTCGGCCTCTAAGCCCTCTGCCTCATTAAGGACGTTAAAGGCCCCTGCAAGCGAGGGCGCCTCGGAGAGGGAGAGGCCCTCTATGGCCTGCTTGACGCTCATGTATGTCAGGTTCAGGTAGCCGAGGGCGGCGCTCAGGCTAGCGTAGGCCCACTCAAGGCCGAGGCTTACGTTAACCCCCTTGAGCCCTGAGGCCACCTGCCCCACGTAGCTTTTGATCAGGCTTATGTTGCCGTAGAGCTCAGATATCAGGCTTATGTTGAGTTGTGGGGGTGGGGTAATGTTGCACTGTATGGGCTGCGCGGGCGGCTCCACCGCACGCGACTCAAGGGCCAGGGCGCCCTTAATGCAGAGGAGGAACGACGAGGCGTTCTCCATCGCCCCTAGGATTGCGGCATAGGTTGAGTTCAGCCCCTCGGCCTCCCTCTCGGCCTCGAGGAGCTCCGAGTAGGCCTCGCTTATGTTGGCCGTCGCGTCCCTGTAGACCTGCTCCCTGAGGCTGGCGTTCAGCAGGGGCTGCACGAGGCTAGCGTTGGCCTTCAGGAGCTGGAGGAGCCTGAGGAGCCCAACTACCTGGGCCGGGCTCGTGATGTTAGCCTCCGCTATCAACTTCAACAGCGGCTGAACGTAGCTGTAGGCGTTCATCACCATTTCGCCGCTGGCGCTTGAGTTGAGCAGCGACACGTCATCATTGGCCAGGGACTTAATTACGTCAAGTGATTTGGTGAGACCCGCTGAGGCGGAAAGCGATGAGTAAGAGGCGGCGAGCCCCAGCGCCCTCAGGCCTAGCGCCTTGGCCCCGCTGTAGTTGCCCTGCTCATAGAGCTCGTAGGCCTCAAGGGCCTCCTGCCTAAGCGATGAGGAGTAGGTGGAGTTGAATGACAGAGAGGCCGCGAGGTACGAGGCCAACGCAACGTAAGTAGCCGCCTCAGCCCAGGGGGCCGGCCTCGGCTTAAGCACCGTGAGGTACTCCGATGCCTCCCTCATGACCTCAAGGCTCAGCAGCTCTGAGCCGCTGTAGTTGCCCTGCTCATAGAGCCTCACGGCCTCTGAGAGAGTGGCGTTGAGGGAGCTGACGTTAACGTTGTACCTCGCAAGCACCGCGAGGTCCCCTGAGGCCACGCTGAGCCAGGGCGCCTGGCCCTGCGGGGCCGCGAGGGGCGCAATGAAGGGGATGACCATGAGGGCCATGAGGACAAGTGCGGCGGCCTTAGCGGGCCTCAAGCTTATGACCTCCTTCTCAGAAGGAGCGCTGCGAGGGCCGCTATAATAACTACTATGACGGCCGCGACGGCCGCGTAAACGTAAGTCTCGCCGACCGGATGTCTCGTAACTGTTGTCGTTGGGGACGTAGTAGACACGCTTGTCATGCTCGTGCTCGTGGACGTTGAGGTCGTTGTTGAGGTCGTGGTGGTTGTCGAAGTCGTCGTAGCTGTTGTTGAAGTTGTTGAGGTCGTGCTCATGGACGTTGAGGTCGTGGTAGTTGTTGTGGTTGTTGTCGAAGTTGTTGAGGTCATAGGCTCCACGGTCACTTCAACGGTCAGGTTGCCCGGGCCCGCCTCAAGCTCCGAGGCGTTGACCA
>JAKLZP010000009.1:0-35987 GCA_022015155.1 Acidilobus sp. | reverse complement strand
CGTAGAAGCGGTGCAAATTCATGCTGAGCTTATACCACTCCTCTGTCGCCGCTTCCTCCTCAGACAAGCGGGGCGCCCTAGCTAGAGAAGGCCAACAGGGTCTAAAATAGAGGAGTGAATCCTTTAAAAAGCCAACTTTATCCCATCCTTTTTAATTTTAGGCCTCAGCCGCTGGACTCAAGGACGCCCGAGAACTGCTGCCTCAGCACCTTCTTGTCAGCCTTGCCCGTGCTGGTCAGGGGGATGCTCTGGACCTCTATCACCTTGTCAGGCAGCCACCACTTAGGTATGACGCCCCTGTTGACGAAGTTCTCCGTCAGGAACCTGTTGATCTCATCAGTTGTCAGCTTGCCCTGCCACCCGGGCCTGGGGACGACGAGGGCCACGGGCCTCTCGCCCCACTTGGGGTGCCTGGCGCCTATCACGGCCACCATGGCGACGCCCGGGTGCTGGCTTATGGCGTCCTCGAGCCTCAGGGAGCTTATCCACTCGCCGCCGCTCTTTATGACGTCCTTCTCCCTGTCCATTATTAGCACGCTTCCGTCAGGGAACCACACCGCCAGGTCCCCTGTGTGGAACCAGCCGCCGCGCCACGCGGCCTCCGTCTTCTCTGGGTCCTGGAAGTACTCGTACATGACCCAGGGCGCCCTGACTACTATCTCGCCGACCGTCTTCCCGTCCTTGGGCACGGGCTTGCCGTTCTCGTCCACGACCATGAGGTCAACGAAGGGTATCGGGTAGCCTGTCCTCAGCTTCACCTTGAAGAACTCCTCGTCGGACATCCTGTCCTGTAGCCTCGAGTGCGGGATGGCCAGGGTCAGCACAGGCGCCGTCTCAGTGAGCCCGTAGCCGACGAAGACCCTCATGCCGCGCTTCTCAGCTAAGATCGCCAGGCCCTCGGGTATTGAGGCGCCGCCGTTGATGAAGGTCACTCCTCTCAGGTCGTACTTCTCGCTCTCCGGGTCCGTCAGGAGCATGTAGAGTATAGTCGGCACGCCGGCGAAGTAGGTGACCCCCTCCTGCTTGATCAGCTCGAGGTAGGCCTTCGTGTCGAACCTGTTGGGCAGGACAGTCTTCTGTCCTGTCATGAGCGACGTGAACGGGAAGCCCCAGGCGTAGACGTGGTACATGGGGACGACTATCATGCTCACGTCGCGGCTCGTGATCTGAAGCCCCCTGGGCCCGGCCCCAAAGCCTGCAACCGTGGCGAGCACGGAGAAGGCGTGAAGGACCACCTGCCTGTGGCTGTGGTAGACCCCCTTCGGCAGCCCAGTGGTGCCGCTAGTGTAGAACATGAAGGCAGGTCTCCTCTCGCTGACTGTCGGCCACTGGTAGCGACCTCCCCTCTCCTTCAGGAAATCCTCGTAGTGGACCGCAGGGACCCCTCCAACCTTCTGGGGTACAGAGTCGGTGTCGGTGACTATCACCTGCTTAACTGAGGGCGCCTTCGGAAGTATGGCCTCAGCCAGGGGTATGAAGTCGGAGTTCAGCACGAGGACCTTGTCCTGGGCTTGGTTCATGATGTATATGAGCTCCTGCGGCGAGAGCCTCACGTTGAGAGGGTGGAGCACGTGGCCCATCATGGGGACAGCGTAGTAGAGCTCGAGGTGCCAGTGCGTGTTCCACTCCATCGTGGCGACCCTGTCGAGGCCTGAGAGGCCCAGCGTCGAGAGCGCGGCGGCCAGCCTCTCGACCCTGTCGGCGAACTCAGAGTAGGTGTACCTGAAGACGCCCTTCTTCGTCCTATAAACTATCACCTGGTCGTAGAACAGGTCCCTGGCCCTCTCATAGATCCTGTGGATTGTCAGCTCGGAGCCAGGCCTTTCAGGGACCTCCTCCGGAAGGGACACAGCTTCGTACACCTATCTCTGTTCTAAATGGGGGTGAATTAATATTTGTCCGGGCGTCACTGAGCGGCACAGCTTTACGGAAGCACTTTATGTCCTTAAATAGCTGGCCGACCAGAGGCCTGAGGCCCTTGTTGAAGAGGCGCCTGACGGCCTCCGGCTATGCCGAGGTTGGAACCGCGGGACCCCATGAAGTGCTCGTCAGGCGCGGCGGCAGCCCGCTCTGCCTGGCCGTCGTCGAGGACTGGCCCATGCTCAATGTCTTCAGGCTTGGGGCCAGGCTGAGAGTAATGCGGTCCCCTGAGCACCTGCAGTCCCTGAGGCCCCCCTTCAGGGTCATCGTCAGGAGGGGCGATGACCTTGAGGCCGTGGGGGAGGCAGTGGTAAAGGACGACCTCAGCCTTGAGCCCCAGCTCCCCCTGCCAGGCACCTGGGCCCTGGCTGACCCCATCACGCCCATGGGGGTTGACGTTGAGGGGGCCCTGGCGGACCTGACGCTGAGGCTCTCGCCGTTCCTGGTAATGCTCGTCAGGGGCTACACGTCGCCCCTCTCAGCCGAGATGGTTCCCCCCTTCTGGGCCCCAAGGGCGCCGGTCCTTGTGGCGGAGCTTGAGGGCTTCAGGCCGCCCCTTTTGCGCGGGAGGGCCATAGTTGTGAGGCTGGGCCCTGGCGTTGACCCTAGGCCGGCCCTTGAGGAGGCCGAGGAGAAGCTGAGGAGGCTCCAGGGCAGGGGGTGTTAGTCCTTAATGGTCTCAAGCATGCTTAAGACCTGCCATATCTTGGTCCTCGCGTGCAGCGGCATGTTGGGGTCCTGGCTTACCTCATCAAGGGCCCCTATGGCGTTAGCCGCCCTGACGCCGGGCGAGAGGCGCGTGTCACGGAGGTAAGTCAGGGCGGTGGCGGCCGCCCTCCTTATGTTCCTCGGCACGGCGGCGTCGTTCACTATCGTGGTGAGGATGGTCATGGCGAACTTTATCTTGTCCTCCGCGCTTACCTTGGCGGACGCCATATTTCGTCCCCCTCCTTTATCTGGCTAAGCTTACGAGTTAAAAGTTAAAAAGCTCATATAAAGATAGCATGACTTTAAAACCCTCTAAACGCTAGGCCCTCGGGTGAACCTCAATGGGGAAGGTAAAGAAGGTCGTGCTTGACACGGCGGAGTTCCACCCGCTTCACAGGAACTGGGTCAGCCTGGCCCAGACCATAGCCAAGGAGCTTAACGTGGACCTCGAGGTCAAGCAGGAGGACTACGTTTACGCCATATCCTACGGTGACAAGGACGACTTCGGCATGGCCTGGCTCCCCCAGCTCTTCCTGGAGATGGAGGACGGCAGCGTCAAGCTCGTCATGAGCCAGTACCCCTTCGACCCAGCTACTACAAAGCCGAGCGACGAGATGGCCCTGGCCGAGGCCAGGAGGAAGGTCCAGGAGATCCTCAAGGACCCCTGAGGGCCGGCCAATGGAGCAGGCCAGGGGGTTACCTAGGGAGACCTTTGAGGCCAGCCTCACAGTAGTTGAGGCCATAATAGCGGCCGTCATAGTCGTCGTGATAGTGCTCGCGCTATACGCCACGGCCCTGGAGATTTCCTCAGCTGTCGCCTCAGGCAACGTAAACGCTGTGCACGACTCTGTGCTGAGCATAGTGGACCTCGTGATCATAATGCTGCTCGCGGCCGACCTCCTGAGGACCATAGTGGTGAGCGTGAGGGAGGGCAGGATGCCGGCCAGGAGCATAGTTGAGATAGCACTGTTAGTGATCGTTAGGGAGATGGTGGCGACGTCGCTTGAGGGATTTAACTACGTTACTATGCTTGCGCTCTCCGCCTCCTTCCTGGCGGTGGCCGGCTCCTATATCATAATAACGAAGTACGCAGAAAAGTGACCTGATGTACCCGCGGCCTGGTGTTAGCAGTCGATGACAGGGGCTTCCCCCGCTAACGGCGTCCTGTTATAACATGCGGTACCGCAGGCCCACCAGTACTTCATGGGCTGCGGTCGAGCCCAGAGTCGCAGAGCCCCATGTGAGGGGTGAACCGTTAGGAGGCTCTGTCGCACAGTAGGCCTAGGACCCAGGCCGCGTCGCGTTGCCAGAGATTAACCTGTCATTGGCCCGATAGCAGTCTCGCCAGGTCGCTCACCCTCTTGGCTATCTCGTTAACTACCTCCTCGAGCCACTCCCTGCCCTTGTCTGCTGAGGCCTTAGTTGGGTCGCCGAGGACGGCGGCCGGGTAGAGCGCTTCATCAATGGCTGGGGACTCCACCGAGAGCCCCTGTATGTAGACGAGGACGTTCCTGACCTCCTTGAGGCCCTCCGCCTTTTCCTCACCTGAGGGTGACGAGCCTGTTACGTTAGGCTTGGCTGAGCTCATGTCCACGTGGGCCCCGTCTATGTAAAGCATGGCGCTGGTCTCGTCCTCCCCCGCGTGGCCAGGGGCCGTGAAGAGCCTCCTCAGGGCCTCCCTGCCGGCGTCCCTCCACCAGTCGAACATGACTATGGTAGCCCCGGTCCCGTAGGCCGCGTCCTTCATCGCGACCCTTATGGCCGTTGAGTTCCCGCCATGGCCATTTATTATCACTATCAGCTTGTACCCGTTCCTCACGATCTCCTTCAGCACGCTCCTGACGTACGCTATGAAGGCGTCTATCTCAACGTTCACCGTGCCAGGGAACCTGGCGAGGCCGGGCGAGACCCCATACCATATAGGGGGGAAGAGGTGAGCGCCCAGCCTCTCGGCGACCCGCTGGGCCACCCAGATGGCCTCAATTGCGTCAGTGCCCAGGGGCAGGTGGTCGCCGTGCCTCTCCAGGGACCCTATTGGGAGGACCGCTATGAACTTACTTTCCCTGTCATAGTGGGAGCCGGGGAGCTCCCAGACCTCCTTTACCAAGGCCGGCACCCGCGTTATTACCGCTGGGCGGCCTGAAAATAAAGGTGCAGGGCCTTGAGGCTCCGCGAGCCGCCAAGGATAAAGGTCCTTGAGGCGGCCGGCGCCATAGCAGACGGCAGGGTCCACCTCGTCAAGGGCCTCACGCCCGACAGGCTTGAGGCGACCGTCGTAAGCAGCGAGGGGGACAGGAGGTACAGGGTCGTCGTAGTCAAGGAGGGGGGAGGGTTCAGGGTCTACAGCGACGACAACGGGACCAGGCTGAGGGGCTACGTGGGCTACCCAATAATATCTGTGCTCATGCTCGCCGGCGCGCTGCCCAGGGACGAGCAGGTTGAGGTCGCCCTCAAGGGGATTGACTGGAGGAGGCTCAACGAGACCTACAAGAAGTACTCAGTAGTGGAGGAGATAGTCCTCAAGAAGGCAAGTGAGCAGGTGCCAAGGGAGAGGGTTGAGGCCTTCAGGGAGAAGGTCATGAATGAGCTCAGGAAGGTCCCCTTCACCTATGATGAGACGCTGGCCAAGGGCTAACAGCCCTCCTCGCCTGAAGAGAGGCTTTTGTAACAGCCTTTGAAAGGTCCCCATGGGTTAACTTAACGCCTTACACGGACGAGCACCCCACGTCAGCTAAGTAGGCTTTTTTCCTGAGGCCGCCCTCTCGTAACAGGGAAGATGGGGCTCATAGAGGAGTGCGCCGAGGAGCTGGAGAGGCTCTACGCGGCCTCTAGGGTCTACCAGGTGAGCACGGAGATAGTGGGGGAGCCCCAGGCCTCCCCTGTCGAGAAGGAGATATCCCTTATCGTCAAGAGCGTCCACGAGCCGAGCATTGACGAGATCCCCCTCCTAGGCGCCCTGCTCGAGGCCTTCGACTTCTCTGAGATCTACGAGTACGAGAGGGTCGTCGAGGCGCCGGGCGGCAGCAGGGCTGAGCACCTGGCCAGGTTCCTCCAGGAGGCCCTCTCAACGGGGCGGGCCGTCATAATGGTGGCTCCGAGCCTCCTCGGGGTCTCCCTCGCCGGGAGGATACCTGAAGAGCTGGTTGAAGAGCTTGACCAGAGCGCGATGGCCCAGGTCAGCGTCAGGTCAGACGGGCTGCTTTACCTGCCGCTCAAGGAGGCTGTGGACGAGCAGGCCATCGAGATAGTGGGCAAGAGCAACAGCGAGAGCAGCGGGGAGAGGGCCCGCTGGCTTATGGAGGAGGCCAGGAGGAGGGGGATAAGGACGAGGGGGCCCGTCTTCCTGCCCGACAACAGGGCCGTGGCCGAGTACGTCACCTCCATAGGCTCAAGGGGCTACCTGTACAGGGTGCCCGTTACAAAGCTGGCCGCGGTGCTGCTTGCGATAGACCGCTGCCTCGACAGGGATGACCTTGAGGAGATGAGGAGGCCTGAGGTCAGCTCCCACACCGTTTACGCCCTCAGGCTCTCCGAGGGCCAGCTGAAGTCCCTGACGTCGACCCTGATAGGGCTCCAGGGCGTGAGAGGCTCCCTGCTGGCCAGGCTGCCCCAGAAGCTGGAGCCCTTCTTTGAGCGCGGCTCAAGGGAGACCGTGGCGGAGGTCCTCAGGAAGCTGGCGGTCCTCTAGCTCACCTCAGCAGGAGGTCCTTGTACTTCTCTACGTAATCTATGCTCGTCTTGAGGTCAGCGAAGATCTTTGACACGTACTCCACGTCAGAGGCCTCGACCCTGCCTGACCCCCTCCTCTCAGCTACGACCTTGGCGGGCTGGAGCAGCTGGACCGCATACCTAAGGCTGCGCTCCTTCCCTATCTTGGTCAGCAGGGCCAGGGCGTCCTCGGAGAGCTCGACGTCCTCCTCGGCAGCCCTCAGCTTCAGTATCTCCCTGATCTCGTCCTCCGTGTAGGGCTTCGTCGTTATTATGAGGAGCCTGTCGAGCAGGTCCCTCGGCATGCCGTGGGGAGCGACTTCGTCCGTGCCCCTCACGGTCGTCATGCCCCTGTTCGTGGCGAGCACTATGATCGGGGCGAACTCGCTCTCCATAGCCTTGGTAAGGAAGCTGTAGGCCTCTATGTCAAGCATGTGGGCGTCGTCTATGAACAGTATACCCGGGACCAGCTCTGCCTTGCCTTCGTCCCTCAGCTTCTTGACGAGCTCGTCTGTCCTGGCCCTGACCTCGTCAGTTATGGTGGCCTCCTCCCTCAGGAAGCCGAAGAGCGTGAAGGCTGCCCTCTGGGCCGCCAGCGAGGCGTCTATGTCATGGAAGGTCAGGGTCCTGACTATGTCCCTCTTGGACCTCACCTTCCCCGAGGGCACCTCTACCTCCTGGGTCACGTCGATGTCGAAGACCTTCTCCGCCTTCTCCCTGACGCGGCCGAGCCTCCTCACGTCGCCGGTCTCAACGTCTATCATTATCACGTCCCCCTTCCTCACCCCAAGCGCCTGGAGCTGTTGGGCCACCTCAGGGCCGACCGTGAAGGTAGCCGAGTCATCCTTGGTCTCCAGGGATATCCTGGCGCCCCCGAGGACTGGGTATGGGTAGAAGGGCGAGGTCTTCTTGATGTACTTCAGCTCAGTGACGACGCCTGTGACCACCTCCCTGGTCTCCCTGATCCTTATCCCGACGGCCCTCCTGAACGCCTGCATCAGGAAGGCCGTCTTGTTCTCGGCCGCCAGTACCTCGGCCCCGTTGACTGCTACGAAGGGCGTGTCCTCGCCCAGCTCCCTCGCCATCGCGACCGCTATGGCGGTCTTGCCGGTCCCGGTGGGCCCAACTATGAGGACGCCCTTCCCGCCAAGCCTCCCCTGCCTGACGAGCTCTACTATGATGCCGGCCGCCTCCCTGGCCTCCACCTGCCCTATCATGCCGTCAGCGACTGGCTTTGCCCTGCCCTTGGAGTCAAGGCCCAGCCCCCTTATGTGGCTGTGGACTGATGACCACTTGGGCTGCCTGACGGGAGTTACCTGTATCTCAGACATGTGCTTCACCACACACGATGGGCGCCCCTGGGCTTTAAGGTTTGATTTAAAGCCCTCAGCTCGGGCTTAATCGTCGTGGTGACGCCAGCTGGCCGTGCCCAAGCAGGTGTATGAAGACGCGATAAACGCCGCCGGCTCCCTCCTCTCAGCATGTAGCCAGCTGGGGCTACGCTGCAGGGACCCGCCCTTCGCCACCTCAAGGCTCCTTCAGCACATAGGGCTCAGCCAGTACAGGCTGAGGTCGTTCTGGGACCACATGGCCGAGCTGTCAAGGGGGCGCTACGTCCTCTACAGGGCCCCCAACGCCGTCTTTGAGCTCCGCCTGATCCTTGAGAGGAGGAAGCTGATGCACATTGACGGCTGGGTTCCCGTGGACTACTTCGACTGCAGGGCCCTAAGCGGGAGGTGCTCCACCTCCCCCCAGGGCCTAGGGGCCTTCATATACGTCGAGGGCCGAGTCGAGGGCTCTGAGATCAGGATCAACGCCGTTAACCTCCTGAGGATGATCGACCTGGTCAGGCCCTCGACCTCAGCGGAGCTCCTGGGCGCCCTGAGGGACTTGTTGTGGGGGAGAGGCGTTGAGAGGGGGCTCGACCTCCTTCTCAGGCTGACAAACGTTGACGCCGTGAGGCTGGTCCTGCCGAGGGCCCCGGCCACCGTAAAGGACCTCCTGACGATGTCCCCAGCCCTCAGGCAGGCCCTGGCTGACCTGAGGGCCTCCCAGGCCTGAGGTGCAGCTCGCCTGAGGCGGACTCAAGCCTGGTGAGCCTCAGGTCGTACCCGTGCCCTGACCACCAGGCGGCCGGGACGTAGCCTATGAACCACATGAAGAGGTTCAGCAGGAGGAACTGCCACAGGCTGAACGAGGAGGTGATGTAGGTGAGCGCTGAGTAGAGGGCTATCGGGGCGACCCTCACGAGGCCTATCATGGTGGCCCTCACGTTCGTCGGGAACAGCGTCGGCTCGAGGACGGTCCTCACGGCCCAGGCGAACTCGCTGAACGCCATGTTGACGAAGAGCAGCGCGTAGAAGAGAGTCATGTTGTTAGGCGCCAGCGCAAGCCAAAGCATTATTGGGACCATCGAGAGGTAGCCGCCGCCGTAGGCCAGCACCGCAAACGACCTTATGTCAAGCCTCCTCACGAGCCAGGCGGCCAGGAGGCCCGCCACCGACGCCCCCAGGTTGGCGTACATTATCACGTAGTTGTAGGTCAGGGGCGAGCTCGAGAAGTAGTAGGCCCCCACCACGTAGGCCATCAGGCCATAGGTTATGTACTGTGAGACCCCGAGGACGGCGAGCACCGTGAACTTGGGCCAGAGCCCTACGAGCCTGTCCACGTCCCTGACCCTCACGTCTGAGGGTGTCGCCGAGAGCCTCTTGAGCTCCTTGACGGCCTCGTCCTTCCTGCCCTTGGCCGTGAGCCACCTTATGGACTCAGGCATCAGCCCCCTGACTATGATGGCCGCGGCCAGGGCCACGCCCGCCGCTGTTAGGACCGCTATGGACTCAAGGAGCAGGGAGTCAGTGAGAGAGTAAGTCAGCGCAGCTATGGCGGCCGCCACCGTCGCCCCTATGTTGTCAAAGTTGGGCGAGAGCACCAGGACCTCCTCCCTGTAGGCGGCCGGAGTGAGCTCGGCGAGGAGCGTAAGCGCTACCGGGACCTCGCCCTCAACGCCTACGTCCGCTATGGCGTAGCCTAGCAGCATAAGCGCTGCCTTCTCAAGGTAGGCCTTGACGTACAATAAGTCAACAGTTATCAGGGCCACGCCCACGCCTATGAGCGTCATGGTCAGGAAGAACGTCCCCTTCCTGCCCAGGCTTAGGTCAGATGCTCTCGCTATCAGCACATCCCCAACGATGGGGATGAGCGTGACAGCCACCAGGTAGTAGACGCTGTGGAACTGGGGGTAGGCCAGGAAGCCCAGCGTCGTGACGAGGCCCCATATGAAGTAGCCTATGGACGTTGAGGCGAACACCAGCCAGTGGGCCCTGCCCCACTTAGCCCTCTCAACCAGCTCCAGCAGCTCAGCCAAGCCGAACCCTGACCAAGTTACTACTCAGAGTAGTAAAAACTTTACTCCTGTTCCTCTTTCTCTTCCTCCTCTCCCCTCTTCTTGACCTCAGCCTGGGGCAGGGGGGCCCTCTGGGCCCTGGCCTTCTCGGCCCTCTCCATCCTGAGCCTCATGACCCTCTCCGCAGCCTCCATGACGTTAAGGAGGTCGCTGACCTGGTCGACCTCGCCCTGCCTCAGGTACTCCCTTATCTTAACGGCCGCCATGTACTCGACCTGCCTGAGGGTCTCGTCAATCTCCACCTCCCTCGCCTCCTCGTCACTGCTCACCAGGTAGACCTTGCCGTGGACGGGGCAGACAACGTCGCCGTTCTTCAGCCTGAAGAGCGGGAGGCCGCATATGGGGCATGTCTGCTCCAGCATCACGGCGCCCTGAGCCATGAGGTTGGCCATGAGCCTGATTACCTTGGGGTCCTTCCTCAGGTCCTGGCCCTCCCTCTCGGACAAGCCCTGCACCTGCCTAGCCAAAGACGCTCTTGTTAACGATCTTTATCAGCCTTACGTAGTTATCGCACCTGGCCAGGGCCCCCGAGCACGAGACCTCGTAGGTCAGCTGGCCGCCGAAGTGAAGCAGCGACCCGGCCACCCTGTACCAGTCTATGACCCCTGTCATGGGGGGCAGGTGAAGGTCTGAGTACCCGTCGTTGTCGTGGGCGTGCACCTCAGCGGCGACGCCAGCCAGCTTCTGAATGTCGTCATAGAGGCCCTTGGAGTTCACGTTCAGGTGACCCAGGTCAAGGCAGGCCCTCAGGCCCTCGACCTTCGTCGTGAGCTCAAGTATCTCGTCAACCGTGGAGCCGAAGAGGTCAGCCTCGAGCCTGTTCTCAACAGCTAGCGTGAGGCCCAGGTTCGCCGCCTCCTTGGCGAGCCTTGCCAGCGCCTGCTCGTTGACTGCCGAGGCCTTCTCGCGGGGCTTAGCGGGAAGGGTGTGGATGACAGCTATCCTTGCACCCATGTCAGCCGAGGCCCTGAGCCACCTTATGATCCTCGTGAAGGCGCCCTCCTTGCCCTGGGCCAGCTGCTCCAGCGTCTGCCTGTCGTAGGGCAGGTGGACGCTGGCCACCCTGTAGCCTGACCTCTTCACCGCGGAGACCACGTCCTCCAGAAGGGAGTCCTCCTGGCCGCGGCGGGCGGTGAAGTTGTCGTAGCTCAGCTCGTACTCCTCCACGCCCATGTCGTGAAGTCTCCTCAGGGCGTCGACGGGGAGGAGGTCCCTGTAGATCATGGTGGCGTAGACCACCCTCACGCCCATCAGCCCACCGTAGGCGTCACGGCCAAGATATTAGACTTATAAGCTTTTTAAACAGCTTTCTAGGAAAAATGTATTTTATCTTTAGCAGCCCTAAGCGGTTGTGATAGACCTTGAGGGACTTCACGAGGCCTCTAAGGGTCACTGATGACGTCTACTGGGTCGGCGTCAATGACAGAAGGAAGGTGAGGTTTGAGAACCAAGGCCTGAGGGGCTGGAGAAGATGGAGGAGCTCGCCTCATCAATGGCTAAGGCAGTTGATGAAGTGATGGCCTCTCAGCGAACCGCCTGAGGCCCAGGCGCCCTGGGCAGCCCCCTTAGGCTCGCCAGGGCCATGAGCGTGGCCCACCTGACCAGGTCCTTCCTGACAACCCTTCCCCCTGTCATGAGGCTTATCACTCCCTGGGCCGAGCCCACGTCCCTTACGCCGTACCTGACCTCGATGGCCCTGTCGAGCTCTGAGCTCATAGCGTCCCTGGCAAGGTCCTCAGGTATCTCGAAGGCTGGGGAGGTGCCGCAGGCGCTGAGGCCGCCGGCCACTATACATGAGAAAGTTATGACGTACCAGTAGCCCGCCACGCTGAACATGCCTGACTCCACCCCGACCCCGTGCTCAGCCGCCTGGGCTGCCCTTGAAGCCCTTAACATGGCCAGCTGCCTCGTGAGCTCAAGGCCTACGGGCTGAGGCGGGAGCCCTGTGACCTCGACGGGCACAACCTTAGCGCAGCCGTAGAAGGCCTCATAGGCCTCCCTGACCCCGTCAAGCTTGACCGGGTTAACGCTGCCCACGGCCACAGTTGGACAGGCCATATGACCCCGTGAGCGTAAGGGGCTGGGCAACTGAAAATTGGTTACCCTGGCCTCACCGCTGGTCGTAGATGATCGCGGCCTTGAGCGGGGCTGACCGCGTTAGGGCTGAAGCCAGTTTCCTTAACGACAGGGCCCCTCAGGCAAATGCCTTTACCTCACCGACTCAGTGCCGGAGGTAACACATCACAGAGGCCTGCTGAAGCGCTGTAGGCGGGGCTAATTTGCCTAGCCACGTCGTGGGCAGCTCGCGAACCGCTTAAAACTCCGTGCCTAACCTAATCTATTGGCGCCGCGGTCGCCTAGCCCGGTAGGGCGCCGGCCTGCTAAGCCGGTGGGGGAAACCCCGCGCGGGTTCAAATCCCGCCCGCGGCGCTACTCCTCAGCAAAGGGCCAGTACCCTTGCCATAGCTGCCTCCGCGCCCCTGACCTTCAGCGGCGCTATGACGAGCAGGGGCTCCTGGCAGCCGACGAGCTCACCAAGGTTGCAGGCCCCCTCTACTATTATGACGCCTGCCCTCAGGAGCCTCACGTGGACGTAGGCCACTTCCTCCTCGCTGACCAGAGGAGGCCACGGGAACCCCTTGGCCCCAGGCCAGCCGGCCACGCTCATGCCCTCAGTAACGACGGCAGCGACGCCTATGTCAGCTAGGTAGTCTGCGGCGCCCCTCTCAAGGTAGGGCCAGGCGTGAAGGTATTCCTCTGAGCCGCGAAGGGCCGAGAAGCCCGTGTATAGGACTGCTGCCCTCCCTGGCCTCACCTTGCCCATCAGGTCGTCCCTAGTTATGGGCTGGCCAGGGCCCTTGCTAGTCAGGTCAACAAGGTCGGCCGGGACGACCAGCCTCGCGGGGCTGACCCTGTCAACGCTGTCGCCTCCAGGAATGAAGTGAAGGGGCGCGTCTACGTGGGTGCCTGAGTGAAGCCCTGACTCAACTTTGGAGAGGGTGACCTCGCCATCGCTTGAGCCCCTTATCACGAACTGGTGCCTGAAGGGTGGGTCGCCAGGGTATGTGGGCATCCCGTCGAAGAGGTCGCACGTTAGGTCAACAACTCTAACCGGCGCCCTCAAGCTGAGCCCTGAAGAACGTGAGTTGAGCTAGTAAAAAAGCTAAGAATAAATTAAGACTAAGAAGGTAGGCCCTGGGTCGCGTTCTCTAAGGTAACGGAGTAGGCCTCAACTAGGTAGAGGCCCTGGACCCTGGCCTTGACTAGCCCTACCACCATTGCCTTGACTGGCAGCTGGGCCGAGGTCAGGTTGCCTGAGACCCTAGTGGAGTTCGTTATCTCTATCAGCACGAAGATCACGTGGACGTGAGGCGTCGTGCCGTTGACAATTCTCGCTACGCCTATGTACGTGGTCTCGTTGACCCTGTAGAGCAGGACTACGTCAAGCTCCAGCACCTTGCCAATTATGTTCTGTGAGCTGATGAAGGCGTAGAGCCTCTCGTCAAGCCTTATGACGAGCTCGTCGGCCTTTGCTATCATCTCGCCTACTGCCCTAGCTGGCCCGTGGGAGCTTGAGCTCAGGTTCTCCGCCAGGCTCAGGCTCTGGTTAGCCAGCTTCATTGACTGGTTGAGCATCAGGAGGGAGCCCGTGTCGTTGCCCTTGGCGAACAGGAGCACGGCGGTGTAGGTGTCGTTGAGCGCCTCCTCAAGCAGGTTGAGCGCCTTCTCGGCCGTCTGGTTCTCGCTGCCCGTCAGCTGCTGGAGCAGCGGCTGTATGGCCTGGAGGCTCTCGTTGATGCCCTTAATCACGTGGGCCTGGGCCTCGACAGCTATCACGCGGCCTGACGCGTTGGGGAAAGGCTCTAGCTCAGGGGCCTCCGACTCCAGCTCCTCTGCCATCTTGGCCATCTCGACGAGCTGGGCCGGGGTCGCGTTGACGGCTGACCTGTTGAGGAGCTCCTCAAGGGTTCCGAAGATCTTATCGGCCTCCTCTGACGGGCTCACGTTGGCCTGCTCTAGGAAGGACCAGTTCCCCTCTACCTCCTTCTTGGCGTGGGCCAGGTGCTTGGCTATCCTGCCTATCATGGCGTGCTTGGCGTACTCAGAGACCTCCACGGAGTAGTTGCTGAGGAGCTGCTTTAGCTCAGACAGGACTGCGGCGGCAGCGCTCACGTTGCCCTGTGAGAGGTACTTAAGGCCCTCGTTGACCAGGGACAGGGCCTCCTCCTTCTGGGTCTCGTTGAGAGCGTTAGTGGAGGATATGAAGGCCTCTATAGCCTTGAACTGGGCCTCAAGCCCCACCGCCTCAGGCACTGGCGTAGGCTTAAAGCTCTTCAGCCCTGAGGCCAGCAGCCTCATTATGCCTATAGCAACTGATATGCACTGGCTGTACTCACCCTGCTTGTAGTAGGAGAGGGCCTCGGAGTAGAGGCTCTCGGCCTCAGTGACGTTAAGGCCGAGGGACTTGGCAGCGGCTATTGCTCTCTGAGTGATGTTCAAAAGAACCTCAGCCGCCTGCTGCTCGGCCTGAGTTGACGTAGTTGTAGAGGTCTGGGCCCTGGTCACAGATGCCGCCAGCGGCGACAACGCGAGCAGGCCAACTGCCAGGGCCATCAACACCGCGAGGCCCCTGCGGGCCAGGCTGACCCTCACGCTCTCACGCCCGGCCCAGGGGGTGTCCTCGGGGCCCTATTAGGGTCATGGCGGGAAGGGCTTCCCGCGCCCTTTCCCGGGCCTTCCCGCGCCAGTTTCACGTCATCTCTAATAAAGGGGGTCGCCTACAGTTAGGCTGAGTGAGAGCATGAGGAGGTCAGTCTCAGCGGGCGTCATAGCGACCGTAGTGGTCATAGTAGTGGTAGTCGCGGCCGTAGGGGCCTACTACTACATGACGAGGGGCGGGACCGTCTACTTCTACCTGACCGACCCGGGCAACCCCTCCAGCTCCTCAGGTAACTCGTCGCCGACGGCCATTTACCTAACCATAACCTCGATAATGATCCACAGCACCAGCAAGGGCTGGATAACGGTCTCGAACAAGACCATGACGGTCCAGCTTAGCTCTTCTCTCTCGTTCCTCTCCTCCGCGACCCTGCCGCCTGGCAACTACACCGAGGTCAGGCTCGTCGTCTCTGCCGTGACCGTTCAGATGGGACCTGTCAACGTCTCCGCCTCGCTGCCGAGCAGCGTGCTAAAGATACCGATAATCAAAGGAGGCCTACAGGTGACCAGCGGGAGGACCGCCTACCTAGTCATATACATGGGGCCCCACCTGACCACGACCGGGACGGGTCAGGTCATACTCAGGCCCGTGATCACGGCTGAGGCCTACTACTCGCCGCCCACCACCTCAACCAACACCACTACCACTAGCTGAGCCCTAGGGCCAGCAGATAGCCTTTTTTCTGACCTCCCCTTTTGAGCCCCCAGGGGCCTTAGTGGTCGCTAGGCACGCCGTAGCGGCCCTGCTACTGCTCGCGCTCTCCCTGTCCTTCCTTACGCTAACAGCTCACCCGGCCCGGTCGCAGTCGACCCCCTTGGCCTGCCGCGCCGCCGCCAGGATAGACGAGGCGGGCGACCTGACGCTCTACGCAGTCTATAATGTAACGAGCGTCCCCTCGCTCCTCGTGGTCCCGGCGAGGTCACCTGTAAGCTACTTCGCGGTCGAGAACGGCACCACGCCGCTGCCCGTCCAGTACAACGGAACGGACCTACTGGTCGCCGTGGACCAGCCAGGCCTCGTGAACGTCTCCTACCTGACCCTCCAGGCTACATCTAAGGAGGGCGCCCTCTGGGAGGCCAACTTCACCATGCCCTGCGCCGGCGACGTGACCCTGCCGAGGTACTCGACGCCCGTCTACGTGAGCCCGATACCGCAGCAGGTGTTCTACGTTAACGGCTCGCCCGTCCTGGTCATGCCGTCGGGCCTGCTTACGGTAGAGTACATGATCTCACCGCCCACCACGACGCCTATCACGACTATCTCCTCTACTAGCACCACCACGAGCCCAACCACCACGACCAGCGTCAAGCCCACGCCGATAACGTCCTACTTCATACCTATAGTGGTGGCGATCGTCGTTGTCGGAGCTGTCGCAGGGGCCGCCGCGGCTGTATTACGTAGGAGGGGAGGGGCGGGGCCGGCCGAGGCCCTCGACGACAGGGACAGGGCCATACTGTCAGCGATATCAAGGCTCGGAGGGGAGGCCACCGCCTCCCAGGTGATGAACGAGACCAAAATACCCAAGAGCCCCCTGTACAGGAGGCTCGACAAGCTCGTGCGCCTCGGCTACCTTGAGGAAGTCGTGAAGGGCAACGCCAAGGTCTACAGGTGCAAGAGGGGGTGCAGCTGAGGCCTGATCGTGAGGGCCTCAGCAGCGTTACTATCTCCTCAGTCTGCAAGAGGACCTAACAGCGTTGCCTTTAATTTAATTCCTATATTATGTCTCGCCTCTCCTCAAGTACGTCCAGGCTCTTGGCCCTCCCCTCACCACGACCGCGCCACTGAAGTCAAGGAGTCGGTCGAGATAGCTAAGGACGCTGAGGACCTCAGTGACAGCCAAAGTCTCCAGAGCCGCCGGGGAACTAAGACGAGGAGAGGAAGGGCCTCAGCCCGTGAGACTGCGAGGACCCTCACTATTAGGGGGCTAAGGCTGAGCGTCTGAAGCGTCCTCAAAAGGAGGGCTCACGGATTTTGTGATAGGAAGGTCGATCAGACTGATCACCTAGATTAGTTTCAAAGCCTAAGAGCTAGTCAGCACGGTAAAGGGGTAGAAGGTGGCTCACCCAAAGCGTCCGGCTACGTACATCTTGGTGAGATCGTTTTCTGGCGCCTCGAGCACTACTTCCTTGGGACCCCACTCGACCACCCTGCCGTCATAGAGGAAGAGAACGTAGTCCGATATCCTCCTTGCCATCTGGGGCGTGTGGGTCGCAACAACCACGGTCATCTCCTTCTTGAGCTGCAGTATCAGCTCCTCTATCTTCCTAGCGCCGACCACGTCTATCATCGATGTCGGCTCATCCATAAGGAGAACTGAGGGCCGAAGGGCCAGGGCCCTCGCTATCACTAGCCTCTGCTGCTGACCTCCTGAAAGGGCGGAAGCCTTGGCGTGCAGACGGTCCTTGACCTCATCGTAGAGGTTGGCCTTCATTAGGGAGTCCTTCACTATATCGTCGATCTCCCTCTTGCTCTTAGCCAGCCCCAGGGCCTTCACGGGATAGGCTATGTTGTCGTAGATGCTCATGTGTGGGAACGGGTTGGGCTGCTGGAACACGTAGCCGACCCTCCTCCTCAGCTTGACGGGGTCCATGGAAAAGATGTCCTCCCCCATGAACAGCACCTTCCCCTCGACCCTGGCGTTCGGGTAGGTCTCCACGAGCCTGTTAAGAGTCTTCAGGAGCGTTGACTTCCCGCTCCCCGAGGGTCCCATTATCGAGAACACGACGTTCCTGGGAATGATAACGTCCGAGACGTCCTTGAGCACGTGCTTGGAGTCGAGCCACACGTTGAGCCTCTCTATTCTGAACGCGCAGTGCCCGCTCATCTGCTCATCCCTCCCCTAGCCAGTACCCTTACTATGGAGAAAAGGGCGAGAACCAGGACCGTCAGGACGAAGGCCGCCCCCCAGGCCACTTCCCTCCAGTTCTCGTAGGGCGCCAGGCCGTAGAAATATATCAACACAGGTATGGCGCTCACTGGCCTGTTAAAGGATGTGAAGAACAGGTTAAAGGACGTCGTTACCGTGAACAGCAAGGCGGCGGTCTCGCCGAACCCCTTAGCCATGCCTATGAGCAGTCCCGTGAGGAGGCCCCTTCTCTCAGCGGACATCACGAACAGCATGGTCCTCAGCCTGCTCATTCCCAACGCGTAAAGCGATTCCTCGAACATCGCCTTGGGGACCCTCAAGGCTTCGGATATCTGTATGGTCATGTAAGGCATCATGACCACAGCCAGGGCTATTGCGCCCGTCAGCGCGCTCAGGCCCCAGTGAAGGTCCACTATGAAGAGCCCGAAGACTGACAGGCCTATTACTATAGTTGGGAACTCCACGACGACTTCAGTCAGCTGGCGCGCCAGCCTCGCCGTGAAAGAGTTAGGGTAGAATGCTATGAAGGCCCCTGCCAGGACGCTTATTGGGGCCGCGAAGGCCAGGGCGGTTGCCACTAAGACAAGCGAGCCCTGAAGGACGGTGCCTATCCCGCCGAGGCCGAGGTCCGTGGTCGGAGGGGGTGCAGTGAAGAACTTTGCCCCCTGCTCTATCACTACGGAAGCACCTCGCACTATTACGTCTCCGATTATCCAGAGGAACGGCGTGAACAGAAGCAGCGTAGATCCCAGCGCCGCCGTCCAGAGCAGCGCGTCCTTAAGCCTTGCCGTAGGTCCTCACCTCCCTCTGCTCTGAGACTATGAACAACCTGGCCGCCGCTAAGAAGGCCGTCCCGATGCCGAGCAGTATGAGGGATAGCATGAAGAACGACGCTACATCGACAGTTGAAAACGCCTCACCGAACAGGTTAGCTATATACGCGGGAATCGTTATCCCAGGGGAGAGCAGGCTCTTGTTGATGGCCACAACCCCTCCGACGGTCATTGCGACTGCTACCGTCTCCCCTACGGCCCTCCCGAACGCGAGGGCCAGGGCGCCTACGATGCCCCTCTTGATGAAGCCCAGCCTGATCCTTACCACTTCCCACCTCCCAAGGCCCAGGGCGTAGACGCCTTCATCCAAGCTCCTGGGGACCTGCAGATAAATCTCTCTTATAAGAGACGAGGCGAACGGGGATATCATGACTGCTAGAACCATCGAGGCCAACAGGTAGCTCACCCCTGTCGGTGTTCCAGAGAAGACAGGCAGGAACCCCAGGTAGCGGTTGATGAAAGCGAAGAGCGTGGACTTGAGGAAGGGCCCCAGCTCTGTAAGGCCCCAGAGCCCGTAGACGACCGTCGGAAAGGCTGCCATCAGGTCGCTAATGTTTATTAGGACGTCCCTGACGGCCTTCGGCGACAGCTCCGCTATGAAGATAGCGAGGCCTATGGAGAGGGGTATAGCGAGCAGCACGGCCACCGTGGTCACAACGGCGGTTCCATAAATCGCAGGCAGGAACTCAGGAACATACTTCCCTGCATAGTAAAACGCGGGAAGGGCGTTGACAAACAGGAAAACAAAAAGCGAAATTACTATTATAGTTAACGCTAAGGCGCCGGGGAGGAAAAACAGATATGACTTTTCCAGTTTAGCCCGCTTCGCGTTCATTGAACACCACCTAGCAACGTGTACACTGGCTGCCCGTTGTATGTAATCTGGTTCAGTGCGTTAAGCACGTACTGCCTGACGTTAGTGGGCAGCGGAAGGTAACCCGTTAGTATCATGCTCTGGTTCATCCCCTGCGTGTAGACCCAGTGCAGGAAGATGTAGATTGCCGCGGCCTTGTTGAAGTCGCTGTAGTTCTTCTGGATCACCAGGTATGAGAAGGTCACTATGGGATAGGCACCACTGGCGTTGACGTTAAGGAGTAGGCCCGTCATGTTGCTTATGTCTGAGGTCGGGCTCGGCAGGGAGTTCAGGTTCACTGACGAAACGGCACTGAGCACGGTCTGGGTCGTGGGCTGAAGGAACTGGCCTGTGGAAGGGTTCTGGACGGAGGCCATGGTTATGTTATTTGCAATGGCGTACTGGAACTCAACGTAGCCTATCGAGTACGCGTTGCTCTTCACGAGCTCGGTGACCCCTGGGTTGCCCTTGCCGCCCAGGCCCCTTCCCGTCTGGTCGACGGGCCAGTTCACGGTGAAGCCATAGCCCACCCCAGAGCTCCTCCAGGCGCTGGAGGACTTGTAGAGCCACAGGGTGAACACGTAAGTGGTCCCGCTCGCGTCAGACCTGTGAACTACAATTATGGGCTGGTGCGGGAACTTGAAGTGTGGGTTCAGCTGCTGGATTGCAGGGTCGTCCCAGTACTGTATCTGGCCCAGGTAGATCTTGGCCAGGACGTCAGCGGTTAGGTTGAGCGGGCCGTACTCGCTCTGGTTGAACCCCGGTATGTTGTAAATTATGCCCACTGCCCCAACGATGTCTGGGATTTCTATGATCCCGCCCTTGGCCTGGCTTATATTGGCGTAAAGGTTGCTCGGTATTGGCACGTCTGTGGCCCCTATGTCGTAAGCGCCCTGGCGGAAGTTGTTGATGCCAGCCCCACTGCCCACCCCGTTGTACGTTACCTGGATGTTGGGGTAGACCTTCTCGAAGTCCTGGATCCAGGAGTTCATCTGCGGCATGATGAGGGTGGAGCCGCCTGCGACTATGGAGGCAGAAATGGAGGAGGCAGGAGTGCCTGCAGGCGTTGAGGTTGACGTTGTCTTGCCAGTTGAGCTAGTTATGGAAGTTCGTGTCGTCGTGGTACTGGGAGCGCTTGAGCCCCCTTTGGACCGCATCACGTACCATGCCGCTCCCGCTATCGCGGCTATGACGACAACGGCTATGATCGCGTAGGCCGCTGTTGAGAGACCCTTAGCCATGCATACCAGCCGCGCTAAGTGCTATGAACGGATTTTTTAAGCTCTACGTATACAATTTAGATAGACGTACATAATCTATATTTCCTATATAGTTTCAACAGTGTTTACATATGCAACAGAGCCCTATGGTATTACAAGTAGTATAGTAGCTAAAGACCGTCCTCCCTCTAAACAAGCCAGCTCCAAGTCTATTCGGCGTACTGCCTACGTCTCTGAGCGCTCTCCCTGAGGAAACAGCCTTGTATTAGACCTAGCCTTCTTGGGGCCTCCCTTGCAACAATATGCGGCTCCGCGGAGCTCGTAACCAGTATCCCCTTTGCGGTTATCGATGAGGGGTCATGAAGGCTACCTTAAACGGGCAGGCCTCTTCGCTCTCAGAGTGATCGAGCACAGCTGCGACTGGGGGAAGAAGTTCAGGCAAGCTCGTGCGCCTCGGCTACCTTGAGGAGGCCATGAGGGGTAACACCGAGTTCTGCAGGTGCAAGAGGGTTACAGCTGAGGCATCGCCTGAAGCGTAAGGCACCTTAGCGTGAAGGCCTTAGCAGCAGCGTTATTATCTCCCTGGGCCTGTAGGAGAACCTCACGATGTTGCCATTGATCTCTATTTGCCTGGGCACCACTTCCTCCTCTAGTATGTCAAGGCTCACGGCCTCTGCCACCCTGAAGGAGGCAGCGAGCATAAGCAACGTCCTGTGCTCAAGCGCCTGGGACGTTAGCCTTGCCATGCTCTCATCCATCCCGGCCCGGTTCATGGAAAAAGCTTTACCTAGGCGCAGGCGTGCAGGTGAGCAGATAGGCTCTCCTGGCAGCCCGTCGGGCCTCTCGTCCTGCAAGGACTTCTTGGGCTCAACAGTATGGCTCAGCAAAGGCCACGATCTTCACCTGTCAGTGATAGCTGGGTCATCATCGCCTGGCCAGGCGCTAATGCCAGGACATAAAAAGGGTTGGTCACAGTAAGCCGTGGGCCAGCTTATGAGGCTGTGCGACAAGGAGGTCTCCCCGATAGGCCTGGGGACCTGGGGCATGGGCGGTGGCTTCTGGGCCCCCGACTACTCCGACGATGAAAGGTACGTCAGCGCGCTTAGGTACGCCTACGAGAGGGGCATAAGGGTCTTCGACACGGCCGAGATGTACGGGGGCGGCCACTCGGAGGAGCTCGTTGGTCAGGCCCTCAGGGAGTTCCAGGAAGACGCTGTAATAGTGTCCAAGGTCTGGCCAAACCACCTGAGGTACGACGACCTGGTGAGGTCAGCCGAGGCCAGCAGGAGGAGGCTTGGGGTCAGGTCAATAGACCTCTACCTCATCCACTGGCCCAGCCCTGAGGTGCCGATAGGCGAGTCCATAAGGGCCTTGGAGGACCTCATAGATAGGGGCGTCATAAGGTGCATGGGGGTCAGCAACTTTGACGTCAGGCTTCTCCAGGAGGCTATGGGGGCTGCCAGGAAGTACGAGGTTGTGGCCGACGAGGTCGAGTACAGCGTCTACCACAGGGAGCCCGAGGCAGAGCTGATACCCTTCGCCAGGAGGGCGGGCGTCACGATAATAGCTTACTCGCCCCTTGGCAGGGGCCAGGCTGCCAGGGACCGCTTCCTGGCTGAGATAGGCAGGAAGTACGGCAAGACGGCGGTTCAGGTAGCGCTGAACTACCTCCTCCCGAACTCTATCCCCATACCCAAGGCCTCAACGAAGGAGCACATAGATGAGCTCCTTGGGGCGGTGGGGTGGGCCCTCTCGCCCGAGGACGTTGAGGCCATCAGGAGGAGGTACCGCTGATCAAGCCTTGTCATGTTAGGGTTGAGCTACAGCCTCAGGCCAGTCAACCAACAATATAAAGGACCACGCCAGGAGCGCCGCCTCGTTATGGAGAGGGCCTTTTTGTCAGGAAGCGGTCCAAGGACAGGAACAGGAAGGTATTGAGGTAATGCTCAGGGCCGCGCTCAGGCAGAGGCTACTGGAGCTCCTCAGCCCTTGACGACCCGGCCGCCCTGAGGAGATAAGGAAGCTCATAGTGCAGGCCGAGGGGCCAGGGAGTACATGTAACCTGAGCTCACTTAGCTACCAGGGCGGGTATCACAAAGATTGCCAGCATCAAGTTCATGAACACGATCGCAGTTATGAACGTGTAGAGCCAGTTCCTCTCATGGGCGAACTGCGCTATCCCTATGGCGACCCTCAGTATCGGTGTGGCCATAAGCACTATCAGGCCCAGGAGTATGAAGGCGAGCCCGTTGAGGTTGGCCAGGCTGGAGGCGTTAACGTAGCTGACGGGAAGCATTGACGTGTTGACGGGCGAGCGGGCCGCTATGAGCTCCCCTAGTTTGAAGGTGCCGGCCCCGTGGTTGTAGAATAAGAGCGCAAGCCCAAAGACTATCAGCGCCGCGGAGATCAGGACCCCCACCCTGAGCGACCACCCGATTATGTCCTCGAACTCCACCCTCCTGGGCAAGGCCCTCACCTTAATGCATTACCCCTAGCCCCCTTAGCACCATCTCGATGCCTAGGAACGCCAGTATGGCCGTAAATATGTACCTGATGGACCTGTTGGTTATCCTCGGCAGTATCTTCGACGCTGTCATCGACCCAGCCAGGACGCCGAGCGCCGTGAACCCCGCCAGCACGGGCTGAATGAGCCCAAATGACCAGTAAATGGCGCTTCCCGTGGCCGCAGTGACGCCTATCATGAAGTTGCTCGTGGTGGTGCTGACCTTCATGGGAAGGTTCATGGCCCAGTCCATGCCGAGGACCTTGAGGGCCCCGCTGCCTATACCGAGGAGGCCTGATATGAAGCCGGCGACAAACATTATTGACTCCCCAAGCCACCACCTGACGCCGTAGTACCTGACGACCTGGCCCAGGGCCTCATCATAGTACTCGCCGTAAAGCTGGAAGACCCTCGTGGTCCAGTCAGGCTTCATGGGCTTGGGGAGCTCGAACTTTGACCTCTCGAGCTGAATGTACACCTGCGAGAGCAGGACCAGGCCGAAGACTATGTAGATTATGTGTTGAAGGCGATGAGCGTAGACCCAGGCTGCCGTGAGGGACCCTATTATGGAGCCTGTCGTGGTCGCTATCTCGAGCCCCATGCCTATCCTCACGTTGGTTATCCTGTCCCTAACGTAGGCGCTCGCGGAGCCGCTGGAGGTGGCAATAGTCGATATGAGCGAGGCGCCGGTGGCGTAGGCTATCGGGATCCCCAGGAAGAGCGTGTATATGGGGACCAGGAACGTCCCGCCCCCGAGGCCTACTAGGGCTCCCAGGAACCCTGATATAACGCTGGCCGCGACAACAAGGCCGAAGAACTCTGCTATTGGCAGGTGCAGCGTTTCAGCCCCTCGGAGCCCTTTCCTCATATTTAGTTTAAAAGCCTGTTCCAAAAACAATAGATTTTGTAATTATTAAACTAAAGAGGCGAGTAATGCTGTGAGGTAGCGCCACTTAAATTACAGACCCCCTTCTCAACGTGGGCAGGGTTCCTGGGGGCTAGCTGTGAGCGAATACGAAAGCTATGAGAGCTTCGCGGCGAAGGCCGTGGCCATCAGAATAGCCGGCGACATAGTTCTCAGCGACTCGCCAGGGGCCGCCATGAGGAAGTGGAGGGAGTACTTTGAGGTGAGCCAGCAGGAGGTCGCGAGGTCCATGGGTGTGTCCCCAAGCGTCCTCAGCGACTACGAGAAGGGCAGGAGGACCCCTGGGGCCGGCTTCGTTAGGAGGTTCGTCAGGGCGTTGCTCAAGATAGACGCTGAGAGGGGCTCGAGAAAGGTTGAGAACCTGAGCAGGGCCCTGGGCATACCCATGACGGCCGTAATTGACATGCAGGAGTTCAGGGAGCCCATGACGCTTGAGGACCTCATATTAGCCGTGGACGGCATACTGCTCTACCCTGACTACCCCAAGGGGGTCGTGGCGTATGGGTACACGGTGATTGACAGCATAAAGGCCATACTCGAGCTCTCGAGCATGCAGTTCTACGCCCTCCTCGGCTCCGTGCCCGAGAGGGCCGTGGTCTTTACCAGGGTGACGGCCGGGAGGAGCCCCATGGTGGCGGTCAGGGTGTCCCTCGTCAAGCCGAGCGTAATAGTGCTCCACGGCCCGAGGACCCATGTTGACTACCTGTCAATAGAGCTGGCGAGGCTCGACAGGGTCCCCCTGGTCCTCAGCACCCTGCCAAGCGTTGACGAGCTAGTGGCAAGGCTCAGGTCGAGGACAAGCTCAAGGTGACCCCCTGAGCCTAAGTATGGCCTCAGCTATATCGCCCTTGGCCTCCTCGAGCGCTCTCCTGGCGGTCTCCAGGTCAACCCCCGCCTGCTCGGCGACGAGCCTTACGTCGTCATCGCTTATAGTCACTTTCGCCTCCTCCTTGACCTCCCTCTTGACCTCCCTCGGCTCACCCACGACGTATATCATTGTTGGCTGGCCCTTCGCCCTTATTATCATAACCTGAGGGGACTCCACCTCTAGCGTCTTCCCGTCGGAGGTCTCTATTGAGACCTTTACGGCGTTAAGCTCCTCCGCCTCTATGCCCATCCTCTTGAGGGCCCTTCTCAGCTCCCTTGGGTTCAGTCCCATCAAAGGGGCTCCCTCATGCACTTTACCGTTACGTTTTTAGTTATATAACCTGTTGACTCGCTTCAACCGGTGAAGGCAGAGGAGGAGAACAGGTAGTTGAGCGTAAAGGGTGAGAGCAAGGGCGTCAGGATAAGGGTACTTGGCAGCGGCAGGGAGGTAGGAAGGGCTGCCATAGCAGTTGAGCACAGGGAAAGGCTCGTGCTCCTCGACTACGGCTTCAACTTCGACGAGAACGATCAGCCCATATACCCCCTTCACGTCAGGCCAAAGGACGTGGAGGCATTAGTGCTGACCCACAGCCACCTGGATCACATAGGGGCCGCGCCTAGCCTTTACATCTCCGTGAAGCCGAGGCTGCTGGGTACCCCGCTGACTTTTGACGTATCGAGGCTGCTGCTCTACGACATGATAAAGCTCAACGGGCCTAACCTGATATTTGACACGAGGACCGTTGACGAAATGCTCGCGGTGGCCGAGAGCGTCGACTATGAGAGGCCTGTTGAGGCAGGGGACTTCACGCTGACCCTCGCCAACAGCGGCCACATACCGGGCTCGGCCTCAGTGCTTGTCGACGTAGGGGACCACAAGATACTGTACACCAGTGACATGAACACCATCGAGACCAAGCTGACCTCACCACACAGGCTCGCCGGCATCAAGGCCGACACGGTTATAATAGAGTCGACGTACTCGAACGTGACCCACCCTGACAGGTCGTTAACCGAGAAGGAGTTCGTCGAGGCGGCCCAGGACGTCGTTAAGAGGGGCGGGAAGGTCCTGGTGCCCGCCTTCAGCGTCGCGAGAGGCCAGGAGATAATGAGCGTGCTTGAGGAGAAGCAGTTCAGCTGGCCTGTGTGGGTTGACGGCATGATAAGGAGCGTGCTCGACCTTTACTTAGCTCACAGCAGCTTCCTGAGGGACCCCAAGCTACTGGCGAGGGCCGCCGAGAACCAGAAGGTCGTCAAGGGGTGGAGCGAGAGGAAGCGGGCCCTGAAGGAGCCTGGCGTGATAATAGCGAGCGCGGGAATGTTGAAGGGAGGGCCAAGCCTCTATTACTACGCCAGGATGGTAAGCAATGAGAGGGACGCGGTCTTCCTCGTAAGCTACCAGGCCCCCAACACCCCAGGCAGGCTTGCCCTTGAGGAGGGAGTCTTCTTCGACGGCGAGAGGAAGACGCCCGTTAAGGCGAGGCTCCAGCTCTTCGACTTCTCAAGTCACACCGACTGGAGAGGCATCATCCAGACGCTGAGGCAGGTGTCAGGGCTCCAGAGGGTCATCCTGGTTCACGGTGAGCCTGACGGACAGGTCCTCCTGGCCAACAGGATAAGGGAGGAGCTGGGCGTGGACGTGATCGTGCCTCAGAACGGCGACGTGATAGAGCTGGACTGAGCTCACGGCCCTCAAGGCCCAACACCTATAATAGGCCTGGCGTCCTCACAGGTCCTGATGATGTGTTTGCCGAGTGCTGAGCCCACGCGATGAAGAGAGGGGACGCTCTCTGACGCTTAAACGAGCTCCCTGTTCCTCCTGAGCACCTCCCTCACGAACTCCAGGAACCCTGAGCCCCCGGGCCTTCTCGCGACGAACTTGACGCTGGCCTTCACAACGTCGGCCGCGTCCGAGGGACAGCCTGAGAAGGCCGCGAGCCTCAGCATGTCAAGGTCGTTCTCGCCGTCGCCTATGGCGGCCACCTCCTCAGGGCTTAGGCCGAGCAGCTCTATGGCCTTAGCCACGCCGACAGCCTTTCCTCTGCCCGTGTTTATGTGGACGGCGTAGCCGCTCCAGAGGACGCTCAGCCCTCGCCTGCTGGCGGACTCCCTCAGCTCCGCTATGACCCTGTCCAGCGACTTCAGGCCCCTCGGCACGTGGAAGGCCACGTCGTGAACCCTGTAGGGGTTCTGCCAGCTCTCTATGAGTCCCAGCGACTTCGCCTCGTCAACAAGTTCCTGAGGAACCCTCCCCTCACAGACATGTATGACCTGTCCCTCGTGAAATACTAGGCACCCGTTCTCAGCAACCGCGGGCCCGCTGGCCCCAAGGTACGTCCTCAGGCCCAGCGTGACGGGCAGGCTGTTCCCGGAGACGAGGATGACCTTGACCCCTGCCCTCTCGGCCTCCCTTATGCCCTTTATCGCGTTAACGCTTAACCTGACGTCGCCCCTCCTCAGGGTCAGCGTACCGTCTATGTCCGCGGCTATGGCCCTGAACAGCCCAACCACCAACGACGCTTCTCTTTAAAAGGTTATTAAATCCGTTTGGCTATCATTTACTTGGTGATGTAACAAATGAACGAAACAGTGGAGCTGCTGGCCAGGAAAAAGGTCGTCAGCGACCCTGACTTCGTGCTCTCGCAGATCAAGGACGGTGATGTAGTGGCCATATCAGGCTTCAACGAGATAACGTCCCCTGACTACCTTATCGAGAGGCTCTACAGGCTCTACGTAAAGACGGGGCACCCCAGGCAGCTCTTCCTGATAAGCGACACCTTCCCGGGGTCGCCGGGCAGGGGCCTTGACAGGGTAGCGCAGATGATGTACGAGAGGGGCGACAGGGACTTCATAAGGGGCATACTGATGGCCTTCTATGGCTGGAGCGAGTCCCTCCAGAAGATGATAAGGGAGGAGTGGTTCGAGGCCTACGCTTGGAGCATTGGGATACTCGCGTACTGGTTCAGGGAGGTCGGGAGCGGGAGGCCTGGCGTCCTGACAAGGGTCGGGGTAGGGACCACCGCTGACCCGCGCCAGGACGGCACGGCGCTGAACGAGACGGCCAAGGAGAGGAGGACTGTTAAGGTTCACCTCATTGAGATAGACGGCAAGGAGTACCTCCTGTACACGGCCCCTAAACCGAGGTTCGCCCTCATAAGGGGCAGCACGGCTGACGAGATAGGGAACCTGTCACTTGAGGATGAGGCTGCCTACGGCACTGTGCTCAACATTGCCCAGGCCGTGAAGGCCATGCCCGAGAAGGGGACCGTCGTGGCCCAGGTCCTGAGGGTTGCCCGCTACGGCTCCCTGAACCCCAAGTCGGTTGTAGTCCCAGGGCCCCTCGTTGATTACATAGTTGTGGCGCCTCGTGAGTACCACAGGCAGTCACACAGCTACGACTACGACCCGGTAGTGGCTGGCAGGGTCATACCTCCTATAGAGAGACCTACGTCAGAGATGCCGCTCACCGAGAGGAAGGTCGTGGCCAGGAGGGTGGCGCTTGAGCTGGCTAACCTGGTAATTAAGTATGGTAGGCCTATAATAGTCAACCTAGGCGTCGGCATACCCGCTATGGTAGGCGAGGTGGTGGCCGAGGAGGAGGTAGAGGACCTCATAACGATCACCGTCGAGTCGGGCACGTGGGGCGGCAGGCCCCTCTACGGGCCTGACTTTGGCGTATCGCTCGGCGCCTTCGCTGTAATCTCGGTCCCTGACCAGTTCACTATGTACGAGGGAGGCGTCATAGACGCGGCCTCGCTAGGGTTCTTACAGATCGACGCCCAGGGCAACGTGAACTCCTTCTACACTAAGGACAGGATCCCAGGGCCTGGAGGCTTCCCAGCCATAGCCTCGGGCGCCCCCGAGATCTACTATGCGGGCCTCTTCACGGCAGGGAAGGGCGCAAAGTATGAAATAGGGAATGGGAGGCTCAAGATAGTCAGCGACGGGGAAATAATAAAGTTCGTTAAGAAGGTCGACAAGGTGGGCTGCTCCTCAAAGGTCATGCTCGAGCAGGGCAAGAGGGTCCTTTACATAACCGAGAGGGCGGTCTTCAGGCTAACGCCAGAGGGCCTTGAGCTCCTGGAGGTGGCGCCTGGCGTCGACCTAGAGAAGGACGTCCTGGCCAAGATGGAGTTCAGCCCAATCATAAGAAGGGAGCCTGAGCAGATGGACGAGAGGATATTCAGCCACAGGCGTATGAACATTAAAAAGGAGTTACTTAAGGCTATCAGGGCCTAGCCTTGTCTGTCTGTGAAGTGAAGGCCAGGAAGGGCCTCATAAGGGTCAAGGTAGTCGTTGACGAGGGCAAGATAGTCAACGTCTCAATAACGGGCGACTTCATTGTCCTGCCTGAGGACTCGGTCTTTGAGGCCGAGTCAAGGCTCATAGGCGTCAGGGCGACGGAGAGCGAGGTCAGGGCTGCCCTCGCCTCGGCGCTCTCAGGGGCCAGCATGACCGGCGTTACAGTTGACGACTTCGTCGACGCCGTCATGTGCGCCGTAAGGGGTGGGGAGGGGTGAGCCTCCGCGTCGTGACCTTCGAGGAGCCCGAGGACCCCTACTTTAACATGGCCGTGGAGGAGGCCATACCGAGGGCCAGGGGCTGCGACATAGTTGGCGACACGCTGAGGCTCTGGAGGAACGCCAACGCCGTGATAATAGGCTACTTCCAGAGGGCCGAGGAGGAGGTGAACCTTGACGTAGCTGAGGCCATGGGGGCGGCCGTAGTGAGGAGGTTTACGGGCGGGGGCGCCGTCTACCATGACCTAGGCAACCTCAACTACGCGCTCTCCCTGTCGGCCTCAGGAAGGCCAGCAAGCCTCGACTACGTCTTCAGCGAGCTACTGAGGGGGCCCGTCGAGGCCCTTAGGTCGCTCGGCTTCAGCGCCGAGGTGCAGAACGTAAATGACATCGTGGTCTCAGGCCGTAAGGTCAGCGGGACGGCCGCGACCATCTCGTGGGGCTCCGTCTTCTTCCACGGCGCGATGCTGGTATCGACAGACCTCGCCAGGCTAGCGTCAGTCCTTAAGGTGCCAGCCAAGAAGCTTATAGACAAGGGGGTCTCAAGCGTTAAGTACAGGGTCACGAACCTCTCCGAGCTCGGCCGCGTCACAGTCGACGACATTGTTGGGCGCCTGGCCGAGTCATTCTCTAAGCTCCTGGGCTACAACTCCTACAGGCTCTCCCTCCTAACCCCTGAGGAGCTGGAGATCGCCAACGTCCTCTATAATGAGAAGTACACCAAGAGGGAGTGGAACTACGAGAGGGCGCCCCATAGGGCTTTCGCGAGGGCTGAGGGTGAGATAGCTCGCATCTGCAAGAGGTGAAGCGAAGCCCTTTAACGGCGTGAAGCGCGAGCTCTATAGGCTAACATTTATTAAAACTCCCACTCTAGAACTACCGGTGAGAAGTTTGTCGGCCTGGACGGCCCGGGTAGGTGATGTGGCCCGGAAGGACGTCGCCACAGTTTTTCCTAACCAGACAGTGAAGGAGGCAGCTGCCCTCATGTATAGGACGGGCACGGGCAGCGTCGTGGTGATAACGCCTGAGAGGACTGTGATAGGGATCTTCACCGAGAGGGACCTGACCCGCGTCGTCGCCGAGGGGCTGCCGCATGAGACCCAGGTTGGGTCGGTCATGACGAAGAACCCCGTCACAATAAAGTCAACGGAGCCCCTCTCAAAGGCCATAGAACTCATGGCCGAGAAGAAGGTAAGGCATCTCCCAGTGGTTGACAACGAGGGGCGTCTGGTGGGCATAATAACCTCAAGAGACGTCGTAGACTTGACCGAGAGGTACCTGGCCTCGGCAGGTTACATCACTGAGTGAGCTAACGCCTTGAAATATCTACTGTCGCCAGGGCCACGAAGGCATCTATGAGGATTATACCGTAGGCCTCTATTAGGGCGCCTGGTGACCACCTCACCAGCACGGCCCCCAGTGGACCGACGACGCCTATGGCTAGCTCTGCCAGGCCCGTTTTGGCCCTGCCCTTAACGACGGAGCCGAGCCCCCAGGCGAGGGCCGTCAAGTCCATCTGGGCGAAGAACCACTGGGACACGAAGACGTGAGGGTAGGTGCCTTCATGGAAGACCCCTACGAGGGTCAGGAACAGGCCCGCCACGAACATGAATGAGGCGGCCACGTGCAACAGCTTCTCCTCTGTGATGTAAATTACGTAGCTGCTGAAGGCAATTATCAACGCCCCCACTGATATCATGCCGTAGTTGTAGACCCAGGGGTCAGTGGCCCTCGGCCCTCCGAGGTCGCTGAAGGGGTTCACCATGGGCGAGAACCACCTGTTGATAGCAACGCTTGCGGCTATGATCGCCCAGGCCAGGACCGCGGCCGCTATGCCAAGGAACCTAAGAGCCCTTACGCTCACGGGCCTTTCCGCCACCTTCGTAGAGGAATGCGACATAATATGGGTAATCCCTCAGCCTCCTCAGCAGCCTCTCGAGCTCCGCCCTCCTCCTGGCGAGCACTATAAGGTAGCCCATGTCCATGAGCCTATCAATGTCGCCCTCCCTCAGGTACCTCAGGAACCTCGAGTAGGCCCTGGCAGAGGCCTGCGGCACGTGGCCGTAGAGCCTGACGTACTTGGCCACGAAGGCCTTGACCAGGGAGTCCGTGGCCGCGAGCGTAACGAAGTCGTAACCGAAGGCCTCCGCCAGCCTGTGGACCTCGTCAACTGCTAGGTCAAGGCACTCCTGCAGGGAGCTGCAGGTCCTGACACCGCCAAGCCTTGGGGCCAGCCTGGGCATGTCGAAGCTCTGGGCCAGCCTGGAGTCTATCAGCCTCTTTATGACCTCGCTTGCTGCAAAGGGTCCAGCCCTTGACCTGGCCGCCAGGGCCTCCTCTATGACCTCCTTGACCTCAATCACCTTCTTGACCTCACGCCTTGAGAGCCACAGTGAGGCCGCGAAGGCCTCAGGCGGCAGGACTTCGTCGTCAGGCGCTTCCTCGAGGTAGACCAGGGCCACGGGACCCCGGTACGTCCAGAGGGCCTCGCACTGATCGCCGTTGGCAGGCCCTAAAGAGGCCTTGTCCTCCCTTATGCAGACGGTCGCCGGCTCCCCCTCATCAGCCCTTACCATGCAGCCCCCGCCTCGCAGGGGTATATGCCAACCCTCCCCCTTGCAGACATCCTTATCGTTAATGAACATCAGAGGACCCTCAGCCACCTCATAGTCAAGGAGCCCTGAGACCCTGAGGACGTCAAGGTGCCTTATGTCGACAGTGCCTGAGCCATTCATTGATAGCGGCACGGGCACAGGGGACCCCTTTGGGAAGAGCCTTGACAGGGCCCTGAGCGACCTCAGCAGTGACATAACCTCTGAGGGCCTGACCACGCTATGCCTGGCGAGCCCCAACAGGAAGTCCACGTCGGAGGGGCTGTAAAGTATGACTGCCCTTGAGGGCCTGCCGTCCCTGCCCGCCCTGCCTATCTCCTGGTAGAGGTCCTCGACGCTCGCGCTTGGTATAACGTGCAGGGTCCACCTCACGTTAGGTATGTCAACACCCATCCCGAAGGCCTTGGTGGCGACCACTATGTTTGGGTCCCTGTCAGAGCCCCTTGAGGCCCTTATCACGGCCTCCTCAACTAGTCTCCTCTCCCTGTCGCTTAGCTTCCCGTGGTACCTCGCGACCCTCACGCCGAGCCTTGAGGAGAGGTACCTGGCGACGTAGTCGGCGTTCAGCCAAGGCGTCTCCCTGCTCTCAACGAACGGCACGAACACTATGCCTATCCATGGGCGTCCAACCCTGTCAGCCCAGCTTGACAGCTCCTTAACGAGGTCCTCGACGGCCTTGAGCCTCTCCCTTCCAGCCGGCGCAGGGACGATATCAACCTCTATCTCAGGCCTAAGGGCAGGGGCCCTCAGGACCACTGGCACCCCCCTGTAACTTATGCCCTCAAGCCTCCTGTGTGAGAGGTCCACCTTGACCTCCTCAAACTCCTCAAAGCCCAGCGCCCTCAACACGTCGCTCACAACGTCCTTTGGCGCTGAGGCCGTCAGCGCTATGATGGGGGGCCAGCCGTCCTTCCCCCTTGAGTTCCTGACAGCCTCAGCGAGCCTCAGGTAGCTGGGCCTGAAGCTGAGGCCCCATCTGGAGACAGCGTGGGCCTCGTCGAGGACCACCAGGGCTAACCCCCTCTCATTGTCGAGCAGCGGGCTGGCGGCGCCTGAGCTGGCGGCCTCGGGCGTCACGTAGATGAGGTCCAGGAAGCCTCTCCTGGCCTTCTCTACGTCCTCCTCTCTCCTCTTCTCGGGGACCGTGGAGTCGATGAACGACGCGAGGAAGCCCCTTCTCCTAGCGCCCCTCACTTGGTCGTGCATCAGCGCCCTGAGGGGGCTGACGACAAGGGCTGAGGACCCGAGCCCAGCGTCGGCGAGCGCCCTCGCGGCGAGCTGGAATATCGCGCTCTTACCGGCCCCCGTGGGCAGTATCACGAACTCAACTGAGGGAGGCCCCCTTACGGCCATCTCGAAGAGTAGCCTTAAGGAGGTCTCCTGGTACGGCCTGAGCCCTGAGCCGCCCCACGAGGACCTGAAGAGCTCCACAGCGTACTCCATGAGGTCATCAGGCGTTACGTGAACCTCTGACTGACCTGAGGGCACCAGGAAAGGCTCCGCCACGGCATCTGTGGGGTCCCAGGCCCTCGTGATGACGTAGGCGCCGAGCCTCAGGGCTCTTTCAGTAGTTACAGACTTCAGCTCCTCAAGGGTCGCGTCAGGGTCCAGGGAGGACGACCTGTACCTCTCTGGCATAAGCAACAGCACAGCTTCGGCGACAGCTACGACACCAGGCCTCTCATAGGCCTCGTCAAGGCTTAGGACCAGGGGACCTCCCCTGAGCAGCCATGAGTCTAGCGCTTGCCCTGCGCTAAGGCTCCCGTTACCCCTTGAGAGGACCTTGGCCAAGAGCCTGTTGGGGGTTACGACGAGAAGCCTCCTGCCCTGTGACATCACTTTGATAGTCCACGCGATGGACCTCAGGGCCTCCAGGCCCCCCTCAGCCCCAAGGGGTATCGTCTTGACCTTACCCTTAGGCGCCGTCGCCTTCAATGCAAGGCCCTCGTAAGCCCTGTCATGTGAGGCCTCGCAGGTGACGCCAAGGGACTTGAGCAGCTCGACTTCGTCAGCCGGAGGCCCTGCTGAGAGGCACTCCTTGACGGGCCTGACGCAGTCCACCTCGACCTCATTAACGTCCACGGGCCCCGGGAGACACCTTAGGTCCCACGGCTCGACCTGGTCCCCTGAGGAGGGCGGCTCAGGGTTAACCACAATAGAGGACCTCAAGGCCGTCTCCAGCTGCCTCCCATGAGCTAAGCTGGGAGCCTGCCTCAGGACCCTTAACGGGTCTCCCCCTCTGAGGGCCAGCGACGTAAGCGAGGCCATGGTCAAGTAGTCAGCAGCGCTGTCGAGCGCCTTGCCCAGGTCTAACCTGAAGGGCCTCCAGACCCTGGCCAGGGCCCTGGGCCTGTCAGTGACCAAGATGGCCCTAGGCGCGCTAGGCAGCCCTGGCAACTCATGTACGAGGGCCAGGGCCCACGCCTCCCTGAGGGTCTCAGGGAGCCTCCTCCACTCTACCCCGGCCCTCGCTAGGACGTCAGCAGCGATCTTAGCTATAGCAAGCACGGCCTCGGACGGGCTCGCTGAGGGGCTTACTCCAAGCGCATACATAAGGGCCGGCAACGTTGGCTCTACGTCAGGGAACGCCACCTCCGCCAGGGCCTTTACGTCAATGAACCCCCTCAGGCCGCAGCCCCACGACAATAGGACCTCGGCGCCGCTCAGCGAAGCTATTCTCTCGAGAAGCTCATGTATGGGAGGCGACCTCCACCTGGCCTCAGGAGGAGGCACCCTGACTACAACGCCGTCGACGTAGACCTCTGCCTCGTCGCCTGCGCAGAACGCCGACATAACTAGGGATGACCTTGACAGCCTGGGCGCCTCGCCCAACAGCGCCGCCGCCCTGGCCTCCCACTTCGGCTCGCCCAGGGCCAAGAGGCCAGCCCTTGACCTGACCACTGCCTCCGTTGAGACCGGGCACCTCAGCACGTGGGCCATGTAAATTACGTCCTCGTAGAGGCCTAAGCTGGCCAGCTCTTGTGATATGCTCACGGAGTCCCTGGGGCATGACCTGAGGGACCTGACCAACGAAGATATCTCGGTAGGCCGCACCTGCCGCCTCAGGGCGTAAGACAATAGCTCCTCAGGAGTGACGCCGAGGCCTTTCATCAGCGTCAGCGAGAGCCTGGCCACTGCCGTCCTGAGCCTCTCGCCAACCTTGCCCCTGACCTCTCGTCCTTCCGTCCCGGGCCCCAGCTTAATGTCAAAGGCCAATTATTAAGGGGGAGAAGGGCGAAAGTTGCGCAAAGGGCTCTAAGGAAAAATTCTCGCCCTTCAGGGCAGGAGGATCAGCCGCTAGACGTCAACAACTACGACCATTCCGTCCATAAGGAACCTGTAGAGCTTCCTGACAGTTGACTCCTTCAGGTTGACTACGTTGGCCACGTCAGTCTGGCTGACCTCATAGCCGTTGAGCCTCGCCACTAGGTAGACGGCGGCCGCCGCAAGCGCCTCAGGCTTCTTGCCATACGGCGTCTTCCCAGCCACGCTAAGCGACTTCCTGACAAAGTCAAGGGCTTGCGTGCTAAGGTTCTGAGGCAGGTTGAGGGCCGAGAGTATCCTGACTATGTAGGTTAACGTCCTCTCCAGGACCCTGTCAGTGGAGTTGCGGTACTTGTCCGCCTCAACGTACTTCAGTACGTCGAGCGCCCCTGTCTCGTTAAGCTTCCTCATCCCTTCCCAGAGGTCATTATCGTCGATCTCGAAGTACGCCTTTATCTCGCCCTTAGATATGCCTAGGTTCAGGACCTCCACGACCTTCTCCAGAGCTGCCGCCAGGACCTGGGTCTTCTCGCGTCCGCTGAACCTCTGGACCCTTTCGGTGTACCTGTGCAGGATGGTCCCAAGCAGGTTCTGAGCGCTCTGAGGTAGCTCAAAGTGGCTGGCGACCTCGTTTGCCCTGACGAACAGCTCGACGGCCGCGTTCTCGCCCTTCATTATTGGGTGAGGCCCTGAGAACCTCGTCCTAATTGGCTTGATCCTGTTGAGCACAGACCTACCTCTGTTCATCACGAACCTATGGACGCCAACCCCGTAGTCATGCATTAGGGGGTCATTGGTCAGGCTCGCCCTCTCAAGCCCCTTCACGCCACTTCCTGAGAAGAACCTCCACTCAGGACCGTCTGATATTAGTGAGTCCTCCATAACGTAACCGCAGACAGGACAGACCAGCCTGCCATCGTCCTCAACCATCTCGGCTCCGCACCGCGGACAGCTGGTCAAGGGAGCTCACCTCCTGCGTCTACCCCGGCTGGGCGGGCTGGGCCTAAGGGCCACGTACAACTCTTCGTCCCCACGGACCTCAACGCCTGGGTCAAGCCTGACCAC
>JAKLZP010000040.1:0-4404 GCA_022015155.1 Acidilobus sp. | reverse complement strand
GAAATAGTACAGGTCCCTCTCCCCTCTCTAAACCGCTCTCAGCTGCAATAGCGGCACCTCAGATCAACAGAAGGCCTAATACGACTGCGGGACGAGCGACCTGTGCACTGTAAAGGTGTGGAAAACAAACCTCTTCTAGCGACGGAGAGGACGCAGAATCCCTTTTAACCACAGTAAGCCTCAGTAAGTAGGGGGCCGGGCTCAGCCTGGAATGGCCTCATCAGATTTCAGTTGCCACGCCGTACATCACGGCCCGGCCCTCTCGTCTTTTACCTCAAATTCTTTTAAGAGAGATGACCGTGCATGATCTCCTCCCCGCCTTAAAGGGCGGAGCTTTCAGTTGTGAATGACTGCTGAAGCGAGAGTTAGAGATGCATGGCTTGGCTAGGTGAGAGAGCAAGGTGAAGGGCCCTGAGGTCAAGGCAGATCGCACGATAATGACGCCCAGAGGGATAGCATACAGGCCAGCCGAGACGAGCGACTGCTACCTTGTAGCCGAGATAAATAGCCAAGATAAAGCTCTCCGGCACAAGGCTGATGCCGAGGGCCTAGCGCTTGCTCTGGCTGGTCTTCACGACCGGCGCCTGCAACCTCAGGTGCGACTACTGCGGGGGCTCCTTCCCTGACAGCCTGGTCCCCCACAGGGTTAGGTACGACCCGGCTAAGCTCAAGGCGCTGGTGGAGTCTGACCCTGAGGCCACAGTGATATTCTACGGAGGGGAGCCCCTCCTCAACCCTAGGTTCATAGAGTGGGTGATGGACAACGTCAGGGCGAGGAGGTTCGGAGTCCAGACCAACGGGACCCTCTACAGGCTCCTGCCCGACAGCTACTGGAGGAGGATGAACGTAGCCCTCCTCTCGATTGACGGGAGGGAGGAGGTGACTGATAAGCACAGGGGGAGGGGCGTCTACAGGAAGGTAATAGAGGCGGCCAGGCACCTGAAGTCCCTGGGAGTTGAGACCATTGCCAGGATGGCCGTCACGGCAGACACTGACATATATGAGGACGTCACGCACCTCCTCTCCCTCGGCCTCTTCGACAAGGTCCACTGGCAGCTTGACGTGGTCTGGTCGCCTAGGTGGGACTTCGAGGGATGGGCAGAGAAGAGCTACCTGCCAGGCATAAGGAGGCTTGTGGACCTCTTCCTCAGGGAGCTCGAGAAGGGGAGGGTTCTTAAGATAATCCCAATAGTTGGGGTGCTGAGCGCCCACTTCTTCGACGGCTACCCGGGCTCCCCGTGCGGGGCCGGCTACAGGAGCGTCGCGGTGAGCACTGACGGCAGGATACTCTCGTGCCCCATAGCCGTCAGGGAGGGCTGGGCTGTGATAGGGGACGTGAACAGGGGGCTGAGGCTCCCCGGCCCTTACCTGCCCCCGGAGTGCAGGGACTGCCCCTACAGGAGGTACTGCGGCGGCCGCTGCCTCTACGCGGCCATGGAGAGGCTCTGGGGCGAGGATGGCTTCAAGGCCGTTGACAGGGTCACTAGGGCGTACCTTGAGGCTGTCCTCTCAATAGTCCCGGAGGTCGAGAGGCTCGCCAGGGAGGGAGTGATAAGGCTAGACGACCTAAGGTACGACCCCACCCAGGACTCAACCGAGGTGATACCTTGAGCAGCCCGCTGGCCCCTGCCGAGAGGAGGCCCTTCAGCCCCACTAGGTCGTGGAACCCCGTGACGGGCTGCACCCACAGGTGCACCTACTGCTGGGCCATGAGGCTAATAGAGACAAAGCTTAAGGACCACCCCAAGTACAGGAACGGCTTCAGCCCTACCCTTCACCCTGAGGAGCTGAGCAGGAGGTTCACGGCGAGGGATGTGGTGTTCGTCGTGGACATGGGGGACCTGTTCAGCGAGGGGGTCCCTGACGACTGGATAAGGGCTGTCCTCAGGAGGGCCAGGGAGAGCCCCGCCAGGTACCTCTTCCTGACCAAGAACCCCGCCCGCTACCACAGGTTCCTTGAGGAGTTCCCCAGGTCCTCCGTGCTCGGGGCAACCATTGAGACCAACAGGGACGACCTGGCCATGTCGGTCTCAAGGGCCCCTCCGCCCAGCCAGAGGTACAAGGCCATGAGGGACCTGCCCTGGCCTCACAAGTACGTGTCGATAGAGCCAGTCATGGAGTTCGACCTGGAGGAGCTCGCCTCGTGGGTGGAGGAGATAAGGCCTGTCTCAGTGCACGTGGGCTACGACAACTGGAACTCGAGGCTGCCTGAGCCTCCCCTCTGGAAGGTTAGGGCCCTCATAGAGAGGGTGTCACGGGTCGCCCCTGTCACCGTGGGCAGCCTCAGGGAGCCGTGGTACTACGCGTGGGCCAGGTCAAGGGGACTAAGCGCGCACAGGTCGCCCTGAAGCGAGGCCGCCATTGTCTGAAGCCGACGGACCATAGGGATAGACAAAGTAATACCCTGTGGGAGGCTCAGCCCGCCCACCTCCCTGGGGAGTCTGAAAACTAATTTAAGGAGCGGCCCTTGTCAATAGAGTGATAGGACTTGGTCAGGCGCCTCGCCCTCGCGTTAGCCCTGCTGGTCTCCCTCTCGGCCCTCGCCCTGCTAATGCCGAGGGCCTCCTCTCAGGCCGGCCAGGCCCAGTTCCTTGTAGTGGGCAGCAACGGCGTGGCCCTCTGCTACCCCTACCTGGTAGAGGCCTCCGGACTGGAGAACCTGGTGACCGGCTCGAACGTAAGCCTCTGGCCCAACGACGTCGCCCTCCAGGCAACATGCTCCCAGGGCTACATAGTAGTCATAGGGGAGCACGGGGCCTACTTCATATCCTCCCAGGGCCCGTACCTGGCCAGGTTCTCGGAGCTCCCCTATGATGACTTCGTGGGGGCCTCTGGCGACATGGTGGCCTACTTCATAAACCGCACGGTCTTCGTGGTCACGCCAAGCTACGACTACGTGATGTACCCACCTCCTGACTTCACACCGATATCATTTTCGGTCAACTCGGGGGTCCCTGAGGCGCTCCTCTACCACAACGGCACCTTCGCCCTCGAGTTCCCGCCCAACATAGTCTTCTACCTCAACGTGACCTCACCGTACCAGGGCGGCATAGTTAACGGGTCGACGCTGCTCATATCGGCTGGCAACGGAACTGTCTACGTGTACAGCTTGGTGCCGTACGCCAGGCCCCTCCTGGTGGCCACCTACCAGGCCCCGGTCGTCCTGACGAAGGTCTACATGGTCTCAGGCAGCTACGTCCTGGGCCTCTCTGGGGCAGGCACGACGCTGCTTCAGCTAGGCCAGCCGACCCAGGCCAGGTTCCTGGGTAACGCCGTACCTACGCCCGTGGGCTACTACGCCCCTGACCTCGGCTACACCTTCGTCCTCTCCTCGGGCTCCTGGGTTCCCGTGCCGGGGTACGCCATAGGCCTCCTGGCGGGCCTGGCGGCGGTGACTGACGTCCAGAACGGCCTGACGGTCCTCTACCCGCTTTACCCAACGCTGCTAAGCCTTAGGGCGCCCCTCTCAGGGACCCTTGTGATGGGCAACGTGAGCCTGGCCGCGTCCCTGACGCCAGGCCTCTACGCCCTCCCCTCGCCCTCAGTCCTCCAGGCGGCCGGCTTCACGGTCCAGCTCATGGGCGGATACGAGGAGTACCCCATGAGCGTCAGCTCACCTGTCACGAGCACCCTGATCGTCTACGCGCCCTCTGCCCAGCCGGTCGAGTCGTTCAGCGGGGTCTCGTACGTCTCGGCGGGCTCGGGCGGCCTCCTCATGATAACGCCTGGCCAGGCCGTAGTCCTGACGGCGAACGGCAGGACCCTGACGATACCTGGTACCTGGAGCTTCGGGGGCCTGGGGCCAGCAGGTGTAGCCCTCTACTCAGGGGGCACCGTTTACATGTACAACTACCAGGGCCAGCAGGTAGCGTCATATCACGTACTCATAGGGTACGTCCCCATGATCATGAGCCCCTACCAGCTCGGCAACGACTACTACCTGCTCGTCGAGGGCCCAGGGGCCCCGGGCAACGGGACCATCTACATCTATGGGCCCTCCGGGGTCACGTCGTTCCAGGAGACCCTCAGGGTTGAGGACGTTGGCACAGGGGTCTCAGTAATCTTCAGCCCCTCCTCCTCAGCGGGCTACATACAGGCCGGCCCGCTGACGATACCGATACAGGTGCAGAAGTTCTACGCCTCCGTCAACGGCCTGCTCGTGGCCTACAGGACCCCCTCAGGCAACTACGTTATAGACGACCTGGCCACGGGGGACCAGTACGTGGTCCTTGACGCGCCCCTCATGCCGGTCTACCCGCTGGGCAACGGCCTCATAGCCACCTATGACGCTAAGGCCGGCGTAGTCAACGTGTTAAGCCTGCCCCAGATCGAGCTTGGCGAGCTGAGGCTTGTGGTTATGAGCAGCCCAGGCTCATCGATATACGTTAACGGCACGCTCGCAGG
>JAKLZP010000008.1:0-43825 GCA_022015155.1 Acidilobus sp. | reverse complement strand
TTACCCCTATCCCTCGCCAGGGGTTGCCCCCATCCCCTGGGTCCCCGGGACTCGGGGATATGTAGGCGCAGGATGTTTATCGCCGCGTTCAGGTCAGCGTTTATGACCCTCCCCGTGCGGGGACACCTGAACAGGCCACGCCTAATTCGCCCACCATCGTGGGCCTCCCCGCACAGGGAGCAGGTCCTGGAGGTGTTGGCCTCGCTTACCTCAACGACTTTAATCCCCAGCTCCTCGCCTACCTCCTCAAGGCGCCTAATGATGTAGCCGTAGTTCCAGAAGTTCACGGTGAGCTTGTTGCCGTGGTTTCTAACAATGTCCCTTGGATAGCCTACGACAACTTCCCCTACGCCCTTCCCCTTCAGCTCCTCCATTATCCTCCTGACCATGCTGTTTAGGGCGTGCCTCAGGAACCTCCTCCTCTTGTCGTAGAGCAGCCTGAGCCTCCTGCTTCCCCTCTGCCCGTGCCTTGCCAGGACCTTCTGGGCCCTGGCTATCCTCTTGCTGTAACTCTCGTACTGGGAGAGGACGCCGCCGCCCTTGAAGAGGTACCAGGTGCCGTCCTCAACGTAAACCGTGGCTAAGTTAACGATCCCTAGGTCGATAGAGGCCCTAAGCCTGCCCTCTGCCCTCGCGTTGTTCTCAACTTCAGCTGGAATAAAGGCGTACCAGGCCCTCCTGGCCTCGTCATAGGTTATCTCCAGCCTGCCCTGCCTCCCACGCCACTTAAGCCTCCCCTTAAACCCCAGGGCCAGCTTGAAGTCCTTGAGGTAGATGACCCTCCTGCCCTCGTCCACCTCGTAGCGGTCGTTCCTAATCAAAACTGTCAGCCTGTACTTCCCGTCCTTGCCCTTCCAGTAGCCTGGAGGCCTCGGCCTGAGCCATTTGGGTAGCTTCCCCTCCTTTTTCTCCTTAACTAAGGAGAAGAAGTCCCTCCAGGCCTCTGCGTTCTTCCTGGCGACCTGCTGCGCGTTAACCTTCAGCACACGCTTGTACTTCTCGTACACCTCCTTTTCCGTCCTGGCTAAGTCAACCCTTCTCCCCTCCTTGAACTGCTGCATCCTCAGCCAGTTCACCTCGTTCCAGCACTTCGCCGTGGCTATGGCAAGCTCCCTCAGCCTCTCGTGCGTCTCCTTGTCAACTACCAGCTTGACCACGTTAGCCCTTCTCATGCCTACACCTCTTGTACTCCTCGATGAGCCTAGTTATCACGTCGTCGTAGGTCTCCCTGGGGTGTACCTTCAGCCTGTTCAGCTCCTCCTTGGTTTCCTTCCTGACCCTGATGGGCTCTGTAGCAGGCACTCTCGCACCAACTACAGAAGTAGCAAACAGTAGCTTAAAAGCCTTATCCCGCCCCTGGAAGGGGCGAGGCTTGCTTTCGCTTTTGTAGGTCGCGGCTAATGTTGACCAGATCATATACTAAGGCCTGGGTTACAAGCTCTAGGCCTAGCCACCATTAGTTTTTGCTAGGGTTATGTTTACTGGTTTTATGAGTATCCTTACCCAGGCCCCTGGTGATGTTTTGATGTAGAGGTAGTAGAAGTAGTGGCCGATTGGTGTCATGGTTTTTGTTAGATTTGCCATGTGGTAATGCGTTGCGTATACCATCGTCCAGTTGTAGTAAGCCCTATAGAGCGTGATATTCATTGGTGCATTGGACGTGATGTTGAAGAGTAGGGTAACCTTAATGCCATACGGCACAGGTAGCAGTACTGGGCCAAGTATCCACACTGTATTTGGCTTCGCTGGTATAGCCCAATTCATAGTAAGCCCACTCCTAATGGAGTCACTCCACCACTTGACCGTCTCATTAGGTGTCAGTAGAAAACACCTGAGCCTCAACACCGAATGAACCCGCACCTAGGTATGAACCTATACCCAGGCGTCTACTACGACCTTACGAAGGAGGGGAGAAGGCTTGCCTCACAACTCCATAAGGAGATGAGAGATGCTGAGCGTTGAGGCATTTAATCTCGTCCCTGAGACCTCCTAGTGGGCTAAGCCTTGGCCAGGTTCACTATAGCAGGGGACTCCGTACAGAGACTTGACGTGGAGCTAGGCCCAGGGGAGAAGGTCTACGTCGAAGGGGGACACCTAATATATAAGTCCCCTTCAGTGGGGCTCAAAGCATCTCTTAAAGGGGGCCTGTTGGCGGGCCTCAAGAGGGCCCTCACAGGCGCCACCTTCTTCGTCCTCGAGCTTGAGGGCCCCGGGGTGGCGTCACTGGCGGGCTTCGCTCCAGGCAAGATCGTTGAGATAAACCTCTCTGAAGGGGATGAGGTGTTAGCGGAGCACAGGAGCTTCCTGGCGGCTGAGGACAGCGTCAAATACGACGCTTCCCTGGTGGGGCTTGGCTTCGGCTGGCTGGGAGGGGAGGGGCTTCTGATGGCCAGGTTCAGGGGGCCCGGCAAGGTCTTCCTCCATGCAACAGGCGACGCAATAGAGGTCCGTCTTGGGCCTGGCGAGAGCGTGGAGGCCGAGGCAGGTCACGTGCTCGCCTTCGACTCCTCCGTCAGGGTCTCAGTGAGCAGGGTCGGGGGCCTCAGGACAATGTTGTTTGGCGAGGAAGGCCTGTGGTTCGCAAAGGTCACGGGCCCTGGGAGGGTGTGGCTAAGGACGCTCAGCAGGCAGCAGATGATTATGGGTCTCATGCCCGAGATAGCTCAGGTGGTAAGGTAATGAGCTACGGCTGTGATTTAATAAGGCTCTCTGACGAGGCTAAGGCCAGGGGCCTCTTCCTCTACTTCACGTTCCTTGAGCTCCAGAAGGAGGTGGTAGGGGACCCCTTAAGTGAGGCCATAGCTAAGGCCCTCAGCGTGATCAGGGCCTCAGTGAGCCTTGAGGGCCTTAAGGAGGACCCTGTCGTTAGGGCCTACAGGGACTTCTACTGGAGGCTCGGAATAGACCCGACCAAGGTGAGGCCCAGCTCGGAGGCGCTTGCCAGGAGGGCCCTTAGGGGTGAGTTCCCCAGGGTGAGCCCGCTCGTGGACGCGGGCAACGTGGCTTCACTAGAGACCTTGGTGCCTATAGGCATCTACGACCTTGACCTCCTGAGGCCTCCTCTAGTCGTAAGGCTCAGCGAGGCTGGCGAGAGGTTTATGCCAATTGGGGGGAAGGAGCAGCCCCTGCCCAAAGGCTATCCAATAATGGTTGACTCCTCAGGGACCGTTGTCCACATCTATGCCCACAGGGACTCAACGCTGACCTCCGTGAGGCCCTCGACCAGGAGGGCCCTCGTAGTGGGGACGGGTGTGCCCAGGGTCCCAGAGGACCTCGTGGAGAGGGCTGTCAGACGGGTCGTAGAGCTGACGAAGGTCATAGGGTGGGCCCTGGCAGGCCCTCTATGCGAGGCGAAGCCTGATGTCTAGCTAGCTTTACTTATTTAGCGTAAACGGATCTATGTAGTCGCCATACTTGGCCTTGGCCTCCTCTAGCCTCCTCTTCTGCCACTCCATTACGTCGAAGAACTCCCTTGGGGTATCGTAGATCTCCCTATAGACGCTGAGCACACGCTCAAGCCTCTCGAGCTGCTTCGTGACCCTTATCTTGAACTGCTCCCTGTAGGCCTCCTCCCTGTACTCTTTGCCCAGGACGCTGTCAAAGAGCTTTACAAGATCTTCATAGAGGGGTATGTAGCCTGTGGGGGCCTCGGCCGCGTCCACGTCACCGTGGACCCTCAGCTCTATCCACTTCAGCCAGACGCGCTTATCTGACTTGTCGTTAAGGAACCTGCCCTGGGCGTCTCTCAGGAAGTAGTTGACGCTGTAAACCCTGAGCTCCTTGGTAAGCCTCCTGCCGAACTCTATGTGAAGCTGAAGGAACCTGCCCGGCGAGAAGGGCAGGAAGTCAAGTATGGCGTAAGGGTTGAGGACCTTCTCACCGACCTTCCCTATGACGGCGGCAGTCCTTTCACTCTCAAGCGAGGCGGCCTTAGTTACGTTGCCGTGGACCCAGTTGAACGCCTCCTCAACAGGTACGTTGGTGTCGGAGTCTCTGCCCCCGAAGATCATAGCCTCCACCGGGACCCCGTCAGGGTCGTCGATTCTGGGGTCGAGGTTTTTGAAGTACCTTAAGTACGTTGTAAACCTCGCGTTGGGATGTGATGGCTGCTCGTTGTCAGCGTCAGCCCCCTCAGGAGGCCATCTTCCTGCGTAATTCATGCCAGGCCTTGGGGGCTCAGGCCTGCCCCTCCACCAGGGCTCGCCGTCATCCGTAAGCAGGATATTGCTAAAGATGACCTCGGTCTCTGGGTCCAATAGAATGTCATATATCTCCTTGTCGTCCTCTGGGTTTACGCCGTCTATTATCCCGAAGGAGCCGACCTCCGGGTTTATGGCCCTTGCCACTCCTTTACTTGCATACACTATAGCGAGGTCGTCGCTCACCAGTAGGTCAGCCATCATGGCAGTTGAGGTCTTCCCGGTGCCTGCAGGGAAGGCCCCAGTCACGTAGGTCACCCTTCCGCCCGGCCCCCTGATCCCAGCGATGAACATGTGCTCACAGAGGAAGCCCTCCTTGGCGCCCTGGTTTACGCAGAGCCTGAGGGCCAGCTTCTTGAGGCCAACGGTGTTCCCAGCGTACTGGGTGTTAACGCTGTAAGTTATGTTGTCCTCAGGGTCTATGTAAATTCTCTTCATCTCATAGTTTTTGCTCCAGCCAAGCTCGTTCCTTTCACCCGTAGCGTGGAGGAACCTCATGTAGTTCCTTGGAGGCCTATCGGAAGTGAACACGTCGTAGCAGGGCCTGTACAGTATGTTCTCGCTGTGAACTACGTAGGCAGAGTCCGTCACCTGGACGCCGTAGCTGGTGAGCGGTGAGCCCCTGGGGCCAAAGCAGTAGAAGGAGACGAACATTGTCCTCCCCCTCATGACACCTTTCATGAGCTCCTTTATCTCCATGAGCCCCTTCTCCCTCTCTAACGTGTTTATGAGGGGATAACTGACGCCCGCTGGCACCAGGATCCTGGTGTTCTTAAGGTCCCTTCCCAGGTCGTAGACTCCGTCGAAGTGAACCGTCTTGAGCCTGTACTTGGTGGGTAGCTCCTCCTTGTCCTCGATGGCTTTCCTTCTCACGTAATCAAGGTCCTCAGGCGAGCCCGTGTTTACGTATATGAAAGAGGGCTGGACCAGCTCGGCGACTTCAAGTAGCCAGCGTAAGAGGCCTACGTCGGTTATCTTAGCCAACCTGCCTAGGTGCTCTTTATCTGTGAAGCGGGAGAGCCCCGACAGAACCTCCTCCCTTCCAGGGGCCGGCCTCTCTCCCATTCGATAACGCCCTCGTCGGGCACTGCTGTAGAGTTGAGGTCAATAGTTTTTAAGGCTTGTCTTAACTCAACTAGTTCGTTAATCTTTCAAGTTATGAAAGAATAAGCAACTGGTGCGAGCAGGCTTCATAGCTCTATAGGCTCAAGGCGCCATCCCGTCCCATTGAGGGCTCCTTGGAACTTGGGCTTTCATCGCCTTAATGGTAAGTCGCGGCTATTATTGAACAGGAACCATATACTAAGGCCTCAGGCCTAGCCACAAAAGGTCTTAACCTACGGGCCCAGGGCGCTTACTGGAGCCGGGGTGGCCGAGCGGTCCAAGGCGGCGGGCTGCAGTGGCAGCGGAGACCCGTTATCTCCCGGGTTCGAATCCCGGCCCCGGCTCCACGTCATGTTCTAATTCACTCAACTAGGGCAGCGCTGTCGATCCTTATACACACATTGACGTGCCTGTCCTCCACCTTGCCCCTCAGCAGCCCTGTAACCTTAATGCCGTTCAGGTCAACCCTAGCCTTAAGGGACCCATCAACATCGGCATATATCTGCTCAAGCTGGCCCCTGAGCTGAAGTCCATCACAAGGGGCCTCGCCCACCTGCACTGAGCTGTACCTCAGGGCCAGTGACTTAGAGCCTTCGCATAGGTTCCCAAGCGCCTTGCAGGGTATCACGTTGTCGTAGCCTAGGTAGGCAGCCGCCTCCGCCTTCATCGGGCTCTTGAGGGCCCTCTCCACGGGGCCCAGGTCGTACAGCTTGCCGTTGCTCATGAAGAGGAGCCTCGTCGAGGCCCTGAGGAGTTTCCCTGCGTACTGACTGACCACTATGGTTGCGACCTTTAGCTCATCCCTCACGTACACTATTAGGTCGGCCAGGTAGTCAGCGGACCAGGGGTCAAGGCCTGAGGCAGGCTCGTCCAGGAGCAAGACCTTTGGCCTCGTAATTACGGCTCTGGCTATCGCCACCCTCTGGGCCTGTCCCCACGACAGCTCTGACGCCCTTCTGTCAAGGAGGTCCTCTATGTGTAGCCTCTCAGCCACCTCCTTGACGGCCCTCTCCCTCTCCTCCTTTGGCACCCCCCCTTACCTTAAGCCCGAACTCTATGTTGTCCCTCACGCTCATGTGATCGAATAGGGCCAGGGACTGAGGCACATAGCCCACTTCCCTCCTGTTCACGGGCACGTTGGTTACGTCTACGTCGTCTATCAGTACCCTGCCTCTCTCAGGCCTGTAGAGGCCAAGTATTGTCTTAAGGAGCGTCGACTTCCCAGCTCCGTTAGGGCCAAATATCAGCGCCACCTCGCCGTCGCCTACCTCGAGATTCACTGGTCCCAGCGTGAACGCGCCTATCCTAGTCACCACGTTCTCGAGCCTTAGCTTAGCCCTCAGCCCTGGTCCCCCTCCTGATCTCAAGGAGAGCCCTACCTAACACGAAGATTCCAAGGACCACTACTAACATAGCTATTGAGAACTTAGCGGCCTCTAGGATGCCGAGCCCCACGAAGGCCTCATATATCGCGACTGGGGCCGGGTAGACAAGGCTCTTCCCAAAGTAGACTTCATAGGCAACTATGAAGAGGGCCCCTGCCTCAGAGGCTGCCCTGGCCCAGGAAGTCAGGGCTCCCCCGACTATCGACCTCCAGATCTTAGGGAGCACTACGCTGAGGAACGTCCTTCCCTTGAAGCACCTAAGCTCATAGCCGTCAGCTCGAGCTCTGGGTCAAGCGAGCTTATAGCCGTCTCCACCACGCGCACCGTGTAAGTGGCCGAGACGTAGGTTACAGCCAGCGCTGCGCCTAGGATAGTGTCCACTACGTTTATCCCTAGCTTGTGGAGGAGCGGGCCAAGGCCGACGTACCAGGAGAACGCTAGGACTATCATGACTCCAACTATTATGTGAGGCACAGCTATAGGCAGGTCTACCAGGGCCTCTATCAGGCCCTTGCCCCTGAAGTTGAACCTGCTCAGCAGGTACGCCAGGGGGACACCGAAGATCACTGAGGCTATGGCGGCTATAGTTGACGTAATTATGGTCACAAGGAGCGCCAGCTCAAATGTCCTTATGCTGAGGGCCTCCAGGAGCCCCTCGCCTCCAACGAGGGCTAGGACCGCTATCGGGTAGGAGAAGAAGAGAAGCAACAGTCCCCCCATTATTGAGAGGGCAAGGACGAAGATCTCAGGCTTCGCCCTCAAGGCGAGGTCCCTGGGAACATTGATGAGAGGTAGCTCACGTTGGCCAGCGGCACCACGAAGGGTCTCAGCTGCTCTGGCACGGCCGAGTAGTTGCCGTACACAATGCCAGGGACTATTGGGTTTATGCCGTACTCCTTAAGCACGTTCTGGCCGACGGGGCTGAAGAGGAGGAGAAGGAAGTCGACAGCCGCCTGCTGGTTAGGCGCGCTGAGCGGTATCGTTACCGTGTACACGACGGGGTTGCAGGTGAAGGTCTCGGTCTTGCCGAGCTCTGTCCACGTAACGTTGACCTTGTGGTAGAAGCTGAGGTAGCTGAGGTTGCCGAGGTTTATGAGCGGCGGCAGCGTTATGTAGGTCATGTTGAAGCCCTTCTGCTGGTAGTACTGGGTCTGAGGTATGGCGTTAGAGGTGTACGCGGACAGTATGAACTGAACTGAGTTGTTAGTGTACATCAGCGTCAGCAGGTCTATCTCGGTGTTCCTCATCTGGTACTTGCTCACATGGTTATAGACAGCGTCCCAGTAGTAGGAGGCGTTGTTCATGAAGGCGAGGCCGGCGAGCTTGAGGACGCACTGGGCCTGGTAGCCGCTCGGGTCCGTGAAGGGGTTTGAGACCCCGACTGTGGTGTTGGGGTAGAGGGCTATGATGTCGAATATCTCCCTCCAAGTCTGGTTCCACTGGGCGCTAAAGGGCGTCTCCTGCCGAGCCTGCCTCCAGAGTGAATAGACCTCCTTGCCTGCCGGGGTCTCCAGGTCAACTATTATGACCATCTGGGTCACGCCGAAGGCTATCTCGTAGTTAGCGTAGTTAGGGAAGAGGACGCTGGGTATTGTCGTGATGTCAGCGCTGGCGACCAGGCTGAACACCTGAGTGGTCATCTCCTCACGGGCTATCTCGCCGCTCCCGGCGAACAGGGGCTGGCCTAACGTTACCCCTGGGTAGTAATAGCCCATGAGGTTAAGGAGCTCTGTGAAGGCGAACTTGAGCGTGCCAGCAGCCCCCACGGCGAAGGGGGAAGGCGCGACCGCAGGGGTCTTTGTGGAGGTCGTAGTTACTGCAGGGGTAGTGGTCGTGCTGGCGACCCTCTTCTGGGCAGCGTAATACCCCGTCCCAGCGCCCACCACGAGCCCGACTACAAGGCCCACCAGAAGGTAGGTCCACAGGGAGGCGAAGCGCTTCATCAGGCTTCCTCTCTTGAGGCGAAGGAAGCAGTATATTTAAAAAGATGGCTATTGACATTTATTATGTATCAATACACAGATTTCAAGAGTTTCTCTCAGTGAGGGCTTCAAGGTACCTCTTTATGGCGTCCCTTATGAGCTCACTTCTGTACTTGCGGGACTTCAGGGCGGCCGAGTCAAGCTGCACAAGAGTATCAACGTCAAGCTTAAACGATATTACTCTGAGACCTCTCTTGTTGCCTGACCCCATCCTGACCCCTCGTTTACGTAGCTCCTTGTGATAAAGAACACTGAGGCAACACCGTTAGCTACAGACCTAGCCGGAGACCTCCGGGACTTAGCGGAAAGGCAGAAGCCTTATAGGTACGTAGTACCTAAGCCTCTATGGTGCCGCCGTAGCTCAGCGGGTTAGAGCGCCGGACTCATACGGCCCCTAACACCGAGGTCGAGGGGGCCTGGGGGATCCGGAGGTCCCGGGTTCAAACCCCGGCGGCGGCACCACCTTTCTTCAGCTTACGCCTTTACGCTGCTTACAACCCATGTAGACTGAGGTTAGCGGCTTGCTTAGAAAGGGGAGGGGTAAGATGGAGAAAAACTTCAAAGGTATACTGATATCAGGGAGCTCATGAAGAGAGGCGCTACAATACCTAGGACCAGGATTAGCAGCGCAGCTATGGCAAGGGCTATCTTGTACTTCATGGCAGGTGGGGTAGGCGGGCGCTCCTGCTTGGTTAGCAACTCCCTCGAGGCAATTATGTAGTAAACAGCGCTCACACCGCTGTTTATGAGGGCTGCCAGGGTGAGCCATACAGTGTAGCCTGAGGTTGATAGGAAGAGGTAGAGCTTACCCCAGAAGCCCAGCAGCGGCGGGACGCCGAGGAGGCTGTAGAGGAGCACTGACGCAGAGACGGCGGCTGTAGGGCTGACCCCCATGAGGCCCCTCAGCCTCTCAAGCTCCCGCGCAGTGGAGCCCGTGAAGGCGAAGAGCGGCGCCTTAGCTATGGCGTACGCTATCGACTGCAGTGCTACTGCATAAAGGGCTAGCCTAAGCATGGAGAGCTCTAGGTTACCGGCGAAGTAGGCGGCGGCCGCCAGGGCCGCGAGTATGTAGCCCACCTGGGCCATGGAGCTGTAGGCCAGTATCACCTGGAGGTCCCTGGAGGTGAAGGCGGCGACGTTACCGTAGGTCATGGTGGCCACCGCAAGTACTGCAACCGTCAAGGCCACATCGCCCGCGAGCGGGGAGCCGTAGGAGAGCACCAGCAGGGCTCTGCCGAGGACGGCTATGAACGCCAGCTTAACGACGGCTGCCACGAATGAGACGGTCCTCCCGTCGCCCCTGCCATAGACGCTCGGTAGCCACCAGTGGAAGGGGAAGAGGCCCACCTTGAAGCCCAGGGCTGCCAGCAAGAGGATAACTGAGAGCGCGGCGACCTCCCTTGCAGCGCCTGACCCTGCGCTCAAGGGGGTGAGCGAGAGGACATAGGAGCCTGAGGCTATCGAGTAGAAGGCCAGCGACGCGGCCAGGATAAGCGTAGCAACTATGCCAACGAATGCGTACCTTACGGCGGCGCCCTTGGCCTCCTTGACATCCGATGAAGCTATTACGACATAGCTTACAACGGAGACCAGGAGCCAGGACGCGAGTATGACGAGGAGATCGGCAGCGCCTGCCAGGAAGAAGGAGCCGAACAGCGTGAGAGGTATGAGGCTGTAAAGCGATGGACTGCTGGCCCACTGAAGGCCCTCGACTCCTATCGCTATCATGTAGGTTATGGCAGCGAGCGCTGCGCCCAAGAGCAAGAGGGAAGTGAAGGAGTCCTGAACTACAAGGCCGCCGTAGAACTGCACGGGGGCGCTGGCGGTCGCGTAAAGGAGTAGACCTGCGAGGGTAGCGAAGGACCCAACTCCGATAGCAGCCACTATTACTGGGGCTACGTTCTCACGCCTGCCAAGGGGCGAGGTGACAGGCGCTATGAGCGAGGCAGCAAGAGTGAGGTAAAGCAGGAACTCAACAGTTAGCTCTTCCCACACCTCTCATCACCTCCAGGCCAACATGACGATAAGGGCTGTCAACACTAACATGAAGAGATACATGGTCAATATGTAGTCTGTACGGCCCCTGAAGAGGGCCCTGAGGCCCCTCGAGGTGAGCTCTCCGGCCTTGGGCAGGACGAAGTGATAGAAGAGATCTATGGCCCTGTTAATGACGTTCAGCAGCCAGGAGAGGCCTGCGAAGGAGTCGACGAAGAGGTAATATATGGCAGAGTTGACGTACCACCTATTGAACAGGAAGCTGTGGATCCCCCTGAGAACGGAGCTCCGCTGCAGTAGGTCTACTAGGTGATGCCTCCTAATGTAGACTAGCGCCACAGCGATTATCTCAATGATGATCAGGGCGCTTATTAGCACTGTAGTTATGTCAACAGGCACCATGAACGAGGGCAGGGCTTTTATGTCAAGGGTCTCAAAGACTCCGTAAGCGACCCAGTAGCCAACGAAGAACCATGCAAGGCCTATTATCAGTGACGCGATGCCTAGCAGTGCATAGGGGCCCAGCATTAGTATGGGGGCCTCCTCAAGGTGCTCGCTATCATGGTGAGAGGCGAGCGGAGGCACGTGGAAGACCCTCACGAGGAGCCTCGTTATGTAAGCAGCTGTGAAGAAGACCGTTACGACTGCCAGGAGGTACAGGGAGAGCACCCCGGTCCTGGCTACATCAGCTAGCACCAGCTCCTTGCCGAAGAAGCCTGCGAAGAGCGGCACCCCAGCTAGGCTGAGGCCTGCGAGCCACGCGGACACCCCTGTCCACTTCATATACTTCCAGTAGTCGCCCATGTCGTCTATGAATCTGCTGTGCGCCACGTGGAGGGCGTAGCCGGCTACCAGGAAGAGGGCGGCCTTGAACACCGCGTGGGCGATCAGCATTGCGAGGCCGGCCATCTCGGCGTCAGCCATTATAGTATAGTTACCGGTCGTCACGGCCAGCCCGCCAGCTGCTACGGCCAATATCATGTAGCCGAGGTACTCAGCTGTGGAGAAGGCTAGGATTAGCTTGAACTCATGGTTAACTATCGCCATAGTGGCCATCATGAACAGGGTCACAGCAGCTATGCTGGCCACCAGGAGGAAGTACTGGTGGACCTGTGCCACCGCTCCTGTGTAGCCCAGCGCTGCCGCAGCGAGGGCGCCAGCGAAGAATATCGGGGCGAACCTGAGCATGTAGTAGACGCCCACCTTGACCATGGTGGCTGCGTGTATCAGCGCCGATACAGGCGTGGGACCCGTCATAGCGGTCACAAGCCACTCCGAGAACGGGAACTGGGCGCTCTTCGAGAGGGCCCCCAGCGTGAATACGAATAGGAACAGCGCCAACAGGTCCTTGGCGGCCAGCTGGCCCATCCAGGTCCCGGCGCTGCTTGCTATAGTCGGTATGCTCATGGAGCCCACGAGCGTGAAGAGGCCAGTCATGCCTACTAGGAAGCCTACGTCGCCCACCCTCGTGAACAGTATGGCCCTCACGCCGCTCGTGCTGGGCTCGAAGTACATGGGCTTCCCAAGGGCCGTGGAGCCAGGCACGCCGACCCAGTACTCCTCCTCATCGGTGTACCAGTGGCCTATGAGGGCGTAGCTGGCGAGGCCTGTGCCCTCCCACCCTATGAACATGAGCACGAGGTTGCTGGCGGTGACGACGAGCATCATGCTGCCGACGAAGAAGGACATGAAGAAGAAGTACCTCTGCACGCCCCAGTCGCCCTTCATGTAGTCAAGGCTGTAGACGTCTATGAGGAAGCTCAGCCATGAGACCACGACGGCCATTATTGCGCCTAGGCCGTCAAGGTAGGTTCCGACCCTTACCTTCAGGACAGAGTCCCAGTACCAGGGCGTTGTGGCGTATATCACCTCGTGCTGCGCGAGCACATAGTACAGGGCTATTGACGATATTATGGCACTGGCCAGGACGCTCAGCACGCTGATGAGCCCGTAGACCCTCTCCCTCCTAACGCCTGCAAGCCAGAGCAGGGCCAGCAGGCCAGCCCCAACAAATGGGGCCAGCCAGGTCCAGGACCAAATCCACCAGGAGGCATACACTACCTGGGTCATTCAGCTCGCACCCCCCATGAGGCCATTCAGGAGTACAACATGTGACGCGGCAAAGGAGAGACCTGAGGTAAGCGGGTCTATAGCTAGGAAGAACACCACGCTGAACAGGGCTATGGCAAGCATCGAGAGCTTGAAGCCGTCTACGACCTCGTGTGCCTCTACCTTTGACCTCGGCTGGCCGTAGAAGATCCTCCTCATAGTTATGAAGGAGTAGGCGGCTGTTACCGTGAGCGCTACTATCAGAAGGAGCGACAGGCCGAACATGTACTCATAGCCCCTGAAGAGGTAGGAGTTGACGACGCCAAGCACTACAAATATCTCGCTCCACATGCCAACGCTCGGAGGCAGGCCTGCAAGGTTCATGAACCCGAAGAGCGCAAGTGAGGCGACAAGCGGGTACCTCCTCGCAAGGCCTCCCATCCTGCCTATGTCCCTCAGCCCCTCAAGCTCGGTTATGAACACGCCTGCCGTCATGAAGAGCACGGCCTTACCTATGGCGTGTGACAGGTAAATTAACATGGCCCCTGTTATCCCGTACGGGTTTAACGTTGAAAGTCCTAGGAGCATGTAGCCCATCTGGCTGATGCTTGAGTAGGCAAGGAATCTCTTGAAGTCTGTTTGCCTTAGGGCGACCAGCCCCGCGTAGACTATGGTGGTGAAGGCTAGCCCCAGCAGGAGCGGCCTCCAGCTCAACATCTGGGTCGGGAACAGCGGTATCATGAACCTGGCTATGGCGTAACCCGCGAGGCCTATGAGGTTAGGTGAAAGCAGCGCTGATATTGGCGTTGGGGCCTCGGCGTGGGCGTACGGGAGCCACATGTGGACGCCAAATATCGCCATCTTTACGAAGAGGCCAAACAGCATGAGGACCGCTATAAGCGTGGCCGCGGCGCCTATGTATTCCACAGAACCTATAGACCTGAGCTGTCCCTCGGCTATCACGAGGTAATTGAAGCCGTGAAGCAGCAGGCCCAGGTACAGCATGCCTGTGAGGAAGACTACGGCGCCCAGATGTGTCCAGACGAAGTAGAGTAGCGCTATCCTGCGCCTGTCGCCATAGCCGTAGAAGGCTATGAGGAGGAACGACGATACCAGACTGCCCTCGAGGAATATGTAAAACTCTACTAGGTTTGTGGAGTAGGCGAGACCTAACATGGTGGCGGCAAAGATGTTGTAAAGCAGGAGGTACGTGCCTAATCCTGGCACCCTCTCGCCATGTCTCTGCATCTCAATAATTCTCGTCTCCATGTACTTTATGCTATAGATCGCGACGAAGGCGGTCACTACGGAGAGGCCTATGATTACTGGGGCTGAGAGGCCATCAATTCCAAGCGCTATGGTGCCTATTGAGTATTTAGTAACGTTGATGATCAGCGGATCAACGACGCTGCCGCTCTCCAGAACGCCGCTCGCGTAACCATAAAGCACAACGACTAAAGGTATCAACAGCGATGCCGAGCTTAGGTAAAAGAGGGCGTGAAGGCCTGCCTTACTTCTAATGGGCCATGCTATTATACCAATTGCTATGGGGAGGACGATCGAGACCCACAGCAGGGGGGCCTGAAGTATCATCCCCTCACACCTCCTTCTCCTCAAGGTCCGAGCTTGAGAGGGTCCTGTAAGCCCTCATGAAAGCCAATATTATGGCGACCACCACGACCACCTCAACCGACGCTATAGAAACAACCACTATGCCGAAGTACGTGGCCATATAGGGGTCCCCAATTAGAATAGGGAGGACGAGGAGGAGAAGGCCGTTAAATATCACCTCCACAGATAACAGCTGCCTCAGCAGGTTATTTGACGAGGCGAGGCCATAGGAGCCTATAGCTATGACCAGCGCAGAGGTTATGAAGGCTATCAGCGCCGAGAGCTGATCAACAATTATCACTTCTTCTCACCCCTTCTCGCAATAGCTATAGCCTCAACGATCGTGGCGGCCTGACCTATGAGTATCAGCGCTAAAACCGGGAGGTACTTGCTGAGGGCCTCCGAGGCGGCGAGCTGAACGCTGACCGAAGCAGGTGCTGCGTAGAGGTCGTAAAGCTTCAATCCAAAGACCAGTATAAGCACGAAAACGGCGACGCTTGAGGCCACTATCACCCCTCTCATAGTCTCTTGCTCCTCCATGCCTGTCGGTCCCAACATGCTAATTGTAATTATGATAAACATGACAGCAGCTCCGACATATACTAATACAATGTAGGCTGCAACTATGCCAAGGCCCAGCAGGGCGAGTATGGACGCCGTCAGCGAGCCAAGGACGGCTAGGGCCACGCTTGCGTAGACCAGGTCCCTAGCCTTGATCACCAGATAGGCGGAAGCCATAGCGGCGACCCCCATGACCGCTACGAAGAGCGGTAGGTCAAAGGACGTGCCGCTCATACGGTCTCACCTCCCTTTGACTCCTCTGTCTGCTGAGGAGGCTTCTCTTCCTCCTCAGCGGCGACCTTCACAAGGCCCCTCTTCTCGTCGTAAATGTACCTTACGGGCACGCCCTCCTTAGCGGTTATGAACTCGGGCTCCTTCTGTATGTCCTCAAGCGTGAGTATCATGTCGGCCATGTTGAAGTACACTATATCGTGGTATGGCACGTGGTAAAGCGCCTCGGTCGGGCATACGTCTACGCAGAAGCCGCAGAATATGCACCTGTTGTAGTTTATGACGGGGTACTTCTTCTTCATGACGCGCCCCGTCTTCTTGTCCTTGACCTGCACGGATAGCATCTTCATGGCCCTCGCCGGGCATATCCTCGCGCAGGAGCCGCAGCTTATGCAGAGGTCCATTTTCAGGACGATGTAGCCCCTGTACCCCGGCCTGAGCTTTATGTATTCATGGGGGTAGAGCAGCGTTATCCTGTTGGGGTCTATGAAGTACTTGACACCAACTATCAGCGCCCCCAGGTTGCCCGCTATGGCCCTGCCTAAGAACGTGACCCGGGGAGTCCTCTTAATTACAGGTCTCGCGGGCACCTTCCCTCACCTCCTCACGGAACAACGCCGAAGTAGGCCTCGGCCAGGCTGATGCCGAAGGCTGCCAGGGTCAAGGGTATCATCACCTCCCATGCGAGGCTTAGGGCTTGATCAAGCCTGTACCTGCCGTAGACTGCCCTAAGGAAGCTCATTATCGCCATGACTATAATCGCCTTGACCGTCACTATCAGGCTCGGCACCAGGTAGCCCGTTACGAGGCCTGGCGTTGGCCTATAGGGGGCCCAGCCTCCCAGGAAGACCAGGCTTATGAGAACGCTGAAGGCCCATCTCCTTATGTACGCGGCGCCCATGTTGAGGCCATACATGAGGCCCGAGTACTCTGTATATGGCCCTGCCACAAGCTCGCTTTCCGAGTCAGGTATCTCGAACGGGAAGCCGCTGGTCGACATGAGCACGGCTATGAACGCCGTGAGGAGCGCTATTGGGTTAAGCAACCCTAGCCACCTGCCGCTAAGCTGGTCGTTAACTATCGTGACCATGTTGAAGGTTCCCGTCATGGGCGTCGCGGCAAGCAGGCTTATGACGGCTATGAGCTCGTAGGCCACTATGACGAATGACTCCCTTAGCCCGCCTACTACTGCGAACTTGTTGTTGCTAGCCCATGAAAGCATAACTATGAATATCGGGGGCAACGTAGAGAGGGCCACCGCTATGAGGAGACTGTAGTCCATGGGTATAGGCCAGTACTCGCTTATCGAGGTCATGGGCACCGCGACCATGGGGAGGAGGGCCAGCACTACAGCGACGTTGGGCGCCAGTATAAACGGGAGGAAGTCAGCCGTGGCGGGGACTATTATCTCTTGCACAGTGTACCTTAACAGGTCAGCTATCAGCTGCGTGGCCCCGCCTGTGCGGGGGCTTATCTCGAGTGGACCATACCTCATCTGGACCCTGGCAGCGGCCTTTCTCTCAAACCATATGATGAATATCACTACGACAAGGGCTGCGGCGAAGCCGGGTATTATCACGTACTGGTAGACGGGTGGGTAGAAAATTATGTAGTGAAGTATCCCCCAACCTATATCGCTGAGGACCTGTACCCCTGACATCTCTCATCACCTGTCCCACTCAGGTGGGAAATAATCAAAGCTACCGTAGATAGCGGGCAGGTCCATGAGCCTGTGCCCAGGCATTACGTACTTAAAAGCTATGACGTTCCTGAACGAGGGCGACACTACCCTGACCCTGTATGGGACATCCTTACCGTCGCTCTCCACATAGTAGAAAATCTCACCCCTCCCAGCCTCAACCCTTGCCGAAGCCTTACCAGCCGGCACCTTCAGGGTGGCGAACAGGGGCATCAGCTTAACGCGGTACTTGCCAGCGTAATCTATCTTGCCCTCATAGACGTCCTTGTAGAGCTTAGGCGCGGTCTTCCAGAACTTATCATGCATGAACCCCTCACGCGGGTGCTTCTCAAGCCAGTCGACTACCTGCTCGATTATGTTGAGGCTCTGCTTGATCTCCTCAACCCTCTGCCAGGCCCTCGCCAGCGCGTCCCCCTCCTCGAATACCGGTATCTCGAAGTCAAGCCTGTCGTAGACCTCATAGGGCTCAACAAGCCTTACGTCATATTTTATCCCGCTGGCCCTCGCGTTAGGCCCAACTATGCCAAGCTCCGCCGCCCTGTTCTTGCTGAGCACGCCCACGCCCTCGAGCCTGCTCCTTATATTGGGGTTGTTGAGGAATATCTTAGCGTACTCGTCAAGCCTTCTCCTCATATACCTTGCGGCCTTCCTTGCGTTCTGCGGGAAGTCGTCAGGTATGTCACGCCTGACGCCGCCAAAGACCGGGTAGGAGTGCGTTAGCCTAGCGCCTGTTAGGTCCTCCGCGAGCTGGACGAACACCTCCCTGTCCCCGAAGGCCCACATGTAGAGCGTAGAATGTCCAAGGAATATGCCGAATATGCCAAAGCCGTAGAGGTGGCTGGCTATCCTGTTTATCTCGCACAGGAGTACCCTGAGGTACTTGGCCCTCTCAGGCGGGTCGAGGTCCAGGAGCTTCTCCACGGCCTCAACATATGGCAAAGTTACGTTGCAGGCGTCAAGTATTGCCATACGTTCGAAGAGGGGTATGTTCTTTATCCAGTCCCTTCCCTCAGCCAGCTTCTCCATGGTCCTGTGAACGAAACCTATGTCTGGGTCAACCCTAGTCATTACGTCCCCGTCAACCTCAACGAATATCCTCATGTGGCCTGAGCCGGGGTGAGCTGGCCCTATCTGGACCTCGTAGACCCTCCTCTCAACAGGCCTCACAACCATGCCTGGCAGCCGGGGGACCTCAGAGCCCTGAACGCCAGTCTGCGAGCTCATGGCTCACCACCACTTAGTGGCATTAAAGGCCTCGAAGTCCACCTCTATTTCATCGCTCTCCTCGGGCACGACGAAGTCCTTCCTGAGAGGCCTTAGGGCCGCTACAACAGGGGTCAGCAGGAGAGGCCTCAGGTCTGGGTGGCCCTCAAAGATTATGCCGAACATCTCATACTCTTCACGCTCCTGGAACTCAGCGCTGGGCCACACGCTAGTTAGGCTCGGGACACGTGGATCGTCCCTGTTAACATAGGTTGACAGCGCTATGACGTACTTTGAGAGCTCCTCATTGAGGTAGCTGGTGACGTGATACATGACCTTTATTTGTTTCTTCGCTGGGTAGTCGACAGCTCCGACGGATATCACGTGGTCAAAGCCCATCTCCTTGAGCCTCTTCGCGGCCTCGACCAGCTGGTCAGGCCTTACAACGAAGTCTAGGTAGCCCTTGGCTGGCTCATAGACAGGGTTCAGGTCCTTGAGCTTCTCAGCGAAGGCTTTCCACACCTCAGGCGGCTGCGGAGGGGCCTGTGGCTTAGGGGCCTGCGAGGCGGGGGGCTGCTGAGGCCTCGGGGCCGGGGCGCCGCTAGAGCTCAACCTTCTCACCCCTCCAGCCACACAGGTCCTCCTTGGGAAGGACGTACTTGAGGTCCTTCCTGACTCCCTCAATTACCCACTTTGACGCCAGACCACGACTTCTTATCATCTTCTGCAGCTCAATGATCGACCTGGCGACGGCCTCTGGCCTCGGCGGGCAGCCGGGTATGTAGACATCGACGGGGACGACCTGCCACGGCCTCACTATGTTATAGCTGTTATAGAATATGCCGCCGTCAAGGGCGCAGGCGCCCATGGCTATCACGAACTTGGGGTAGGGCATCTGCTCCCACGTGAGCCTGACACTACATGCCATCTTCTTGGTGACGGTGCCCTCTATTATTATGAGGTTCGTCTGCCTTGGCCCAACCCACGGGAGCGACCCATATCTCTCATTGTCAAACCTGGGACCCCACGCTGCGCCTATCTCACAGCCGCAACAGCTAGTCATAAGGTGGACGGGCCAGAGGCTGAATGCTGTGGCCCAATCAATGACCTTGGCTATGGTCCCCTTTATCAGGTGCTCCTTGGCCAGCTGCGCCGCTATGTCAAGGTTACCTATGTAGGCGCGGCCTTCCTCCTTAGCCTGACTGGCTTGCGCCAAGGCTTACACCCCCCAGTCAGAGACCCTCTTAGACACGTAGGCCCCGTACGCGAGGAGCGGGGCCAGGACCGCCACAAGTATGAGGTAAAGGAGGAGCAGGTCACCGCTGTAACTCCTTGAGGCAGCTGTGAGGAACGTCAGGAGGACCACCATGGGCTCTACGGCGAGGAACATTATGAGGTAACCGAAGTACTGGAACGTGAGCCTGGACTTCCCAACTCCGCGAGGCGGGTTAGAGGACTCGAAGGGCAGGTATTTGTAGGGCTCGTGCCTCTCTATGTCTGTCCTGGCCCTCAGGGCTACCCTGAGCAACACTATAACTCCGACGAGGAGGGCCAGGATGACCATTGGCACTATTATGAACGAGTTCGCTGCCAGTACTAGCGGACTATACGCAATTGACAATTTTCAGCACCGCCAAAACGTTTTAACTGCGCAGTGATATAAATTCCTTTATCTTGGCCGTCCTTGTTGGGTGGTTGGGTAGGCTCTGCGGCCTGGTCTCGTCTTTTGGTCAGATATTCCTATATTATCCCGCCCCAACTTAAGGTGGTGGGAGTGCGGCCTTGGTCGAGAGGGTGCCGCCTGAGGCTGAGGTAAAGTACAACAAGTACCTTCAGCTAAGGGACACCTATAACACGATCCTCCAGCAGAGGCTTGCGGCCGAGTCTTCCTTAAGCGAGGTGGAGAAGGTCCTCGAGAGGCTTAACGGGCTCTCTGACGACGCTGAGGTCTATAAGATGACAGGCTTTATACTGGTGAGGTCCACCAAGGCTGAGCTGATAAAGGAGCTTCAGGAAAGAAAGGAGGAGCTTGAGCTGAAGATTAAGGCGCTCAAGAACCAGGAGGACCTAGTGAAGGGAGAGCTAGAGAGGTTGGCCTCGGAGCTCCAGGCGATCATTCAGAAGGGGGCCGGACAGGTCCAGCCTAAGGCTGGCGGGGCGTGAATAGGCCCTGGAGCTCGGCCTTAATGGAGCCTTACAAGTCATGGACTTCTTAGTTCGTGTAAAGCAGATAGTCTCTGGCAAGGCCTTAATGGTCGTTACGCATGGCAATGCTGACCTTGATGCCGTCTCATCAGGGCTTTTAACGTGCGAGCTTCTAAGGCACCTCGGCGCGGTCTCCTGTTGCGTCCTAATCCCAGAGGGTCCGAGCAGGGACTCGAGGAAGGCCCTGGAGCTGCTGGGGATTGACATTAAGCTGTGCGAGGACGAAGAGAAAGCCGACACAGCTGTCGTGGTGGACGCGTCTAACGAGTCTCAGCTAGGCGGGAGCCTTGGGGTCAAGCAATACATACTGATAGACCATCATGAGGCTGGGACGTTAGCGCTGAAGGCGGACGTAAAACTCGTTGACCCTGAGGCGCCGACTTGCATAGAGCTCGTACTTGACCTAATAAGGGCAGCCGGCTTTAAGCTGTTGCCCCAGCAGGCCACCCTGGCCATGGCTGCGATGCTAGACGAGACAGGCCTCTTTGAGAGGGCCTCGGCCAGGACATTTGAGGTCGCCGCTTACCTGTTAAGGTCTGGCGCTAACTATGAGGAGGCTTTGGCTCTTGTAAAGAGGCCCAAGGACCAGGAAAGCCTGGACCTGAGGCTTGCAAGGCTCAAGGGCGCCTCGAGGGCTAAGGTATCGAGGGCGTGCGGGGACCTCGTAGTCGTCTCAACATACGTGGGCTCATACGAGGCTGACGTAGCTAGGTCATTAGTGAGCCTAGGGGCTGACGTCGCCATAGCTTTCAAGGAAAACAGGGCCTCCGTGAGGGTCTCGCGGCAGGCCCTAGAGAGAGGCATCAGCGCCTCGTCAATTGCGGCCTACTTGGCTAAGAGGCTTGGTGGTGAGGGGGGCGGTCACAGGGGCGCGGCAGCCCTTAACCTCTCAGCTCAGGTAGATGAAGAGAAGGAGGCGGCCAGGGCGGCTGACTTAGTGGTAGCGTACCTGACTGACCTCTGTCGGGGCAGAGGACATGAGCGGTGAGAGGAAGGCCAGGGTGTATGCTGACGTTAGGGAAGAGGCGTCAGGGCTGCCGTCGCTTCTCGAGCAACTCGGCGTTCTTGTTGTCAGGAAGCAGCTGTCAGAGGGGGATTACGTTATACCTGAAGACACAGTCATAGAGAGGAAGTCAGCCTCCGACTTCATATCATCGCTCTTTGACGGCAGGCTTTTCGACCAGGCGTCAAGGCTTACAAGGGACTACGAAGAAGTTTACTACCTGATAGAAGGCGATCTCTTTAAGGAGCTAAAGGCCTGGCCCTCAAGACGTAAGCAAGTGATAGGGGCGCTCGTAGCCCTCGTCAGCGACTACGATGTTAAGCTTCTCTGGAGTCCCTCAACGAAGGACAGCGCCGAACTGATAGCGGCCTTAGCCATGAGATCCTCCGCCTCGCGCGGCGGCCCTGTCGTGATAAACAAAAAGCCTCGTTTGGGGTCCATAAGGGAGTGGCAGCTCTATATACTTCAAGCCTTCCCAGGCGTTGGTGCCAAGACGGCTGAGAGAATCCTCCAGAGGTTTGGAAGCCTGGAGGCGTTCTTTAATGCTAGCGTAGCAGAGCTGGCAAGCGTTGAGGGCCTAGGCGAGGCCAAGGCGGCCAAGATAAAGGAGCTCATAAAGGCGCCGTACACTAGGCGTGAGGAGAGCAAGCCGACGCTTGAGAAGTTCTACAAGGCTGACGAAAGCTCACAGGGATAGCCCTTGTTGAGCCAGCATCATATTGACTAAGAACCTAGGCACCTCCTTCATGAGCTCCCTCTGGCTATATCTGGTAAATAGCTCATCAGCCTTCTTAGAGATCTCTGCAACCCTCTCCCTCAAGTAGTCAAGGGCCTTAGGCACTACCTCATCGTCGCTGTTCGCGCCTAGCTTATTCATAGTCCATTCCCTGAGTAGCCTCTCACTAGTGTCAAGCTTCGGCCTCAGACCCCTCAGGTAGGAAATGTAATCAACGATATCGTCAGCTATCTGATAGCTGAGGCCTACGAGGTCGCCAAGATTATAGGCCTCCTCTGCCATGTCGGCCCTTGACGTTGCAATAAAGGGAAGGGCTACCGCTAGGGCGAACAAAGGACCTGTCTTCAGCCTCGCAAGGTCTACATAGCTGACGAGGGACCCCTTGGCTGAGACATAGGCGTCAAGGAGCTCACCCCTTACTATTTCCTCCCAGGCCGATATGCTGTAGCTCAGCGCAGCGCGGCCAAACCTCTCAATCATCTTAAGAGCCAGCGGGACCAGGAACAGCGAGACCATGGCCGTCTTGCCAACCCCGTAAAGGACCCAGGCGGCTGGCATCCCCCTCCGCTCCCTGTCCTGGTCTATTATGTCATCAAGGGTCAGGCTGGCGGCGTGCACGAGCTCTGTGGCGATGGCTATATCAATGGCGTCATCGGCTTTGCAGCCCAAGGTCTCGCACGTTAAGAGCGCCAGAAACCCCCTGAGCCTCTTGCCGCCGCTGTTGATATAGGAGACTACGTCTGAGAGCCCCAAGTTGCTCAGGCTGGCGGAGAGCTCGCCGAGCCTGGAGTCTATCAGGGCCCTTGCCTCCTCAAGCTTTCTCAGCAAAGCTTTGTCGACAGGCTCCATCAGGTTCAGCCTGGTCTCTCTAATGACCTGGGGTGCATTCAAGTTATATAACTAGCTTACTAACATTGTTGGGCCACGCGTGAAGAGGCAGAGCGAGACTAGAACCGCGGGATCCCTTTACGCTTCCTTGGTGAGCGCTGTACTCAGCTTTATTGAAGACAACGTTGAGGAAGAGGGCCAGCTGTGGGGCTCAAAGGTGCCAGCCTATCTCCTGAGCCCCTCTGATGCCCTGAGGGAGCTTGAGAGAAGGTCCTCAATAGAGCTTGTAATACCTGGCAGCACGGCTTCCGAGGAGCTCAGCATAGCCGGGAAAAGCCTGAGGCTGGTCTCAGGTCAGCTATCCTCCGATCATGTAGGTGTTGAACGCCTTTACTTGGCGGCCCCCAGGTCTGTCTTACGCCTAGACCGTCACCTGCTGGCCAGGTATGCGGAGGAGACCACTGAGACAGGCGTAGAGTTCATGTTCATATATGCTAACACAGGCGATCTTCTGGTACTTGAGGGTGAGAGGTACAGGGTATCTATACCTAGGGTGAGGGCCTCCATGATATTTCACACGCACCCTGAGGGCGCTTGCGGCCTTTCAGGCAAGGATATAGAGAGCGCCCTCGACCTCCTCACCGAGGGCGGTCTCGCCAGCGGCTCCATCACGAAGAGCTGCGCCGCCCTTGTCTATAGGGTAGGGGTGGTTAATGAGGACGAGTACCTGTCCTTTAAGTCAGGTAAAGCTGCCAGCTACAGGACCTTGAGAGTAGAGACTATATGGTTATGAGGTTAGGGGCCCAGGAGGTCATCGACCGACGGCGGCTTCGGAGGCAGGCCCTTCCTCTCCCTTATCTTCTTTATGAGGTCCTCTAGCATCGAGTCAGGCACGGGGGCCCACCTGCTGAACTCCGTGCCCCAGATGGCCTTACCAGCGGTGGAGCCCCTGAGCTCAGTGGCCAGGTCGAAGCTCTCAGCGATGGGTATCTCGGCCAGCACCCTGGTGCCCATGCCCGTGCTCTCGACGTTAATGATCTTGCCCCTCTTCTTTACTATTATTGTTGTGACGGCGCTCAGGAACTCCATGGGGACCCTTATGTCAAGCTTCTGTATGGGCTCGAGCAGCGTGGGCCTGGACGTGAGGATCCCAGCCCAGATGGCGTTCCTTATCGCGGGGTAGAGCTGGCCTGGCCCCCTGTGGACAGGGTCCTCGTGGACTATGGCGTCATGCAACACGACCTTTATGCCCCTAACGGGCTCGGCAGCCAGCGGACCCTCCTTAACAGCCACCCTGAAGCCCCCTATTATGGTGTCCTTCACGTCCTTCAGGTACTGGACGCCTGAGGTCATGTCGACGAAGACGTTTACGTTCTCATCAATGGCCCATATCCTGCGCGCCTCATCATAGTCCCAGCCGGCCTGGTCCCTGAGGATCTTAGCCCTGTCCCTTGGGTCCTGGTCCTCCCTGACCACGCCCTTATGTATTAGCTCTATTGTCTCCTCGTTAAGGGGCTCAACGCTTATGTAGAACCTATTGTGCTTGTTCGGGCTCTTGCCCTCGAACGTCTTGCTCCGCTCCCTAACAGACTCCCTGTAAACTATGATGGGCGGGCTGGCCTTGACCTCAAGGCCGTAGAACTCCTTGAGCATCCATAACGCTATCTCAAGGTGCAGCTGGCCCATGCCCGAGAGCAGGTACTCGCCTGTCTCCTCATTGATCTTGGTGACCAGGTTGGGGTCCTCTATCGTTAACTTCCTCAGCGCGTCAACGAGCTTAGGCAGGTCCTGAACCTTTGTCGGCTCTATGGCTACAGTAACGACGGGCTCAGCTATGTAGTGAAGCTGCTCAAAGGGCGCTGCCTGGCTCCTATATGCTACGTCCACGAGCGTCTCGCCCGCCCTCAGGTTCTCAATGCCCATGATCGCGGCTATGTTGCCTGCTGTAACCCTGTTAGTCAGCTCGCGGAAGGGACCCATGTAAAGGCTTACCTGGAGGATCCTGCCCGTAGAGTTCTGCGAGAGTATATAGACCTCGCGGCCGGGCTCAAGGGTCCCTGAGAAGACCCTCCCGGTCGCTACGAGGCCCGCCTTCTCAACCCTTATTGCATTGGCGTAGAACACGAGAGGACCGTTGGGGTCTGCCTCCATCATGGCCTTGCCGAGGTCGCTATCTAGGTTCCCCTTCCATATCTTGGGGATCCTGTACTTCTGGGCCTCCTTGGGGTTAGGTATGAACTTAACTACCATGTCCAGGAGGGTCTCATGGAGTGGGACCTTCCTTCTAAGGGCTTCCACCTTCTCCTTGTCGTCAGAGGAGTAGGCCTCAATTATGTGCTGGAAGTTCACGCCCTTCTTGGACGCCAATGGGACAGTAATGCCCCACAGGTCCTTAGCGCTGCCGAAGGCCACGTTGCCGGCGGCAGGGTTTAGCCTCCACTTGTCCTTGAACTCAGGCTCGGCGTACATGTCTATCAGGTTGTTTACGTCCTTTATTATTTCAACGAGCCTGTCCTGTATCTGCGCAGGCGTGAGCCTGAGCTCCTTGACCAGCCTGTCTATTTTATTGATAAACAGTACGGGTCTGACCCTCTCCTCAAGGGCCTGCCTGAGGACGGTCTCGGTCTGCGTCATAACGCCCTCAGCGGCGTCAACTACTACTATTGCGCCGTCTAGCACTCTCAGGCTCCTGGTGACCATCCCGGTGAAGTCTATGTGGCCCGGCGTATCGATGAGGTTTATTATGTAACCTTTGCCGTTGTACTCGTGGTAGAGGCTAGCGTTAGCTGCCTTAACGGTTATCTGCCTCTCCTTCTCTACCTTAAGGTAATCGAGCGCCAGCGCCTCGCCGGCAACCCTCTCCGAGATGATGCCAGCCCCGGCGAGCAGGGCGTCGCTAGTTGTCGTTTTGCCGTGGTCTACGTGCGCTATTACGCCTATGTTCCTCACTTGCTCGATGTTGCCCATGATCTTCTCTATTTCAGAGACCATCTTTACTCTTGCGCCCACAGCGGCTACACCTTAAGCCATAGGAGCGTTAGAACCTCTTGAGGTTAAAAGCAATTCTGAGCTAACACTTAACCGTTTAAAGTAGGAAGGGGGCGGGACCGCGGTCATATAAACGTCCAGCCCCGAGCCCTCGGAAAGCGCCTTTACAAGGTCTCTCCTCAAGTCCCTTGCGGCCTTGTTGGCCCTGAGCATTACAGTCGAAGGCTCTACATAAGTGCTCTTCCTTAATATGATCTTGGTGGGCCCGCTTAGCTCAAGGCCTGGGTCCCCGACCCCTACCACTGAGTCACAGATTTCAGAGGCGCAGAGGACCACTATGACGATCCAGCCCGCCCTTATTCTCTCCTTAAGCCAGCTGGGGAGGTCTAGGGCGCCGGCCTCCGATGAAACCCCTATTATGCAGTCCCCGCGCTTAGTGAGGAAGCTCTCCTTGGTTATCTCTATAGTAGTTGGATGCCTTGCAGTTACGTTCTCATGGCCTTGGGCCCTGAAGTGGAACCACAGGCCTTCGATCTCCAAGCGTGTCACCCGCTCTCGCTGAGCACCTATTAGCTTTAGGCCAGACTAGAGCTAATTTTGGAGAGGCCTTAGTGGACAGTCAAGAGGGTGTCTACGAGCGCGCTAGGAGGCTGATGGTAGAGGAGCTGAAGGCGCTCGGCTACATAGTCAGCAAGGAGGTAGAGGAGGCCATGTTAGCTATCCCAAGGGAGGTCTTCGTGCCAGAGGACCAGAGGCCTTACGCATATGAGGACAGGCCCCTTCCCATAGGCTTCGGGCAGACCATTAGCGCACCAAGCGTTGTAGCCCGCATGACGGAGCTGTTGCAGGTCAGGAAGGGCCAGAAGGTGCTCGAGGTGGGGACGGGCTCAGGCTACCAGGCCTCGATACTTGCGTGGCTAGTGGGCAAGAAGGGTCACGTGTGGACTATTGAGAGGATACCGGAACTGGCGGCCAGGGCTAAGGGCGCCATAGAGTCCATAGGGCTTGGGGACAGGGTCACGGTAATAGTAGGCGACGGCAGCCTTGGCTACCCCGAGGCAGCCCCTTATGACAGGGTGATAGTGACCGCTGCCGCGCCCAGGCCGCCTCGTAGCCTCCTCTCTCAGCTCTCAGTCAACGGCAGGATGGTAATACCGATAGGGGGAAGGTCGAGTCAGGTGCTGACAGTCTTTGAGAAGAAGGGACCGGACTCTTACGAGGAATTTTACGACTTAGAGGTCCTGTTCGTGCCCCTAGTAGGGGCTGAGGGCTGGCCAGAGGGCTCGTAAATGTTTTTAGGATTGTCTGTAGTTTAGCTAGGCGCGATGAAGTGTGTGGTGGACTCTGAGCCTTAGGCAATGACGACAAGGAGCCCTCTGAGCCCACGGTTTTCAATACTGCCTTGCGTACCTCATGTAAGTCATCGCGGGACGCCCACAGATAGGGCAGTTGCCCTCAGCTGGTTCAAAGGGCCAGGGAGTACCTAACGCCTTGGCGTTCAGCTGCTCAGCAGCCTTCACAGCGCAATCCTCAAGGCCACACCATGGCAGCTCAACTACCCCTCCCCGTTCGTCCAGGGCCTTTTTCGCCTCCTCCAAAGAGCTAGTTCTTAGCACCCTTTCTCTTAGGAACCTCCAGGCCCTTTCGTATAAGATGTTATCAAGGTCGTGCAGCGTCTTCTGAAGCTCGTTAACTAGGTCCTCAAGCTTAACGACACGCTTGGAGAGGTCTATCCTCCTGACTAACGTGACGGTCTTAGAGCTCGCCTCCCTTAGGCCAACCTCAATCCTTATTGGCACACCCTTAGCATCCCATAGGTAGTACTTCTCGCCTGGCGTCAGGTCGCCTCTGTCGTCAAGCACCGCGCGTAGGCCTGCCCCTTTAGTCACTTCAAGGACCTGCCTTGCGTAGTTTAGGACCGTATCAAGTTTGTCTTTATCAGAAGGTGGTATAGGAACTATAACCACCTGGTAAGGAGCGACCGTGGACGGCAGCACTAGGCCAAGGTCGTCACCGTGCGTCGCTATGATGGTCGCAACGACCCTGTCGCTTACGCCGTAACTCGTCTGCCACGGGTAGTCAAAAGTCTCATCGCTCCTCTGTATTCTGAACCCAAAGGCCTTAGTGAAGTTCTGGCCAAGGTTGTGGACGGTCCCTATCTGAAGGGTTCTGCCGTCCGGCATTATTGTGTCAAAGGCTATTGTGTAGAGGGCCCCTGCGAACTTATCCCAGTCAGGCCTCTTAGATACGAGGTAAGGTATGTAGAGTGAGTCAAAGAACTTCTTGTATATGTCAATGGCTTCGAGGACCTGCCTCTCAGCGTCCTCAAAGGTCTCGTGAACTGTGTGGGCCTCCTTAAAGCTCGTGACTTCCCTCAGCCTTATCATGGGCCTTGTGGCCTTAGTCTCATACCTGAAGACGCTCACTATCTGATAGAACCTCCTTGGAAGTTGCTTGTAGCTCTGTATCCAAAGGGACTCGTAGTAGGTGATGGGGGTCTCACTCGTGGGCCTGAGGGCCAGCTTAACGTCGAGGGGCTCCAGGCCGCCGTGCGTTACCCAGTAGACCTCGTCCTCAAAGCCCCTTATGTGCTCGCTTTCCTTGGCCAGCATCCACTCAGGTATCAGGAGGGGGAAGAGGACCTCCTCGTGCCCCCTTGAGTCCAGGAGGTTTCTAATGAGCTCAAGTACCCTCTTCCTTATCTGGAAGCCGTACGGCATCCAGACTCCCATGCCTTTAACTGGGTACCTGCCGTAGTCGTAGACCTCAGCTCTTTCGAGCACCCAGTCGAACCACTCTGAGAAGTTTTCCTGCCACCTCTTTCGCTGGGGCTCTGGCACTCTTTTCACCTTGGCTGTGTCAGATTAGAAGAAGGAGTCAGTTTAAAGGATGACTGTCATAGGTTAACCCTACCTATCTCTTTTTAATTTATTTATATTATTTTGATTATAGCCAGCATTGACTACAGGAACACAGCCCTCGCCGGCGTTTATAGTAATGAAAAAGCGGGCTGGCCATGGTAAAGGCTTCCCATTCAGGTCACAGACTACCATGACTCTAGCGAGTGACGCTCTGGCTTGGTAGAAGGTCCTTGACGCTCTGGTGAATGTGAAAAAGCCTAAGGATTTTAGGAGCGATCCTTTAAGCTGTGGGCAGAACAAAGGCTATTATTATAGCTATCAGCAGGCCGTAGATGGCGATTCCCTCGCCGAGGACCACGAAGAGGAAGGCCGTTCCAAAGACCTCCCTCTTCTCAGCTACGGCGCTGATGGCCGCAGCCCCTGCTACGCCAACTGCATAGCCCCCTCCTATGCCGGCTAGGCCTACGGCGAGACCTGCTCCTATCGCCTTACCGAGTACCGACATCGTGTAAGGTGACGTGGCCTGATCGCTCGCGGCTGTAGTGGTGGAGGTACCTACGGCGTGAGCTACGGCCGCCCCAGTAGCTATAGCCGCTATTATTGCCAGGGCGGCAACAGCTATCATTATGGCCCTGTACTTAGGCCTTCTCCAGGCCTCCTTCAGGACAATGTTTAAACCCTCCATGAACCTCGCAGAGTCCTTCATAGGCCATCGGCCGGCTCACGGCAATGAGGAATTAAAAACCCTTTTGACGTTAGACCTCGCGCTGTGTAATGGTTATACTACTTATAGTGGTAAAAGGGATTTAGGCCCTTTAAACTTCTGGGCTAAATTACGGCCGGAGAGCCTTGATACTAAGCGACAAGGACATCAGGATTCTCCTAAAGGCCGGCGAGCTAGTGGTAGAGCCTTTAGATGATGAGGTCGTGAGGGAGAACGGCCTTGACCTAAGGTTAGGCAATGGCTTCTGCGCCTTCAAGGACACCGATAAGGTGCTGGACCCCAGGGCGCCTGGCACTCCTGAGGAGTTCTATGAATGTCGTGAGGGGGAGAGCTTTGTGATTGAGCCCCACAGGCATTACCTGCTCCACACATTGGAGTACGTGAAGTTACCTCCTTACCTGGCCGGCCTGGTCAACCTAAGGAGCACCTGGGCGAGGACGGGTATCTACATACCAAGCACGGTAGTTGACGCGGGCTTTGAGGGCCAGCTGACAATTGAGGTTATAGGGAGCGAGTTCCCGGTCAAACTTTACGCGGGGGAAAGGTTTCTACATCTAGTTTTAGTTAAGCTTGAGACGCCGTCAGAGAGGCCGTACTCGGGCGAGTACAAGGGGCAGAAGGGCGTTAAGTTGCCCAAGTTCTTCAAGGTTCAAGCCGGCATTTAACGTCTTGGCAAACGTTATATTACCTCCTTGCGCGGCTTCCCAAGGGACTTAGTTGGGCCGAGGTAGCTTAAGGTCATACGGCAGGCTAATAATCTCCTATCCAACTCACCCAGCCTTCCTATGGGGCTACCTGATAATCGGGGCTCTCCTGGTGTTCCTGTTCCTGGGCCTTCCTGGGCTTGTGGCCAGCGTTTCCAGCAGCCGCCTTGCCTGGCCTCTTTGGGCGCTGGCAACGCTTCTCATAGCCCTAAGCCCCCCTCTGAGCTTCCTCAACATAGCCATAGCTAGGGTAAGCACAGGGGCCCTTGTAACAGAACTTGACGTTGATTACGTAGAGTTCTTCGGCATACCAATTCCTGTGCCGAGAATTAGGACAAGAGAGGTCAAGACCATTCTAGCCGTGAACGTGGGCGGGGCGCTAGTGCCTATAATATCGTCAGGCATATTCGCCTATCTACTCCTTAACTCGCCTTACTCGTGGCGCTTTGGCGTAGCGGCGTTACTTGACGTGGGCTTGACTTCAGCGGTGGTCTATCTCCTCTCAAGGCCTGTAGCAGGCGTTGGAATAGTGGTGCCGGCGTTCGTAGCGCCCCTTATGGCCGCGCTGGTTGCTGTGGCGTCTGTTGGCTTTGGCGTGGCTGCGGCCACGGCAGCTTACATAGGGGGCTCGGTGGGCAGCCTAATAGGCGCTGACATAATGAGGCTGTCAAAGAGCTTCCGCGAGCTAAGGGCGCCCATGCTGAGCGTAGGGGGCGCAGGGGTTTTTGACGGCGTCTTCATAAGTGGCGTCATGGCGTTCGTCCTGGCCCTCTAGGCCTTTACAAGCAGTTCAACGGAGTATATGTTCTGGGAGGGGCTGTACTCTAGGACCCTGTGGACACCTATGGGCCTCACAGAGCCGCAGTACTTCAAGGTCGTCGATGTCACTAGGTCAAGGGCCGTGCTCTCATCACCGGTGAGGATATATACATGAAGCTTAGCCCCTTTGGCTGCCAACGCGCAGGCAGGACCTATGAAGTCAAGCACGGAGGTCGGGTTGTTCATTATAATACGGTCAAACTCCCCCTCAAGGACGTCAGGTAGCGTCCGTGAGTCTGCCCACATAACCGTGACCTTGCCCTTGAGCCTTCTCGCGTTTAGGGCCACGTTCTTGGCAGCGAGATAAGCCGCATAGGGGTTTACGTCAACTGCTACGGCCTCACACCTGGCGGCCGAGGCCGCTGTTATGGAGAATGGGGCTACCCCTGCAAACATGTCAAGTATCAGCTCCCCCTCAGAGACCTCCTTTGAGACCCTCAGCCTCTCGCCAGCCAGCTTTGGGTTGTAATAGGTCTTGGCTACGTCGACCAGAAAGTGAAGGCCGTTCTCTGTTGTCCTGGTCAGCGTTGAGCCACTGCCGTAAAGCAACACGAGCTGAGGAAGCCTGAGCTCTCCCACTGTACCGACCTTGAGGAAAACAGACTCTAGCCTTGGGTAGATTCTCGTTACGGCTTGGGCAGCCCTTACATAGGCGTCAAAGGGGATGCCGCTTGACCTACTGAAGATGACTATGTTGCCTATCTTAATGAAGCTCGAAAGCCCTATTTCCTTGGGTATGCCGGAGGGCCTTGAAGGCTCAAAGAGGTCCTCACAAGGCTCTGACTCTATGCCTAGGCCTGATAAGGTCGAGGAAGCCTTCAGTAAGTCAAGGACTGGTATCTTAAGCTTGTCGTTCTCCCTCTTAGGCTTGGCCTTGGCGATCAGGCCCTTAGCCTTGAGCGCGGCCAAGGCTTGTTCCGCGCGCCTTACTTCAACCTTAACGCAGCCGTAGTTCACTAGCTCGCTCAAAAGACCTCCCTGGGGGCCGAGGCTATAACCCGCCTTCTGTACTTCGGCGGCATCCGACTACGCGGCCTGAGGGCCTCGCGCGGCTCCTCACAGGCCCCCGCCTTGCTCCGCCGGGGTCGGCCGTTTCACCGCATCCTCCACGATGCTCAGCCCGTTACTAGGGCCCTGTTGCCAGGGCCCTCTCAAGGCCTCATCGACATACCGTGGAGGCCGTGTCGTCTCTGTGCCGTTGCCCTGGGTATCACCCAGGCCCCTTACGGGGTCCGGCTGCCGCTGGGAGGGCGGTGTTTCCTCAGGCCCCCTCGGGCCCGTGAGCCGCCAGCCTCGGCCCCCTCCAAGCTTTAATTCATGTTAAGTAATAAAGCCTACCGGCCTCCTTTGACCTCTTGGACGAGGCCTTGGGACGAGGCGTAGGGCTTGTAGTGAGGCCTTCCAGCGACGTGGCCGAGAGAATAGCGCTTGAGGTCATTCAACTCGTGAAGGAGGCCGGATGGGAGCCGCTAATAGAAGTGGAGAGCGCTGAAGCCTACCCAGGAAGACTTGAAGGCCTACGGACGTTTTCACTTGACAGGGATCCGCCAGACAGGGTTATCGTAATAGGGGGTGATGGAACGCTCCTGAGGGCCGCAATTAAGGCAGGAGACAACGATATAGTGTTCATGGCCGTGAGGGCTGGAAAGAGAGGCTTCCTGTTAGACGTTGACGAGACGGAGCTCAGCAGGAGGATTCCCGAGTTCTTAAGGGGGGAATTTGAAATCGTGGAGCATCAGAGGATTAGGGCTGAAGTCGAGGGGACCGCTACCCCTTGCGCCCTAAATGACATTGTTGTCTTCACCGCTGAGGGCCGGATGGTAAGGCTCGATGTAATGACCAGAGGTGAAAGGGTTATGGGCCTTGACGGGGACGGCTTAGTGATCTCGACTACAACGGGCTCGACCGCCTATAGCCTGAACGCGGGTGGGCCAATTATTGACCCAAGGCTCGACGTTATAGTTCTGACCCCCCTTAACCCCGTCCAGCTCTATCTGAGGCCCGTAGTTATGTCAAGAAGTGAGCGGCTGACGATAAGGCTTAGGGAGGACAGCGGCGCTGCATACCTTGTAATTGATGGCCAGGTCAAGCACTCCCTGAGGCCAGGGGCTTTGGTGTCTGTAGGCCCCTGCCCAAGGCCTCTTAGGGTTGCCAGGTTCAACTGGTGGGCGAACTATTATGAGAGGCTCTTCGCGCGCCTGCTCAGCTATTGGTGACGTAGAGGGGGTCATTGTTCTCGACACTGGCGCTCTCTTCGCGGGCGTCCAGCTGAGGCTTCCTCTGTCGGTAACCACTAGCCTGGTAGTGGATGAGGTAAAGGACGAAGGTTCTAGGATCAATCTTGAGAGGGCCCTTGAGGCAGGCAAGCTACTTGTTATCGATCCGGAGCAGGAATTTATTGAGGAGGCTATGGGTGTCGCCAGGTCAGCTAGAACCCTTGAGAGGCTCAGCAGGGCTGACTTAGGGGTGATAGCTCTGGCCCTACAGGTGAGGAGCTGTGGGAAGAAGGTCGCTGTGGCCTCCGACGACTATGCAGTTCAGGTCACAGCCCTCAGGGCGGGATTAGAGGTTATACCAATTAGATATAGGGGTGTCAGAGAGGCGAAGCGACATAACCCCTTAGGTCAAAGTAAGTGGCGTCAGTGACCTTTACTCTTATCCACTTGCCCATAATATCGGGGTCCTCCCGTATTGAGATAGGGAAGTAGTTCTCAGCTCTGGCCACGTAGTAACCGTCCCTAAACCCTCTTGACGTGACCAAGGCCTTCAGCTCCCTACCTATGTAAGCCTTGTAGATCTCTGTCTCAACCTCCTGTATGACGCTTAGAATACGCAGGCTTCTCTCCTTCTTTACAGGCTCAGGCACCTGGGGCATTGACGCCGAGAGGGTCCTGGGCCTTATGCTGTACTGTGCCAGGTAGACCCTCTCAAACCTCAACCTCTTAACCAGCTCAACGCTCCTCATGAATGCCTCCTCGTCCTCCCCTGGGTGACCGACTATGATGTCGGTTGCGAAGAGTGAGTCAGGGAAGGCCTTCTTGACGTTAGCGTGAAGCTCAATGAACTCATCAACTGTATATCTCCTATTCATTATCTTGAGGACCCTGTCATCGCCGCTCTGAACAGGTATGTGAAAGAACTTGAACACCCTCTCATCCTTATAAACGTCAAGGAGCTCATCAATTATCTCCATGGCTTCATTGGGCGTCATCATGCCAACCCTGATCCTGTAGTCCCCAGGTACCTTGTCCAAGATCATGGACAACAGGTCGGGCAGCCTGACCTTGGCTGGTAGGTCAAGGCCGTAGGCAGCGGTGTCCTGCGCTGTTAACCTGATCTCCTTAGCGCCCCTCTGAACGGCGTTGGCGACCCTCTCAACTATCAGCCTAGGGGGATATGACCTTAAGGTCCTCCTGGCCAGCTTCGTCTCACAGAAGGAACAGTTGTCGAGACACCCCTCAGATATCATGATCGTGGCTATTCTATCCCTCAGCGGCACCGGGGGCATGAAGTTCGTGTCCCTCTCCCCCTCTATGAGCGTGACCCTGGAGGGTGATCTCGCGACTTCAACAATCCTAGTGACGTTCTGAGGCGACACAAGGCTTGCTGACGGGGCAACGCGGGCTATGAGGGAGGGCCTTGCCTTAGCTAGGCAGCCTGCGACTATCAACTTGCCTTTGACCAGCGGCTTAAGCTCGTTAAGCCTCTTGACTATCTTTGCCTCTGTGTCAAGCCTGACAGCGCACGTGTTAACTATGACTAAGTCTGCCTCGTCAGGTGATGTCACCCTTTGATAGCCCTTCGACTCTAACAGGGCAGCCATCACTGCGCTGTCAAACTCAGCTAAGGCGCAGCCGTAGTTCTCCATGTAATATGTCGGCATGGCTTGTCGTTCAATGAGTTAACGGGCCCTTGCGGTTATTAATTTCGCTACTTAGGGCCTTTCTCAGCTGGGCCCTCGGGCCTTACGACCTCAAACGTCACCGAGCACCTCTCTATGGCCTCCTTTATGGCCCTCTCCCTGTCGCTCAGCCTTGAGTCACCGCTCTTCACCTCTACAAACCTTACCGTTACAGGTCCTCCGCCCTCAATTCCGTCAAAGACTACGAAGTCCACAGGGGAGCCGAGGAACCTGGCCTCGCGGGGATTGTACTTGAACCAGGGCATATAGGGCGCTAGCTGCTCATAGACCTTGCCCGTTACGACGGCGCTGCTCCTCTTGATGGCGTCTTCCCTTGCCTGCTTGATGAGCTCGCTGACCATCCTTTCAGCCCTGGCTCTGGCAACCTCGTCTACATTCTTGGAGAGCTCCCTCAGGACCCTTTGCGCTATGGTTAAGCGGACCGTCTGGGCTATCAACAGCGCCAGCTCGACCAGGGCTACAAGGATTACTAGGTAGAAGTACAGCTGAAGAGGGGTCAAGACGTTTTCACCTTTTACCAGAGCCTATATCCGGCTTTAGCCGTTATAAGAGCTGGGGCCTAACGTTACAAAAAGGCACGCAGTGGAGACGAAGTACATCTTCGTGACAGGGGGCGTGATGTCTGGCATAGGCAAGGGGATAGTCTCAGCGTCGACAGGCCTGCTCTTCAAGTCCAGGGGATACAAAGTGGGTATAATTAAGATAGACCCGTATCTGAACGTTGACGCAGGCACCATGAACCCATACGCCCACGGAGAGGTGTTCGTAACAGAGGATGGCGGTGAGACAGACCTGGACCTGGGCCACTATGAGAGGTTTCTCGGCGAGAACGTGGACAGGCGTCACAACATAACCGCTGGGCAGGTCTACTACAGCGTTATAGCTAAGGAGAGGAAGGGGGAGTACCTTGGAAAGACTGTTCAGGTCATACCCCACGTGACTGATGAAATTAAGCAGAGGATCTCAGGTCTGGCCAAGGACACAGGGGTTGACGTAATGGTTGTAGAGATAGGCGGGACGGTAGGGGACATAGAAGGACTGCCGTTCCTTGAGGCTGCAAGGCAGATGTATGTCGAGCTGGGCTCTAATAATGTCGCATTTGTCCACGTGGCCTTAGCCCCAGTTCTATCAACTACTGGCGAGCAGAAGACTAAGCCTGTACAGCACAGCGTACAGGAACTGAGGAGGATAGGCATACAGCCGACAGCCCTCGTGGTCAGGTCCACTAGGCCGCTGATGGACGAAGCCAGGCAGAAGATAGCGCTCTTCGCTAACCTTTCTCCAGCAGCCGTCTTCAGCGATCATGACGTACAGTACGTCTATGAGGTGCCCCTCCTTTTGGAGTCGCAAGGTTACGCGTCGTTCCTGGCTTCAAAGCTTGGGCTTCAGGACAGGGAGCCTGACCTTGGAGCCTGGAAGGCGTTCGTCGACAGGCTGAAGAACCTCGACAAGTCTGTCAGGATAGCCATGGTCGGTAAGTACACGAAGCTTAAGGACAGCTACATAAGCATTGTTGAGGCGCTCAGGCACGCGAGCGCTGTTGTAGGCTATAGACCTGAGCTCGTCTGGGTTGAGTCAACAGATATAGAGGAGGGCAAGTTGAAGGTTGAAGACGTGTTGTCAACAGTTGACGGCGCTGTCATACTCCCTGGTTTCGGCAAGAGGGGGGCTGAGGGCAAGGTGAAGGCCATAAGGTACCTCAGGGAAAACAACGTGCCCACGCTGGGCATATGCTTTGGGCTCCAGCTCTCTGTAGTTGAGTTCGCGAGGGATGTAGTAGGGCTCGAGGGCGCCAATAGCACAGAGATAGACCCTAAGACGCCTCACCCTGTCGTGGACCTGCTCCCGTGGCAGAGGGAGATCAAGGAGCTGGGCGGAACAATGAGGTTGGGCGCCTCCGAGATAAGGGTCGTTAAGGGGACGATCCTTCACAGCCTCTACGGCCGTGAGGTGATATACGAGAGGCATAGGCACAGATACGAGGTGAACCCCAAGTACGTGGATAGGCTTGTTGAAGCAGGGCTGATAATAAGCGCGTGGTCACCCGAGGGTCTAGTGGAGGCCATAGAGCTTCCGAGAAGCGAGCACAGATTCTTTGTAGGGACGCAGCCGCACCCCGAGTTCAAGAGCAGACCCCTTGACCCAAGCCCACCATATGTAGGCCTTCTCAGGGCCGCAGCCAAGCTGCTCTGATCACAACTTTTCTTACATCAAATCCTTTACAGACGTTGAGCAAGACGTTAAGCATTTAAGTTTAGACGACCAAGTTGTCCAAGGAACCTTGCAAATACCTCTTCACAAGGTTTGCGTCAGGAGCGGTGTGCTCTGTGAAAGCTGTCAGGCTAAGATAAACTCTGGCCTTTACGAACGGTGGGAAGCAGACGTGATGAAGGCCCTTCTAGACCTTGAGGAGAGCTATAAGGAGCTGAGGTCAGCGTCATATAGGAAAGCCCTAAGGATCGGCGACGACATCTATATATTGCTTGACGGCCTGAAGGCTATGAGCAGAGGGCTCGATCGAGCGCTGGTTAACAAGCTCTCGCACCTAGGCGTGAAGAAAGTTCACCTGCTGAGCGGCGCCTCAGACCCAAGGTCGTTGATCTCTAGCCTGTTGGGGGCCTCTATTTCGTCTCTGAACCTTTATTACGCTCCTGACGGCAGTGTTTATTACGTGGCTAAGGTGCTCGCTCCTACAAGCGCCAGAAACGCAGACCGCGAGGAAGTCGTTAAGAGGGTATTTAAGTTAGTCACCGGAAACGACATCGTTATAGAGTACGAGGAGGGCTCAACGGAAGTCAGCCGGGTGAAGGGGCCTAAGCTAGAGAAGGAGAAGCTGGAAGAGTGGCTTAAGAGGTTAGAGAGGTGACCTGATCAGGACCCGAACCACATGTCTAGCCTTGACTGCTTGCCCTTCAGGCTCTCCTTGAACGCCTTCTTGAGCCTCTCCGCGGCCTTTTCGACCCTGTCCTCGCTGAAGTCGTGGTCCTTGACGAGGATCTCCTTTATCACGTTGACGTCAGGCTCCCTGAACTCTATCTTGTACTTATCATTAATGGGTGGGTTCATGAAGTAATCAAATATCTTGACAGGGTCAACGTCAGGAAGCTGAGGCTTTATGACCTCCAAGGCCTTAAGGGGATCCTTATACGTCTTCACAAAGGACAGCGCCGTCTTAGGGCCATAGCCCTTGACTCCGCCAGGGTCGAAGTCGGTCCCGACGAGTATTCCAAGCACTATTAGCTGCTCCCTCGAGATCCCTAAGGCCTTGAGAAGCGTGTTAAGGTCTATCACCTCCGGTTTAACCTCTATGTACTCGTCCTTGTTGGGCAGCTTTCTCTTGCCAGTGATGGCCAGGTTACGAACAAGCCTGGGGGACCCGAAGAGGAGGCTATCATAGTCTTGACTGCCTGCGCCCCATGCGTCACCTTTCTTAGCGAGAAAGGCCGCCTGCGCCTCGCCGTCAGCTGGCGCCTGCACCCACGGGATTCCCATGGCGTCCAGGAGCCTCTTCGACTCGGTTACCATGTCAGAAGTCAGCTCAGAGGATGCCTGGGCGTACTTCCTAGCCTCCTCCAGGGCGCCTGCCTCCTTGGCCTTCTGATACTTCTCAGCGGCCTCCCTCCTCCTTGCCATTCTCTCCTCGAGCTCCCTTTTCTTCATCTCGGGCGGCTTGCCGTCAAATACGTAAACGGGCTTCAGGCCCTCCTCGACAAGGTTTATGGTCCTGTAGAAGAGGCCACTCAGGTGACTTGTGACCCTTCCCTGCGAATCCTTTAGGGGGGTTCCGTCAGGCTGCCTTATAGCCGAGAGGAACTGGTAAATCATATTATATGCGTCAAGCGCTATCACATAACCTTTAAGGGCCTTTAGCTCTACTTCTTGTCTTGCCTGAGGAGGAATTATATCACGTATGTTAACGCCCAACGCTTGCACCAATTGATATCGGTATCTAAAAGCCTATATTGTTTTATTGTGCGCAGGCGTCGTTCCTAAGACTGTGACGTCGTTTCCTGGCTCACGAGGAGCTTCACCATCCGCTCCTCCTTAGTGCTTGAGGTCACGTAAACAAGCCCCAGGAGCTCTAGCCTCATAAGCGACTTAACGAGGTCAGGCAGGGAGATAGAGTAGCCGTTCCTGGCAAGGTATGAAAGGATCTGGCTCTCCGTGACTGGCTCCTTGCCGCCCTTGCTCAGCTCCTTCAGCGCCTCATACACTATGTTAAGCATTGGGCTCTCAGCCCATACAGACAACGTCTATCACCTCTCACACCGTGAGCGAAGGCTGCGAAGGCCTTGTTGAGGTTACGCTTATCTGCCTGGCGCTCTCAAGCCATCTAGTGTAGAAGTCTATCATGTATTTGGTGACACTCGGTCTCACCTTAGAGAGGGCTTGTTCAAAGTGCTTGAACCTGACCCTGGTAGCCTTCAAGTCCTCCCTTAGGGCAATAAGGGTGGCCTCTCTGACGAGCGCCGCTAAGTCAGCGCCGGTATAGCCATTAGTCATCTTAGCTATCTCCCTGAGGTCAACGTCCTCGGCGAGCGGCACGTGCCTTGTATGTATTTTAAGTATATCAAGTCTCCCCTTCTCGTCAGGCGGCGGCACGTAAATAAGCTTCTCAAGCCTCCCAGGCCTCAGGAGAGCGGGGTCAACCAAGTCTGGCCTGTTGGTGGCAGCTATTACAACCACGTTCTCAAGTCCGGTTATGCCGTCAATCTCTGTTAGAAGCTGGCTCACAACCCTCTCAGTCACGTCGGTCTCCACGTCCGAGCCCCTTAGGGAGGCGATAGCCTCTATCTCATCAAAGAACACAACGGCAGGCGCGTACTGTCTTGCCCTCCTGAAGACCTCCCTTACGGCCTTCTCGCTCTCGCCGACCCACTTGCTCAGCAACTCAGGCCCCCTTATCGCTATGAAGTTGGCCCCGCTCTCCGTCGCCACGGCCTTGGCCAGCAACGTCTTGCCTGTGCCAGGAGGCCCGAACAGCAGTATCCCCCTGGGCGGCTCAATGCCCAGCCTCTTGAACGTGTTAGGGTACTTCAGGGGCCACTCGACGACCTCCCTGAGCTCCTGCTTAACGTTCTCAAGGCCACCTATGTCGTCCCAGTGGACCTCAGGGACCTCGACCTCTATCTCCCTGAGCCCGCTGGGGGTGATTTCCTTGAAGGCCGCTAGGAAATCAGCCTTCGTGACCACCATTTTCTCGAGGACCTCCGTCGGTATCCTCTCCTGTTCGATATCTATTTCAGGAAGGTATCTCCTGAGCGCATGCATAGCAGCTTCCCTTGCAAGGGCCGCCAGGTCAGCGCCTGTGTAACCCTTAGTCATCTCGGCGAGCTCCTCAAGGTTAACGTCCTCAGCTAGGGGCATGTGCCTTGTGTGTATCTGAAGGATCTCGAGCCTTCCCTGCTTGTCGGGCATCGGAACCTCTATCTCCCTGTCGAACCTCCCAGGCCTCCTGAGGGCTGGGTCAAGCGCGTTTGGCCTATTGGTGGCCCCTATGACAATTACTTGTCCTCTCGCCTCAAGTCCGTCCATAAGGGCCAGCAGCTGAGCCACGACCCTCCTCTCGACCTCCCCAATCACCTCATCTCTCTTCGGGGCTATGGCATCTATCTCGTCGATGAATATTATTGCTGGCGCGTTCTTCTTGGCCTCCTCGAATATCTCCCTCAGCCTCTGCTCGCTCTCACCGTAGAACTTGCTCATTATCTCAGGGCCGTTGATGGCTATGAAGTAAGCATCGCTCTCATTCGCTACTGCCTTGGCCAACAGCGTCTTGCCTGTGCCAGGGGGGCCGTAGAGGAGTATCCCCTTTGGCGGCTCGATGCCCAGCCTCTGGAAGAGCTCAGGGTGCCTCAGCGGCAGCTCCACGAGCTCCCTAATCTTGGCTATTACCTCATGTAAGCCACCTATGTCCTCATATGTAACCTTAGGTATAGTGGTGGCCGTGACGGGCTTCTCAAGTATGTCCACAGTGGTCTTCTCCGTTATGATTACAACACCCCTTGGCCTGGTGTCGATGACCACAAGTTGAACCGCCTGACCCAGGACTGGGACTGGTATTATGTCGTTCTCTACGACTGGCAAGCCTACAAGCTTCTTTTTGACGTACTTCTTGAAGCTATCATCTATTGACATAGAGTGGACTGTGGGGGCGAGCCTGACTTTGATGGCTGGCTTAGGGTTGGCCTTCCTAACTATAACCTTGTCGCCTATATTAACGTCAGCGTTCCTGCGCAACGTGCCATCCATCCTGATTATGTCAAGACCTAGGTCCTCGGGAAGAGAGGGCCAGACTATAGCAGCTGTCTTCCTCTTACCCTCTATCTCAACTACGTCGCCTGCCTCAACCCCTAGCTCCTTCATTACGTCAGGGTCTATTCGGACCCTCTTCTTACCAGCATCCCTTGGCTTGGCCTCAGAGACCCTCAGCACAACCTCCTTTGGCGCATTTGAGGTTGGCTGTTGCATAGGTTCTGACACTAAGGGTTGCACCCCTAAGGAGCTCTGAAATCAGGGCTTATAAAATGGAATCTTACACATTGCTTTTTTTGAAAAAGAAAAAAGAATATTGAAGGGCGTTTTTATAGCTCCATATTACTGTAAAGGGCTGGGTGCCCTGGGGACGTCTAAGCAGCCTGTAAGCCTTGAGCTGACGAACTATTATGTAATCAGGTGGGACCCCCTCACAGATGGGGAGGCAAAGTTAAGGAAGATGTTAACGGAGGCCTTCAGGAAAGGCGTTAAGAGGGTCGCAGTGATAGTCAAGTCTAACGATATAACTTACATGGAGAAGGCAAGGGAGGTTTTGTCCGAGTTTATAGCCCAGACCATAGTGGTATGGCGAGAAGACGAGGTGAGCAATGCATGACGTTTGACATAGTGATAACGAGTGACAGGAGCATGATGACAGATCATCATCATCACGAGTTCCTGGGCTTTATGACAACGGGCCCTGCCTTCGGGGTTCCCGAGAGGATCTGGGGCTGGATAGCAGCGCCTAAGCCTAAGGTTGACAGCGAGGGCAGACCAAAGGTAGCCCCCTATGGGCTGAGGAAGATAGAGGCCGCCCTTGTTGACGCTGGCTTCAACGCGGCAGTCGTTGACCCTGACCACATAGGTAAACACCTTGACACCATGAAGGTCCTGATGATAGGTCACCACGACTTCTTCGCCTACGGTCCGCCAAGCAGCGAGTGGTGGACGATAACTGGCAAGGAGCCCTTCAACAGGGTCAGCTTCAGGAGGTTCATGGAGAGCCCCGTTATCAGGAAGGCCAAGGAGAAGGGGGTCAAGATAATAATGGGGGGCCCTGCGGCCTGGCAGTGGCTCTGGGCCCTTGACGAGTGGAGGAAGTGGGGCGTAGACACGGTAGTAGATGGTGAGGCCGAGAAGATCGTAGTTACGTTGGCCGATAGGGCCCTCAAGGGACTGCCGCTCCCTGATTACATATTTGTGGGGCCTGCTGACACCCCTCAGAACATTGAGGAGATACCTAAGATAAAGCACGCGAGCGTGAACGGCCTCGTCGAGATAATGAGGGGCTGCCCAAGGGGCTGCAAGTTCTGCAGCGTCACCCTGAGGCCGTGGAGGATGATACCGCCGGAGAGAGTAATTGAGGAGATAAAGGTTAACATGAGCGAGGGAGAGAAGGGGATAATACTGCACAGCGAGGACGTACTTCTCTACTACGCCGATGGCGTAAGGCCGAGGCCTGAGGCCCTGCTTAAGCTCCACACAGCCATCAGGCAGATTACGGATGAGCCCATAGGGTGGAGCCACGCGAGCCTCGCAGCCATCAAGAGCGCGCAGGAGCAGCACAAGCTGATAACCAAGCTGACTGACATTATATTCTCGAGCGAGAAGCAGACGTACCTAGGCGTTGAGGTCGGCTTGGAGACGGGCAGCGTTAAGCTGGCAAGGAAGATAATGCCTGCCAAGTCGGCCCCCTACCCTGTCGACAAGTGGCCAGAGATCGTTGAGGAGGCATTCAGCATAATGCATGAGCACAAGGTGATACCGGCAGCCACGCTGATAGCTGGGCTGCCTGGCGAGGAGCCTGACGACGTTGTGGCTACGACAGAGCTTGTCGAAAGGCTCAGGCCCTACAGGAGCCTCATAGTGCCCATGTTCTTCGTGCCGATGGGGGCCTTCAAGAACATGGAGTGGTTTAGGAGGACCCACATAAGGCCTGAGCATGTAGAGCTCCTCAAGGCCACTCTGAGGCACAGCGCGTACTGGGCCAGGGACATAGTTGACAGGTTCTACCTCAAGGGGGCCAGGTATGTCCTTGTCAGGGCTGCCATCAAGTGGATAATTAATTACATAGAGAGGAAGGCCGAGGAGGCGGCAAGGGCTGTGGAGGAGAGGTCAAAGGCCTAAGACGCTTAGGACGTCGTCAGGTAATCTTTACCTGGCCGTATGGGGGTTAGCGCTTGTAGTCCTTATTCTGGTAGTTTTTCATTTTCTGCTGGGGAGCCTTCAAAGGGCCTTAGAGGTCCTCGCAGAGGACCCCCTTGGCGTCATAATTGCAGCGGCCATCATAGCCTCTGAGGAGGCCCTTAAGAGCACAAGGTTTCTAATAGCTGCTAGGTCCAGGGGCAAAAGGCTCAGGCCTAAGGACGCGTTAAAGGTGCACTTCGCCGCTTTCGCCGTAGGAATCATAACTCCTGCCTTCTCAGGGGCCTTGCCTACGGCTGCGGCAATGCTGGGGGACGTACTTAATATTAGCCCCTCAGAGTCGCTGTCCGTCGCAGCTGCGGTGTCCTTCTTTGACTCCATGATACCTTCTATGCTAACCATAGCCGTGTCCCCGTTCCTTGGTCTCTACTCCATCCCTCTCGTCCTGATAGCGCTGGCGATCATAGCGACATGGATTACGGTCCTAAGTAACGAGTTCGAGAGGGCTCTCGTAGGCCTTATATCAAGGGTAGGACGAGGCAGGGTGGCCTCATATATTAGGGCTGAGGCCGGCGCTACTTAACCTCCTTAGGGATAGGGATGCGTTCACGATGCT
>JAKLZP010000007.1:0-49043 GCA_022015155.1 Acidilobus sp. | reverse complement strand
ATTCCCCACCTCCTGGCTACCTGCCACGGGTCAATGAAGCAGAGGGGGTCGTCCCCCCAGAAGTCCCCCGTCAGGGCCTCAGCCCTCCCCCTGCTCCCTCCGCCGCAGATGACCTTAAACGGACACTTGCCACACCTCGGCCCCCTCAGGCCCTCGTAGAGCCTGACGAACCTGGCGAGGGCCTCGTTCTGGGGGCTCAGGACCTCCCTCAGGCTCTGCCTCCTCAGGTCCCCTATCACGAACCGGTCTATGAACTGGCACGGCCTCACGGTGCCGTCAGGGTATATGCTGATAGTCTTCCTCCCGCAGTCGCCCTGGCCGCTGATAAGGGAGAGGTGACCTTGGAACTCCTCAACGGTCCTTGAGAGCCTGTCGGCCAGGTATATGCCTATGAAGTTCGACCTCACGACCTCTATCTCGACCTTCCCCTCGTACTCCCTCGCCTTCTCTATGAGGGCCTCCGCGAACTCCCTCAGCTGCTCATGCGAGGGCAGGTCGTTGACTATGGTCCTGGCCCTCCCAATGCTGTCAAGTATGTAGTAGCTGACCCTCCTGGCCCCCAGCCTGTATGCCAGGTCCACCATGCCGGGGGCCTCCCTGTAGTTCCAGCGGGTCACGGTCGTCCTTATCCCAACGTCAAGCCCTGCCTCCACGGCGTTCCTTATACCGCTAATGGTCGCCTCAAAGGCCCCCTTGACTCCCCTGAACCTATCGTGAAGCTCTGCCACCAGGCTGTCGAGGGAAACGCCGACGTAGCTGAAGCCCAGCGATGACAGCCTCCTGGCGACGTCCCTCGTTATCAGCGTGCCGTTGGTGCTCAGCGCGAGCTTGGGCCTGTCCCTGCCGGAGAGCTCCTGGGCCACGTCCCAGAAGTCCCTCCTCATCAGTGGCTCGCCGCCGCTGAATATCACAAGCGGGAGGCCCAGGTCAGCTATCTCCCTCGCAACCCTGAGCAGGTCGTCCCTGCTGAGCTCCTCCCTCCTCGGCTCGGGGCCCGCGTTGATGTAGCAGTGGGCGCACCTCAGGTTGCAGAGGTAGGTTATGTTCCAGAAGACGACGGGCCTGAGCTCGCTTGAGAAAGCCGAGGGCCTCCCAGGGCCGTAGCGGCCCTTTATCCTCTCCGAGACGGTGCCCCTGCCCGTGACCATGACGCTGACGGGTATCAAGCCCCTCACCTTGTCACGCCCGGCTTAAGGTTGCCGAGGCTGAAGATCACCCTGTACGAGCGAGCCCGTGCGAGCCTTGACAGCTCCTCGGCCGCCTCCTCAACTGTCTCCCTCCTGACGGCGTGTATCATGGCATAACATGGGTACCTCCAGGAGGGCCTATTGCTTCCCCTGAGGACTACGTGGGTTGAGTAAGGGAACCCCGCTGCCGCCCTGCAGAGCTCCTCGGGCGAGCCGGAGGGCTCCATGACCACCATCCCGTTGAACCTGAAGCCCGCAGACTCGCCGTCTATGGCCGCGCCCGGGTCAGCCAGCACGCCAGCCTCGACAAGCCTTGGGACCAGCGAGACCAGCGCGTCCTCAGGGAGCCCGTGCTTGGCTGCCACCTCCCTGTAAGGCATTGGCGAGAGGGGCAGCCTTGACAGGGACCTCAGCAGGCCCGCCGTGACGCCGAGGGACTCGGGCCTCGGCGGGTCAGGCCTTATGGCGGCGTAGGGCCCTGACCTTGAGATCCCCTTCTCAAGGTCGAACTTGACGCTCAGCTTGTACGTCCTAATAGAGCTGAGCACCATGTAGTCCCTCGCGCCCACGCGTTTCGAGATCTCCTCAGCGAACCTCTTTATCTCGTCCATGCTCCCCCTCTTAACCACGAGCCACACGCTGTAGTCCGGGTCGTCCCTGACGTAGGCGTGCGTCACCAGGTCATCGTTAGCCACGGCCTCGGCCACGGGGCCTGGGTCTTCAACGCTCAGGGCCACCAGGGCCGCCTCGGCGCCCTGGGACCTGTAGTTGACGTAGAAGCCCACGCGCTTCAGGACGCCCCTCTCCCTGAGCCCCGAGAGCGCCTTGAGCAGCTCGTCCTCGCTTACCCCCAGCCTGGCCGAGGCCTCAGCGTAGGGGTCAGGGAGCCAGAAGGCGAAGTTGTACTGGAGCTCCATCAGGGCCCTGACCTCAAGGTTGCTCAGCGCTGCCAAGCGCTCAGCACCTCCTTAACGTCGACCCTAAGCGACCCGGGCCTGTAGGCGCAGGCCGGGTCCTCGGCAAGCGGGTCGCCGTAGTAGGCGAAGGCCCTTGCCCTGCTTCCGCCGCATACCTCCCTGAACTCGCAGGCCCCGCACCTGCCCCTGAGCTCAGCTGCCCTGAGCCTCCTGAGGAGGGGCGAGCCCCTGTAGATGTCTACAAGCCTCCCCCTCCTGACGTTGCCCACGGGCACGGGGAGGAAGCCGCTGGGGTAGACCATGCCGTCATGTGATATGAAGATTATCCCCTTGCCGTCCCTGGTGCCAGAGGTCTCGAAGAGCGCCTGAGGGCCGGGCTCCCCCATCAGTTTCCTGAGCTCGTCCACCAGCTCCAGGTAGAGCTTGCCTGTCCTGACAAGGCCTGAGGGCTCAGCCCCTGTCCTTGAGGCGTAGCTCAGCAGGAGGGCCACCCTCCTGAACATGGGCCCCTCGGAGGTCCTGACCCTCACGCCATACCTGCTGACCTCGTAGAGGAAGGCGCTCACGTCCTCCCACTCCGCGGGGCTCAGGTCCTCCTCCGCACCTGCCCTCCCGACAGGTACCAGGTAGAACACCTCCCAGGTCCTTACGCCGAGCTCTCTCAGGAGCCTCGCCATGCCTGGTAGCCCCCTCACAGTTGACCTCATTACTGTCGTGTTCACCTGGACGCTCACCCCCCTCCTCAGAAGCTCCCTCACCGCGGTCGTGGCGGCCTCCCAGGAGCCCTGGTACCTCCTGACCCTGTCGTGAACCTCTGGGTCCGGGTGGTCTATGCTTATTGAGACGGCCGATACCCCCTCCCTCACTATGTTGTCAATGTTCTCAAGGAGCTGCCTTGAGGGGCTGGGGGCCATGGCGACCGGTATTCCGAGCGACCTGGCCTCCTCTACCAGCTCCCATACGTCTGACCTCATCAGCGGGTCGCCGCCGGTCAGGACAAGGACCGGGTAAGGCCTGCCGAACTCAGCGACCTGCCTTATGAGGTCAAGCGCTTCGGCGTGGCTCAGCTCACCAGGCAACGGCCTAGTTATGGCGTTGGCCCTGCAGTGTATGCACGCCAGGGGGCAGGCCTTCGTGGTCTCCCAGAAAACTAGCAGGGGCTTCTCGTCAAGCGGCCACCTGTGCAAGGCCAGCCCTGAGGCCTTAGGCCCCCTTTACAAATATTGCAAGATATGTGCGCGTATATGCTACCTCCTGAGCTCCCTCACCTTGTCAGCTATGGCCCTAATAGTGCCTGCCCTGCCGAACTTCTTGACCACTACGACCCTCGCCCTCGCCTGGTACCATAGGCGGGGGTACGGCTTCTCCTCAACCACCGGGTCCAGGCCCAGCTCCCTCGCCGCCCTGACAATCTCATCAACTGTGGGGGCTGGGACTGCGTGGGAGAGCGATACCTTCCTGCCCTTTGACCTGGGCACCTGGGAGTCTATGTAGGAGGGCCATATCACGGTCCTCCCCTCGTAGTCCTCCTTGGGCAAGGCTATCACCTCAGCCTGCCTGTTGGGCCCGCTGGGCCTGCTGCGTCTGCCTGAGCCTGGCCGCCTCCCTCCTCAGCCAGAGCTCAAGGAGCGTACACGTTGACGGATCGTAGAAGCCCCCGGCCCCACACTCAAGCAGGTGAGGACAGGTCGCACAAGGTATGTCCAGTATGCTGGCGACGCTCACCTGTACAGTGAACCTGGCCGCGGCGGCCCCTACAGGGTAGAGCTTGTAGGTCTTCCTGCCCCCTACCGTCACCTCCTCCCTCCTGATGAGCCCCTTTCTCATCAGCCTGAGGACAAGCCTGGACCCCTCCCTACTTGATATCTTCAAGCTCTTCCAGAGGTCGCTCTGAAGTACTCCGTCCTTGCTCTGCCTCAGCAGCTCCATGGCCTTCTTCTCTAGCTCGTCAGTGCCCTCTTCGGCAGCCAAGCCGTTCACCGCTCCTTTCTCCTGGCTATAGCCGCTATCAAGTAGCTGTCAGAGGATTTAATATTGTTGTTAATGGCTTTCAAAACGGGCCTGACCTGGCTCATGACCTCTGATACCTCCCCATCAGGACGGCGTAGCCCACCACCTTGCCCCTCATGGCATCCAGTACCTTTGCGGCGGTCGCAGGCCTCCTGACGCTGAGGGAGTCAACGCTTAAAGCGTGAAGGGCGAAGTAATACCTATGGGGACCGTGACCCCTTGGGGGGCAAGGGCCTCCGTACCCCAGGTAGCCGAAGTCATTAACGCCCTGTAACCCGAGGCCGGGTAACGACTCGGCCTCCTTCTGAACCCCCTCAGGTATTGACCTGACCGAGGCCGGTATGTTGTAGATTACCCAGTGTATGAAGGTTCCCATGGGCGCGTCGGGGTCATACATTATCAGCGCAAAGCTCCTGGCATTGGGCGGCTGGCCCTCCCACTCAAGCCTTGGGCTCACGTCATCGCCGTCGCAGGTGTGCCTCCTCGGTATAAAGTCGCCGTCCTTGAACGAGGGGCTAATCAGCGTGAACTGGGGGCCCTCCCTTATCACGTACTCCTTAGGCAAGCGTTACACCACTTAATGTAAGATAAGGCCAGGAGGACCTTATAATTCTACCCTAAGGGTCGGCTGAGACAGGTGACATCATCGCGAGGCTCAGGCCCGTGGTCTCGTCACTCCGGTGACCCTAACGCTAAGCCGCTCTTAAAACCCTTGCCCATCCTGCTTGGCCAGGCCTAAGCACGTACAGCGGAAACTGCGGTCCAGCCTGGCTTACGGCCAGACGAGCGGGCGAGCTCTAGTTAAAAGCGAAGGTATAAAACATATCGCTGAAATACAGCATTGGAGAAGCCTCTTGTGCGGCATAATAGGTGTGACGTCAAGGGAGCACAACGTTGTGCCGCTGGTCATTAAGGGCCTCCAGAGGCTTGAATATAGAGGCTATGACAGCGTTGGCGTGGCCGTCGTATCAGGTGGCACGATCCTTTACAGGAAAGGGGCCGGCGAGCTTGAGGTGGTCAGGAGGAGGCTGGCCCTTGACGAGCTCTCAGGCCCCACGGCCATAGGTCACACGAGGTGGGCCACCCACGGACCCCCTAATGACATCAATGCCCACCCCCATCTCGACTGTAAGGGGGAGGTGGCGGTAGTCCACAACGGCGTGATAAGGAACTACGCGACCCTCAGGGCTGAGCTTGAGTCAAGGGGGCATAAGCTCAGGAGTGAGACCGACACGGAGCTGGTGGCGCACCTCATAGAGGAGGAGCTCTCAAACGGGCTCAGCTTCATTGAGGCGCTGGCCAGGGCCCTCTCAAGGCTGGAGGGCACCTACGCCTTCGCCATAGTGTACTCAAGGGAGCCCTCAAGGGTCTACTTCGCTAAGATGAGAAGCCCCCTCCTCATAGGCTTAGGCCAGTCAACCAAGGCCGTGGCCAGCGACATACCTGCCCTGCTTGAGGTGAGCAGGACCATAGTCTTCCTTGACGACGGGGAGTTCGGCTACGTGAGCCCCACAGAGGTAGCCATCTACAGACTGCTGCCAGGAGGCGGGTACAGGAAGCTCTCGCCCGAGGAGGTGGCTGCTAAGACTAAGACCATTGAGCTGTCGCCAGAGGCCGCAAGCAAGGGCGGCTACCCCCACTTCATGATAAAGGAGATCTATGAGCAGCCTCAGGCGGTGAGGGACACCTACGAGGGCAACGTCGACGACCCGCTGCTTGAGAGGGCTGCCTCGCTGCTAGCCCAGGCCGACAGGGTCTTCGTGGTCGCCGCGGGCACAAGCTACCACGCCGGCCTGGTGTTCACGACCTTTATGGCTAGGAGGGCCGGGGTCCCGGTCTATCCAGTTATCTCGTCCGAGTTCCCCTACATGGCTGACGCCCTGAGCAAGGACGACGTCCTGGTGGCGGTGAGCCAGAGCGGGGAGACCTATGACACCCTTGCGGCCGTGAGGGAGGCCAAGGAGAGGGGTGCCACGGTCCTCGGCGTCACGAACGTGCTTGGGAGCGCCCTGGACAGGGAGGCGCACGTGAAGCTCTACACCAGGGCTGGGCCCGAGATAGGGGTGGCGGCCACCAAGACCTTCCTGTCCCAGGTCATGCTGCTCGAGCTGCTGTCGCACAGGGTAGGCGTTGAGACGGGAAGGCTTGACAGGTCCGAGGCGAAGTCCTTTGCCGAGGCGCTCAGGTCAGCCCCTTCGGTGGTCTCGGCGGCCATTGAGGCCTCCGACCCCGTGGCCACGGCCCTCTCGGCCACACTGAGCGGGCCCAGCCTCTACATACTTGGCAGGGGACTAGGTCACGCTATAGCCAAGGAGGGCTCCCTGAAGGTTAAGGAGATTGCGTACCTTCACGCTGAGGCCTACCCGGCCGGGGAGAGCAAGCATGGCCCCATAGCGCTGGTGGAGCCCGGCTTCCCCGTGTTCATAGTGGCTACGAGCGACGCGCCCGAGGTCGCTGGCAACGCCATAGAGATGGCGGCCAGAGGGGGCAGGGTCTTCGTTGTGAGGCCTGCCGACCTGACGCTTGAGCTCAGCTCCAAGGCTGGTCAGATCTCACAGGTGACGCTCCCGCCCTCAGGAGGGATCCTGGAGCTCGAGCCCTTCATCCTCACCCCTATCTTCCAGCTGCTCTCCTACAGGATAGCCGTCAGGCGCGGCTACAACCCCGATAAGCCCAGGAACCTCGCGAAGACCGTGACCGTCGAGTAGGGTGATCGAGATGATAGGGGTCGTCCTGGCTGGCGGCTACGGCAAGAGGCTCCTCCCGCTCACGGTCAGGGTCCCTAAGCCCTTCCTTGAGCTGCTAGGCAGACAGCTGTTCGACTACAGCGTGGAGCTGCTCAGGCAGGCGGGAGTCAGGGACGTCATAGTAATCGCCCCTCCAGGCTACTTGAACCTCGCGAGGCCCAGGGACGAAAGGGTCTCGGTAGTTGAGCAGAGGGGCGTCGACATCCAGGGGGCGCTGAGGACGGCCTATGAGGAGGCGGCGGCCAGGAACGAGAAGGAGGTCCTGGTGGTCTACGCGGGCTTCATCTCCAGCCCGCCCACCGTGGCCAGGCTGGCCCTTGAGTACTATTCGACCAGCGGCTTCCCAATATCGATAGCCCTGGCGCCCGTCGCCACGGGCCTTGAGACGTATGGCTTCGTGACCCTCGACTACAGGGGCGCCGTGACGAGCTACATGCAGCCTCGTGAGCCCTCAAAGTCATGGCTTGGGGGAAGGGGTTACGTCTTCGCTGGCGTGATAGTTACTGACCTGAGCCACCTAGCAGAGCTGTCGTCACTGCCCTTTGAGCAGTCCATGGCAAGGCTTGCGTCAAGCGGCTCAGTGGGCGGCGTCGTCTTCCCAGGCAGGTGGGCCGAGATAGGGTACCCCTGGGACCTCCTGGAGGCCGTTAAGATACTGCTGCCTGAGAACCTGATAAGCGTTGACAGGTCAGCAAGGGTCTCCAGGCCCTCCCTGGTCTCAAGCGGCGTGATAGTTGACGAGGGGGCGGTGGTTGAGGAGGGGGCTATAGTCATGGGGCCGGCCTACATAGGCAGGAAAGCCGAGGTCAGAAGCGGCGCTGTGATAAGGCCCTACACGTCCCTTGAGGAAGGAGTGGTAGTCGAGGAGGGGGCGGTGGTCTCAAACAGCGTCATAATGAGGGGGGCAAGGGTGGGCGCGCTATCAGAGGTCAGGTCCTCTGTGGTAGGCGAGGGAGCGGTGATCGAGCCAGGGGCCCACGTCCTTGAGGGAGTCCCGGACAGGCTGCCTGAGAGGCTAGCGTGGCTTGTAGAGTACCTAGGAGAGGGCGTCAGGCTCGGCGCGGTGGTCTCGCCAGGGTATGTGGTTAGGTGCTGCACAGTAACCGGGAGAGGCGCTGTGCTAGGCTGACGTGACGTCTAGGCGCCTTAGACCCTAGGCAATAGTACGCAAACCAACCAGGGTCAACGAATCCTCGCAGGGCTTTCCCCTTTACGCAGTGTACGACACCTTTTGCAGTCGATATTCGACGAAGCTCGGAGTTTTTTACTAGAACTTTCGGCGCAAAGCCCGGTGAAGGCGTCTTGGTCCTCCTCTGCAAGGGAAGGGAGCTAAGCCTTGACGAGCTGTGCTCTGTCGCTTTAGGCGATGGCGTTGAGGTCTGTGAGAGCTCGCTCTCATCGCTGTCCAGGGCCCGCTCGACCTACGAGGCCAGGGCCAGGGAGGGAGGCGTCTATGGCTACCAGAGCGGGCTGGGGGCCCTCGCAGGCGTAACGCAGGGCTCCTGGCCAGGGAGGGAGAGACAGGTCCTGGTGGAACACGACGTCACGGTGGGCCCAGAGGCTCCAAGGGAGCTCGTGAGGGCCGCCATGGCCGTGAGGGTGTCACAGCTAGCCCAGGGCGCGGCCCCCGTGAGGCCGCTCGTTCTGGAGAGGCTAGTGATCGCCCTTAACAAGGACGTGATCCCGGTCGTTGGCCTCCACGGGAGCGTCGGCGCGAGCGGCGACCTGGCCCCGCTGGCCAGGGTCATGAGGTGCATATTCTACGGCGAGGGCGAGGCTATCGTCAAGGGCAGGAGGACGTCATGCTCGGAGGCCCTGGCTGAGCTCGGCGGGCCAGTGGAGCTTGAGGCCGGGGAGGCCCTGGCCCTCATAAATAGTAATGCGTGGAGCGTCGGGCTCGCAGGGCTTGGCATATGTATGGCCCAGAGGCTCCTCCTGACATCCCTTGAAGTCGCTAAGAGGACGCTCTCGGTGACCGGCTGTAACCCTCAGCACTTCTCTGATGCGGTGGCTCAGGCCAAGGGCGGCATGACAGCTGACGTCATAAGGTCCCTTGGGCCCTCCCCATGCCCTCGCTCGCCCCGCGTCCAGGACCCCTACAGCATAAGGTGCATACCTCAGGTTTACGGCTCTGCCGCCGAGTTCCTTGAGGCGGCCCGCAGGGCCGTTGAGAGGGAGGCCTCAAGGCCTTCGGAGAACCCGTTCGTGTGGGGTCACGCGGTCTATCACGCCTGTAACTTCCACGCCGCCCCCGCCTCTATAGCTGCTGACCTGGCTAAGGAGGCGCTGGCCGTCGTTGGCAACTCAATAGAGCGGAGGACCGCACACCTGCTAAGCTCGGCCACCACAGGGCTCCCTGAGTTCCTAACAGTCAAGAGCTCTGTCGTCGGGGGCATGATATACCAGTACACTGCTGCGGCCCTGGCGGCCAGGCTCAGGTCGCTGGCCTCGCCCTCAGCCGTGAACTCCCTGCCGACCAGCGGCCTGCAGGAGGACATAGTCTCTATGGCTCCCAACGCAGCCCTTGACCTGCTGGCGGCCGTGGCGACCTTCCTCAGGCTGATAGCTGTTGAGAATGCCCTAGCTAAGGCGGCCGCGTCGGTCTCCTCAGGGGGCGGCCTGCCGGACCCCAGGGAGGCCCTCAGGGAGTCGCTGACAGAGGTCCTCATGCTATCAGGCCTGGCCGAGGCCTCTGGGCTGCTCAACAGTATCTGGTGAGGCCCATGCCCAGGGTTGACCTGCTAGTCACTAACGTAGGCCATGCAGTGCTGTTCAAGGAGAAGCCTGCGGTGGGCAGAAGCTCAATAGAGGTCCTGAGGGACGTGGAGGTCGCGGCGAAGGACGGCATCATTGTGGCCGTGGGCCAGAGGGGCTCCCTCAGGGGCTCCTATGAGGCTGGGGAGGTCATCGACGCTGGCGGAAGGCTCCTGACCCCCGGCCTCGTCGACATGCACACGCACGCCCTGTTCGCTGGGGCCAGGGACGACGAGCTTGAGATGAAGCTCAGTGGCGTCCCATACGCCGAGATACTGAGGAGGGGAGGGGGGATATACAGGACCGTGAGGGCCACGAGGTCGGCTCCCGATGAGGAGCTGGCCTCCCTCTTGGCGTCAAGGCTCTCGCTCATGCTCAGGCTGGGCACCACCACTGTTGAGGTCAAGAGCGGCTACGGCCTTGAGCTGGCTGAGGAGGAGAGGCTCCTCAGGGTCATAGCCACTGTCGCCGCCAGGTCGCATGTAAGGGTAGTGCCGACGCTCTTAGCCCACGTGCCGCCGCAGGAGGCGAGCGAGGGGGAGGCCAGGGAGGCCTACGTCAGGTCCTTCGCCCTTGAGCTGGTCCCCCGGGTCGCCTCCCTTAGGCTCGCGAGGTTCGTTGACGTCTTCTGCGACGAGGGGGCCTTCAGCCCTGACGAGTCAAGGATGATACTGGCCTCCGCCAGGGAGCAAGGGCTCGGCGTCAGGATCCACGCGGACCAGCTCTCAAGGATCGGCTGCACCAAAGTAGCCGCGGAGCTGAGGGCTTCCTCTGCTGACCACCTGGAGGCTTCAGACGAGTCCTCGGTGAGGGACCTCGCGGCAAGGGGCGTTATAGCTGGCCTGCTGCCTGCCAGCGCCCTTGCTACCTTCAGCCCCTCTAGGCCGCCCGTTAACATGTTGAGGGAGGCGCGGGTTCCCATGGCCCTTGGGACGGACTTCAGCGCCAACAGCCTCATGCCCTCAATGCAGACAGCTATAGACCTCGCGGTCTACCTCTACGGCCTCACCCCGCTTGAGGCCATAGCAGCGGCCACGGTCAACGCCGCCGTCTCGCTGGGGCTTAACGACGTGGGGTCCCTCGAGCCCGGCTACGCGGCCGACCTTGTGGTCTGGGACCTCGAGAGGCCCTCGGAGTTCGGTTACCAGTGGGGCAGGGATAGGGCGCTCGTAGTTGTCAAGGGTGGAAGGGCCGTCAGGCGCGAGCTGCCCTGAGGAGGCCCGGGTAGAAGTGCCTCTTCCCGACACTCCCCTTAAGGTCGTCCCACTCCTTGAGTATCCTCACAGCCTCATTGGCGACCCTTATGGCGTCGCTTTCGCCAGCGTGAGGGACGAAGACGTCCTTGACCCTCTGGGCGAAGACTGCGTGAACGGCGCCCGCCCTTATGCCGTATATGTTGGCAAGTGTCAGGAGGGTCGCGCTCTCCATCTCGAAGTTGAGGACCCTCATCTGCCTGAGGTCAGGTATGAGGGACCTTGACCAGCTGGGCGAGTAGCCCCCATAGCCTGGCCTGCCCTGGCCTACGTAGAAGCTGTCCGTTGAGGCGGTTATACCCAGGTGGTACCTGACGCCGAGCTCCTCTGCGGCCTCTACGAGGGCGAGGACCACCTCATAGCTGGCGACCGCAGGGTAGCCCAGAGGGGCGTACTGGGCGCTGGTGCCGTCAAGCCGCACGGCCCCGGTGGTAATTATTATGTCGCCTACCTCCACGTAGTCCTGTATAGCGCCGGTGCTGCCTACCCTGATAAGCGTGTCAGCCCCGACCTCTAGCAGCTCCTCAACAGCTATGGCTGTAGCTGGGCCGCCGATGCCAGTTGATGTGACGGCCAGGTCAACCCCTCTGTATGAGCCCCTATACGTGACGTACTCCCTTCTCTGGGCGATCAGCCTGCTGTAGTCCCACGTGGCGGCGATCCTTGAAGCCCTCTCCACCTCGCCTGGCATGAGGACGTACCTGGGCACGTCGCCCCTCCTGAGGCCGAGGTGATATGTCCTGCCCTCCGAGTCAACGGGCCTTGAGGCCGGGAAGGCTGAGCTCATGACCTAGCCCAGCAAGGAGCCGGGCGCGTCTCGTTAAAGCTCTTCCTCCTCGCCCTGATCCTCGGCTCTGCCGCCCGACCTGCACAGACTCCTGAGGACTCTCAGCAGGGGCTCGCTGAACCTCCTTGAGGGTGACCTCTCCACCTCCACTATGACCGGCATGTCTATATCGTCATACGTCATTATCTTGTCCTTTACGACGCCTGTCTCAGGCTCAGCTATCATGGTTGGCATAAAGGCGACGAGGCCCAGGCCGTTGGAGCCCTCCACGGCGCCGCCCACGAGGATGCCAACCACGCCGTTCTCGCGCGACCTAACGTCCAGGAGCTCAACTACCTGATCAACGTCAAGGGTCAGGACGCCAGTGCCGGGCTCTGACCTCATCTTTATGAACGTCGTCTGGAAGGGTAGCATAGTACCTATGGCCACGTCGGCCCCCATGTAGGCGAGGGCCCTCACGACCTCAGGGTAATTTATGTCCTCATCCGCGAATACTCCCACCCTGACGTCCTTTCCCTTGACCTCGAAGACTAGGACCTCCTTGCCTGGCGTGAGGCCGCTCTCCAGCTCCTTCTGGGTCAACGATATCTTCCTATACTTGCCCGCGAGCCTGCCGTCAGGCCCCACAACGATAGTGGTAAGGTAGAGGCGAGGGCCTGCCCTCTCAACAATCGGGCCGGCCAGCACGTAGACCCCGTACTCCTCCGCTAAGCGCGAGACCATCATGAGCGTGGGGCTCTGCTGGACCTCGCTCTCAGAGAGCCTCTCCGCGTAACCCTTGAGGAGTAGGGGGACCTTCTGGTCAGAGTAGTAGCCCACTATGGGGCCGGTCAGAGGGTAGGCAGGGAGGACGAGGAGGTCTACAGAGTCCACCTTATCGATAACCTTAGAGACTACGTCAGAAAGCCTCTTGACGTTGGTCCGCCTGGCGCCCAGCCTTATCTTTGTATGAACTGCCGCTATCTTGAGCTGCAAGTTCGGCACCGTGCCGTCTTGTCTAAAGTATTACCGAGCCAGAACTTAAAGACTATCAGCCCGCCATAAAAGTAAGAAACGACGTTACCGAAGACATCAGGACTAAAAATAAAATAAGTTGAAGGCATTTGGGCTTCTGAGGAACCCTTACTTCTTCTGCTCCTGCTGAGTCTGCTGCTCAGTCTTCTTCTTCTTGGCCAACCTAGGTCACCCGGCCCTTCTGGGCCGGTCTTATGATACTGTTAGATGCTCTTAAGAGTTTATGGTTCCAGAGGCTTAGATTTTATGAGCCATAGCCGCCTTGGGCGTCATACCACAGACCTTGAAGCCCCGCGGTGGGACAACCTTCTGCAAGGTTCGATCTAGGTCGCCTGGCCTGGTTGGTGGCCTGTTGGCTGAGCCAGGGCGGCCTCACCAACAGTATAACTCACCCCTATTATAACGAAGGCCTCGCCCTTTAGCGTGGGGGAGGAGTCAGTGCCACTATGTTATGGGGCCAAATGAACAAAGTGGGTCTTTATTGTACAAGGCGTTATTTCTATACGCCCTGGCCGGGCAGCCTCCCTGACATAACGAAGAGATCTTGCACGCGCTGCACTCCTTTATCTTTTCCCACCTCTTTTCCCTGAAGATCTTAAAGCCTTTTTCCCATATGTCCTTTAGGCTGTCCCTTTTCACGTTGCCTTCCCTGAAGCTTTCCAGCATTAATAGCTCACACCCGTAAACGTCGCCGTTTGAGTCTATAACTAGCCTTGACCTTCCTGCAAGACAAGAGTAGTAGTTATCGCCATTTACCCCCTTCTTCACAAGTGACTCATAAACCCCCCTTAAGTCGTCTAGGTAAAACCTGAAGCCGTTAATGGTTATGGTTACGTCTTTCTCGTTCATACTTATTTTCTTTAATTCTTTATAAACGGCTACTGCTGAGCTCCTTGATAACCTTACATTGTTTACCTTCGCCCTTCCAAACTCCTGCACGGGACTGAAATTTATCGTCTTTACGCCGAGGCTCTTGGCGAGCTTGACCATGTCACTTATATAATCTTTATTAAACTCCGTTATCACGTAACTTATAGTAGTCTTGATCCCTTCTTCTAAAAGGATTTTGACTCCGTTGATTGCCTTTTGAAATGACCCAACACCCCTTATTATGCTGTTTATCCTTTCGTTCGGGCCATCAATGCTCACCTGGACCTCATGAATTCCTGATTTCTTTAGTTTTCTTGCGACTTCTTGATCTACTAAAGTGCCATTAGTGCTCATGGCAGTATAGATGTTTAATGAGGTAGAGTGCGAGATGATATCAAATATATCATTTCTTAATAAAGGCTCGCCGCCTAAGATATAGATTACTTCAACACCTAATGATTTTAATTGGTCTATAACATTGAACCACTCATGGGTTTTAAGTTCGTCCTTTAAAGGCTTGCCTGCTGAGATGTAGCAATGAATGCAATTCAAGTTACATGCTCTGGTAACATATAACGTTGCTTGAGTTAATTTTCCACTGAAAACTTTACTATCAACAGACAGATGAGTCAAAGGCGTCGCTGGGCAATCCATCAAAAAGGCTAGCTCGTCAAACGTTAATCTCAGCACCGTATATGCCAAAAAATAGCTTAATGGAGGGTTTAAGCCTTTACCCCGTCCCCTTCTGAGGGCAGGGCCTGCCGTTCGCTTTGTCAAAGGCCCGGAGGCCTGACCTTAACTACTTCCTTGTTGACTAGGGTGGGAGGCACCTGACCCCTGACGAAGGCCTCAAGGTTCTGGTAAACGACGTCGGCCATCCTGGCCCTTGTCTCATAGGTGGCGCTGCCTATGTGAGGGGCCAGCACCACGTTAGGCAGCGTAGTTATGGGGTGGCTGGGGTCAAGGGGCTCCTCAGGGAACACGTCAAGGCCTGCGCCCGCTATCCAGCCCTCCTTCAGGGCCCTGTAGAGGGCGTTGAGGTCAATTATCTTGCCCCTGGCCGTGTTTATAATAAAGGCAGTTCTCTTCATAAGCCTCAGCCTGGACTCATTAACTAGGTTCTGGGTCTCAGGGGTCAGGGGCGTGTGTATAGTGAGTATGTCGCTCTCCCTGAACAGGGTCTCAAGGTCTACGTACCTGGCTCCCATGGCCTCCATCTCAGGCACCCTTTGGATGTCATAGTATATTATCTTCATGTCGAAGCCGAGGGCCCTCTTGGCCACCGCCCTGCCTATCCTGCCTGCGCCAAGTACGCCCAGGACCTTGCCCTTGAGGTCATAGCCCAGCATCATGGTCGGGTGCCAGGCAGCCCCTGAGCGCTTCCAGCTGCCGTCCCTCACGAACCTATCTGCCTCAACTACTCTTCTCGTCACGGCCAGTATCAAAGCCCACGTGAAGTCCGCAGTGGCGTCGGTCAGCACCTCTGGGGTATTAGTCACGTAGACGCCGTGCCGTGTGGCACAGTCTAGGTCGATGTTGTCAAAGCCCACCGCGTACTGAGCTATTATCCTGAGGTCTGGGAGGAGGGACTCTATGACGTCGCACGTTATCTTGTCCTCGAGTAAGGTGACCAGCGCCTTAGCCCCCTTAGCGCGCGATATAAGCTCCTCCTTGGTGGGAGGTCTGTACTCGGGCCACACCTCGACCTGGAAGAGCTCCTTAATTTTCTCTGTGGCGGGGAACGGTATCTCCCTGGTCATGAAGAGCCTGGGCTTCCCGCTCAACCCTTAACCCCCTTCAAGCAAGGCCTAGGGAGTACCTCAAGTTATCTATAAACCTTAACCTCTTCGGTATCGGCGGGTGAGTGGCGAACACCTCCTCCGTTGCGCTGGTCTTCTCCCTCTTGACCGACTCCACTATTGAGTCTATGTCTATGCTCCTGTACCTTCCGAGGTCAGGCGACCTCCTCCACGGTCCCCATCTGTGGCTAGGCTCGTAGAGGAAGCCACCGTGGATCTCAACGAGGGGGGCCACTATGAAGAGCATCTTGAGCATAGAGGAAGAGGTGGAGTTGACCTGACGGGTCAGGTACCTCTCGCCCTTCATAGCTACATAGAGCCTTGCGAGGGCCCTCTGTATGGACCTAGGCGACGTCACCATGGCAGCGTTCGCGTCAGCGTAGTACTCCCTGAGCCTGTTGAAGTTGCCCACGAGGAACCTGAACACCACGCCGGCCGCCATCAGGACGGCCCCTATGAGCATGAGTATGACGCCACCGTTGGCCCCTCCCCTCCTCTCCTCGTAAGCGCCGCCGAAGAAGCCTGACCACACGAGCATCTGGCCGAGGTAATAGACGGCCAAGGGTATGACGCTCAGGGCCAGCAGCCACGAGACGTCCCTGTGCTTAAGGTGCCCCACCTCGTGACCTAGCACCGCCTTAACCTCTTCATCAGGCATGAGGTTAAGCAGCCCCCTGGTGACAGCCACGTAGCTGCCCGAGAGCGGCGAGCCGTAAGAGAAGGCGTTAGGCAAGTCTACCTCGGCTATCCTAAGCTTAGGGGGCTTTATGCCGCTGCTCCTGGCGACCTCCTTGAGCATCTCCTCGTACCTCTTCTCCTCTGGCGTCCTGGGGGGCCTTGTCCTGTAGACCAGGTTTATGAAGAAGGGTGAGAGGAGCCACTGGAAGAGTATCAGGACGACAGTGAATATGACCGCCGCCATAACGATCCCAGCACCGCCTATAGGGTAGCCCATCAGGTAACCTATGAGCCAGGCCGCGCCGACAAAGATCCCAAAGCCCGCCAGTATGATAGCTATAGCCGTCAGGGCCATCGACGTCCTGAGGTGCGCCAGGCTCCTGGGCTCAGGGCCCACCAGCCTGGGGGCCATAAAGGCGATGACCGCCGTGACGCCGCCGACCACTATGGAGCTCACTATCCAGAGCCACCAGTAGGCGGCCATGAACAGGAAGAGGCCTCCAAGCGGGTCATAGTACATGTATGACATTGCAAGCCCTAGAGTTAAGGCCTCCGAGGCTTCTTAAGCGTTCCTTACGGTCCCGTAAGCTCCTATCACCTTCTCAAGAAGGCTTTTATAGGGGTCTGGGCTTTGTAGAAGTAGCCCATGAACTAGGGTCGAGGTGTTCGGGAATGGTCTGTGAGGGAGCACCTGAGGTCAGGATCGGTAAGAAGCCCGTCATGAACTATGTTTTGGCCGTGCTCACGACCCTGATGGAGCAGGGCGTCAACCAGGTCGTGATAAAGGCCAGGGGAAGGAACATAACTAAGGCCGTTGACACCGTTGAGATAGTCAGGAGCAGGTTCGCCAAGAACGTTACCATCAAGGGCATCGACATAGGCAGCCATGACATAACTGTCACTGACCCGCAGACGAACCAGCAGAGGACCAGGAGGGTAAGCAGCATAGAGATCTGCCTGGCCAAGAGCTGAAGGCTCAACGAAGACCAAGCGACTTTTTAACGAACGTCAATATTATATCATAAGCCTCTTCCACGCTTAGCCTCGTTGTGTCCAGGACAAGGTCATAGCCCGAGAGGTCCCTCAGGTCAACCCCGTAGTACTCATAGAACCTCCGCCAATGGCTCAGCTCCCTTCCCGAGGCCTCCCTCAGCGCCTCCGCGTAGGGCCTTGAGTCCCTTAGGGCGAGCCTCTGGGCCCTGACGGGCAGGGACGCCTTAACATAGATCGCCACGTCGGCCACCTCCCTCAGGGTCCAGCCGGCCAGGTGGCTGTCAATGACCACGCACCCCTTCTCGGCCTCCCTGAGGGCGGCCCTGTCTATCTCAAGGTCTATCGAGGGGTCCCTCTCAGCCGCCTTGTTAAGCTCCATCAGGTCCATCCCAAGCCTCTTGGCCAGCTCCCTGAACGCCTGTCCCGTGGTGAAGTACCTGAGCCCTAGGTCGTTGGCTAGCCTCCTGGCGTACGTTGACTTGCCTGAGCCGGGCTGGCCCGAGATCACTATGATAGGCCCCTTCCCCTGACAGGCCATTTCTGCCCCCTGACCGCGTCTGTCCCTCAAGGATTAATACCCTGGGGTCACCGCCCCTGAGTGATGACCTATGGCAGAGGGCTCGAGAGGGAGGCTTCTTGCAATCCTGGTTATAGCCCTTGCAGCGCTGGTAGTGGCCAGTAACGCCTACTGGTACGTGGAGTACGTCCACCTCAGGAGCTCGTACGTTGAAGAGCGGCAGGCCCTAGCTAATACCACAAGGGTCCTGGCCAACACTACGGCCAGGCTGGCCTACGAGTCTAAGCTCCTGAACGCAAGCGTCAAGATAATAAATGCCTACAAGAACCTGACGGCTCTCATGAACGTTACGCTCATGGCCTTGGAGGCGGGGAAGCTAGCGGCTGTAACCAACGTATCACTACAGGTCAGTAGCTCAGCCATAAGGCTGGCGGGTCTTGCCACGAGCCTCATAGCCGAGGCCAACGAGACCACGGACCCGCTGGCGAGGAAGTATATGACCTCAGGCGCCGTCAACGCCACTACTGCCGCCCTTGATGACCTCAAAGCACTGGCGTTCCTGGGCCACTACATGAACGCCAACTCCACTTACTTCCAGTACCTTGAGGCGGCCCAGGCGAGCCTTAATGACATGACTAACCTGGCGTCTCAGCTCAGCAATACATCTGCGACGGTCCCAGCCAGCCGCCTGGCCTCTGACTTCACGCAGGTTGTTTCTAACGTTCTCTCAGCTGAAAGGCTTCTCCTGTACCTTGTTCGTTCTCAGAGTACTTCTTAAATATAGCATAGCAGAGCAGAGTCTCCTCGAAGTTCTTAACTATCCTGGCCAGGTCAAGGACCTTGGCCAACACATAGGAGAAGGCAGGGCCTGACGCCCTGACCACGTCGCCCAGCTGGTCCTCTATATCGAGCACCATCTTAAGCTTGTAGTAGGCGTCCTCCTCCTTCTTAACGCTCGGCGGGTCAACCCCTGCCGACGTCGCGACGAGGGAGACCTCAAGGACCTGGAGGAGGAACCTGAGCCGCTCCCTCTCGCTTTCGCTCATGGAGCCTACCAGGGAGAGGACGTCCTTAGCTAGGACGTAATAGGCGTCGTTAGCTAGGGCCATGAGTCCGATGCCAGCCATGAGGAGCCTGCTAAGGTGGTCCTGGGAGAGCCCCATGTGGAAGCCCTTAGAGCCTATCCTCAGGAGCCTGAAGGCCTGGGCCCTGAGGTCCCTGTACATGCTCTCAAGCTCAGCCTCGCCCATATTGTTATTGACCACGTGCTCAGAGAGCCTTGAGATGGCCAGCGCGAGGGACCTGCCATAGTTGGCGAGCGAGGAGGCCACGTCACCTACGGGGTCCTCTATTGATAGCTCTACCTCATAGGGGCTCGACAGGCTGACGCTTATATGTTCCTCGTCAACCGCCCTCGCGGCCTCTGAGAGCCTCTCAAGGAGGTCCTGCCTCACGGGCCTGTTAGAGTAAAATGACACCCTGTCAACGCCTGAGAGGTAGGCGCAGAACAGGGCCCTGCCCAGGTGCTTACACAGATTTATGTGCCTAAGGGAGAACGACGCTGAGAGGGCCCTGTCATTGGTCCCCGGCACCACTACAAGCCTGTCGCCATCTTCGACAACCGTTACAAGGCTTCCAGCCCTGAGGCCATGCGAGCGGGCCCACTCACGGGGAAGAGTTATGATAAGGGATGAGCTGCCGAGCCTCTGAACCTTGCGGGGGAGCGCACGGCCCCCTGGTGGGGCCTCGCGTGAGGACTCCACGCGCCTTTCCCTCTTTTAATAGGGAGGGGTCCTTTAAATTCCTAGATCCCTTAATAATGGTTATCGCCTAGCAACATACGTACGTAACATATACGCAACAGACGCAGAGGACCGACAGGCTTATTAACCCAAGGGCTACAGGACACCTTGCCTGTGAAGCCGTTGAGCGCGGCGGAGGCTCACGAAGTCTCCTTTGTGGAGGTTCAGTACGTAGACCTAGCTGGATTTCTTAGGTCCGTGATCATACCGTTCGAGACCTACAAGAGTAGGTCGCCAGGGATAGTGGCGGCCTTTGACGGCAGCAGCGTTGAGGGCTTTGAGCCCATCAACAGGAGCGACTTGATGCTAGCGCCTGACGTCCAGACCTTCGCGAGGCTTCCTTGGAGGCCCGAGAGGGCTAGGGTCCTATCAAGGATATACTGGCCTGACGGGAGAAGGTATGAGAAGGACCCAAGGTTTATAGCAGAGGAGGTCAGCAGGTTCCTGCTGGACAAGGGCTACAGGCCCCTTGTTGGCGCTGAGGTGGAGTTCTTCCTGTTCAGGTCAGTAAAGGTAGATGTTGACAACCCGCTCAGGGGGCTCGGCTACTATGTGAAGTCCCCCGAGCAGCCCTGGGACTCAGAGCTTGTGTCGCTCAGGAGCAAGAAGGCGTACCACCTGGCTGAGCCCTCGGACACGCTTGAGGTGGTCAGGGAGAAGATCCTCAAGTACTTCTCGCAGGTAGGCTACGGCTTCAGCGCGACCCATCACGAGGTGGCAGTCGGCCAGTCAGAGGTCAGCGTGAGGGCCGGCGACCCCCTGTTCGTCTCCGACGAAATAATTACGTTTAAGCAAGTCGCCAGGGAGGCGGCCCTTGAGCACGGCCTGGTGGCGGTGTTCATGCCTAAGCCCATCTACGGCGACAACGGTAGCGGCCTTCACTTCCACCTCAGCCTGTGGGACCCAAAGGCCAACGTGAACCTCTTCGTTGACGAGGAGGGCAGGCTCACCCAGCTGGCCAGGTACTTCATAGGCGGCATCCTTGAGCACGGAAGGAGCCTCGCGGCGCTGGTGGCCCCGACCGTTAACAGCTACAGGAGGCTCGTGCCGGGCTACGAGGCGCCTGTCTACCTCGTGTGGGGCCACTCAAACAGGAGCGCCGCGATCAGGATACCGGCGACGGGCGGCAACAAGGGCCTGGCTAGGGTCGAGTTCAGGAGCCCCGACCCGCTCTGCAACCCCTACCTGGCGATATCGGCCACACTGCTGGCGGGCTACGATGGCATCGTTAGGAAGATAGACCCAGGCGACCCGTTCGAGGGTAACGTCTACGAGCTCAAGGGCGAGGAGAAGCTGCCGACGCTCCCCAGGAGCCTTGATGAGGCCCTTGATGAGCTGGAGTCTGACAACGAGTACCTCAGGCCTGTCTTCAGCAAGGAATTGTTGCAGTCATATTTAGAGGTAAAGAGGGCTGAGGCAGATACGGCAAGGATGTACCCGTCCCCGATAGAGTTTTACATGTACATGAACCTTTAAGCAGTTTTAGACAACAAACAACGTGTATCTGTTTTGTTTTTGTCTCAATAAACGAATTAAGCCGGCTCGACGTGAATTATGTTGGTCGGGCAGCTCTGGGCCGCGGCCTCAACGCAGTCCTTCAGGTCGTCTGGGACCAGGCCGTGGTTTATGTCGTTGGGGTCGTTCCTCCACTTCGCTATTATTTGGCTCTTACCATCGGTCTCACTCATCTCAAACACGTCGCCGCACAGGCTGACGCAGACCATGTCTGCTATGCAGTTATCCCTTGGGTCTATGCTCACCTTGAGGGTCATACGCTACTCACCTGCGTCAGGCAGGTCCGACCAGTAGAAAAGCGTTGCTCAATAGCCTCCTTAAAAACGCTTACTGGCCCTATGCCTTTTGAGCTGAAGGCAGGCGATATATAATAAGCCCTGCCGGAAGGCTAACAGTGGTGTAGCCTTTGCCCTTAGCTGCCTATGAGGAGGAGATCCTAGGATACAACTTCATAGAGTACGGGGAGCTGGGTAGGCCCAGGCTCCTCGTCCTAGGCCTGCCCGACGCTGGCCTCGTGGGCCCGATAGCCTCAGGCCACCTGGTCAGGTCGCTCGGGATGCAGGACGTAGTAGGCGTCGAGAGCTACGGCTACCTTCCGCCAGCAGCCCTGATCCTCGGGGGCTCCGTGAAGTACCCCCTCAGGATCTACGTTAAGGGGGAGCTGGCGGTCCTCGTGACTGAGATAATGCCGGTGCCCACAGGCATAGTGCCCCTCTCAATAGCCATAGTCGAGTTCGCTAGGAAGAGAGGGGTTCAGTACCTGATAGGGCTGAGCGGCGTCGGTAACCCCATGAGAGCTGAGTCCCAGCCCCAGCTGTACTGGATAGCCACGACGCCTGAGGCCGAGAAGCTGGCCTCAGCCCTCGAGGGGGTCGCCAAGAGGTTCCCCGACGGCCTCATAGTGGGGCCCTACGCGACGATCCTGAAGGAGTCCGTGAAGAGGGGCGTCAACACTGTACTCCTGCTGAGCGACTCCTTCGTTGACATACCTGACCCTGAGGCGGCTGCCGTCGTGATAGATGGCCTGTCAAGGATAGCGGGCCTGAAGGTCGACACCACCCAGCTCCTTCAGGAGGCCGAGACCCTAAGGCTTAGGCTGCAGGGGATGGCGCGGGAGGCTAAGGACGCCCTGGCCAAGATGGGCAAGGGCTATGAGTACAGGGCGCCCCTGATATACAGCTGAGGTGAGGCCCTTGTCCTATGACGACATTTTTGAGAGGATGAGGAGAAGGGCGCTGAGGATAGTCAGGGACGTAATGTCCAAGTTCGACGAGATGGAGGCCTGGCTGAGGTCGATGATGGATGAGCTGGAGGAGACCATCAGGCCCGAGAACCTCCTTGACGAGAGGCTGAACGAGCTTAGGAGAGGCGCCCTGAAGCCCCTGGCCTCAATTTATGACGCCGGGTCCGAGCTGGTCATAACCATTGACCTCCCAGGCTCTGACGCAAGGACCATTGACGTTAAGGTGTTTCCTAACTCAGTGAGGGTGGAGGCGGGCGTGAGGTCCGAGCTTGTGAGGAGGGCCTTCGGTGAGACCTACTGGGCCAGGAACATAAGCAAGTACGAGGGTGAGTACGCGCTGCCCGCCACAGTTGACCCCTCAACCGCCAGGGTTAGCGTCAGGTCTGGCATGGTGGTGATAAGGGTCAGGAAGGCTGCCCGCTAGAGCTGCCGCCCTCGCTGCCCTCCACGGCCTCCCTTAGGAGCTCCGCTATGTCCTTGACCTCAAAGCCGAAGTTCCCGGCCTCGGCCCTGAACATAGTGTTACAGTAGGGACAGGCCACGGCGACTATGCCCTTTGGCTCCCCCAGCGTGCTGGCGGCCTCCTGGGCCCTCATAGTGGCTATCCTTGTCCCCCTCTTGACCTCATAGAACATCTGGCCCCCTCCGCCGCCGCAGCAGAAGCTCCTGGACCTGTTACGAGGCATCTCCTTAAGCCTGATGCCAGTGGCCTTAATCACCTCACGGGGCTCCTCATACACTCCGTTCCAGCGGCCCAGGTAGCACGGGTCGTGATATGTGACCACGTACTGTAAGGTCCTTGATGGCCTGATCTTACCCTCCTTGAGCAACCTGAAGAGGACCACCGAGTGGTGCTCAACGTCAAGCCTGTCAAGGACCTTAGCGAGCTCGGCCGTCTCAGGCCTCTTGGCCAGGTAGTCCCTGTACAGCTTGTAGTTGTTCTTGAAGTTGTTGAAGCCGTGAGGACAGCTCACCAGGAGCCTCTTGAACCTGTACTTGCTCAAGATTGTGAGGGACTGCTTCATGAGCTCCACGTAGAGGGCCTCATCGCCTACTGACCTTGCTGGCTCACCGCAACAGGAGTGCTCAGGTATAACGGCCACCTTGAGCCCAGCCTTCTTCAACAGGTATATCACGGACTCCGCGACGGGCCTTATCCTTGGGTCAAAGGACGTTATGCAGCCGACCCAGTAGAGGTAGTCGTACTCCTCGCCCTCCCTTGCCACCACGTCATCGCCGAACTTCTTGGCCAGCTCGGCCAGCCACTCGTCCCTCTCAGCTGGGTTAGCGCCAAGCGGGTTGCCAACGGTCTGGAGCCTGTATAGCGCGTCAAGGGCGTCCTTAGGCACGTATTCGCTTCCAACGCTCACCATGCCCCTCCTCATGTCTATGATCGTATCAACGTGATGGATTGCCACAGGGCACTCATAGAGGCAGGCGCCGCACGTCACGCAGCTCCACACAGCCTCAGGGTTCACCTGAAGCCTGCCCTCGCCCCACGCCTGCTGGTCCCACAGGCCTGACCACATGGCGTCCCTGAGGGTCACTATGACGTCCCTGGGGCTCAGCGCCTTGCCTGAGGCGTAGGCGGGGCAGGCGTTAGTACACCTCATGCAGCTCGTGCACGCGTCGAAGTCCATCCTCTGCTTCCAGGTCGTATCGGAGAGCTTCACAATGCCCAGCGGCCTGCCCTTCTCTATCCTCTCATCAATATCCTCGACGGGCTTAACGCCCTGGGGGAGGGTGCCGCGCCTCTGGAAGGTGACGTTCATAGCAGCCGCGTAGATGTGCCAGAGGTTGGTGTACGGTATAATGGCCAGGGTAGCCATTGCTATGCTCATGTGGAACAGCCAGAGCCCCCTGTAGACCTCCTGAAGAGTAGGCAACGGCACTGTACGGGCCCAGAGGAAGACAAGGTAGCCTACTGGGTCGAACCAGGCCCTCTCCCAGAGGTACCTGTAGGCAACGGCAGCTATGCCGTCGACTAGGAAGCCCGTTACGACAATTACTATGAGCAGGGACAGCACCAAGTAGTAGTAGGGGTCCTGCGGGAGGTTGGGCGTAAGCCTCAGCTTCCTCCTCACAATAGCTATCGAGGCCCCGACCAGGACCAGCAGGCCGGCCAGGTTGTTAAGGAGCTTGTAGGCGTAGTAGACGTTACCTGTGAGAAAGACCGCGACGTGCATGTTTAAGGCCCTCAGTATAGTGGCCAGGAAGAGCCAGCCTATGCCATAGAATATCATAGCGTGCATGATGCCTGGGAACCTCTGCCTCAGGACCTTCCACTGGAGGAGCGCAAACTTCGTGAAGTTGTAAAGCGCCTCCTTAACGGAGTAGCCCGGGGGCCAACACATTAGCTTCCACTTGGGCCCTCCCCAGGTCCACCTCCTGTAGCCCTCGTAGGCCACGTAGAGCAGCCAGAGGAACACCGCAAGGCCTAACGCGTACACAATGAACTCATAGTCCTGGACCCAGACGAAGTTGTAGATGCCAACGACGTACCCCAAGGCGAACGCCAGAGGCGTAAACGCCTTGCATCAATATTTAAGCCTTGAACTTAAGCCTTGAAAGGTTCCTGAAGCCTTTGCTCCTTAGGTAGTCCCCTGAAGAAGTTCAGAATAAGATCGCTAGCCTCGCGACCGGGCTTAGGACGCTATAATAGGGCCGCCCCTAACAGTGATAGGGGGTCCTGGACTGCCTCAGGGGAAGGGCGGTAGCGCTAAGAAGCAAGTTGACCTAGAGGCCTTCATAAAGAGCCTTGAGAACGAGCTGAAGGTCCAGGGCAAGGAAGAGCAGAGAGCCCCCTCTCCCCCGCAGCAGAAAAGGAGGTCAAGTATACTTGACTTCATGAGCGCCGAGGTCCAGGGCAAGGGCCCGTCTGAGGCCCCTAGCGCCAAAACCACTAACGTGGTTCAGTCCGAGGGGGCTCGAAAGGCAACGCCAGCGCCGGCCCAGACGCCCCCAAAGGCTGAGGAGAGGTCAGAGCAGAAGGGCGTTGAGAAGGGACCAGCTGAGCTCGAGTGGCTAAGACCCTCGTCAGAGTTCTACTTGGAGTCGCCCCAGCAGAGGCCTGAGCCGAGCATCTGGTGGTCTACGCAGGAGGACGGCTACGTGGACTCTGCAAGGGGTTACCTGCTTGAGGTGAGGTATGAGGGTGAGGTAGGGAAGGCTGTCGCCCTCCTCTATGATCCACAACAGGGCAGGGTCGTCAAGTGGATCGACAGGACAGGGCACAAGCCCTACTTCCTGACCAACATGCCTGTTGAGCAGGAGGACGGGAAGCCTGTCGTCGACCTGACCAAGTATAAGTCGTTCAGCAACCTTGCCGTGGTGACTAAGAGGGACCCACTGACGAATAAGGACGTAAGACTGACCAAGGTGGTGGTTGATGACCCCCTGGCCGTGAGGACCCTAAGGAAGGTCGTGGCTGACAGGGGCTACAAGGTGTGGGAGGCCGACATTAAGTACTTCCTTAACTACATCTATGACAACCTGCTGATACCAGGTATGCCTTACGAGGTCTCCACTTCATGGTCCCCCTTGAACTGGAGGAGGGGGGAGGATCTAGAGAAGACCATAAGGGAGTCCTTCCCTGACGACCTGAAGGACCTCGCTTTAGAGTGGGCCCCCATATTCGAGGAGCCCTCACCCAAGGTGCCCAAGATAGCTCTTGACATAGAGGTCTTCACGCCTGGCGAGGGGCACTTCCCTGACCCCTCAAAGGCTGACATGCCTGTCATAAGCGTGTCCCTAGTTGACGACGCTGGCAGGAGGCAGGTCCTCCTCCTGGTGAGGGATGGCGTCGAGTTCGGCGGGGAGGAGCTGCCTAACGCTGAGATAGAACTCTTCGACAGCGAGAGGGCAATGCTCCTGGAGGTCCTTAGGAGGGTCAGCCGCTACGCCGTTATCTTCACTTTTAACGGCGACAACTTCGACTTACCTTATATATATAATAGGCTACTCAACCTGGGCCTCTCGCCTGACGAACTGCCTATAACATTCCTTCAGGACTATGTCACCTTCAGGAGGGCCCTTCACGTTGACCTTCACAAGCTGTTCGACATTAAGGCGCTGCAGACCTACGCCTTTGGCAACAAGTACAGGGAGAAGAGCCTTGACGCGGTGGCTGAGGCCCTCCTGGGCCAGACTAAGTACAAGCTGACGAAGTTCATCAATTACGTCAGCCTTGAGGAGCTGGCCTCTTACAACCTTCAGGACGCCGTGCTCACCATGGGCCTCGTGACGTTCAACAATGAGCTCACGTGGAACCTCGTCGTACTCCTGATGAGAATAAGCAAGACGGGGCTTGAGGAGGTCTCCAGGTCCCAGGTCTCAGCCTGGATCAGGAGTACCCTCTACTGGGAGCACAGGAAGAGGGGGCTCCTTATACCTAGCAGTGATGACATAGAGGCCATGGGGTCACAGGCGCCGAGGAGCATGGCCATAATAAAGGACAAGAAGTACAGAGGGGCTATCGTGCTTCAGCCTCCCCAGGGCGTCTTCTTTAACGTAGTCGTCCTTGACTTCGCTAGCCTATACCCATCTGTCATAAGGAACTGGAACCTGAGCTACGAGACCGTCAATAATCCCTACTGCAGTAAATATGTTGAGGTGCCCGAGGTCGGGCACAGAGTCTGTATGGAGAGGAAGGGGATATCAAGCCAGCTTGTCGGCTTGCTGAGGGACTTTAGGGTCAAGATATACAAGCGTAAGGCTAAGGACAAGAGCCTCACAGAGCAGGAAAGGATATGGTATGACACTGTTCAGGCCGCCATGAAGGTCTACATAAACGCCAGCTACGGCGTTTTCGGTAATGAGAGCTTCGCCTTCTACAGCCTCCCTGTGGCTGAGAGCGTGACCGCTATAGGCAGGGCCATCCTGTTGGACACGCTTAAGAAGGCCTCTGAGCTGAACCTGCACATCCTATATGGTGACACTGACAGCCTCTTCATCTGGGACCCGCCTAAGGAGGCCCTTGAGGAGCTTGTAAGGTACGTCCAGGAAGCCCACGGCCTCGACCTTGAGGTCGATAAGGTCTTCAGGCTCGTCCTGTTCAGCGGCCTCAAGAAGAACTATGTCGGGTTTGAGGGCGATAACTTTGTAATAAAGGGCATGTTGGCTAAGAAGAGCAGCACGCCGGAGTTCATAAAGTTCGAGACCTCTGAGGTCATGAAGATACTGGCCGCCACCAGGGGCCCAGAGGACCTCGAGAAGACCCTTGAGGCCCTGAGGGACAAGGTGCAGGAGATCTACAATAAGCTCAGGAGGAAGGAGTACACGCTTGATCAGCTTGCCATCAACGTTATGTTGAGTAAGGACCCGAGTGAGTATAAGAAGAACACGCCGCAGCACGTGAAGGCAGCGCTACTGCTCATCAAGGACGGCATACCTGTGAGCAAGGGTGACATAGTGTCCTTCGTTAAGACCAAGGACAAGCTGGGCGTAAAGCCCGTCAGGCTCGCGAGGCTCTCCGACGTTGACACGAACAAGTACCTCGAGTACGTTAGGTCAGCCTTCGAGCAGTTCCTCATGGCCTTCGGCGTCAAGTGGGACGAGCTAGCTGGCGTCAAGAAGCTCGTCTGAGCGTTGAGGTGCTGTCCTGACACCTTTAAGCCCTACTGTTGGCTTTTAAGGTTTTAAAATACTGTAACAGCTGACGCCACACACCCCTCTAATACGCTACCCTGGCACTACCTAGGGGGTTCATGTGACGCCTAGGGAGCCCAATCCCGAGGTTTATAGGCTCGTCCTGAGGAAGACGACTAGAGGGTCGCTCGTCCAGTTTAGAGGGCCGGGCCTTCAGGGCAGGGAGGCAACTCTGATCAGAATAAGCGGCAGGAGGGCTGAGGGGCTGTTCAGCTCAATAGTCGCCTCGCTAAGGGCTGAGGGGCTTGCTGAGAACGAGGTCGCCACGGCCAATTACGTCTCATACAGGCTAACGCCTGAGGTCGGGGTTGCTGTGGGAGGTCTCCTCATAATGGCTAGGAGGAGCAAGGACCCAGCGGCGTGGGCCTCTCGCCTCGCAGAGCTCGTTAAGGGGGATGGCTATGTAGGCTCTCGTGAAGTCCTCGCGGCCATGTTTGACCTAAGCCTACAGCTCAGCAGGCTCATGCCGCCCTCTCCAAGGGAGAGGATGCAGCTCAACCCAAGGGTCCTGGACGCCCTCAGCGCCGGGATGAAGGTGATCGCCAGAATGCTGTGGAACCTTAGGGTCTCACCTGGCGAGCGCGATGAAGCGCTCAGCTCTTAAGGGCCCGCATAGCCTCTAACGTGGGATGAAGAGCGACTTCGGCCTGATTAAAGGATGAGGAGCCGTGTGAGGCCTGACCGTCATCCCAAGCGTGGTCAACCTTTAATTGGCCGGGCCAGAGCCCTCTGCCAGGTGACCATTTTGGGCGAGGCCGCGCCAAGGAGGCTCGTCATCGAGGACCCTGAGTCCATGTGGCTTGAGTACGATAAACAGAGTGACACGCTCTACATAGGCTTCGGCCAGGAGGAGGCCGAGGAGAGCGTCCTCCTCAGCAACGGCGTGATACTGAACTACAGCGGCGATAAGCTGGTGAGCATAGTCATACAGGGGCTCAGCGAGAGGATCGGCCTCTGAGGCTCGAGACCTGTATGAGGAGCTCCTGTAAACCGCTGACCGTCTCCTTCACGTGCTTCAGGTCATCACCTACTGCCACTAGTCGCCCAGCCTTCATAATAGCCTCCTGCTCTATCCTCTGGCCAGCCATAACATAGTAGCTTATAAGGGCCTCAAGGTCCTCACTCCTCTCGAGACAGCACGTGACGACCATAAGGTAGTCCTTTCCGGCCTTCAGAAGGCCCTCCCTCACGCTGTGAAGGCTATCGAGGAGCTCCCTCAGGCCTTCAGAGGCCTCCTCCCTCTGCCCCTCGGGCAACGAGAGGGCCCGGTTTACGGTCTCCGTCACCCTCTGGACAAGCTGCCTGTGCTCATCAAGCACCTGAGCGACCCTGTCAACGCTGTACTCGAGAACAGCCCTCGCCGAGGCGCAGTCTAAGCTACAAGGTCCCCTCAGCGTGGCGCCCTCACCACTACAGTGCTCTTGTCGGCTATGCCGAGGGTCTTCATCTGATCGGGGTTGGCGTAGACGTTTGTGTCGTCAGAGCTGTTCTCATCTATGACGGCGATCAGGGTTAGCCTTCTCCTCCCGCCACCTACCGAGACCTCAACCTTATCCTTGATACCTAGCTCGCTTGCCAGCTTCTTTGAGAGCAATATGGAGCCCTCCTGTACGTCAGGGCTGTAGTTTAGCCTGACCCTCTTCTCTGTGACCTTCAGCTCCCTTGAGTAGACGGCCGAGGCCGGCGGGATGAACGACAACATCTTGCTAATGTCTACCTTCTCGCCTTGCTCGCTCAACCTGCTCGCCCTCCCTTTAGACGGGCACGCCCAGTGACTTTATGTCCGCCTGATTATAAATGAATTTCCTCAGCGCCCCGGGGGCTTCCTCAAGCTTCAGCCTCACCTGCTCCCAGGTGTCCCGGTCCCTCATAGTCACGGTGCCGTCCTCAAGGGTCCTGTAGTCAACTGTGAAGGCCGCAGGCACGCCCAGCTCGTCTACCCTTGCGTACCTCTTGCCTATGCTACCAGTGTCGTCATATATCACGGTGAAGCCCTCCGAGACCAGCAGGTCCCTGAGCCTCAGCGCCTCCCTTGAGAGCCTCTCATCCCCCTCTACCAGCGGGAAGACGGCAGCATCGACGGGCGCCAGGTACCTCGGAAGCGACAGCACCACGCGGCCCTCCTTCTCCCTGTAGGACCTCTCGAGAACCACGTAGAGGATCCTGTCCGTCCCAAACGAGGGCTCTACAACGTGAGGTATGAACTTCCTGCCTGAGATCTTCTCCTCAGTCTCAATGACCTTCACCGCTACGGCAGGTACCTCAACGCCAGCCACGGTCACAGACCCCTTAGAGTTGATCTGCCTCTCCACCTCCTCTGGGTCCATGGAGCTGAGAGCCGCCATGAGTTCTGGGGCCCTCTCCTTGAACGTCCTCCCCAGGAAGGACTTGTCAACTATCACCTTCTTTGACTTGACCACTATAGGCTCCTTGTAGGGCTCGAAAACCTGGAGGTCCTGGCCACTGAACTTCATGTGCCTTGAGAGGTCATAGTCGCCCCTGTAGGCGAAGCCCGCTACCTCAACCCACCCCCACCTCGAAGTCCTGACCATGAGGTCGAAGACCTGCGTCGCGTAGTGAGCCCTCTCGTGAGGGCCCTTCTCCTCAAAGAAGGGCTCGTCCCAAGGTATGCCCAAATATGAGAGGAATTCTAGCCCTAAGACCATCCAGTAGGCCATACAGGGATGTATGACCAGACCCCTCGATATGGCCTCTGAGACCGTGACCTCCATAGGCCCCTTGCCGGCCACCCTGTCCTCATATTTCCTCAGCCTCAGCCTTCTGTCCATCACCTTCTCCAGGTTAGGGCAGTCCTGAGACTTTGGGTCAAAGAAGAACTCAAGCTCCATTATTGTGAAGTCCCTGAGCCTTATCATTCCCTGCCTGGGACTTATCTCATTCCTCGCGACCCTCCCGACCTGGGCTATCCCTAATGGCAGCCTTCCCCTTAGGCTCTCGAAAGTCCTCTTGAAGGAGGTGAACATCCCCTGGGCTAGCTCGGGCCTCAGGTACCCCACGCTTCCCTCGTAAGGGCCTATCTGCGTCTTGAACAGGAGGTTGAAGGTCGTGACGTCGCTCAGCTCGCCGCCGCAGACAGGGCACCTGACGTTGTTCTCCCTTATCTTGGCCGTCAGCTCCTGAGGGCTCATGCCCTCAGCGTTTATCTTGAGGACCTCCTCTACTAAGTGGTCAGCCCTGTAGATGCGGCCGCACTTCTTGCACCTAACTATCGGGTCCGTGAAGCTCTCCACGTGCCCGCTGGCCTCAAAGACTATTGAGGGCGCTATCACAGGGGTCTCTATCTCTACGACGTAGTCCTGGTGCCGAAAGATGAAGAATCTTCTCCAGGCCTCTATTATCTTCTTCTTCAAGGCGAAGCCGTAAGGACCTATATCGTAGAACCCTGCCACGCCACCGTAGATCTCGTAACTTGGCCAGAAGAAGCCCCTACGCCTCGCCAGGTCAATGACCTTATCATAGATGTCCTCCTGTGACACCTAGGTTCCCAGGGGCGCACAATGAGTTGAGGCTTTAACCTATGCTGCGCGGCCTCAGGAGGTGCAGCCAATGGGTCTTGGGGCCCTCTACATAACGCAGGCCTCCAGGCGCTTCGCGGGTATTGAGGGGAGCGAGAAGTCCAGGTACAGGATCCTTGGAGTGCCCTTCGACTCAAGCACCTCATACAGGCCGGGGACCCGCTTCGGCCCTGACGCCATAAGGCAGGCCGCGGCGGCGCTGGAGAGCAACAGTTACTTCATAAAGGACGTGTACCTGGAGGACGCAGCCCCCTTTGACGAGGGGGACGTCGTTGTGTCAATAGGGGACGTCAGCGAGACCCTCGTGAGGGTTGAGAAGGCCGTTGAGGAAGTCGCGAGCCGGGGCGTGCCAATACTCCTCGGAGGAGAGCACACGATAACGCTTGGCGCCTTAAGGGCCCTCTCAAGGGCCAGGCCGTGCCTTGTAGTCTTCGACGCTCACCTCGACCTCAGGGACGAGTACCTGGGCCTCAGGCTAGGGCATGCGACCTTCATGAGGAGGCTGCTCGAGACCTCCCCTCCCCCTAAGGTGATCTATGTTGGCGCTAGGGCCTTCTCAAGGGAGGAGGTAGAGGCCATCAGGAGGTCATCAATTACGGTCAGGTGGGCACAGGACTTCGTCTCGCTGGGCCCTGTGAACGTGGCCTCTGGGATTGCGTCAGAGCTAAGTCGGTGCGAGGGCCTCTACGTAAGCGTTGACATGGACGTGTTCGACCCTGCCTACGCGCCAGGTGTTGGGAACCCCGAGCCCCTCGGCCTCACGCCTATGGACGTCCTGACAGTCATAAACAGGATCGTCGACGAGAGGCTAATCGGGGCTGATGTCGTGGAGGTCTCACCACCATATGACGTAGGGGGGTCGACCAGCGCCCTCGCCGCCAAAGTCGTGCTAGAGATCATACTTAAGCACTACGTGACTGCCAGCAGAAAGTAAGGCTAAACAGCGTAGACGCGACGGGGCGCTATTAATGTTGAGGGGGCCCTTATCTTGATGAATATCCTGTAGCCGCACCTGGGGCACATCATCGTGTGGTACTGCTCAAGCTCGCTCTTGCTTATCTTGTAGCCGCAGTTCAAGCACATATAGTAGACCTCCCTCGGCTTAATGCCATAAGGCGTCGTCTCCTCATAGGCTACCACGGCCCCCTCCTGCTCCTCAGACATCTCCTCCTGAGGCCTCTCCTCCTCTGACATCGTGAGCCCTGCTTAGCTCTGCAGCAAACGTTTATATCCTTAGAAGCAGTCCTAGACCCCGTACGGGTGGGGTGGCAGAGAAAGCACATGCCCAAGGAGCTTGAGTGTGGGGGCCTTCCTCCTGAGATCTGTGAACAGCTCAACGCCGAGCAACAGGTCATAAAGATAAGGCTTGAGGTAAGGAAGTTCAACAAGCAGGTGACCGTCATAGAGGGCATTGACGCCAAGCAGTTTAACCTAAAGGAGATAGCCTCTAAGCTTAAGAGCGAGCTGGCTGCTGGCGGCACCTACAAGGATGGCAGAATAGAGATACAAGGTGACCACAGAAAGAAGGTTAAGGAGCTCCTCGTTAAGATGGGCTTCCCTGAGGAGAATATAATGATCATAGAATGACCTTTTTATAGGCCCGATCTCGTTATTTAACCCTTAAATTTTTAGTTCTGGCTACCGTATCCAGATGGTGCGGTTGAGGCCCATAGCTGTTTACGTCGGCGGCTCGACCTTAACGTCCCTGAGGCCTGGCGTCAGTATCGCAGGGCCCTCGCCTGAGGGTACGCTCTACACGCCTACGCTCGACCTGGAGTACCTGGCCCTTGGCATGCCCAGGACTCTTAACATCATACCAGTGAGCCCAGAGGGCCTCCCGACCCCCGCTGTCCTCACGAGGGCCATACTTCAACTAGTTGACGTCCCTTACCTCATAGTTGACGCAGGCACCTACTACGGAATTAAGGCCCCTCACGTGAAGCTTCCCTCAGCGAGGCCTGGCAACGATATCGCTGAGCAGGACGCCCTGCCCCCCGGCACTGCAGCCGCCCTCTTCTCTGAGGGGGAGTCCCTAGGGGCTATGGTGGCCCGAGGACACGACCTGGTCCTGATAGGCGAGAGCATACCCGGCGGCACCACCGTGGCGGCAGCTGTCATGACCGCGTTAGGCTTCGACGGCGTTGGGCTTGTCAGCAGCGCCTCCCCAGATAACCCAAAGGAGATCAAGAGGCAGATAGTCCTCAGGGCCCTCTCGAGGGCCAAGGGCGTAAGCGACCCCCTCAGGCTCGTCGACATAGTAGGAGACCCTGTCCATGTGGCCATGGCAGGTATAGCCTCAGGGGCCCTCAGCAGGGGCGCCCAGGTAATGTTGGCGGGCGGCACCCAGATGGGGGCCGTCCTGTCAATAATGAGGTCCCTTGGCAGGCTTGACCCCAGCAGGGTCACCGTGGCCACGACCAGGTGGATAGCTGAGGACAGATCTGCTGACATAAGGGCCATAGCTAAAGATGTAGGTCTGGGCGTTCGGCTCCTCGTGGCTGACCTTGACTTCTCCGACTCGCCATATAGGGGGCTGGCCATGTATGAGAAGGGCTTCGTCAAGGAGGGGGTTGGCGCCGGCGGAACCGCGGTTCTAGCGAACATGCTGGGGGTCAGCTACGACGTCATGAAGAGGGCAATCTATGAGGAGTACGGGAGGCTGCTGAGCCTTGGTGGAGCTAAGCCTCTCTGACAGGGCGCTGATCATAGAGTTCGAGACGCCAAGGCACATAGCCACAACCGCCCACCTAAAGGGGCTCGTGGTTTCCTCGAGGGTCGCCATCTACCAAGTCGACGAAGGCGTTGACCTCTCGAAGCCCGAGGAGCTAAAGGACTCCATCAGGGCTGAGCTAGGCCTCGACCCCGAGGACCCCGTCATGTTGACGGCCGCCAACGTGAGGGAGTACCGCCTCGCCCAAGATGGTGAGTACGGAGCCGTCGCTACCGTAGGGCTCACCAACCCGGCCTGTCCCAAAATGGGCGCCCACTACCAGCCTCTCAGGGCCTCAACAATTAACGTCGTGGCCTGGGTCCCGGACGCGCTAACCGTGCAGGGCCTCCTTGACCTATTTAGGACAGTCTCGGAGGCTAAGGCTGCGGCAGCCGCTGACCTCCTGCTCAGGTGCAACGGAAGGGCCACAGGTACCGTGAGCGACGCGGTGGCCGTGGCCGCCTTCTATGACGCAAAGGGCTACATGTGGGCTGGCCCCTCCACCAGCGTCGGCGGGAAGGCGGCGTCACTTGTCTACAGGGTCGTTACAAGCACCCAGAGGAGGCCCGAGGACGTCTTACGCTCGGTCCTCGGGCTCACGCTTGATGATCTGGCCTCTGACGCTATGGTCCTCTACAAGAGAGCCCCTGTACCTGGAGTGCCAGATGAGGAGGTCAGGAGGCTCGTGACGGCCACGCTGAGGGACCTCCTGTCCGATCCCAACGTCTGGGCCTTCCTGATTGCGGCAAGGGAACTTGATATAATTGGGTCAGCGGGCCTCATCCCTGGCCTCAGCGCAGAGGAGTTCGAGCAGGATAGTAAGAAGGTCATAGCCGACGAGCTCCTGGCGACGGCGCTAAGCCTTTACATAAACGGCTTCAAGGCCCTCACAGCCACTTACTGGGCTGACTCCATGAAGGAGAAGCTTAACCTATCGTTAGCAAAGCTGCCCATGTTTGAGGACGATGTGGCTGCCTCCCTCGTCTCGTCGGCGCTCTCCAGAGTCTATGACGTGCTGCTGAGAGGGAGGACTCCGTGAGCGGCCCCCGCTTTGAGGTAGCACTGGTCATGGCTGGAGGCAAGGGGACGAGGCTCTGGGGGCCCTCAAAGCCCTTCGTAGAGGTCTGCGGCCTTCCTCTTCTTGAACACGTCGTTAGGCCGGCCTCCGAGGTCTCAAGGAGGGTCCTCATAACTTTAAGTCGAGAAGGACTAACCTGGGCCCGCTCGCTCAGCCTGCCCCCTAACGCCTCGCTGGTAGTGACCAACGGGGCAGGCTATGAGGCCGATATAGGCCTAATGTTGGAGACCATAAGGGCTAGACCATTAATAACGTTGCCCGGAGACCTCGTGGGCCTCACGTCAGATATGTTGCTATGGCTAGCCGAGACGTCCATGGAGCTCGAGGAACCAGTGGTGTCCGTTATTGTCAGGGGGAGGTACGTCGGCATCTCGGTCTTCAAGGACAGCCGGCCTGGACCATGGGTAGACGTTAACGTTGAGTGGGATCTGGTGAACGTTAACACGCCTGAGGACTACGGTGAGGCGCTTGCCAGGTGCAGGCCTGCTTAGTAGGACTCACGGGGGCGCCCCTCCTGGCCTCCTTGACTTCAGCTCGCCCTCTAACCCGTTGGGCCCGCCAGCCGACCTCATAAGTTATGTGTTGGGCTGTGCAGCCGAGGGCGTCTACTCCTCGTACCCCACGTGGCTTTACAGGGACCTCTACGAGTCCCTCTCATCATTCCTTGGCTTCGATCAGGAGCAGCTGGTGCCCCTTAACGGGGCCGCTGAGGCGCTGAGCCTAGCGCCCCTCGCCCTCCACGCCAGGTCCCTTGTCGTAGTTGAGCCCAACTTTGGCGACCATGAGGTCATGGCGAGGGCGCTTGGAATTGACCTCAGGAGGGCGCTGCTGACGCTGGAGGGGGACTCGTTCACGCTCGACGTTGATGATGTTATTAAGGAGGCCTCTCAGGCCCCAAAGCCTCTCGTTGTAATAATATCAAGGCCTAACAACCCGACAGGCTATCTAGCCCCGATCAGCGTAATAGATGACCTCTCCTCAAGGCTGCCTCGGGACTCCACGTTAATAGTTGACGAGGCCTTCATTGACCTCTCGCCGGGCCCTGCGCTGAGGCCAAGGGAGGACCTAGTTATACTGAGGTCGCTCACGAAGGCCTTCTCGACGCCAGGGCTAAGGCTAGGCGTCCTGGCTACCGCCAACCTGAGGCTGCTCGAGAAGTTCGTCAGCGCCCTTCAGGCCTGGCCCGTTGACTCGATCACGGCCTGCGCCTTCTCCAGGTTCCTGAGGGACGAGAGGGCCAAGAGGCACGTTGAGGAGGGGGCCAGGCTGGTCCAGTCAGAGAGGCCAAGGCTCTCCAGGGGGCTGAGGAAAGTCGGGGCAGAGGTATTCGAGGGCGAGGCGCCTTTCGTAATGATAAGACACGACGCTATTCAGAACCCCCTCTTCCAGCAGGAGCTCGTTAAGAGGGGAATTTACGTTAGGGACTGCTCCTCGTTCTACGGCCTCGGCCCCTCGTTCTCGAGGGTCTCAGTAAGGAAGCCGCCCGAGAACGACAGGCTCGTAAGGGCTGTAAGCGAGGTGTTGGCTTACGGGCCTAGGTGACCTCATATCCTTACTGACCACCATCCCTAGCAGGGGCTCTAAACTTGGAGCGGCCCTGTCATTTTACGCTGTCCCTGCAGTGGGGCTCCTCGAAGGCGCCATAGTCGCAGCCGTAGGCTTCCCGCTCAGGCAGAGGCCCCTCCTGGCAGCAGCCGTCATGTTGATAGCGCACGTTCTGTTAACGGGCGCCATGCACCTCGATGGGTCCTCGGACTATGGTGATGTACTCGGCTCAAGGGCTAGGGGCGAGGAGGCGCTAAGGATATTGAAGGACCCGAGGAGGGGGGCCTTTGGCGTTGTGACGACTGCGGTGCTAATAGTCGCCAGGTTCTCGGCCTTTTACTACCTCGCTGGTCGCCCAGTCCTCGTGGTGGCCTCGTATGTCACAGGCCTTGAGTCAGCGTACATTACGTCCTTCTTAGGTTATGAGGAGCCCTACGACGGTATGGCGAAGCTGATAACTGCTGAGGCTAAGAGGCCCAGGAAACTGCTGCTGAACTTGACTATCACAGCCCTCTGCCTGGCCCCCCTGGCCCTGCTGAACGTGGTCTCGCTGCTTGGGCTCGTGGGCCTGGCCGCAGCGTTCGTGATAGCCCATGACGCAAATAGGAGGCTGGGCTTTGTGAACGGCGACGTGTTGGGCTTCTCAATAGAGGCCTCGGAGGTCACGTCGCTGTTGGTGATGGCCGGTTGGGCCTAGGCCTCGCCTTCCTTTACCCTGGCCCTCTCTACCTTTTGGCAGCCCTTGCCGTGGCCGTGGCGATGGATGCCGTCTACCCCTACCACAGCGGCATCCTGTTAAGAGTTCACCCAGTGCACACCTCCTTCGTACTAGCCATGAGGCTCTACAGGCCAAGGGCGTCAAGGGCCTGGGGCGCCGTCCTCTGGCTGACCGTAATGGCCCTTCACATAACAGTGTACGCCGCCGCCCTCCTGGCGGCCTGGCTTGCAGGGCCCGTGGTGTGGATTGTGGTGGCCGGCTACATCATAAAGACCTCGATATCCATAAGGCTTCTCCTGGACACTGTTGAGAACGTGTGGAGGTCATTAGCCACAGGCAGGCTGGCAGAGGCAAGGGCCTGGGCCCAGGGCCTCGTCAGGAGGGACTTGTCAGGAGAGGACGCAGGGCACGTCGCGTCAGCGGCTGTGGAGTCGCTTGCTGAGAGCCTCGTGGACGGGCTGGTCTCGCCGCTGTTCTGGCTGGCGCTCCTTGGTCCCTTAGGGGCCCTGGCGCAGAGGGTCGCCAACACCCTTGACGGCGCCGTGGGCTTCAGGGACCCTGACCACGCCGACGTGGGGTTTGTGAGCGCCCGGGCTGACACCGTTATCAACTTCGTGCCGGCTAGGCTGACGGCGCTCCTCATAGCGCTTTCGTCTCCCGTGATCGGCGGAGGCATTAGGTATAGCCTGAGGGCGTGGCTTAGGTGCAGAAGGCTGACGGAGAGCGTCAACGCCGGTCACCCAATGTCGGCCATGGCCGGGGCGCTGGGGGTCTCGCTCGAGAAGAGGGGCTCCTACACCCTCTGCCCCGAGGCCGGAAGGTTGCCAGAGGCTGAGGACGTTAAGAGGTCGCTCACCGTGTCAACAATAACCATAGCCCTAGCGGCTGTGATCATGTCGGCCCTCATACTCGTTTTAAGTTAGCGTGAGCGCCCATCCAGGGCCGCTATGGAGCCCGACGCGTGCCTTAGCCTAGCCCTTGACCTGATGAGAGCCGTTGGCGATGAACTTAGGTCAAGGGGCTGCGATACAATACTCTTCAGCGGCGGCATAGACACCAGCTTCGTCGCGCTATCCGCGGTCAAGGCAGGCCTCAGGCCTAGACTGGTAACTGTGCTCTTCCCTGGCTCAAGGGATGAAGCCTATGTAGACCTGGTTGCCAGCAGGCTGGGCCTGGAGCTAGTCAAGGTGAGGCCAACCGTTGAGGAGGCGTTGAGGTGCGCTGACGAGGCACTGAGAGCCATAGAGACCATAGACCCCATAGAGGTCGTCTCGGCCTCAGCCGTGTGTCTAGGCCTAGCCAAGGCGAGGGAGCTGGGCTCTAACTGCGTGGCCACGGGCGACGGCGGTGACGAGCTCTTCATTGGCTATGACTTCCTCCTTGACGTTGACCCCCAGAGGCTGAGCGAGTGGCTCGAGAAAGTTATCAGGGGGGCTTTCTTCAACTCCGTCCCCATGGGATCGCGTCTTGGAGTCAGAGTGCACCTGCCCCTCTACTCACAGCGGGCCAAGGAGATAGCCCTCAGGGCAAGCCCAGGCTGCACGGTCAGGCCCGTAAGGGGAAGGCCCTTCGGCAAGTACCTCATGAGGCTGGCCCTAGAGGCGCACGGCCTGGTCGAAGTGGCCTGGAGGCCCAAGGACCCGATAACCAGGGGCAGCGGCGTTGAGCTCCTCCTGGACTTCATGAGGAGGCTCATAACTACAGAGGAGGCGGTGTCGCTGGCCAGGGCCACATCAATAGCCATTCCGTCCTACCCGCACGCATACCTACTGAAGAGGAGGTTAGCCCTTGGGCTTCCCCTGCCGCCCAGGCATAAGGAGGGCTCGTCGTGCCCTGTCTGTGGAAGGCAGCTACGTGAAGACCACTGCCCGTTCTGCGGGGCCTACGTAGGCAAGGGCGCTGTCTCGGTCTACAGCGATGAGCTGTACAGGGTCACTGGCCCCCTGCGAGCTCCCTGAGCCTTGCAAGGGTGTACCTGGCGTTCTCAAGCATCCAGTGGTCGTTATTGAAGAATACGTAGACCTCGCTCGGCGACAGGTCCAGCACAACCTTAATGATTTCATCGAGCTCCTCCCTGCTGTACTCGTGGGCGTACCAGGCGCTGGTGCCGTGCATCCTAAGGTAGACTATGTCCCTGCTCCTGAACACGTAGGTCCCCATAGGGGAGCTGATGGAGACGAAGACGAGGTTCAGGTCCGAGACCTCCTTGACCTTGTCCTCAGTGAACCAGGAGGGGTGCCTGAACTCAACAGCGAACCTGGGGCCCTCGCCGGCAAGCCTCGAAAGGGCCTGAAGCCTTGAAATGTTGTCATCGGTCGCCGCGAAGTTAGGGGGCATCTGAAAGAGGTAGAAGTCGATGAGGGGCTCCATGGGCTTGAAGAGCGCCCTGAACTTTCCCCAGACCTCCAGCGCCCTCTCGTTGAGCTTGTGTACGTGGGTCACAGACCTGTGGACCTTGACGGCCCACCTCAGGCCGGCGCCTATCCTGGACCAGCCCTTGACCTGGCTTGGGAACGGGAACCTGTAGAAGGAGGCGTTTAGCTCAACGGCGTTCAGGCCGCTGTTCTCGACGTACCACCTGAGGTCCCCTCCCTCGTTCCAGTCGTAGAGCCAGCCTGAGGTCCCTACCAGGGCCTTCAAGGGCCAAGGCTTATTCAGGTGAGAGAGGCCTTATAGGCAGGGAGGGTTGGAGGGCCAGGACAACATTAGCGGTAAGCTGAGGGAGCTCAGCCCCCTAGGGCTCTACATACTCTTTCACCTCAGGAGGGCCAACGTCGACTACGCGGGCTCGATATCAAGGGTCGCCGAGGTACCTATTGAGAGGGTCCTTGAGGAGCTTGACAGGCTCGAGGCCAAAGGTCTTATACAGAGGCGTGTCGGGGGCTCCTCAATAAAGCGCAGCGAGGCCAGGTTCAAGCTATCTGACGAGGTCCGTAAGCATCACGTCTACTATGAGCTGAGCAGGGAAGGCGAGGAGCTGGTCAGGGAGCTGATGAGGAACCCCGGGAGGCTCTCGGATTACTTTGACTGGCTGGCGGGCCACAAGAATGTGCTTAAGCTCCTCCTCTTCCTCTTTGAGGCCGAAAACGAACACGCAGGAACCCTAGCCAAGGTAGTTGAGGACACGCCCTGCAACACCGTTGACCTACTGGACAGGCTTGAGTCCCTGGGGTTGGTGGTCAGGGTGAAGGAGAAGGTTATCAAGGCCTCCCACAGGAGGGCCAAGCCAAAGCCGGAGACCAGGACGCACCACGTGTATTACAGGGTCAGCGAGCTGACGAAGATGTTGATAAGGTACAGCGGCCTCAGGAGAACCTCATAGGGGGCCCACGCTGGGCCTCCCCTGCCTGACCCCTTGGCCAGCGAGGGGCCTGAGGGCATCAAGGCCGCCCTTTAGGAGCTTCACCAGGTTCTCGGCGTGCGCCCTGGCCCTGTTGACCGCTATCTCCTTGAGCTCCTTCGGGTCCGAGGCCTCGTCCTCATGTACCGTTACGTCAACTATGACCTTGCCTGTCAGGACGGACAACGTTATGAGCCCGACGCTCATGGCCAGGTAGCTCAGCTTGTCGACTTCTGTGGGTCCCACCCAACCAAGCGTTATCAGCCCCTCGCAGCCCATGTCAATGAGCCTCCTGGCGGCCCCAGGGATGTCCTTGATGCCAGGCACCGTGTACCTCAAGACCCTGTACTCTGGCAAGAGGTCCCTCAGGACGCTCTCAGCCACTGAGCCCATGTCGACCCTTGAGAAGGTAGTGTCAATCACTCCAACACACTTCGTTTCCCCTGCAGGCCTCAATTATCTCATCCCCGCTTACGAGAGGTACCCCCCAGCTCTTCGACAGATCCCTGGCCTTTTCAAGGCTTAGAGACCTCCCGTAGTCGAGCATCTCGGCAAAGACGACAGCAGGCTCAAGGCCCGCCAGCGAGGCCAGGGCTATGCTTAGCTCCGTGTGACCCCTCCTGGCCCTGAGCCCCCTTGAGGCCAGTATTGGCACGTGGCCGGGCGCCTGAAACTCCTCTCTGAACTTCCTCCTGGCCCCCTCCCTGTCCCCGCTCAAGTAAATGGAGACCACGTTGTAGAGCTCCCTCACGGTCTTGGCCCTGTCCTCGTCGCTTATCCCGGTCCTCACGGACATGTGGTTAACCCATATTGTGAAGGCCGGTCTGTCACCATAGCTGAGCCTCCGCATGGCGAGAGGCCTGAGCTCAGGCACGCTCGCTATCAGCTCGTCCCCCCAGACCAGGCCAAGGCCGCTGGCTATGGACCACCTGGTTGCGAAACATATGAGGCCGCCCGCTCTCGTCCTCAGGGTATATATGACATCGGGGGTCACCGAGGACGCGTGGTAGACCAGGTCTACCTCTGACTCCCTTGAGTCCGAGTCGTAAATGAGCACAGGCCTCCGGTCCCTCAGGCTCTCAATGGCCTCCTCTATTGGCACGTTCTGCCACCGCAGCGAGGGCCAGAGCCGCCGCAGAAATTATTAATGGAACGTACTTGATCACGTCAGGACCCACCGCTAACCTATGTTGCTGGGTCAATATTGTCAGGGAAGGAAGCGTGGTCTCTGTGGTCTGGTTGTTGACCTCCCCTACTATGACCGCGAGGGTCCAGTTCCCCCCGCTGAGCTCAAAGGCCGTCCAGGAGTACTGATTGAAGTAGGTTAGGTATGAGAACATCGTGCTGTTGCCCTGAATCAACAGGTCCTCGCCGCAGGGGGCAGGTGATGACGTTATGAGCACAGAAAGCCCTGGGACGCCCTGAACCTCGTTCATTCCCTCCCAGAGCCCCGTAAGGTTGGGGGCCTGGGTCGCGTTGACGCAGACCTCAACTGAGGCCACGTAGCCCCCCTCGAAGGGCGTGTACCACACCCTCCTGAGCTCACCGCCTACGTCGCTGGAGGCCAGCGTTATTACTATGGGGCCCTCCTCATAGACCCTGAAAGCCCACTTGCCCTGCGTCGCGTTAAAGATCACTACCTTCTGGCCAGCAGGGTACATTACTACTACGGGGCCCTCAGGAAGGTAAACCACGGTGCCGTTAACTACATGTACGGTCGTACCTTGCGCCAGCAGGGTCAACGTCAGCAGCAGGGCGGCTAGGTACAACTAGGGGGCACCTGCTGATTGGTTCGTGAGCAGCCTTACTAAGTAGGCGGCCCCAGGGGTCACGGTGCTCTCAACAATGGCAGCGACTATTAGTAGCGTAAGTGAGAGGACGAGGAGTGGAAAAGCCCTGTAATACATAGCGCCCACGCCCCTCCTGATCAGAACTATCGAGGCTGCCGTTAGCGAGAACGCCGGTATCTCAATTACGCCGTGGGGGACAAGGTAGTAAAACACCACGAGCGAGTTGCCGTGTATAGGTAAGGTCAGCATGCTCACATAGCCCACGAGACCACCATTGATGATGAGGACGAGGGGAGGAAACACCAGAACTATTAGCAGCGCGTATACGATGAAGTCTTTCAGGGAATTGTTGGCATAAATTATGACTGGCAACAGGGCGTAGAGGCTGCTGGAGTTGCTGAAGTATCCCGCCACTTCCTTTATCTGCTGGGTCTCGTTCGCCATGTAGCTGCCCAGCACCGACGACTGTAAGCTATTATAGAAGACCGCAACCAGGACAGCGGACACCCCGAAGACCACTATAAGCAGGTACCACACGAGCCTTAAGCTCCTGTTCGAGGCGATCTCTAGGACCGCGTCGTCAAGCAGTCCCAACTCTCTCGGCCCTCACCAAAGCTATGCAGGGCTGGGGGACCTTTTCAGCTATCTTCAGGAGCACCTCAGGGTCCACCTCTACCACCTTCCCCTCCTCGCACGCCCTAAGACACTCCTCAACGGACCTGCAGGGGACTAGCCCTGACCTGAGCCTCCAGCCCTTAGTCAACTTTCCCAATACCATCAAGGCCTATTTACCTAAAAAGCCTGTGTCACAGTTAGGGAAGCCCTACGTCCAGCAGGAGCGCCAAGTACAGGGCTGAGGCCCTCGTAGGCGTCTGGAACGAGCTGATATCCGCGTGGGAGTCTGGCGAGAAGGTCAGCAGGGAGAGGGCCGTTGAAGTGTTGAGGAGCGAGTACTCAAAGCTGTCAATATCGCCGATAAAGGGCACGGCCGAGCCCGCAGACCTCTATGATAAGGAGCTGACGAGCCTCTACATAGTGGGCAAGTACGGCATGGGCCTGGACGAGCAGTACCCGGAGCTCTTTGAGGCCGTGTTCCAGCTCGAGATGAAGTTGGAGAGAGCCGTTGATGTGCTGCTCGGCGACGAGCCGGCCAGGGCCAGGGACAAGGTGCTCGCCATGCTGGGCAACGTTGACGGCAACACCGTCGCTAGGATTATGAGGCTAGCCATGACCAAGTTCTACCTGGGCTTCGCGGGGGAAGACGTAGTTAAGAGGCTGGGCGACGCGATAAGCGCTGCCTTCCCTGAGAGGGCTGAGGACGTTAACAGGTTCCTGAAGTTCTACTCGGCGTTCAGGCTAGCGCTGGCGATAGAGCAGGGCGAGGTGAAGGACAGGGTGACTAAGGAGGCCCTCAAGCACGCGACAGCGCTTCAGCTTGGGAGAGGCAAGGTAACCATGCCCAGCGACGAATACGTAGCCAAGATAGCCTCAGAGGTGTTTAAGATCCCAAAGAAAGTCCTGAGGCAGGTGCTATCACTTAAGGAGAGCAGGGGGCCCGCTACCTAATTCCGAAGACCTGCCTCACGAGCTCCCTGACTATCGTGAGCCTCTGAATCTCGTTAGTCCCCTCATATATGGTCGTTATCACCGCGTCCCTCAGGTACCTCTCGAGGCCCGTCTCAAAGTCCACCCCGTAGCCCCCGTGTATCTGGATCGCCTGCCTTGCTATCCACTCAGCGCTCTCCGTGGCGAAGGCCTTGGCGAGGCTGGCCGCGATCGTGAACTCGGGCCTGCGGGCGTCAGCCAGCGAGGCAGCCCAGTACGTCAGGAGCCTTGAGGCCTCGAGCCTTATGTACATGTCGGCCAGCTTCTCTATTATCATCTCGAACTCTATGAGCCTCTGGCCGAAGAGCTCGCGCTGCAGGGCGTAGTTCAGGGCCTTCTCGAACGCCGCCTGGGCTATACCGACGGCCTGGGCGGCTATGCCTATCCTGGTGTAGTCGTAGGTCGTAACTACGACCTTGAACCCCTCGTTCTCCTTCCCAACTACGTTCTCAGCTGGCACCTTAACGTTGTCTAGGACCACCTCGTATGGTTGCTCGCCCCTCATGCCCATGACCCTGAACTGCTGCCCCACCTTGACGCCAGGCCAGTCCCTCTCGACGACGAAGGCCGTTATGCCCCACCACCTCTTGTTGGGCTGCGGGGGGCTAGTCCTGGCGGACACGATGAAGTAGTCGGCCTCGCCGGCCCCACTTATAAAGACCTTCCTGCCATTTATCACGTAGTGGTCGTTCACCTTCTCGGCGCGACTCTGGATCCCAGCTACGTCGCTACCGCCGCTCGGCTCTGTGTTAGCGTGAGCGCCCCTCTTCTCGCCCCTGGCTATGGGGGTCACGTACTTCTTCTTCAGGTCCTCAGTGCCGAACAGCAGGATGGGTACTGCGAAGAGGTGGTTCACGCCAATGGCGACCGCAAGGGACGGGACGGCCCTAGCTATCTCTTCCATCGCTATAACTGTCATCAGCTGTCCTCCGCCCTGGCCCCCGTATTCCTCAGGTATGCCTACGCCTGTCAGGCCCTGCTCAACGAGGCCCTTCATAATCTCAGGCGGGATCCTGTTAGTCTCCTCTATCTCCCTCCAGCGAGGCATGACGTTCTTCTCGACGAACTCCCTTACTGACTTCCTGAAGAGCTCGTGCTCAGGCGTGATCTCTATCTTGAAGTCCTCTACGCTCTTGAAGGGGAAGACCACAGCTCTCGCCAGGGGCTGAAGGGCTATGGAGGGTAAATGTGTCTTTAGACCCAAACATAATAGTGGGTCCTTGATCAAAGCTTAACTAGGGGCCTGCAGAGGGTCCCAACGAAAGCCTTCCATCAATGCGCCTTAATCCTTAGGAAGGGAACCCTTCCAAGGGTTTCATCGTATATGAGCCTCCACGCCGGCCTGCCTAAGCCCTCCGTCACGTAGCTTGACCACAGCCCCACTATGATGCCTCCGATTATGTCACTGAGCCAGTGCACCTGGAGGAGCAGCCTTGACACCATGACCGCGCCTGCGTATATCAACACCAAATACGAGACCTTCTTTCGCCTGCTTTGGGGGAAGACCGACAGGACGTAGTATGACAGAACGGTTACCCTTACCGTGTGGCCCGAGGGGAAGGCGAAGTAGTCCGCGTTGATGAGGTTGCCGAGGAGCCCAAAGTAGGCTGAAGGCTCGTGAGGCCTTGGAGCCGCCACGTAGGCCTTGATCAGCGCCGTCAATATCATTGAGAGTATCAGCGCCACTATGAAGGAGGCCACGGGTTCGGAGACCCTTCCGTCTAAAGAGGCGTCCATAACATAGATGATCAAGGCCAGGAGCGCAAAGGCCTCAAGGCTAGCGCTCCCCGACAACACCTCCATAGCTGGCGTCCTTGCGTATGGAAGCGCGTTGAGCACGTAGACGTTCACCCCCTGCAGGCCGTCAACGTACCTCAGGACCTCAAGGATTATGACCAGGGCCAGGAGCACAGTCAAGGCTATGAATAACGTGAGACCTCTCGTCTGCTTAGATGACGCCGCCAACCTGTACCAGGCCTGATCCTAGGATGGCCAGCGCTGCCCCTAAAGACTGCGACGCTGTGAGCGGCCTGCGGAGAAGGAGGAGCGTGAAGGCCACAGCGGCGACGGGCGTCAACATTGAGAGGGCACCGGCCCTAACGCCTCCCAGCTCTGTCACAGCTATGAACCAGAGGAGCCAGCCGAGGCCCTGTACAACTACAGCCATGTAGAGGCCTATGGCAACAGAGAAAGGCGTGACTATGAACCTCATCCCCAGGGGCCACAGGGCTAACACGAACGGTGTGGCTGAGAGCGTCATGAACGTCGTCTCCCCTGGCACGTCTCCCCTGGCCAGGTACTTTTCATAGTAAACGGTTCCAATGGCCCATACAAGTCCTCCGGCTAACCCTATGGCCATCCCTGTGAGATATGAGGGCTTCAGGCCCTCGAGCGCCATGACAACTATCCCCGCGGCCCCCACCGCGACGCCTGCGTACTGAAGCCCCGTAACCCTCCTGCCTAGCGCGAAGGGCGTCATGAGGGCTGTAAAGAGGGGCTGCGTGTAGATGAGCACGGCCGCTATTGACGGGTTAGGGACCATTATTACCGCTAGGTTCAGGAGCGAGACCATGCCAGCTATATTGATGACGCCACCTATGAGCTCCCTCCAGCCCGCCTGCAGGCGCCTGTAGACGGCTGCTAGGAACGCCCCTCCGATGGCCGCCCTGAGCGCAGTTAGGGCCACTGGTGATATGAACTTCTCGGCTATGTATATGAGTGGGTAGGCCGAGCCCCATATGAGCACGGTAGCCGTTACCGCGGCGTAGCCCCTGTAAGAGCCTGACATAGAGCCTGCCTCACACTGCAGCCCGGTGATACCTTTTAAGCTGAGCCCTTGGTTGATCCCGCGGTAAGCGGCCCTTGAAGGTGCTGGTGATAAGGGCAGAGAGGGGGAAGGTGGTCAAGGACGAGGTCGTCGAGGGGGAGCTGAAGGACATAGTGAAGAGCAAGGCCCTCGAGGCCCTGAACGAGTGGAACCCTGAGACCAGCGACTTCATAGTCCTGAAGGATGAAAGGGAGCTTGAGCTGCCCCTGCCCCTCAAGCCTGAGCTCGTTGACGCCCTGAGGTCTGTTGGGTCCCTGAGCAGGACCAAGGACAAGGCCATTGCGAGGTTCCCCATTTACACCATCAGCTTCGAGAACAAGATGGTGAGCGAGGACAAGTACGTAGAGTACAAGGTCTACCTTCTTGCACCCTACATCAACGAGGACCTTAAGACGGAGCTGGAGGCCGAGGCCCAGGACATAACCACAGAGAAGGAGGCCCCTGAGGGCATCAGGGAGGAAGGAGAGGGCTAACAGGGCTTGACCACCTATCAGCTCTCGCTGGTGGGGCTTGGGGAAGCCATAGTAACACTGTTCGTGGTTCTTGACCCCTTCGCTGTGGTGCCGTTCTACGTGACTACTGTTCAGAGGCTCCCTCGCGAGAAGAGGCCAGGGTTCCTGAGGACGCTTATTGAGGCGGCGGTATTCATGTTGCTGGCCTTCGTTATAGTAGGTGACTACATGCTTAAGCTCCTTGGCGTGACCCTCAACGACTTCAGGATAGCAGCTGGCGTGATACTGCTCGTCTATGCCGTGTCCAGCCTCTTCGATATAGAGATAGGGGCTCCAAGGACTCCTGAGGAGGCAGAGAGGCAAGCCATAGTGCCGCTCGCTACGCCCCTCTTGGCTGGGCCTGGCAGCATATCAACCGCCCTGTACTTCAGGTACATTTACGGGTACCCTATAGCGTTGATAAGCATAGCCGTCAACGCCGTGATAGCCTACGTTGTACTTTACCTAGGCGAGAGGCTCCTGAGGGTCCTGGGCAGGCACGGAAGCCTACTAATTGACAAGTTCATGAGCCTTATCCTGGCCGGGTTCGCCGTGAGCCTCATCAGGACATCAATTTAGTACCTCAGCCGGGGACAGCTTCCTCACGGCTGCGCTCAGGCCTATCGACGTCCTCATCGGCTATGCCCTCTGCAACACAGGCCTCGCTCACTGCATCGCGCTTGCAGCGCTCTTCATCGGGCCACTTACGACGCTACCGCTAACATTTATAAAATCTCCTTGTGATTTTAGAAGTGGGGCCTCCTTGTACAAGAAGATCCTTGTGGGCTATGACGGCAGCGAGGGCGGCGAGAAGGCGCTCAGGAAGGCCATTGAGCTGGCTAAGGCGTTCGGTAGCGAGCTCTGCCTCCTAACCGTGATACCTCCCAGCTCGATGGCGTTCGGCGAGATAGTAGTGCCTGACGCGGTTAACCTCTCACTGATAATAGAGTCCTCAAGGAAGAAGCTCGCGGAGGTCGCATCTAGGCTTGAGGGCGAGGGGCTTAAGGTCAGGTTTGACGTCCTCACCGGCGACCCAGGCGACACCATAGTCGGCTACGCTGACGTCAACGGCTGCGACCTCATAGTCCTCGGCAGGAGGAGGCTCTCAAGGCTTGAAAGGCTTGTCCTGGGCAGCGTGACCCACAAGGTGGCGGGCAAGTCCACTAAGGCTGACGTGCTAGTTGTGCCTTAGGCCCTCTTGGCAACATGACAAGCATTATTGATGATATTACTGCGAAGGCAGCGAAGGTCCACATAGTGGCCTCGAGCGGTGTCATTCCTAGGAGCCCGCTGCCCTGAAGTATGAAGCCTCCCAGCAGGGCCCCTACGGAGCCCCCCACAGTGTTGCCTATGCCGTTCGTCCCTAGGCGCTCACCCTCATCAGCTCATATTTGTCCGTTGCGCCTAGGGACTTCCACCTCGCCCACAGAGCCCCAGCGGCGCCTGTGGGTATCATGGGCGGCCGTCGGGCCCAACGGCACGGGGCCCCCATCTACAGGGGGCTGAGGGGCCCATCGCCCTCGCCCTTGGGGCATCGCCCCCATCAGGTGAGGGGTCATCTGTGGGATCTGTCACAGACGAATATAAAAGGTTTTCTATTAATATGAAAAGGTTCAGCTAAGTTATAAGGCCTTAAGCCTTGAAGCCTCGGACTGATGCCTAGAAGTTATA
>JAKLZP010000039.1:0-4973 GCA_022015155.1 Acidilobus sp. | reverse complement strand
TCAGCAGCCTCTCGACCTACATGGCAGGCAACTTCAGCGAGATAGAGTCGTCGCTCTCGAGCATAAGCTCACAGCTCTCGAGCATAAGCTCAGGCATAAGCACCCTGCAGGGCAACCTTGTGGCCCTCGGCGCTGAGGTGGGCTCCATAGGCGCTAACGTGCTCGAGCTGATCAAGAGCGTCAACACCCTGACGAGCTACGGGACGGCGGCCCTCAACTACCTGACCAGCATGAACAGCACCCTTGGCTCGGTCAGCTCAACGCTCAGCTCGGTCAGCTCCACGTTGAGCTCCGTCAGCTCAACCGTGAGCTCCATGAGCTCAACGCTGTCAGGCGTGTCGAGCAACCTGGGCACCATAAGCAGCGACCTGAGCACGATAGGCTCTGACCTCAGCTCCATAAGCGGCACGCTGTCAAGCATGTCAGGCACCCTCAGCTCCGTCAGCTCAACCGTCAGCTCCATGAGCTCACAGCTCAGCTCCATGAGCTCAACTCTCAGCAGCACGAGCTCCACGGCCTCTAACGCCTACAGCGAGGCCGCCCACGCGGCCCAGCTTGCCGCCTCGGCTGCCACCTACTCGCTGGCCGCCCTCATAGTGGCCATCATAGCCCTCGCCCTCATAGCCTACGTGGCCTTCGCCAAGATGTGAGCTTCCCAAACTTAACTTAATTTTTATTTATTTTCTTTTCCCTTTCCCTCCTTTATTAGCCTCCCCTTCCCCCTCAGCTGGGAGCCTTGACCAGGAGGCTGTTCGTGCTGGGCCTCGACTCGCTCCCCCCTTACGTGCTCTACGAGGGGCACGACGGCGAGGGCTTCAGGTTCATAAGGGGCCTCGTCGAGGAGTCAGCGAGGTACGTGCTCAGGACGTGCCACCCTCCCATAACAGTGCCGGCCTGGATGGTCATGTTCACCGGGAAGAGCCCCGGGGAGCTGGGGCTCTACGGCTTCAGGCACAGGAGGCCGGGCTCCTTCGAGTCCTACGTCGTGACCTCCCAGGACGTGAGGGAGCCGGCCATATGGGACGACCTTGGCAGGAGGGGGCTGAGGTTCGGCCTCTTCGGCGTCCCGCCCACGTACCCGCCCAAGCCGGTTAACGGCTTCATGGTGACAGACTTCAACACGCCGGGCCCCCAGAGGCCATACACGTGGCCTCCCTGGCTCAGGGAGGAGCTGGCCTCGGCAGTCGGGCACCCGATATTCGACGTAGTCTTCAGGACAGAGGACAGGGACAGGGCCAGGAGGGACCTGCTCGAGATGGTTGAGAACCACGGGAGGATAGTGAGGTACCTCGCGGAGAGGAAGGCCTGGGACGCCTTCATATACGTCGAGATAGGCATAGACAGGGCCCACCACGCATTCTGGAAGTACTTCGACGAGAGGCACCCGAGGCACACTTACCACGAGGTCTACAGCAGGGCCATACCGGAGGTCTACAGGAAGGTGGACTCATGGCTTGAGGAGATGATGAGGGGGCCGCTGAAGGGCTCTATAATAGTGATAGCCAGCGACCACGGGACCAAGTCGATGCACGGGGCCTTCGCGATAAACCAGTGGCTTGAGGAGGAGGGCTACCTTAAGCTCAGGGAGAGGCCCAAGGCGCCTGGCCAGGACCTGACCTTCGACATGATAGACTGGGACCACACGAGGGTGTGGGCATGGGGAGGCTACTACTCGCGCTTCTTCTTCAACGTAAAGGGCAGGGAGCCCAGGGGGGTAGTGGGGAGGGAGGAGCTCGAGGGCCTGGTTAAGGAGGTCAAGCAGGCGGTCTCAAGGATAAGGGGGCCCAACGGAGAGCCGTGGAGGAACGAGGCCTACGAGCCCCTCGAGATATACCCCGTGGCCAAGGGGGACGCCCCGGACCTCACGGTGTACCTTGACGACCTCAACTGGAGGCCCATAGGCACGGTGGGCTGGCCCTCGGACTACATGGACAGGAACGACAAGGGGCCCGACGACTCCATGCACGACTGGCTTGGAGTCTTCGCGATATATGACCCGGAGGGCACGGTGGGCAAGGGCGACAGGGGGGTCATAGACATAACCCAGGTCAGGGGGGTCCTCGAGGAGCTCCTGACCTCTAGGTCCTAGGCTGCCAGCCCTATGAGGGCTGGGACGGCACGCTTTATCTCACGTCCTGGCCTCTGCGCTCGCGTTAAGCGAAGCCCTCGCTGAGGGCTGTTGCGCTTAGCCCCTGAGCGCACGGTTAGCCTAGGTGCGCCCTGGCGGCGTCAGTGGAACGGTGGGCCCACGGGCAACGCTTATTTTCCTCTCCACGAGAGGGGGCTGGCCTGAGGTGAGACCATAGAGTGGGCTCGAGCCCTGGCGGGGAGAGGTCGGGCTACAGGAGGGAGCTCGGCCTCTGGCACCTAGTATGGCTCGCGGTGGGCGCCATACTGGGGCCCGCGGTAGCCTTCGTGCCTGTCGCCGTCCTTGCAAGCGGCGGGCCCCTCGGGCTCGCGGCTTGGCTCATCGGCTTCGCCTTCCTGGTCCCCGTTGTCATGGTCTTCGCGGAGCTGGCCACTATGTGGCCTAGGGCCGGCGGGGTCGCGTACTACCCCGCCAAGAGCCACGGAAGCGTCGTGGGCCTTCTGAACGGCTGGGGCGCCTTCCTGGGCTACACGCTCATAGTGCCGGCCTCGACCGCGGCTGTCGTCGAGACCCTGGCCTACTACTACCCGCCCCTCTACAACGGCGTGACGCTGACCTGGATCGGCATAGCCCTGGCCACAGCCGTAGCGGCCGCGGCCTTCGCGGTAGACGCGCTAAGGGTCATAGTCCTGGGCAACCTGAACACCGCCCTGACGATATTTAAGATAGCCGCGGTGGTCACTGTCTCGGCGGCCCTCCTGCTGTTCTTCAGGCCCTCCAACTTCACCTCCTATGGAGGCATTGCGCCGATGGGGGCCAAGGGGGTCTTCGCCGCCACAACGGCCACCATATTCGCGTACCTGGGCTTCAGGCAGCCCGTCAACTACGCTGAGGAGGCGAGGAGGCCGGAGAGGGACATACCCCTGGCGATGACCCTCTCGCTCGTGTTCGTGCTGGCGATATACGTGCTTCAGTCCCTCTCGTTCCTTGGAGTCGTGGACAGGTTGTACTCATTTAACGTAGCGGCCGGGAACTGGACCGCCCTAGCAAACCTGGCCTACCCCTTCCCAGCAGCCGCCTCGGCCGTCGGCCTCCCAGCCATGGCTGACGTCTTTGTGGCAGGGGCCCTGGTGGCAGCGGTGAGCGACGCCCTGATATACATGGGAGGGGCCGCTAGGGTCGGCAACGCCCTTGCCAGGCTCGACAACTACTTCCCCGAGTTCTTCGCCAGGCTGAGCCGCCGCGGGATACCGTTCAACTCGCTGCTCGTGGTCCTAGTGGTGGGCTTAGCCTACCTGCTCCTGCTTCCGTCATTCTACTCGGTCATGAACGTCTTCACTGACGCCGTCCTCATATCCTACGCCCCGGCCGCCGCCTCGCTGGCCGTCTTCAGGGCCACCCACCCGGCCGAGCGGAGGCCCTTCAGGCTCCCCGCCTACAGGGTCCTGGCCCCGATAGCCTTCGCGGCATCCTCGCTGCTGATATACTGGTCAGGGCTCCAGGCCGTCGAGGTCACTGTTCTATCGACCCTCGCGTCGCTCCTGCTCCTCCCCTACGTGGCCAGGAGAGGGCTCCTAAGCCGGAAGGACGTGAGGGCGGGCGCCTGGATGATAGCCTGGCTCCTGCTGACCCTCCTCCTCTCGTACCTGGGCAGCTTCGGGCTCGGCATAATACCGTCGCCCTACGACACCCTGCTCTACCTAGCGGTCTCGCTGGCAGTGTTCTACTGGGCCGTGAGGAGCGGCCTTGAGTACAACGGCCTGAGGCCTTAGCCTCTTACCCTTTTTCTTTACTTTGGCGTCCTGTCCACGGCCCTGCTCACCTCAGGGCAAAGCGGTATGTCCCCAAGGTAGGTCAGGCGGGGTGGGTCAAAGGAGAACCTGAGGGCCCTCAGCGCCACTCCCCTGCCCAGGGCCTCCAGGAGGGCCTCTGAGAACCCGGGGTCGGTCTCCCAGTTGGGCGAGAAGCATGAGGCGTCCCTCCTCATTATGAGGACCATGATCATGGCCCCGTGGCCTTCCGAGGCCAGCCTGGCCAGCTCCATTACGTGCCTCCTCCCCCTCTCGGTTGGCGCGTCGGGGAACAGGGCGACGCCTCCTCTGGCGAGGGTGCAGCCCTTGACCTCGACGTAGACGTCGTCAACCCTGAAGTCAAGCCTACTGCCTCCAACCCTGACCTCCCTCTCGGCCTCAGGCGGGAGGAACCTGGCCGCTATGTCGGAGTGGAACCTGCTGTCAGTGAGGACCCAGCCCGCCCCCTCGCCTCCCCAGGCCGCGGTGACGGAGCAGGAGGTCCTGGCCCCCCTCGTGGGCCTGACGAGGACCCTGTTGCCAGGGTATATCAGCTCGGGCAGCCTGCCCGGGTCGTGAAGGTGGCATACCAGCCCTCCCCTCAGCTCAACGGCGAACCTGTTAGGCCTCCTGACCACCTCGGCCTCCTGGAGGGGACCGGGGACCTCAAGGACCACCTCGCCAGGCCTCGGCCCGTAGCCCAGGAGGTCGGAAAGCCTCGTCATGGCCACCTCGAGGTGACCAGCTGGGTGACCGCTGCCAGCGCCCCGGCGGCCCCTACCCTGGGGCCGACGCCCAGGGCCGCCGAGATGCCCACGGCGACCCCGGCGACTATTGGGATAAGCCAGTGGGGGGCGTCGTAAAGCAGGTGCCTGAGCGGGCTCCTCGAGGGGGACGCCCTGTCCCAGTGGACCAGGTAATGGCTGTCGTACTCCCTCACGTGCACGGCCCTCCCGTCAACTACTAGCTCCCAGTCCCCCCTCTGCCCCCTCGGCTCGGCCAGGAGCCTCCTCTTGAAGCCAGCCTCAGAGGGGTGAGGGACGAGCCCCTTTGATATCGCCAGGTCCCTGTGGGGCGGCATGGAGAGGACGACC
>JAKLZP010000038.1:0-6326 GCA_022015155.1 Acidilobus sp. | reverse complement strand
AGTGCTGGGCGACGTCGTCAATTCCCTTCTGGGTTATTACAACGTTGGCGCCCGTCGCGGCAATCTGCTCAACCATGTCCTTAAGGATCTTGGTCTCCTCCTCCAGGAACGAGTCAAGCTGCTCAACGTCGGTGACCCTTATCTTGGTGGTTATGTCGGGCTTCTGTATCTCGAGGGGCGCGTCAAGGACCGCTATCTTGGCGTTGGTCACCCTCTTCGGCATACCAGGGTGTACGACCTCCTTGTCAAGGACTATGCCCCTCACCAGCATCGAGTCCATAAGGCCTCCTCCCTTCTTCTTCTCTATCTTAACGTTATCGAGATCAACGTTGTAGCCTCCCTCAGGCTTGGGCTCAGCTATTATCTTGATGGCGTTAACCGCGAGCTCTACAAGCTTTTCCCTCTCAGGTCCCTGGCCAGAGTACTTGCTGCCTATGGTAGTGGTGGCTATCTTCCTGAGGTTCTCATCGTTGCTTACGTCAACGGGGACCGCTATCTGGTCAAGCAGCTCAAGGGCCTTGTTCATGGCCTTGGTATAGCCCTCTATGATGAGCGTTGGGTGTATATTCTGCTCGAGCAGGGCCTCAGCCTTGTCGAGCAGGGCCCCAGCAAGCACGACAACGCTCGTCGTGCCGTCGCCGACCTCGGCGTCCTGGGCCTTGGCTATCTCAACCAGGAGCTTCGCGGCAGGGTGCTGAACCTCCATCTCCTTAACTATGGTGGCTCCGTCGTTTGTCACCGTTACGTCGCCAAAGGAGTCTATTAACATCTTGTCAAGGCCGCGGGGTCCAAGGCTTGTCTTAAGCATCTCGGCCAGGACCTTAGCCGCCAATATGTTATTCCTTAGGGCCTCCCTTCCGTAAGACCTCTGCGTGCCCTCCTTCAATATGAGCACAGGTATTCCTCCACTAGCCACCATTCTTTACACCCTCCTTGAGTCTCCTTATCCATAAGGACCTGGTAGGACTGCCTCTATAAAAGCCTTACTAACGATTTCCTCCTTGGACTTTAGCACCCTTGCGGTAAGTCCTATGCTCACCTACTGACCTTATGAGCTCCTCGTTAGGTTCGACGGTCTTCCTCCTAAGCGGGACCCTCTTGACCCCTTCCCCACAGACAAGCCCCCTTCCCTCAAGGAGGGCCCTGCAGAAAGGACATACTGCGACCAGCCTGCCGTTGAGCCTGCAGGTTGTCGTAGCGACCCTCCTCTGACATATGTCACATATCTCCCAAGAGAGCGTTGACCGCACGGCGCCTCTCTCCCCTATGTAATGCGACCAGGGCCTTAAATGGGGGAGCGGCCGCCCTTCTTCTCCTCCTTAATTGCGTAGATGCCTATTACCCTCTTAGGCCCTCCGCCTGGACACTGGCCGCTTACAAGCCCTACGTAGTCGCCCTCCCTGTAGTCCCTCGTCGTGGTCTTCCCGTCGCACTCCTCTACGGTAACGACCCTTGGCCTCTTCCTCAGCTCCTGCAGCCTCCTGATCTCATTCATCTGCTTCACGGTCATAGCCGTGGTCGCTATCAGCATCACTACGAGCAACAGGAGGAGGTAAAGCTGGTACGTGTTCATCACTGCCCCACCCCGACAGTGTTGCCAACGCCTATTACGACGACTGTGTCGCCCTCGCGGCTCTCTGACCTTATTATCTGCTTCACCCTCTCAACAGCGTTCTCAACTCCCTTGTAGATGTGCTGGTTCATGGCGAGTATGGCCTCATCCATGCCCATCTTTACAATGACAGCCCTCAGCGGTATGTTGTACTCCGTCGCAACCCTCTCGAACCTTATCTTCTCAGGGCCTGGGTCGCCTATGGCGGCACCAACGCCTTCTGCCACCTCACCCGTATCCTCGCCCTCGAGCTTCAGGGCTGCGTCAACAGTTATCATGAGTGAGACCCTCCTCCCTTGGGCTATGGCCTCCCTGATCACCTTTTCAGCTGCCTCACCGGGCCTGCCGACCGTTGAGCCAGGCCCCTTGGCCTTGATTATCAGTAGCCTCCTCCCTTCGAACTCACTCTCCGCTACTACAGTGTCCTCTGTCACCTCCCTCCACCTGGCCCCGAAGCCGGCCAGCCTCAGGGCTACGAGGGGCCCGGCCCCATCGCCTACGGGCACCTTGTAGAGGAAATCGTCAAGGGCCTTCCTATATGTCTGGGCTATCTGAATTATCTGCGGCATGAAGATCGCAAGCTGCAAAATGAGGTACCAGTTCTTGGTCTTCTCAGCAAAGAGCAGGACGTGCCTCACATACTTATATATGAAGTTAAGGGCTGAAGCTATTTCGGCGGCTGTCGAGGCCACGCTCCTCGTGACTTCGTCGCTGTCAGGCATGGCCTGGTTAAAGACATCCTTAAACCTGGCATCACGGATGTTTATAAGGTGCCTCAGCCTGTTGATGATATCTGTGGGCTCTATATCGACAGGCTCTATCACGAAGAAGTCGAGTAGCCTGTTAAGCAGTGACGAGGCGTCCTTGGCCTTGTTCTTGGTCATGTAGTCAAGGGTCTCCTTCCTCGCCTCGTCAGCCAACCCCCCCAGTATGGCAAGCTTAGACCGTATGTCAGCTCTATACCAGTATACCTGTATCCAGTTACCTATGCCTGTGAGCCAAAGAAGCAACAACGCGATCCATAGTATGTTGACTATCAGCGTCGCCAACGTCGATATTTCAGAGCCTGACGTCATTCTGGCCTTCTCTCCAATAGGGTTCAGCCTTAAGGCGAGCTTTTAAATTATAAATCCGAACATGTGATAAAGGCCACAAGGGCGTTAACGCTCAGCCCTCGTGGTAACTATCACCTTGTCCTTATCTACGAAGAACGAGTGTTCAAACTGGGCCACTGGAGCGCCCGAGGCCTCTACTAGGACTGGGTACCTGACGAGCGCCTTAAGCCTCGTCAGCTCATCAAGGGCCCTACTTATCTCGCTCTCCTTCCACTCAGGGTAAAGCCACCTCACTGCGAAGGGGAGCGTGCTGAACCTCTTAAGTATGTAATCCAGCAACGACCTTGAGGCCTCCGAGGCCCCCTTAGGCTCCCTCCCCGTCGCTGAGTAGATGAACGCCTTAGGCGCGTCCACGACTAGTCCTCTCCCGCTTGTGCTGAAGGGCTCTATAGCCGCAAGAACCGGGGGCCTGAGCCTGCGGTAGAACGTAGACCTGTCCGCGAAGTTAGGTATCGACTCACCTGCGTGAAGCAGGTAGCGGGACATCGTGTGTCCTGTGAGGTTCTTGACGGGGCGGAAGCCCCTGCCCGCTATGGCCCTCTCTATAGCCTTACCTATGTCATAAATCCTCACGTTTGGGGCCATTATGGCTATGACCGCGTCCAGGGCCTCCTTGGCGGACTCCGCGAGCGCCCTCAGCCCTTCATCATCGCCTACTACGACGCTTACTGCGGTGTCGGCGAGGTAGCCGTCGACCGAGGCGCCTACGTCAACCTTGACTACGGCCTTGTCAGGCACCCTCACGTCATCCGAGATGCCAGGAGTGTAGTGAGCCGCTACCTCGTTTATTGAAAAGTTGCAGGGGAAGGCAGGCCTCGCCCCCCTCTTTATGATCAGGGACTCCACTTCCTCGCAGACCTCCCTAGCGCTGGCGCCCGGCTTCACCAGCGAGGCGCCGTAGTCCCTGGCCTCCGCGGCTATGGCACCAGCGGTCAGGATCTTCTTCAGCTCCTCCTCGCTCATGGGCTTCCCGCTCTCTAGCACAGGCAGGCTCGAAACAAATTTGTAAATATAGATTATGTGATACTGTTGTGAAAGGCGTTATATATGACTTCCTGACTAGACTGCTGGGAAGGGTCTATGGGCTACCTTGTGTATTATGGGCACTCGGCCTTTGAGCTCAACGTCTCGGGCAGGAAGGTCCTTATAGACCCCTGGCTGAGCAACCCTCTGTCACCCGTTAAGCCTGAGGCGGTCACAGGCGTTGACTATATACTGGTGACCCACGACCACGACGATCACCTGGGCGACACTGTTGAGATAATGAAGAGGAACCCCAAGGCCAAGCTTGTGGCGACCTTCGAGCTAGCTAACTACGTCGGGGAGCTGATAAAGGACGAGAGCCGCGTGATAGGCGGCAACATGGGAGGCCCCATAGTTCTGGAGCCTGGCCTCCGCGTTGCGCTGGTTCCGGCAAATCACACCAGCTCGAGGGGAGCGCCGACGGGCGTCGTCGTCATTTCAAGCGAGGGCGTTGTGTACCATGCGGGCGACACTGGCATAACGGCGGAGATGGCGCTCATAGGTGAGATCTACAGGCCTGACATAGCCCTGCTGCCGATAGGGGGCCACTTCACCATGGATCACAACGAGGCGGCCAAGGCTGTGGAGCTCCTGAGGCCCCGCGTCGCGATACCGATGCACTACGGCACGTTCCCCGTCCTCTACGGCGACCCCAACGAGTTCGCGAGGATCGTGACGTCAAGGGGCCTCCCCACGAAGGTCGTCATACTGAGGCCCGGCGAGAGGTTCGAGTTCAAGTTTTAAGCCCTCTTTTTAGGCTATGGCCTAAGGGCCTAGGAGCACTTGGTAAGGGTAGCAGTAATAGACGACGACCTGTGCAGGCCCAAGCGATGTAGCTACCAGTGCATATCGGTCTGCCCTGTCAACAAGAGCAAGAAGGGCGTAGCCATAGAGGCCGACACGAAGGCCCGCACTAAGCCAGTGATCCACGAGGACGTCTGCATAGGGTGTGGGATATGCGTGAAGGCCTGCCCGTTTGACGCGATCTCAATAGTCAACCTGCCTGAGGAGCTCAACGAGGAGGCCGTTCACAGGTACAGCGTCAACGGCTTCAAGCTCTTCAGGCTCCCGATACCGAGGGAGGGACAGGTAGTCGGCGTAATAGGCAAGAACGGCGCGGGCAAGACCACGGCCATCAGGATCCTGGCAGGGGAGCTGAAACCTAACCTAGGCAACCCTGACAGGCCAGCGGAGGTTGACGCCATTCTAAGGCACTTCAGGGGAAGCGAGCTTCAGACGTACCTTGAGAGGCTCTATGACGGGAAGCTGAGAGTAGCCCATAAGATCCAGTACATAGACCTAGTGCCGAGGTACCTCAAGGGGACTGTGGGGGAGCTGCTGAAGAAAGCGGATGAGACGGGCTCCTCGAGGGACCTGGCCCAGGAGGTGGGCCTCGACAGGGCTTGGGACAAGGACGTGAGGAGCCTGAGCGGCGGCGAGCTGCAGAAGCTGTTGATAGTGGCCACCCTAAGTAAGGACGCCTCCGTCTACATATTTGACGAGCCCAGCAGCTACCTCGACGTCAGGGAGAGGGTAAGGGTCTCAAAGCTCATAAGGTCCCAGGTCAAGGCCTCAAGGTACTTCATAGTGGTAGAGCATGACCTGGCGATGCTTGACTACCTCAGCGACCACGTTCACGTGATCTACGGGGAGCCAGGGGTATATGGGATAGTGTCGCAGCCCTACGGCGTGAGGGTCGGCATAAACGCGTTCCTTGACGGCTACCTACAGGGTGAGAACGTGAGGATAAGGAGCACCCCCATAGTTTTCTCGAAGTCTCTCTCAGGCCAGCAGGCGGAGGCCGAGTTCAAGTACCTCGAGTGGTCAAGGGCCAAGGTCAGGCTTAACGGCTTCACCCTTGACGTGGAGCCGGGCTACATAAACGGGGGCGAGGTGATAACAATAGTGGGCCCCAACGCCATAGGTAAGACGACGTTCATAAGGTTCCTCGCAGGCGAGGTCAAGGCTGAGGAGGGGGGACCATTCACTTACAGGGAGCTCAAGGTCAGCTACAAGCCCCAGTACGTGGGGCCTGAGTTCTTCCCTGAGGGGATGACCGTAGCTGACGTCCTGAGGGCCTCCAACCCGGAGGCTGTCACGCCCGGCACCTGGCTTTACGTGGAGCTCACTGAGAAGCTCGGCCTCGTCAAGCTCTTCGACCGGGTAGCCAGGGAGCTGAGCGGGGGCGAGATGCAGAAGCTGGCCATAGCCTCAGCGTTAAGCCGTGAAGCTGACCTCTACCTGCTCGACGAGCCCTCCGCCCACCTGGACGTTGAGGAGAGGCTGGCCGTGGGCAGGATAGTGAAGAGGCTCACCGAGAACAGGAAGGCCGCCGCCTTCGTGGCCGAGCACGACGTGATGATGATAGCGATGATAAGCGACCGCATCATGGTCTTCTCGGGCGAGCCTGGCCTCCACGGCGTAGCTGGAAGCCCTAAGAGGGTCAGGGAAGCCATGAACGACCTCCTGGCAGAGCTCGGGATAACCATGAGGCAGGACAAGGAGTCAGGCAGGCCCAGGATCAACAAGGAGGGCTCCTACCTGGACCGCCTTCAGAAGGCTAAGGGGGTCTACTT
>JAKLZP010000006.1:0-66127 GCA_022015155.1 Acidilobus sp. | reverse complement strand
CGCTTACAGAGTGCACGGGAAAGACCGTGAATAAGGAGCGTCTGGCGGGCTACCTGACTACCATAGGCGTGGTTCAGTTCCTCCTGTTGCTTATAGTCGCCGAGGCGATATACCCAGGCTACAGCGTCTCCCATAACTACATAAGCGACCTAGGCAACCCTCGCTGCGAGCCTACGACGCCTCACGCCGCTATCTTCAACAGCTCGGTCGGCCTCCTTGGCGCGCTACTGATGGTAACTGGGGCCCTCTTCCTGACGCTGAGGCCAAGGCTTGACAAGGTCCTCGGCGCCATGGTCTTCCTAGCGGGCCTCGGAGCCCTTGGCGTCGGCCTCTTCCCTGAGGGCTCGCCGTACCACCTACACACCATATTCTCCCTCATAACGTTCCTCTTCGCCTCGCTCTCGTCCTACCCGGCCTCGGTGAGGAGGAGGGGAGGTACTCCGCTCTGGGGAGTCCTCGGGACCATAGGCCTCATAGCCCTGGTGCTCTTTGTGATGGGCTACTACGCGGGCCTCGGCTGGGGAGGCATGGAGAGGCTCATAGTCTACCCTAACCTCGCGTGGGCCCTCGGTTTCGGGGCCTCGCTGGCGACGGCCGAGGCTGGCCGCGCTAGCCCTTAAGTATGTCGGCCAGGTCCTGAAGGGCTTTCTCGCTGGCCCTCCCAACTATGGGGTCCCCGTGGCCTGGCAGAAGGACGTCAAACCTCAGCGAGAGGAGCTTCCTCACCGACGCTATGGCCTGCCTCATGTCTGCTGTGTACTGGGGCGGCGGGCCCTGAACCCTCCCCTCGCGTACGTTAAGCGTGTCGCCCGAGAAGAGCAGGGTCCCGTCGTAGAGTGCTATTGAGCCTGGCGTGTGGCCCGGTATATGGATGACCCTAAGGCCCGCTACCTCGTCCCCGTCCTTCAGGAGGGAGTCGGGCCTCACGGGCTTGAAGAACCTATAGGCCTCTAACGCCTCCCTCGGCGCCTCCTTCGGGAAGGGCGGGGGCTGGAGGCCCTGGAGGTAAGGCGCGTCCGCCTCGTGAATGTATACCTTGGCCCCGGTGGCGGCCCTCAGCTCCTCGGCGCTCCCAGAGTGATCTAAGTGGAAGTGCGTCAGAACTATGGCCTCAACCGATGAAGGTGAGAGCCCTGCGCTTTGAATGGCGTTAAGGATGGCCTGGGCCTTGCCGGGTATCCCAGTGTCAACTATTACGGCCCTCCCTCCCCTCACGACAACGTAGGCGTTGCCATAGGTCTCAGGTATCAGGACCCTGTAGACCCCGCTGACAACCTGGGACAAGCCGGCTTCCCCTTTTGGATCGTATAGGTCTCCTTTATAACAGTATTCTTAGTATTTGTCACGCCAAGGTGAAGTCGCTCTAGCCGTTAAGGCCGTAGGCTTCGCAACCTTACGTGACGTCACCTCCACTATGTCCTGGAAGGTCCGTTCAGGGCAGGCGGCGCATATGGTCCGGTCAAGGGCCTCCCCCCTTAACTTTCCTGCCCATCATCAGCTGTGTCAGGGGTCTGCCTTGTGGTTCAGCATCGGCGTGGTTTACCTCGCCGCTATCTCGCTCGCTGACTTCACAATCTTCAACTACCTGGGCTTCAACCCAAGGGTTAGCGACGTAGAGTTCTCAGTGATAAGCGGCCTCTGGAGCGTCGTCTTCATACTCTCTAACGAGCTGCTGGGCAGGTTAGCCGATCGCGGCGACCACAGGGGGCTGGCGATGATCTCAGCCATTAGCATCTCCGTTGCCCTGCTTCTCTTCGGCCTCTCCCACGGGTCAGTCTTAATCATAGGGCTCGCCTACCTCGTTCACGCAGTCTCTTCGGCCTCCGCTAACCTCGCATTGTCAACGAGTATAGTTGAGCTCACGCCGGGCCACTCGTGGAGCCTTAGGTCCGCTGAGCAGAGGGTAGGGCTTCAATTAATCAGGGGCCTCTCACTGCTCGTCATAGCGATCCTGACGCCGCTCATCGGCGAGTACGGGCCGATCATAGCGGCGTTGGCCGCGGCGACAGCGCTGGGGCTTGCGTTCGTCTCAAGCCTGCCCCCCTCACTGACGTTGCTTGAGAGGAGGCTTCAGAGGGTCTTCACAAGCCTGTCAGGCCTGGGCCTCTACAACGCCTCTGTGGCGGCGCTGATAGGGGGCAGGTACGGAATAATTTACGAGGCCTCCTCGGTTACGAGGAAGGCCAGGGCCTCGCCCGTCACGATCGCGGCCTCGGCGGCCCTTGCGGCCTTCGTTGGCGACTACTACCTGACGGCGCTCCCCCTTTACCTTCGCTCGGAGAGCGTGACCTTCAGCCAGTACGCCATGGCCTTTGGCGTTGCGGGCCTCGCGGCCGCCGCCCTCATGGTCCTGGCGGAGGCCTACAGCGCTAGCGCTGCCATGGTTGCGACGCTCATAGTCACGAGGGGGCTGTGGATGGCCTTTGCGCTGTATCTTGTAAAGGGACTGGCGGCCCTAGCCCTCTATATCGTGGTCTCGCTGGTGCTCTTCGCGTCCATAGAGCTGACCCTCTACAAGCTCTTCCTAAGCTACGGCCTCGGGTATAACGTTCACACGTACGCTGTCCTCAAGGAGCTGGGCTCCCTGACGGGCTCCTTCCTGGGCGGGCCGGCCCTGTTGGCAGGACCTTACGCCTTCTGGGGTCTTCCCTTGGCTGCGACGGCCGCGGCCGCCGGCCTCCTGATGACGGCCACTAGATAACTTTTAAAGCCAAAGAGCCTTCACTGAAGCTGCGCAGAGCTTGACGCAACCGAACCTTATTCAGCTAAGCGCTGCTACGCTGTTAACGCTCTGGGTCTACTACGTGACCTCAGGCATCTCCAGGAGGTACTACGAGTCGGCGCTAAGGGCCGTGAAGGATGAGGGCATGGCTAGGTACCTCACAAGGAAGCTCGTTCACATACTGGCCGGCGGCGTGCCGGCCGCCCTGACGCCCCTGCTCTTCAACAGCCCGGCGTACCCGGTCTCGATGGCAGCCCTGGCGACGGCCTACGTGGCCCTCAGGAGGAGGCTTAGGCCAATGAGGTGGTTCCAGGAGCCCGGCAACAGAAACGAGGTAACGTTCTCAACCATGTGGGGGGTCGCTATGCTGCTCTCCTGGCTCCTCACAGGGAACCTCATAGCGGGGTCCATAGCGGCCCTCTACATGTCGTTAGGTGACGGCGTTACCGGCGTGGTCAGGTCTCGCCATGGGAGGAGGGAGAAGATGTGGGATGGCACTCTTGCCATGCTGACCGTCTGCTCAGTCCTTGGCCTGGCGGGGGCTGGGGCCGCAGGGCTGGCCTCAGCTGTGGCCTCGTCGCTTGTCGAGAGGCTCAGGGCAATAGATGATAACGTGACCGTCCCCCTCACGGCCGTTATCATAGTAGCTGTTTTCAGGCTCCTGGCGCCCTGGCTCGCCATGCCTGTTAGGCTCTCCTTGCCTTAGCGGCTCGCGGTCCTGAACGTTACTTCAGGCCTTTGTCTGGTAACCCGCTCTCTCCACTATAAGCTCGGCCTGGCTACGGTCACTGGGACCCCCGTGCTCAGGGCTGGCTGCTGTGGATGGTGCATGGGCAGGTCCTCCTACTACAGGGCCTTCAACGCAGTTGAGCTCCAGGACACCTTTTACGACAGGCCTGATCCTGAGAGGCTCTCAAAGCTTAGGTCCGAGGCCCCTGAGGGCTTTGCCTTCACCATGAAGGCCTGGCAGGCCATAACCCACCCGCTCAGCTCACCCACCTGGAGGAGGTCCAAGTGGAGGCCGCCAGCCGAGCTAGCTGACAGGTACGGCAACCTAAGAACAACAAAGGAGAACCTTGAGGCCTGGGACGTAGTGGCTAAGGCTGCGAGGGCGCTGGGGGCCAAGGTCATAGTCGTCCAGACCTCCCCTGGCTTCGGCTTCAGCGAGGAGAACGCCAGGCAGGCAAGGGAGTTCTTCAGGACAGTTGCCTCAAGGGACTTCGTCATCGGCTGGGAGCCCAGGGGCACGTGGAGGGAGAGGCCCGAGGAGGTCCTGAAGGTCATAGGGGACATAGACGGCGTCATCCACGTGGTTGACCCCTTCAGGGCCAGCCCAGTCAAGGAGGCCGCCGTGACATACTTCAGGCTTCACGGCATTGGGCGAGGGGAGGTCAACTACAGGTACAAGTACAAGGAGGAGGACCTGAGGGTCCTGTGCGAGAAGGTTCGCGAGCCCGCGGCCAGAGGTGACGTCTACGTCATGTTTAACAACGTCTACATGAAGGACGATGCCCAGGCGTTCCTAAGCCTCTGCAAACAGGTGTTATAGAGGCCGCGAGCGCTCAACAACTCTGTCCCTCGACCTCTATTAACCGCTCTTGACGCCCAACAGGTCCTTCAGTACCGTGCCTTCCCTCAGGACGAGGACTATCTTTGACTGGTCCCTCAGGACCTTGACGTCATCTAGCGGGTTCCCGTCAACCACTATTAGGTCCGCCAGGTAGCCCTTGTCTATCACGCCCGCTCTGCCCTCCAGGCCAGCCGCTATGGCCGCGTTCCTGGTCGCCGCTATCAGGGCCTCCACAGGCGACATGCCGACCTTCTCAACGAATATCTCTATCTCCTCAGCGTTCTCGCCGTGCCTGCCGACGCCGCCCGAGAAGTCGGTCCCGGTGGCCATCTTAACGCCCATCCTGTAGGCCCTCTTGATGTTCTCAAGGTGTATGTCTGATAGCTCGGCTATCTTCCTCAAGCCCCACTCTGGGACCCCCAGCCTCTGGCCCTCCTGGAGGAGCCTATAGTCAATGGCGAACGTGGGGACGCAGAGGGCGCCTGCCCTGATCACCTCCTGGGCCGCCTCCTCATCCATCAGGTCGCAGTGGGCTATGACCTTAACCCCGGCCCTGGCCGCGTTGATTATGCCCGCCTTGCCCTCAGCGTGGGCGTGAACCCACCTGCCCGCCGCCCTGGCCTCGTCAACTATGGCGCCAAGCTCCTCGAGGGTGAACTGCCTGTACTCTGGCCTGTCCCTCTGGCTCAGAACGCCTCCTGACGCCATGACCTTTATGAAGTCAGCCCCCTCCCTCATGGCGTACCTGGCGGCCTTCCTGCACTCGTCAGGGCCGTCGCATATTAGGGACGCAAACGGCGTGATCTTCCTCGTGGTCCTGTAGTCGACCCACTCGACGGGGAGGTAGTGGACGTCCCCGTGCCCGAAGGTCTGGCTGAGGACAGGGCCCGCTGCCACAACCCTCGGACCGGCTATGGTTCCCTCCTTGACCGCGTCCCTCAGGTGAAGCCCTACTATGCTGCCCGCGTCAACAACTGTCGTGAAGCCGCTCCTGGCCAGGGCCTCCAGGTCCCTGACGGCCCTGGCGAAGAACACCCCTATGGGCGTCAAGAGGTCCTCCTCTATCCTACCGCTCCTTGACCCCGTCAGGTGAAGGTGAGCGTCTATGAGGCCAGGCATGAGGAACTTGCCCCTTAGGTCTATGACCTCGGCCTCCCCTGGGACGCTGACCTCACCCCTTGTGCCAACGTCGCTTATCTCGCCCCCCTTAACCACAACCGTGCCCCTGAAGGGCTGCCTCCCAGTTCCGTCAAATACGAGCCCGTCGTAGAGGACAAGAGGCCTTCCCGCGGACAAGGTCCGACCCGTCTGGGGCAGTGAGCATTACATTATTTAAGTTAAGCTGGCCTCAGGGCCTGCGTGGCACATCACGCCTCTCAGGCGATGGCTGCTTCCCTCATCGGCCCTGTGCTTAACGGGGTCGCAAGGTAAAAGGCTTAGCTGACGCTACGCCGCCTGTAAGACGATTAGGGAGGAGCCGGCCAGAAGCGAGGTCATAAAGGCCGTCATGAGGGCCGTGAGGGCGGTCAGGGAGGGCCAGGCGGCAAAGGGTGGCCAGCAGCCGTAACGCTTTAAGGTTAAGGGATCTATGAGGTAAGAGGAAGGGCTTGTCAGCAGACCTGGAGCAGAGGCTGAGGTCCTTACTTGGCCTTAACAAGTACCAGGCCTCCGCCTATCTGGTCCTCCTCAAGGCTGGCCCCATGAGGCCGCAGGAGGTGGCTAAGCAGGCAGGGGTCCCCGTGCAGAGGATCTATGACACGCTTAGGTCGCTCCAGGAGATGGGGCTCGTCGTTGAGAGGGAGGGGGTCTTTGAGGCCGTGGACCCGCTACAATCCCTCGGGGCTTTGGCCAAGAGGGAGGTGGCGAGGGCCCTGAAGAGGGCGAGCGAGATTGAAGCCCTGGCCAAGGATCTCTCCAGCAGCGCCCCTGGAGCCAGGCCAGCTGAGGTCACCTTAGTAAGGGGGCTTGACTCGGTAATGGGGGCCGCCCTGGCCACAGCCTCCAGCTGTAACGAGAGGCCTGTCTTCCTCGCTCACAAGGTCTTTGAGAGGCTGAGCGTCCTCCTCCCCGCGTTGAAGGAGCTCGTAAGGTCCTCAGGGCCGGGAGCCCTTGTGGTGGTTCCAAAGGGGTACCTTAAGAGGTACCGCCAGGAGGCTGAGGAGCTCAGCGGCTACGGCCTCAGGGTAGTTGAGTCCGACGCGGCCTTCCTGGACCTCATGGTGGCCTGCGACACAGTGATAATAGGCGTCCCGTACGGAGGTGATGCGATAGCTGTCGTCATTAAGAGCAGGGAGTTCGCCGAGGGCCTGAGGAAGGGACTGCTTAACCTGTTGTCCTCCGCGCCTTAGGGCCACTCCCCTCTCTCCAGGGCGTCCTTGAGGCCCATGATGGTAGTGTCAAGGAACCCCCTCACGGCGAAGGCCTCACTGCCCTTTAGCAGCTGGGCCACGGACGGCTCTATGGACCCTATCACATTTTCGAGCGTCTGTATGTCGCTCGAGGGTCCGGCGGACCTTATCGCCTCAAGCCACCTCACCACCTGCTCTCTCGCCAGCTTAAGCCATCTGGGAGCATCGTCGTGGAGCCCGAAGTGTGTTGGTGCGAACTTGCGGGGGCTCAGCCGCTCCATCTTTGCCACGCTCTCAAGGTACATCTTCGGCTTGAACGGCGGAGGGCTCGTGGGCATAGGCACCTCAAGCCCCCCGAAGTTGAAGATGACGCCTGCCGAGTCCCCCGTGAAGAGAACGCCCTCGGGCTCCAGGATTAGGCTCATGTGATGGCTTGCATGGCCAGGGGTGTGAAGCACCCTAATTGATGATGAGCCAAGGCTCACGACCAGCCCGTCCTCGGCCTGGACGACCCTCCTCGGGTCAGCGTTGAGGGGCCTCCCGTAGGTCTGGGGGAGGAGCGGCGTCAGCTCAAGGGCCGCCGCGTAGAGCTTGCTTGGGTCAACTACGTGGGGTACGCCCCTTGGGTGAACGTAAACTACCGAGCTGTTGTAGTCAGCCAGCAGGTGGGCCGCGGCGCCGGCGTGGTCAAGGTGCACGTGAGTTACGAAGATCAGGTCAGGCCTGACGCCGAGCCCTTCCAGGCCCTCCTTGAGCTTACTGTACGAGCTCTCCGGCCCAGGATCCACCACGGCGACCTTCTCATCTATTATGACGAACGAAGATATGTAGCCCCTCAGGTCATAGGGGCTTACGTCTATAACCCTGACCTCGGCCAAATATGTTCCCCCTCTGAACAAGAGGTTCCAGGTAAAAATGCGCTGGTCACGAATGACCACGGCCGAGAGGGCTAAGACGTACCCCCTTGTGCTCCTAATGGCCGTGAGCTTCTCGTCAGCGTCCATACTTGTGCTGCTTAGCGGCCTGCCCGGTCCCTCCGCCGCCACCTGGAGACTCCTACTCAGCGCTGCCATAACGTGGGCCTTCGCGTTAAGCGATAGCAGAGAGCTGGGCAGGAGCCTGTCCGACAGGGCCACGTTAGGCCTTGCCATAGCTAGCGGGACGCTGCTCGCGGCCCACTTCGACCTCTGGATGACCAGCCTGTACCTGATACCCGTTGGCGTAAGCGTCGCCATAGTTGATTCATACCCCGCCTTCATCTGGGCCCTGGGGGCTGCGCTCTTCGGCGAAAGGTACACTGCGGCCGAGGTGGTTGGGGCCCTCCTGACGACAGCTGGCGTTGTCAGCCTCGCGTTAACAGAGCTCGACCCGCCAGGAGGCCTGGAGGGCGTGGCCCTCAGCCTGGGCGGCATGGCGGCCATGGTGGGTTACGTGCTGCTGGGCAAGTTAATCAGGTCCAGGTGGTCGACGAGCGCCTACACGGCCGTCGCTTACTCCTCAGGGGCCCTCGTGAACCTCCTGGCCCTAACCACTACGAGGACCCTCCTCATGCCAACCGGCCTCACGGCATGGGGCTTCACGATAGCGCTAGCAATCGTGCCCATGATAGGAGGCCACACGAGCATGAACTACCTGCTCGGCTGCAACAAGGTCCTGGCCGCGACCGTCGCGATGGCCGCCGAGCCCGCGGGCGCCTCGGTGTTGGCCTACCTAGTGTTCAGCCAAGGCCTCACTCTGCCCCAGGTAACCCTCATAGCTATGATCAGCCTTGGGGTCGTCCTCTCCTCAAGGCCCTGAGGTCAGAAGGCCCTCTCGCCGCCAACGAAGGTCGCGACGTTCCTTATCGTCCTTAAGTCAGCAGGCTCTGAGACCTCGAGGGGGTCCTGGGAGAAGACAGCGATGTCGGCCAGGTGCCCTGGCGTCAGCGACCCTATGAGCGGGTCCTTCAACACCGCCGCGGAGCCCGCAGTGTAGAGGTGTAGCGCCTCAGGTACTGTGAGCCTCTCCTCGGGTGTAACCTTGGCCAGCTCACAGCCCTCCCCCTGACCCCTTGTGACGGCAGCGTAGACTGTCAGCCAGGGGTCTGTGGGCTCAACGGGCGCATCCGTTGAGAGCCCAACTATGGCGCCAGAGGCCACTAGTGAGCGGAACCTGTAGGCCAGCCCCAGCCTCCTGGCCCCGAGCCTGTCCTTGAGCCAGCCCCTGTCCTCAATTACGAACATGGGCTGAACGCTCACCCTGACCCCCCTGAGGCGTGGAAGCTGGTCGTCCCTGACCACTGAGGCGTGCTCAACCCTTGCGTCAGCGCCTGAGGCCGCCCTGGCCGCGAGGAAGACGTCAAGGGCGCCGTCACCTATAGCGTGGACGGCGACATCTAGCCCTAGCCTGCTGGCCCTGGACATTATGTTGCTCAACTCCTCAACGCTCAGGTTCTGCTTCCCCCTCTCGCCAGGCGCGTCCTCGTAGGGCTCCGAGAGCAGCGCCGTCCTGGCCCCAAGGGAGCCGTCGGCGAACACCTTGACCCCCATCACCTTCACCCACTCATTTCCGAAGCCGCCTGCCAGGCCGAGTCCCTCCAGCAGGCCGAGGGCGTCAACGTCAAGGTATAGCCTCATCCTCAGCATCTTCCTCCTGGCCTCGGAAAGCAGGCCCGTGAGGAGCCTCAGGGGCACGTTCATGAAGCCCACTGTCGTGACCCCCTGGGAGAGCAGTAGCCTCGCGGCGTCTGCCACGTAGCTCATATACTGCTCGGGGGGAGGCTCGAGAGCCCTCAGCGCCTTAAGGAGCACGTCCTCCCTGACGACGCCCGTTAGCTCGCCCCTCTCGTCAACAACTACGTCCGGGGAGCCCTTCAGGCGATCTATCCCGAGCTGCCTCATGGCATATGTGTTGAGGGTCCCCACGTGGCCACATATCCTGACGAGTACAGCGGGCCTGTCAGGGACCAGGTCGTCCACGTCAAACCTAGTGACGAACCTCTTCTCCGCCATCCTCTCATGGTCCCAGCCCCTCGCGATGAGCACAGGGGGGTTCCTCTCCTGCAGGAACGCCCTGACCTTGTCCCTCAGCTCAGCTATGCTCCTCACGCCCCTCAGGTCAAGGGTGTTCAGCTGAAGGCCCAGGCCCGTGAGGTGAAGGTGCGAGTCTATGAAGCCAGGCCCCGCCGCCCGCCCTGGGAGGTCTACCTCCTCACAGCCGCTGAGGGCCTTGCAGGCCCCCTCGATGACCTTGGGCTCCCCGGCCATGACTACTAGGCCGTTGACTGAAAGAAGGGCGCCAGCCTTCAGCAGGGGCTGGTAGCTGAGGTAGAGGTTGCCGAAGAAGGCCCTGACCTTCACCTCCTGCGCCATTTGGACCGCCTTAGCTCACTTCTTTATGAACGGGAAGTCCACGAGCTTCCCTTCACCAGCCCTGCCCCTCTCATCAACTACCGTCACGGTCTCCCCGAGTATCGCATACCTGGTGTCAACGTAGGCCTGACCTATGCCCCTGCCCAGGACTGGGCTGAAGGTGCCGCTTGTGACCCACCCAACCTCAACGTCATCAACGAGCACCTTATAGCCGCCCCTCGGCACGAACCTGGCGTGCGACTTCTTCATCTCGATCCCTACCCTGACCCACCTCAGCCCCTCGCGGCGACAAGCCCTCAGGGCCTCCTCCCCGTAGAAGCCCCTCTTAGACCAGTCTATGGCGCCCATGCCGTACCTGAGGCTGAGGGCGCAGGGGTACTTGACAGGGTCCTCGCCGTACTCGTTGCCGCCCAGGACGAAGCCCATCTCTATCCTCAGGGTGTCCCTTGCTGCTATGCCGGCCGGCTTAGCCCCAGCAGCTATGGCAGCCCTGAGCACCTTCTCGGCGTCAGCGTGCTCAGCCCACACCTCGAAGCCGTCCTCGCCGGTCCACCCGCTCCTGCTCACGAGGAAGGCCTTAGCTCCAGCTAGGGTTACGTTGAGCCTGAACTCCAGGGGCCTGAGGGAGGCGGCCCAGTCAGCCCCCAGGGCCCTCATGACCTCAACGGCCCTAGGGCCCTGCAGGGCAAGCATGGAGAAGGCCTCAGTGAGGTCCTCTATCTCTACCTTGAGCCCCTTGAGGTCCGCGAGCCAGGAGAGGTGTGACTTCATCCTCTCCCTCGCGGCGGCGTTTGGCACTGCCAGCCACTCGCCTGAGGGCAGCCTGTACCACATCTCGTCGTCTATGACCCTGGCGTGCTCGTTTAGGGCTAGGGTGGGGCCGCTCATGAAGCCCTCCTTGGTAGCTGAGACCACCTTCGTGAAGGCGTAGTCTAGCAGCTGGGCGGCGTTAGGTCCCCTTAGCCTCAGCCTCCCCATGTGACTTATGTCGAAGATGCCCGCAGACTGCCTGACGGCCATGTGCTCCTCTATGGTGGAAGTATACGACATAGGCACTGTCCAACCAGCGAACTCGCCAAAGGTCGCGCCAAGCTCCTTATGAACGTCGTAGAGCGGAACTTGCCTAGACAATCAAACACCCACTAGAAGACGATACGTCCAAGTTATAAAGCTCTAGCACGTCACATGCACAGTAGGACCTAAGAGGGTAAAGCCTCCGCTTCAGGGCTTAAGGAGGTCAGTCCGGTATGGTAACGTAGCTTATCCTGAGCGACCTGCTTATCTCGTCAAGCCTCGACCACTCCTCATAGGTCAGTGACCAGCCGGCGGCCCCTGCGTTCTCCTCTACCTGCTGCGGGCTCTTAGCGCCGGGTATCGGAACGACCACAGGGCTCGCCATCATGATGAAGTTGAGGGCCACCTGAGAGAGCGTCTTCCCCCTCTTCTCAGCTATCTCCTTCATAGCCTCAACAAGCTTCAGTATCTGACTGTAGTTCTCAGGCCTGAAGAGCGGGTTGCCCCTTCTTACGTCCTGCAGCTTGCTCACGTCCTCAGGCCTGTACTTGCCTAGGACCGCGCCCTGGGCCAGAGGGCTCCACGCGAGGACAGTTATCCCGTTGGCCTCCGCGTACGGTATGTGCTCCTCCTCAGCCTTTCTCTCAACGATGTTGTACCTTATCTCAAAGATCTCTATGTCATGCTTCGCCAGGCACGACCTGAATTCCTCTACCAGCGCTATGGGGAAGTTGCTCAGGCCTATGTACCTGACCTTGCCCATCCTGACCAGGGCCTCAAAGGCCTTGGCGTACTCACAGGTTGGGTAGTTATGCCAGGCCGGCGGCCAGTGGGCCAGGAGCGCGTCTATGTGGTCTGACTGAAGCCTTGACAGGGACCCCCTGACAGCCCTGAATACGTCGTCCCTGTTGAGGTACTCCCCAGGTATCTTTGTCACTATGAACACCTCGTCCCTCTTTATCTGGAGGTCCCTGAGCGCCTGGCCTATGAACCTCTCGCTCATCCCCATCCCGTAGACCATGGCCGTGTCAATGAGCGTTATCCCTAGCTCATAGGCCTTCTTGATGATTTCCTTGGCCCTCTCGTAGTCCGTCAGGCCCCAAGCGTCGCTGAACTGCCAGGCGCCGAGCCCGATCCTTGAGATCCTTTCTTCTGTCTTCCCAAGCTTTACGTACTCCAACCTTGGCACCAGGCTTTGTCTGCGGCGTGGGCCTTTTAAATAAGCCTCACAGTCGGAGGCTAACCCTCTTTACTGGGTTGACGAGCCTGTCAAGGCCGCTTACAGCTATCTCTAGCAGGTCCCCGTCCCTCAGGTAACGCCCCCTTGGGTGGCCGACGCCTGGCGGCGTGCCTGTGAATATCAAGTCCCCGGGGAGGAGCGTCATGTACCTAGAGAGGTCAGCCACTATCTCGGCGAAGCTAAGCGACATGTCGCCAGCGCAGCCCCTCTGGACCCTCTCCCCGTTGAGGTATGTCTCCACGCAGAGGCCCTCCAGCTCCGAGTAGTCGCTTATCAGCCTCAGGTAAGGCCCCGTCGGGGAGAACGTGTCAAGGCTCTTCGAGAGGCACCAGGGCATGCACACGTCGTACTGGAGGTCCCTGGCAGTAACGTCGTTTCCGGCCATGAAGCCCAGTATTGACTCTCCGGCCTCCTTAACCCCAGCTAGCTTAACCTTCCTGCCTATAACTATGACCACCTCGCCCTCGTAGTCGGGCTTCTGAACGAAGGCAGGCACTTCAATTACGTGGAGGTGTCCTACCAAGGCGCTGGGGGCCTTCATGAAGTAGACGGGCTTCGCCTCGGACTTCATCTCAACGGCGTGTTCCCTGAAGTTCTTCCCTATGCCAATTATCTTTGAGGGACTGGGCACGGGGGGCTCAAGCTGATGCTTCAAGTCCCCTATAGGCTCTGAGGCCTGAGCGCCCTCCAGCAGCCTAATCGAGTTAGGTAACCCCTCGAACAGCCGTGAGGGCGTTATCGGGTCCCCCTTGGGGTCCCTGAGCAGGTAGAGACCGCCCTTCTCGACTCTGGCCAGAACTATGCCGTCCCCATACCTCACGCTGGCGAGATCAGCTAACACCTTTGGTTCCCCTACGGGCCTCGGGCTAACCTTTTAAAGTTCTAAAGCCCTTAGCATGAAACGAACAACGTGAGGGGTGCGTAGTGTCAAGCAACCAGTCGCATAAGGTCATGAACCCCTTGAGGTACTTGAGGGAGGCCATCAATACCAACATATACGTCAAGCTGAAGGACGGAACGGAGTACATAGGTCAGCTAAAGGTCACCGACTCCACAATGAACCTCCTGCTCGAGAACTCCGTTGAGGTCAAGGACGGTAAGCAGGTGGTGGCCAAGCTCGGAAAGGTCCTGATACGCGGCAGTATGATCCAGTACATAAGCTTCACGCCAGAGGTAGCGGCACCTGAAGTGGAGCTGAAGTGATCTAGGAACCCCTTTCAAGAAGTGAAAGTATAAATAACGCCAGCTGTGCCAACAAATTGGAAGTGTTGCCGATGAACTCCGTGAGGACACTGTTGATAGGCGCAGGGGCAGGCGCTTCATACTTCCTCGCAGGCCTTGAGAAGATAAAGTCCAAGGGGGTGGAGCCCCTGGGCATACCCTTCCTGAACCACCTGAAGGCCTACAGGCCTGAGGACATCAAGGTCGTGGGAGTCCTTGACGTTGACGCCTCTAAGGTCGGTAAGGACATGTACGAGATAGCCAGTAAGCTCGTCCCCTATGAACAGATCCCAAGGGCGCTGAAGGACATAGTGGTTGAGCGGGGCGTTCACTGCGGCAGCCTGAGAGGCCTACCCGTGACACCGCTGGGCCTTGATGAGCTTCTAGGCGACCCGATGGCCGCCGTGGAGCAGGTCGTCAACACCCTTCAGAAGCTTCAGCCCGACGTGATAGTTAACGTCATAACCACTGAGCCCTACAGCTACGCCGAGAGCGAGCCGGACTTCGTCAAGCTCGCCCCTAGGTGTAAACTGGGGGCCACTATGGCCTACGCCTACGCCGCCGCGGAGTACAGCAGGAGGAGCGGGCGTAGGGTAGCCTTCGTCAACTTCACGCCGCCGCCTGTCGCCAACAGCCCAGGGGTGGTCAGCCACTTTGAGAAGGTGGGCGCCCTGGTCCTCGGAGACGACGCGGCGACGGGGGCCACGCCGCTGACTGCCGACCTGCTGGAGCACATAGCTGAGAGGGGGCGCAGGGTGACCTCGATAGTACAGTTCAACATAGGGGGCAACACGGACTTCCTGAGCCTGACAGAGCCTGAGAGGAACCACTCAAAGGAGATAACTAAGAGCAGCATAGTTGATGACATATTGGGCTATGACGCGCCGCACTACATAAAGCCCACGGGCTACCTTGAGCCCCTTGGGGACAGGAAGTTCGTCTCCATGCACATAGAGTATATAGGGTTCGGCGGGTTCAGGGACGAGATAATAGTCAACGCCAGGATTAATGATAAGTCTAACCTGGCTGGGCTGATGGCATCAGTTATACCAATATCAAAGGCCTTGATTGACAGGGGCGTCCGCGGCACACATGCGCCAACTAACAGGTTCTTCATGAAGATGCCCGGCCCAAGGGGGACCAAGAACGTGAGCAGGATAGTCGCCTACTACGACCTTCTTAAGGAGCTCAGGAACCTCGACATAGCTTAACGTTGACCAGATATTTAATTATTAGATATATAGCTTAAAACCTCTTGATAACGCTTAATCTGTCAAAGAATTGCCTAGGTGATAAAGAATGTACCTCACTCCGCTGCAGTACGGCCTTTCAGTGGTCTCAGGCGTGATAGTGGGGTTCTCCCTGGGCCTCATAGGCGGCGGGGGCTCTATACTTGCCGTCCCCCTGCTGCTTTACCTTGTGGGCCTTAGCTCAATTCCTAACGCCGCCCACATAGCCCTCGGCACTACGGCGCTGGCCGTGGGAATTAACGCCTACATAAACTCCTACATGCACCTGAGGAAGAGGAACGTCGCGCCAAGGGTCGGGGCGCTGTTCGCCGGCGTCGGCCTCATAGGGGCCCTCCTCGGCGCCTACCTGGGCCACATAACCCCTGGCGAGAGCCTCCTCCTCTACTTCGCCATAGCCATGATAGTCCTGGGCGTCTACATAGGATTCTTCCGGCACTCGGCCTCAGCAGGCTCCAGGGAGGAGGTCAACAGGGTCCTTGAGGCCGTCTCAAGGTGTCCAAAGCTGACGAGAAGGGTTACCACCATTGTCGCGGCCTCTGGCTTCTTGGTCGGACTGATAAGCGGTTACTTCGGCATAGGGGGCGGCTTCCTCATAGTGCCAGCCCTCATGTTCTCGTCAGGGCTGTGCATAGCCAGGGCCATAGGCACCTCGCTGATAAGCGTGGGCACCTTCGGAGTGGCGAGCGGGCTTGAGTACGCAGTCTACGGCGACACCCTGTTCCCCATATCGGCCCTTTACGTCATAGGCGGTGTCGCAGGCGGCTACTTAGGCACAAGCCTCGCCGTAAAGGCGCCCAAGAAGACCCTCCAGAGGGCCTATGGCGTCATCATAGTGCTAGTCGGCATCTACATGATCTTCCGCGTGCTCCACCTCTAACCTAAAAATAACGGGACCGCTAGGTAACCCTTTTGGGTTCACCTTGAAGGGCGAGGATAAGGTCGTAGTGATAACAGGTGGTGACAGGGGCATTGGCAAGGCCACAGCCCTCAGGTTCGCCAGGGAGGGCTACATAGTCGTCATAACGTATAAGTCGAACAGGGAGGCCGCTGAGCAGACCATTAATGATGCTCTCTCGGCGGGCTCCCCCTCAGCCATGTACTACCAGCTTGACGTCTCAGACCTCGCCTCAGTTAAGGCGTTCTCCCAGGCCCTCTCGTCAGTTCTGCCTTACGTTAACGTATTAGTTAACAACGCTGGCATCATAGACTACTCCACAGTGGAGGAGCTGACCCCCGAGAGGTGGGACGAGGTAATAAAGGTGGACCTCTCAGGCCAGTTCTACGTCATAAAGCACCTGCTGCCGCTGCTCAAGAAGGCCCCCTGGGCAGCCATAGTTAACGTAGCCAGCATATCCGGCGAGACAGGCAACGTTGTGGCCGGCGTCGCCTATGCCGCCGCCAAGGCGGGCCTCATAGGCCTCACCAAGAAGCTCGCCATAGAGCTGGCCAAGTACGGGATCAGGGTGAACGCTGTGGCGCCCAGCTTTGTAGAGACTGACATGACGGCCTCGCTACTCTCCGACCAAGCCAGGAGGGCCCAGATCCTGTCGTTGCACCCACTGAACAGGATAGCTAAGCCAGAGGACGTGGCTGAGGCCATTTACTTCCTCGCTAACCCGGTTACAGCAGGTAACATAACTGGGCACGTGCTAAACATAAACGGAGGGCGTTATACATAGCTCGCTTGCTGCCTAAACCGTTTAATACTTTTAAGCGAAGACCTCATCCCTGTAGCCGCAGTGACGCCCTTAACAGACCTGTTGAACTTAGCACATTACTTTGAGCTGGCAGGCTATGCCATCGCTGTAGGCTCTGCCATAAACCTTGTCCTGACCCTCCTCTGGGGGCTGAGGTGGAGGAGCGGCCTGAGACGCCTTGGCCTTCAGGTCTCATACATGGGGGCCCTTGAGGCCATAGTGTCAAGCTTCCCGATAGGCGTCTTCCTGCCAGGCAACAAGGCCTCGCAGGAGGCGTTCAGGATTGCGTACCTCAGGGTTCCAAATGAGCACAGGACCAAGGTAATATCCGCGACTACGTTAGAGTGGGTGAGCGAGGGGGTAGTCCTCGGGGCCTTCGTCCTTGGCTTCCTGGTTTTCAGGTACGCCAGGTACCTGACCCTCCTGCCCGCAAGCCTTTACCTTGTGGAGCTACAGGAGAGCGGCGTCAGCGCTAAGGCGAGGAAGGCCCTTAGCGACTTCATTGGCGGCCTTAAGGCCTTGGCCTCGGACAGGGAGATGCTAGCCATCTATATTGGTGTCAGTGTAGCCATACTATCGCTTGACATCTTTAAGGTGGGCTACATGTTGGAGGTCCTGGGCTTCAGCTTGAGCCTGGCCGAGCTAATAGCGCTGTACGTGGCCCTAAGGTTGTCCTCGCTGGCCCCGACGCCCGCCGGCGCTGGCGTCTTCGACCTAACGGTCATAGCTGTGCTTACCGCTATGGGCTGCCCAGCGGAGATCTCTACAGTCTACCTAGTTGCAATAAGGGTCGTTGACACCCTTCTGCCTGCTGGCGTCGGCGTTGCGGTCCTCGCCGCCTCAGGCGGCCTAAGGATTCTGGAGGCCGCGAGGAGGAGAAGGGTTGGAAAGCCTTAGGATAGCCATGGTTTCTGACTGGTTCCTCCCCCGAGTCGGAGGCGTCGAGGTGAGCATACATGAGCTGGCCCGCGCGCTCGGCATGAGAGGGCATGAGGTATTTGTCGTCACGCACGGCCACACGAATACAAAGGGCTCACAAGTCCTTGAGGATGGAGACCACTATATTGTCTACAGGATCCCCTCACCTCTTAACGTAAAGGATGACGTGACCCTAGACCCATTAGCTGTCGCGAGGTCTGTTCTGTTCATTAAGCGTAACGCCTTTGACCTAGTGCACTCACACGGGATCTCCTCTACGCTGAGCCTTGTGACAAGCATGGTCGCGAGCGGCGGCGTTGGCGTGCCAAGCGTCCTGACTAATCACTCCCTGATATCTAATGACCTGCCGCCTGGCGTGAGGAGGCTGCTCAAGTACGGGCTTAAGTGGCCAACAGTGCTTACTGGCGTCTCGAGGGCCGCCTCGCACGACGTCGAGGCCATCAGCGGGAGAAATTCAAGGCTGATGCCTAACTGCATAGACGTCAATAAGTGGCGTGAGGCCGCCTCCTCTCAAAGGCTTGAGGGGGACCCAGCCGTCATAATAACGTCAAGGCTCTCGAGGAGGAAGAACCCCCTTGAGATAGCCAGGGTTGCCGAGCTGGTCCTCAGGAGGCTGCCCAGGGCGGTGTTCTATGTTATAGGGGACGGGGTCCTCTCAGCAGAGTTGAGGGAGCTCATAGCCAGAAGGGGGCTAGAAGGTCACGTAAGGCTCCTCGGTACAAGGCCCAGGCATGAAGTTGCTAAAATGTTGTCAGGCGCTGACTTCTTCGCCCTAACCAGTTACAGAGAGTCCTTCGGGCTGGCGGTCCTTGAGGCAATGGCCCTGGGAGTAGTCCCCGTGGTGTACAGGTCACCCGGCGTACTTGACCTAGTGGAGGACGGGCAAAGCGGCTTCGTAGTTGATGACGCGACCTCCATGGCTGAGGTCATAGCCAACGTCTACGAGGACCAGGCCCTGTTCCGCTCTGCCTCAAGGGCGTCGGTGGAGAGGGCCAGGCTCTTCGACTGTCAGGCCGTGATAGACAAGTACGTCCTACCTGTCTACAGGGAGGCCTTGTATTCATGTGCTCAGAATGACAGGAGGTTCTTAGTTTACAGAGTATATCGCCGCCTAGTAGGGGACCCTGTGAGGCCGGGCGAGTGGTGCAGCGAAAGGAAGTGGAGGTACCATGAAAGGGCCAAGGAGGGCCTTGTCCCTGTCGTTCGACGTAGAGCCTGACGCACCCCCTTATCTGAACACCCTCAGGGGTGTTGACGAGGGCCTTTCCAGGCTGCTCGACCTCCTTGACGAGCTGAGGGTCAGGGCAACCTTCTTCTTCGACGCTAAGGTCGCCGAGGAAAGGGAAAGGCTGGTCAAGGAGGTCGTTGACAGAGGTCACGAGCTCGGCAGCCACGGGTACGGGCACGTTAGGCTTGACAATATTAGCAGGGAGGAGGCGCTGAGCCTTATTGACAAGTCCCTGAGGACCCTCAGGCGGTTCTCTGAAGTCGTCTCGTTCAGGGCGCCTAACCTCAAGCTTCCCCAGCCACTGCTGAAGGACCTAGTTACCCTAGGGGTAGAGGTCGACTCAAGCGTGGCCTCGTATAAGCCCCCCTTTGTCAGGCACCCCTTCTGTTATGGGGGCCTCCTCAGGGTACCTGTGTCGGTGACCAGTAGCGTCCTCAGGGTCCCCCATTCCCATGAGCTGCTTAGGCTGACCCTAAGGAGCAGCTACATCGTGCTGTTCGCCCATCCCTGGGAGTTCGTTAAGCTTAGGCACTGGAGGCCTGACATCTGGCTGTGGACAGGTCCCAGCCTCTACCTAAAGCTTAAGAGCATAGTGAAAGCCTACGTGGAGCGAGGGTATGACGTCATTACGCTCAGGGAGGCCAGAGGCCTGGTGATCAGGTGTGGTGATGGGGAGGCTTAGGGAGCTGGTCAACAAGGTGGCCCCGTCAACTATAGGTAAGGCGCTCGCCAGACGAGGCGTCAAGGCTGACCACATAACTTACACGGGCCTGGCCCTAGCCGCCCTGGCCCCTGTCGTTGCGGCCCTAGGGGAGGGCTGGGCGGTGCCAGTCCTCGTGGCGCTCTCAAGCCTTATGGACGTGATAGATGGCGCTGTGGCCAGGGCCTCGGGCAGGACCACGCCCTTCGGCTCCTACCTGGACTCCGTGACCGACAGGGCCTCTGACGCCTTGTTCATAACTGCCATAGCCATTCTTGGCGCTAACGCCTACCTCTCCATTGTAACCCTCATGTTCTCCTTCCTGGTCAGCTACGCCAGGTCGAAGGGGGAGCTGCTGGGCGTCAAGATGGAGGGCGTGGGCCTCATGGAGAGGGGCGAGAGGGCGATACTGCTCTTCCTCGCCTCAATAGCCGCGGCGGCCGGCAGCCTCCTAGCATGCAACATCATCGTGCTCATTATAGCCGTCCTCTCCGCGGTTACAGTAATCCAGAGGTCTGTGCACATCAAGAGAAGCTTGGAGGCCTCCCCTAAGCCTACCTCATAAGTAATATCCTGCCGTGACTTTTGAGGAACGCCCTCAATACCTTTCCCTAACACCTCTGTCCCACACTCTTCTGACAGTGATGGCCTTGAGCTACGCCGAGAGGTCCAGGGAGTATTACCTTGAGACGGGCACCAGGTTCCCAAGGCTCATAATCTGGGCCATGGGCCTCGTGAAGGCCTCTGCAGCGAAGGCCATGCCAAGAGAATGAGGAGGTTCACCAAGTCAAGCCAGGCCTTAATAACGGTCTTCTCGCCTCTCCTAGGTTACGACCTGGCTACCGCCGTCTCTAGGAGGTCAGCAGAGGTGTTAGCCTGAAGGATGTCTTAAGAAGGCACGGCGTGCCTGAGGACAAGGTTGTGTTGCTTAAGGACCTCCTAAGGCTCGTGAAGCCCGGTTAGCCAGCGAAGGACTTAGAGGCAAGGTCTGCGTAAGATAAATCGGCGGTCGCTGGCTTCAAGGCAGGAGAGTTATGATATTCTGACGCCGCACTCCTCGGCTGCCCTCTTTTGCGCATAAATGGTCATCCTGATGTGGCCCACAGGGTCCTCTGCGTCAAGGACGTTCTGTCCGATCACCTCATACTTGGCCCCGGCGCAGAGGCCCTCGCCTGGCCTCACTCCATCAATTAGCACCAGAGCCCCCAGGATAGTCGATACGAGGTCCTTCACCACCCCTCCTGCTGAGCCAGGAAGCAATATCATAGGGGACGTAAGGCCCTTAACGGCTGAGACGAGGGTTCCCCTCAGCTCATCAAGCCCTACGAGTGCCACGTCACTATTGGTCACCGCTATCACGGGCCTCAAGCCTGACCTCTCGAAGACCTTAACGAGCTGGTCACGCCTAGGGCTGGCAATTGCTCTCCACGAGATCGTGACAGCGTTAGCGTAGCCTGCCAGGTCAGCCAGTCCCTCAAGGTCCTCAGGGTCATCGTCAACCTTCAGGTCAAGTACCACCAGCTTGTCCTGGAGGGCCTCACGAAGCCTTGAGAGCCCATGGGTCCCAAGCAGAGGAATAAGGGGCGGCTTCACGATGAACCCGGCGAGCAGCTGCCTTACCCCCAGCACCTCTGACTCTACATCCCTTCCCTTAGCAGTCCTTCGCCTGGCCAGCTTCATGACGAGAGTCAAGCCGACCTCCCGCCAGCGAGCCTTCTCGTCATCCACTCCTCAAATTCCTTTCTCAGGGCCATCAGGTTGGGCTGGGTGTTATCGCCAAGTCCCCTCACGCTTAGGACTGCGTCAACGAGGTCCCTCGTCAGCTCGTCAAAGACCTTATAGGTGACCTCGCCCCAGGGCTCGGCCTGGTAGCTCCTCTCCAGTAGCCTGACGCCCCCGCATCTGGCCTCAGGCGATATCTTGTAGGGCTCGAAGGCCGCCACGACCGGCTTGCCGAAGTAGCCGGCAAGTATGGCGAGGTTCTTTGAGCCCAACTTATTGTAAACGCACCCGTCCAGAGTAACGTTATCAGCGCCTATCAGGACAGTGTCAACAAGGCCTATCACGCTGCTGGCCGCGGTGTCAGGGAGGAGCTCCACGTCGACCCTCCTTGACCTCAGTTCAGCGGCGGCGTGCCTCCCCTCGCCGCCAGGCAGGCTCTCAAGGACGTAGACCTTCTTGAGCATGGGGCCCAGGGACAGGAGGACGTTGATCACGTTCGTGCTGTAGCTAAGCGTCATAACCGTTATTGGCGAGTCCTTCACTAGGTCCCTGGCGTGGGAGGCCACCTCAGACCTCGAGACCCTCATGTACTCGATGAAAGCCTCAGCCGCCACGTCAAGGGGGACGCCCCGCATGCACGCCTCCTTCAGAGTCCAGACAAGGCTGGCTATGCTTCCCATCGTTGGATTGGCGCTCATAAGGACCCCCTCTAGCTCGTAGATTTGCTCACAGCTGGCCCTCCCTGACCTAGCGTCATCGATCACCGCCTTGGCCAGCGTCTCGGCTGACCAGGAGGCCCCCCTTACCTGTTCCCTGGAGACAAGAGCCACGGCCTCGTTAACAGACTCGAGCAAGGTCCCCCCAAGATAAGTTACATTAAGGTCTATAACTGCGTTAAGCGGGAAGCCATTTCAAAGGCCCTTCAAGGCCTTTACAGGCTAAGGACATCAAGAACCTTTAAATAACGGACCTGGATACCGTATCCAGGAATCAGGCTTGAGTTCCGTTCAAAGGGGCCTATCGGCAGCCCTTGTGGTGCTCTTGATAGTAGCTGTTTTGCTCTCTGCTTACAATACTGTTCAGCTTGCCCAGCTTGAGAGGCAGGTGAGAAGTGTCAGCTCAAGTGTAGGCTCGTTAAACTCCACCATTCAGGGCGTCAGCTCAAGGGTTAGCTCACTAAATTCCACTATCCAGAGCTCCATAGTTAATGTCAATAGGCTATCGGAGATGGCCTCAGCCCTTGGCTCGGAGCTCTCCGAGCTCAACGTGACCCTGTCAGGCCGCATAGCCTCGCTGGAGAGCCAGCTGACGCAACTTGAGAGTGAAGCTAGGTTCCCCGTCACCATAGTTGACGCCCTTAACAGGACCGTGGTGATACCCTCAATGCCCATGAGGATAGTTACCCTGGACCCCGCTGCGACCGAGATAGCCTTAGCAGTGGGGGCCGGCGGCCAGCTTGTAGCCGTTGACAATGACAGCGTCCTGTACTTGCCGCCCCCGTTTAATGACACAGTTCACGAGATGGTGGCCAACGGCTCCCTGAAGGTCATCAGCAGCACGTACTCCTCCCCTGACATTGAGCAGATAATGGCCCTCAGCCCTGACCTAGTCATAGGCACTGCTGGGTGGGGCTACAACAACTACATAGCGTCAACCCTGGCCAGCTACGGAATACCTGTACTGCTCCTCCCGTCGTCTGAGTCCCTTGAGGACGTGTACAGGGCCGTGATAATGGTCGGCGAGGCGACGGGTCACGTTGATAATGCTGTGAAGCTCGTCGAGTCCGTGTCGGCTCAGATAACAGCTGTCGAGAGATCCCTTGAGAACGTAAGCTACGTCAACGTTACCGTGATCCTCTGGATAAACCCCACATACGTGGCTGGGGGAGGCACGTTCATAAATGACATGATGACGCTGGCCGGGGGAGTCAACGTATTCCAGAACCTCAGCGGCTGGCCAGTCATAAGTTCTGAGGACCTGCTTCAGGCGAACCCCAGCGTCATAATACTCGTGAGCAACGGAGGCCTCTTCAACGCCAGCTCACTCTACCAGTGGCTCAACTCAACCATAGGGCCAGCCTACGTCAACATAGCGGCGATCAAGTACGGCAGAGTTTACGTTATAGGGGGCTGGTACGAGAGCGTGTTAAGCGAGCCCGCCGTGTTGACCCCTATAGGTGTTAAGCTCCTGGCAATTATACTTCACCCGCAGGCCTTTAACCTGACGTCAGTTCCTCAGCTGATAACGCCTTCAACCCTCAACCCATCGCTCCTCACAAACCAGGGGTAGGCTTTGAGGGCTGAGCGCCTCACGCTGACGCTAATCGCTACTTCCTTGCCCCTCTCAGTCCTGCTTTCTTTATCTATAGGCCCGTACAGGTCTGTCGACTTCCCTGTGGTCGTAGCTGCCCTCATGGGCCTGCCAGTGAGCAGGCTCAGCCTTGACGTCCTTACCTATAGGGCCGTCAGGACCCTGGCGGCCGGCGTCCTCGGCGCTGGCCTCGCGGTCTCAGGCTCGACGCTTCAGTTCACGCTCAGGAACCCCCTGGCCGACCCATACCTGGCAGGAGTGGCCAGCGGCTCGCTCCTCGGGGTAACCTTGGCGCTCCTCTGGGGAAAGGCCTCGTTCTGGGACCTCTACGCTGCCGCCATAGCTGGGGGCCTCCTGACCCTCTTGGCTGTGATCACGATATCGGGCCTGGCGGGCGGGGGCGCGGTCACCCTTCTCGTGGTCGGGGTGGCCTTCTCATACGTGCTGAGCGGGCTCACGATGTTCTTCATGATAATGCTTGGGCCCAGGCTGCCAGGAGCGCTCTACTGGATGTTCGGCAGCGTGGCCTTCGTGACGCTGCCCCTTGTTGAGAGGACCCTCGTCATCTTGGTCCCCGCAGCGGCTGCGCTGGCCGCGCTGTCACGCCCCCTTAACTCCCTGCTCTTAGGCGATGAGGTAGCGAGGGCCATAGGCGTCAGGGTGAGGCTCGTGAGGCTCAGCTCCTTCGCGCTCGCCTCGCTGATAACGGCAGCCCTAGTCTCAATGGCGGGGCCTGTGGGCTTCATAGGCCTGGTGGCGCCGTGGCTCGCCAAGAGGTCCTTCGGCGTCAGGTTCTCAACAGTTCTCTGGGCCTCGGCTGCCATGGGGGCCGAGATAGCCGTCCTAAGTGATGTGATTGCCAGGCTCGTCCTGTTCCCATCTGAGGCCCCACTGACGGCCGTCACGAGCGTCTTCGGGGCCCCTCTGCTGGTCTACATTTTGATTAAGTCAAGGGGGGAGTAGCTTGCCGTGCGTAGCAGCGAAAGAGCTCACGTTCGAGGTCAAGGGTAAGGCGATAGTTAAGGACGTCTCAGCTGAGCTGTGTGGGGGCCTTAATGTGGTGCTGGGCCCCAACGGCGCTGGCAAGACCACGTTGCTGAGGCTCTTCGCTGGCGTCCTCAGGCCCACGCAAGGTTCCGTGCTCATTGACGGCGCGCCCCCAGACAAGGTCAGGGCCCGCATCTCGTATGTGCCTGCCCAGCTTTCCCTGGACCCCATGACTAGAGTCGTTGACCTAGCCGAGGCCATTAACTACGGCAAGGACGGGTCATGGCGTAAGCGCCTAAGGGAGTACCTGTCAGCCCTTGGGATAGAGTGGGCCGCCGAGAGGAGGTTCAGCACGCTGAGCAGCGGCGAGCAGAGGCTAGCTACCATAGCGGCGGCGCTTTCGAGGGGAGGTGACGTGATAATAGCTGATGAGCCGACGGAGTTCCTTGACGTCAGCAACCGCGCTAAGGTCTTCGCGCTTTTCAGGGAGCTGGCTCACAAAGGCGCCCTGGTGATAATTGCAACGCACGACGTTAGGCGCGCAGGCCAAGCCGACAGGGTGCTGGTCCTCAGCAGGGGCGTCGTTACGTTCGCCGGCCGGCCCAGAGAGGGACTTGTGGAGGCCCTCAGCAAGGCCTATGGCGTTGATGTGAAGACGCTGCTGGAGGCGTAGGGAAGCGTTCTGTGTAAGTCGTTCTCTTTGAAATGTACCTAAGCTTATAAAGGGTTTCTGCCACAGCCCCTTTGGGACCTGGAATGGTGTCTTTCAAGAGGTATGAGCTTCCTCCCCTGCCTTACCCCTACGACGCGTTGGAGCCTGTGATAAGCAAGGAGACCCTGACCTATCACCATGATAAGCATCACCTGGCCTACGTGAACGGCGCCAACGCAGCCCTTGACAAGCTTGAGAAGTACCTGAACGGGCAGATTGAAAGCCTTGACGTCAGGGCCGTCCTAAGGGACTTCGAGTTCAACTACGGGGGGCACCTGCTTCACACGCTCTACTGGCTTAACATGGCCCCCAGGGGGAAGGGCGGGGGGAAGCCTGGCGGCGCCATAGCAGATGCCATAAATAAGTACTTCGGCAGCTTCGAGAAGTTCCAGAAGCTCTTCGGCGACGCGGCCAAGAACGTTGAGGGCGTTGGGTGGGCCGTACTGGCCTACGACCCCGTCACCGGCGAGCTGAGGATACTGCAGGTGGAGAAGCACAACAATGTCATCACGACGAACCTGATACCGCTCCTAACAGTCGACGTCTTTGAGCACGCCTACTACATAGACTACAGGAACGACAGGGCCAAGTACGTTGACAGCTGGTGGAGCCTAGTCAACTGGGACGACGTGGAGGCCAGGTACCAGAAGGCGCTCAACGCGCCCAAGTTCATACTTTGAACCTGAAACTTCTTTTTTCTACATATTTACGGAACTTTATAGTTTTCTTCTGGGAGCCTCAAACGTGAGGTGGGAAAGTGACAGTAAAAGTCTGGATTGAACCCCGCGAGAACTGCATAGCTGACATGGTGTGCGTCAGCCTATGCCCCGACGTGTTCGAGATGAACGAGCTTGACGGCAAGGCCGAGGTAGTCCCCAAGTGGAGGGCTGACCCCGACAACAAGCAGCAGGGAAGCAGAAGCGAGGGCGACCCGCCCGATGATTATGAGGACTGCATCGAGGCGGCCGCTAACAGCTGCCCGACCCAGATAATTCACTATCAGGGTTCTAAGGGGTCGCACTGAGGCAGCTCTCCTAAAGCTAACCCGTAAATCGCCACAAATGACCTGCTTACCATGAACTAATGACGTGTTTTATAGCGCCTGAGGGCTTGCCTCTCTGCCCTGAGTCCCCCGCTTAGGGCTCTCTGACAAGACTCTGACCGCAACGCCGAGGGCCTTAAGAGATGGCAGTCAGGGTCACCACCTACGGGGCCATAGCCAAGGCCCTCGGCATATCGCCCATGGCCGTGACCAGGGCGCCTAGCGAGAACTCAAGGCTGATAGAGAGCCATGTCATAGGGTCATAACGTCAACAGCGGGCTGGGCGGCTACCCTTCAGCGAGCCTGAGGTGAAGAGAGGGCCCCTGAAGCCTGAGGGCATGAGGTTTAAGAAGTTGAACAGGGCGCTGAAGGAGCACGTCACTAGGACCAGGCATAGATAAAAGTTTATGATCTGCGCTCAATAATACGTAAGACCGTTAACTAATAAGGTAGTTAGCTAATAAGTGAGATACATGAGCGTGGCCAAGAAGTCAACGTCGTTTGCAGTGACGGCTACAGTGGTGGTATTAGCAACCTTTGGGGCCAGGGCCTCGAACAACATGATAGCGACGACCATGCCCCTTCTGGCACATCACCTCTTCAACTTCAACGGCCTCGAGGTAGGGCTACTCGCCATGGCGTTCATGGGCAGCACCTTCATATCAACCAGCTTCATAAACGCGAGGCTGCCCGCGAGAAGCAGGAGGAGGTTCTTCATAGCATCAGCTATGGCCTACGCCGTCCTCTTTCCGTTCTACTCAAAGTCCAACCCAATTACGATATGGGCGCTGGCCGTGGCCGCAGGGGCTGTGCTTGGGCCGATAATGCCTAATATAATGACATCGGCAGGCGTGATCAGCGACCCAAGGCAGAGGGAGAGGCTGCTCACGATATACACCCTTGCCCTTAGCACCTCCCTCCTCATAGGCCCTGCCATAGACTCTGTAATAGTTAAATACGTTGGACTCAAGGCCTCCTTTATATTCTTTGAGCCCATAGCGGCCCTCGTTGCCATCACTGCGCCCCTGGTCAGGTTCCCCGAGGAAGGGCGCCCTATCGATGGCTCGGCTAGGCCCAAGGTGACCTCAATACTTACCAACAACGGGTTCATCGCAGCCTTGCTTAATAACCTGACGTACTCCGTCCCCTTCGCCTTCATAACGAGCTTCGCTGGCCTCTACGCCGAGTACAGGTTCCACGTAAGCAGCTCCTTGGCGCTTCTGCTATACTCGCTTTTCTACTCAACATCGTTCTTAGGCAGGCTCGTACTAGCTATAAGGCCGCCTTACAACATAGTGAGGCTCATGGTGTTCTCCTCAACCCTCACGCTGATAGGCCTCGTAGCCGCCTGGGCCTCGCCTACCATACTGGTTTACATGGTTGCCCTGCTCATCCTTGGAATTCCACATGGGCTTACGTACACGCTGAGCGTCATATCAATATCTAGGACCTTCGACCTAAGGAGCCTCAACGCCGCTAACAGCTACTTCTTCTCGATAATGACGATTATAGGCTCTGGGCTGCCGGCCGCCCTTGGAGCTATGGTCACCGCCGCCGGCTACCAGGCCACAATACTAAGCATTGTGCCCATAGTGGCTGTTATCTTCGGCGCTACCGTGTTCTTCGCCAGGAGGGCCTCGGCGGTACTTATCAAGCCCCTATGACCACTGCAGGTACGTTGTCTAATTTTCATATCACTATGACAAAGAGCGACAGCTAACTACGCGAAGGCGTTACGGCTTCGTTTCAGCGCTCCCTCCGGAGGCAACTGAGGAAGCCCTCACGGCCTCGCCGAGGGCCTTAAGCAGGGTCAGGAGCACGACGCCCGCATATATTACGTCAGGGTCTGACATGGCCCTCATGAGGTCAGAGAGGTTGGGTGACGTGACTGCCTGAAGCCCCTTCCTGAACCCCTCAACGGTCTTCCTTATGATGTCAACGACCTGTGGGTCCCCGAGGGCCTTCGAGACCTCTAGCGCTACTGCAGCGATGCCCCTAAGCGACCTAATGGCGTCCTCTGTCATCCTTGCGACCTCCTCAGGGGGCAGCTCCTTCACGATCGTGTCGCTGACCGCCTGCATGGTCCTGTTCGCCCAGTCAACGAGCTTTGAGTAGGGAACTTCGCTGCCCTGTGTCGAGAGGGCCCTGAGGACCTGAGGCACGGCCTCAATGAGCGAAGCCATGAAGACGCCTATTGAGGATCCGAGGGCCCTTGCGGCCTCCTCCAGCTCCCCACGGCTCTCCCCTGATCCCGCTGACAAGCCTGGGATCCCCATTTGCTTTAAGGCCTAGGACCAATATTAATTCCTGAACATCATGAAGGGAGCTAAAATATTTGAGAAAGTATATGAAGTGGTCTCCCGCATACCCAGGGGCAAGGTAACTACGTATGCTGTCATAGCCTCCTGCGTGGGTACGCACCCCCGCGTCGTGGCCATGGCCCTCAAGAGGAACCCGAGGCCTATTGAGATACCTTGCCACAGAGTGATCAGGTCAGACAGGAGCATAGGGGGCTACACGCCCGGGGGACCTGAGGTCAAGAGGGCCCTGCTGAAGGAGGAGGGGGTAAGGTTTGACCGTGACGGAAGGGTTCTAGAGGAGTTCGTGATCAGAGACCCGCAGCAGCTCTGCGGCTCTCAGAATAAGTAAAACAAGGAAGACGAGCTTCTATCTCTATGTACTTAATGGTACCATCAGCTGTGGTCTAACAACTTTAATCTAAACATGATCCCCACAACATCTAAAAGGGCTTCGTAGATAGACGCCAGGGCCGGCGGAGGGTCTCACAACGTGAGCGAATATGCAGCAACGCCCACCGACAGGTCAGAGGTTATATCTAGGCCTGAGAAGCATGGCGTAGAGCACGTAGTGGTCTCCGACGGCCAGACGCTGGCCTCAAGGCTTGGGCCCTACAGGATTATGCTGGACGACCCCGAGCCCCCATGCCGAGAGGCTGCGCTCAAGGGGGTGTAACATAATTGAGGGCCCTCATCGTATCTGCTCCAACGCTTGACGAGATAGAGTTCGAGGTGGAGAGGAGAACGGTTAAGCTGCCAGGAGGGCCTGCCCTGTTTGCTGGGCTCGCGCTGAGAAGGCTGGGCTACGAAGTCTGCTGTGTTGGCCCCTTCGGCCTGAGGGTCAAAGACAGCATCTTCTTTGAGCAGTCCCTCGGCATAACCCGCGTCTGCTGTGAGAGACCTGAGGAGGGCTACATTATGCACCACATCTATGCGGCCAGCGGTGAAAGGAGGACAAAGGTGGCCTCCAGGGCCTCCCCGCTCTCTGCTGAGGAAGTGAGGTCAGCTGTCCTTAGGTGTAGACCTGACCTGGTCTTAGTCTCGCCGAACTTTGACGAAGTGCCCCTTGAGGCGCTTGGCGTTATAGGCTCACCCCTGATCACAGTCCTTGACGTCCAGGGTTACGCCAGGTCGCTGGGCGAGGGCTGGTGGGACAGGATACCGCCAGGGTCTGCCAGGCTTGTCCACATGTCTGACGACGATGGTCCCCTGTCAGTCGCGAGGAGGCTCTCCCAGAGGTTTGAGGCGGTGATGTACACGCTGGGCCCCGGAGGGGCAGTGCTCTTCTCTGGCGGCGTGGCCACGGCGATGCCTGCTAGAGGGCCAAGACTTAAGGACAGGACAGGGGCTGGTGACATCATAACGGCGCTGGTGTCGCACTACTACATAGTTGAGGGCCTGGCCCTTGAGGAAGCCTACGAGGCCTCGCAGGAGCTCTTCATGAAGATCGTGGAGGAGGCGGCGACCCTGAGGTCGCGAGCCTTTTTAAGCTAAGGCTGACTTGACAAAGGTGGCACAAGACCCTTGGCTTCCTTGGGCTTCATAGCGGTCGGCGGTGCCCTCAGCGTGGTCAGCGGCCTAATAGCCTTAGCCGTGAGCTTCGCGGCCTACCGCTACCTTAAGATCGGAGACGTGGGCCTGCTTACCTACCTAAGCCTCAGCTTCGCGCTCCTCGGGGTCGGCCTTATGTTACAGGGCGCTATGAGCCTGATACTGGGGCTCAGGCTCGGGAACGTCTATGAGGACGCCAGGCTGACGTACTTCATGGGCATTACGTACCTCATGGTGGAGAACCTGGCCTACCTGCTGCTAGTCATCGGCTACACCCGCGAGACCTTCTGGAGAGGGGCCTCGTCCCTTGCGCCGCTCATAATAATAACGCCAAGTCAGCTGAGGAGGTACTTCCTCCTGGGTCACCTTGTCTTTGACGCCTCTCAGGTCCTCTCTATACTCCTCCTCATGATAATTCTGTTCGAGGGCTTCCTGCTCTCTACAAGGTCTGGCAGCTCGTTCTCCAGGCTGGTCCTCCTGGCCTTCACCGTACTGCTGTTGGCCCACGTCACGATGCTCTACGCCTCGGCCACCATGACTCCGTTTTACTACATAGTTGGTGAGCTGGTGCAGTTCGCGTCGTTCTCGCTCTTGCTGGCGTTCCTGATAAGGTGGTACAGGGTTGAGTAGGGCGCCCCCAAGGAGCAGGCTTAGGATATACTTTGACGTGCTCAGGAGCATAGAGAAGGAGGGCGGAAGGGCCAGGTTCTCCCACGTGCTGTCTGAGTCTAACGTGCCCTACGAAAGGTTTCTGGCCTACCTAGCCGAGCTTGAGGAGAGGGGGCTCGTGATTGAGGAGAGGAGTGAGGACGGCAACTACCTGGTCCTGACAGAACAGGGAAGGGAGTTCCTGAGGGAGCTCAAGAGGATGGACTACTTCTTAAGGGGCTTCGGGCTCTCCCTCTAGGAGCTGCCTTGTGCAGGATGTTAGCCATAAAGCGCGATGGCCCAGAGGAGGTAAGTTTATTACTTGAGGCCCTGGCCAAGGCCGCCCAACATGACGTCTTCGACAACATGAGCTCTCACGCCGACGGCTGGGGCGTTTACGCCATAAGCGATCAAGGGGCGCTTCACTACAGGTCCGTGACCCCCGCGTGGGAGGACCCCACCTACGCCCTCATAGCCAAGACAGCAGGCAGCTTCAAGGCGATGATAGTACACGCAAGGATGGCCTCGAGGGGCGAGCCCAAGGGAAGCCCGCTGTTCTCGCAGCCATTCCTTGTGCAAGTTAATGAAAGGCACGTAGCGCTGGCCCACAACGGAAGCGTCAACAAGGCGAGGCTGGCTGAATGGCTGGGGTTTAGAGTTGACCTGAGCTACGTCACGGACTCCGAGCTACTGGCGCTCGCGGCCTCTAAGGTTGACTTCAGCAGCGCCGCGGAGCTTGTCGAGAGGTTAAGGGAGATCGTTATGAAGGCCAACGCAGCGAAGGGCGCCCTTAACCTCCTGGCAATGGTCGTCGACCCCAGGTCGGCTAGCGTCTCCCTTGCGTGCCTTGAGGAGCACCCGCATGTAAATGAAAAATATTATGCTATGTTCTCCTTCCGCAGAGGCAACTTCAAGGCCTTTATGTCATCAACTGTCGCCTATTATGCAGGCCTAGTAAAGTCGGACCTCTCTATAAGCTCAGGTTACGTCAACAGGTGTCCCCTAGGAGAGGTGGTAGAAGCCTAGCTCGTTAAGCATGGACCGCGAGTCCACACGTCTTAAAAAACTTTAACCTTATTTATGTCAAATCGAAGTCAATTGACCTTTGCAGAGCTACGAGGCGAGGCCGAGCAAGAACTAACGCGTAGCGAGCCAAGCTCATCGGCTGACAGAGGCCTTGACGGACGCCTTAGGGTCCTGCTGGTAGCTGAGGTGGACCCAAGGATAAGGGGCCTCAGGAGGGGGCCGCAGCTCAGGGTCAAATACGCCCCCGCGACCGTGAAGTACTACTTCCCTAACAACATAACGAAGCTCTACATGGCGCCTCCCAGCTATGAGGCCTTATCACTGCTAGATAGCCTTAGGACCCTCATAAGGCAGGCAGCCCGTCTTCTAAGAGAGCCCATCGGAAAGGGCCTAGACCTCGCCCACACGTTCTTCTTGGACTTCACGAGGTTTGCAATACCATGCGTCCATGAGGCTGACCAAAGCCCAGGACAATACCTAGAGGGCTACCTCAAAGTCGACGGCGCGGCCAGGAAGCTGCTGTCAGAGCTCATCAAGGTGAAGCTTAGCACCTGTAGGGCGGTAATTACGTGGACCTCATGGGCCGCCAAGGGCTTCATAGCCGACGGGTTCGACAGGTCGAGAGTATACGTGGTGCCCCCTCCGCTTAAGGTCATGGCTGCAAGGAGCCACAGGGGCGTTAACGTGCTCATCGTTGCAAGGGACCCCTACAGGAAGGGCCTTGACATAGCTTTAGAGGCCTTCGTGAAGGCTTCAAGAGGCGTAGAGGACGCCAGGCTGACAGTAATAGGCCCGCTTAAGTCCTCAGGCCTACCCAGGAACGTGAGGGTTCTGACGCATGTTGAGGATGATGTACTTCATGACACGATAATGCCAACTATAGACATAGTCTTAGCGCCGAGCCGCTCTGAGGCCTACAACCTCACGGTCCTTGAGGCCATGGCACATGGCGCTGTTCCAGTGGTTTCGAGCGCGGGAGGCTTACCTGAGCTGGTCTCTGACGGCGGCTTCGTGACGGAAATTGACGACGTCAGCTCGGTCACTAAGTCCCTCGAAGCCCTTATACTCGATGACAAGCTGAGGGGCAAACTGTCGAGGAGGGCAGTAGAGATAGTGAAGGAAAGGCACAACCCCGAGGTTATCGGCTACAGGCTTTTAGAGGTCTACAGGAGGGCGCTTGAGGAGGACTAAAGCCTCTTGAGGAAGGAGGCCCTGGCCTTAACCGCCTCAACGGCCTCCATAAGGTTCTCAACGGCCATACTTCAGGCGGTCACACCGCTTTTCCTGGCCCTAACCGGGTTCAAGCTGGCCAATGTGGCCCTGCTCACCATCATCCTATGGACCTCAATCGCGGTGGGGTCCATAGCGGCTGCTCTGATCAGGGAGCCGAGATACGTTGGTTTCGCAGGGCTAGCCCTGTTGGGCATAGGCCTTCTGCTACTTTACGTATCCCCCTCCGCCGCAATGTTAGCTGTACCCCTCTCTGGCATAGGGTCCGGCTTAGCTAGTTCCATCCTTGCACCACTGCTTCACAAAATGTCATCTGTCGAAAGACCCTTTGAGGGGGTCGCGAGCTACTCACTGGCCCTCTCTATAGGCCTAGTCACAGCCATGGCCTTTACGTCAATCCTGTCGCTTAGAGGCGTCACAATGTCCTTCCTGGGCGCTGCGGCCGTCTCCGTGTCGATAGCAGTCTTCCTTGTAGCCTACAGGGTTGAGCTGCCCCGTGTGAGGGTTGAGCTGCCCTCTATAGACGACGCAGTTATGATGTTCAAAGTGAAGCCGTTCGCTAAGGCCTTCACCTCAAACTTCGCCTACTCCCTGATATTGCCTCTAGTCCTTTCCTATTGGCCCCTTTACTCCTCCAAGGTGATTTACCTGCCAGTCACTACCTCCTTTGCCCTCCTCTCTGCGCTGTTCCTTGTGTCAGGCACTATAAGGGGGGTCTCGATGGGCCTCAGAAGCGTTGAAGGGCCGCAGAAGCTGGCCGTGACAACACTTGTGATCTCGGTGGCCCTGCTGGCCACCAGAAGTGAGATACTGAGCGTAATAGGCCTGCTCCTGTTCTCCGTGCCTCACGCCCTGGTGTACCCTACGACGCTCTATCAAGCCATGACATCCTCACGGTCAGAGGTCAAGGCTAACTACGTCTTCTCCCTCTCATCAGGCGTAGCTGAAGTCCTGTCACCCATGCTCGCTGGACTAGTCATAACTGGCTGGGGGCTTGAAGCCCTCTACGTGATGGCCGTTCCCTTGGCCCTGGCTTCAATGATTGCGTCATACGCTTAAGCTGAAATAGTGATGGGTCAGCCTACTAGAGGGACGTTAAGTGGAGCCAGAGGAGCTCAGAAGGTTGGCTGTTGAGCTGGCCGAGGAGGCCTCCAGGTTCCTCATGAGCGTGTGGTGTAGCGAGCTAACGGAGGTGGTTAAGGGTGATACCATTAGGGCTGACCTGAAGGCTGAAGAGATAATAGCTGAGAAGCTTAGGTCAAGGTTTAAGGAGTACACGCTGGTCTCTGAGGAGAGCGGCCGCACGGGCTCGGGCGGCTATGTATTTGTGGTGGACCCCCTTGACGGAAGCCTAAATTATGAACACTGCATACCGTGGTCCTCGGTCTCAGTGGCCATAGCGAGGCCGGGCTCCACAAGGTTAAGCGAGGTGGTGGCAGGCGCTATATCCCAGCTTGGCGGGCCCACGCTCTCCTTCGCCAGAGGGCAGGGCTGCTATGTAAATGATGAGAGAATCAGCCCGAGGCCCCACCCCAGGAGGATAGTGTTCACTTACGTTGAGTCCCTGGAGGACGCGATAAGGGTAGCGAGGCTGTTCAACTCTATGAAGGGCCTTAAGTTAAGGAGCCTCGGGAGCGCCGCGCTTGAGATAGCTATGGTGGGCCTAGGGCGAGGACTCGCCTATGTAGACCTCAGGAAGAAGCTGAGGAACGTCGACGCCGCTGCTGCCATAGGCCTTGCGAGGGAGTGCGGCGCTAGGGCCGTCGACGCCAGTGGTAATGACGTCGACGTTGAGATATCCGATGTGAGACCCCTAGGTGACCTGATAGTGGCGCATGAAGGCGATCTAGACCTTGTCCTTAGGGCCCTCTCCTAACCGCTTGTCCTCTGGAGCCGATACCTCAGAATGGCTATGACGCCTCCCATGTTGAATATCATAGAGGCCGCTGGCGAGTCGCGGGTTATTATTATCACTCTGCCCCCCTTCTGCTCTATGAGCTCCATTAGCCTCCTGAACCTCTCCCTCTGCTCGTCATCACTGGCGTAGAGGTACTCGTCAATGATTACAGCCCTCTCCACGGCGCCGGCCTCGGCAGCGAAAGTCACGTCATCTAAGGTGTAGGCCACCAGTGACGGGTCGGTCGAAATCCTCCTCAGAAACTCCTCAACGACCTCCTGTGCCGCGACGGAATCCATTTCCCTCAGGGCCTTCAGCACCGAGTCCCTCCTCACAACCTCGTGTATCCCCTCGAGGCCGCCGCCTGATACGCTATCGGTGATTATATGTAGGTGTGGAGCTAAGGACTTGACCTTCTCCGCCAGGACCTCCCTGATCTGGCCTGGGCTGGCTATAACTATCACCGAGGCGCCAGCCTGCGAGGCCTCCCTAACAGAGGCCTCGGCAAGCTGAGCCAAGGCCTCCTCAAGTCTCCTCTCCCTTGCGGGGTCGTCCTTAGGGCCCAGCGAGAGGTCCTGCTCGAGCACGATCTTGAGGCCAGTTGGAGTCATGACGGCCACGGCAGCGCTTTCATAGTCTACAGCCACCAGGACGGCCCGCCCCCTGGGCCCGCTCTCCATAAACTTCTTCAGGACCTTATCGCTCCAACCCTCATCCCTTATCAGGACTATGGGCTGGTTGAGCGTTATGTAAGCTGACTGGTGCCTGCCCCTGACCCCGAACCTCTCAGGGCCCTCCTCTATCACGCCGAAGACCCTCAGGGAGCCTGAGAAGGGCTGGAACTCGACGGACTCGACCCGAAGGGTTACCTCAATAGGCCTCCTCTCCTTCTGCCTGGCCTCTCTCCCCGCCACGTCCCTGAGTACGACGGTCCTGACCTTATCGCCCTCCCTGACGTACATTGCTAAAGTCCAGAGGTCCTCCTCGCTCCTCGGCACGACCTGTATTGTCCTCTTCTTAGAGTCCAGCACCCTTAGCTCCATTGCTCACGCGTAGCTGAGCCTGCTAGAGCTTTAAGCTAGCCCTGCCCCGCGCCCACGGGAGCCCGCTTGGCCATAGACGTCAGGTCAACGCTGCCAACGAAGATAAACCTGATAAGGCTGAGAAGGGAGTACGCGACGATAAGAAGGATAAGGAGGGTTATGGAGGAGAAGAGGGAGGTCCTCCTTCACTACATAAGGAGCGTGGCCGAGGAGTATAACCGTTATCAGAAGGAGGTCTATGGAGTTCTTGAGGAGCTGTTCACGACCTTTTACAGGGGGGAGGCCGCAGAGGGCATCGACAGGACGTGGGCCATAGCCGAGGCTACCAGGGAGAGCCTGAGGGTCAGGGCGTCAACCATGGTGCTGTTCTCTGTCAAGACCCCGCTGTTCCAGCTGGTGCCCGAGTCCCTCCCCAGCCCTGCCATACCTCCAGGCGCCTCCCCCGATCTGGTCGAGAGCTTTGTAATGTTGAGGGAGGAGCTGCCGGCCATCCTCAGGCTCGCCCAGTACGAGGAGACTGTGAAGAGGTTGATAGAGGAGCTGAAGGACACCCAGAGGCTGATAAATGCGCTGGACTACGTCATACTGCCAAGCTATGAGAAGGCCCTTAAGTTCATATCTATGGTGCTTGATGAGAGGGCCAGGGAGGACTTCGTGAGGCTGAAGCATCTTAAAAGAAGGCTTACTGCGGCCGAGGAAGAAAAGGTCGTGGCGGCTACGGGACAAGCGTCCCAACAATAATGAAGGCTACCGCCAAAGCTATGAGCGCGGCGACGAACCTGCCAGGGGTCATGTTACCCATGGCCTTAACGCCTCTGGCTATGAGCACTGCAGACCCAATCACTATAATGCCTAGCAGCAGCACGAGCCCCATCAACACTAAGGCATAGCCTACGCCCGTGAAGCTCGTAGGCCCTATGTGGCCGAACAGCTGGCTAACAGCCTCCTGTAGAGCTTCAAGGGTCACCCCTGATCCCTGCATCCTATTGGTCCTGAGGACGTGTAAGGGGGCTAAGCCGGTAATACCTTAAAGCGCCCGCAGCCCTTCAGCCATCATGGTGTTTAAGTTGGCCTTGGTGAAGAAGCCTAAGGCGTGGATCCTCACAATAGGTAATGAACTGCTGATAGGGAGAATAGTTAACACCAACGCTTCATGGCTTGCCAGAAAGCTGACCTTCCTAGGCTTCAGCGTTGAGAGAATAATAGTTACGCCTGACGAGCCGGCCGAGGTAGCGGAGGAGATAAGGAGGGCCCTCTCAAGGGACGACGTAAAGGTCGTAATAACGACAGGGGGTCTTGGGCCAACATATGATGATAGGACCCTTGAGGCCGTGGCCCAGGCCATCAACAGGCCTCTCAGGCTTAATGATCAGGCCCTGCAGTGGGTGAGGCAGAAGTACGAGAGCGGCGGTATGCAGATGACCAAGGAAAGGGAGAAAATGGCCTACCTGCCCGAGGGGGCCGAGCCTATATGGAACCCTGTCGGGACGGCGCCGGGGTCTCTCGTCACGGCTGGCGAGAAGCTCATAGTCTCACTCCCCGGCGTCCCAGCTGAAATGCAGGCCATGTTCGAGGAGCTTATGCCGAGGCTTAAGCAGCTTGCCCCGCCCCTTGAGGTCATAGACTGCGGCTTCACAGTGGTAGGGGTGCCTGAGTCGTCCCTTGCCCCTTACGTTGAGGAGGCTGAGCGGAAGAACCCCGGTTGCTACGTCAAGAGCCACCCCAAGGGCCACGAGATAAGGGGGCCCGTGCTTGAGATAAGGGTGCTTGCCTCAGCACGCACGAGAGACGAGGCGAGGGAGCTTGCGCTCAGGGCTCTCGAGGTGGTAAAGGGTGGGGCAAGGTCGCTCGGTGGAGAGATTACTGAGGAAGGTTGTCAGGAATAAGCTGATAATCACGTTCACGATAGCCTTAATCGGAGGAGCCCTCATTGGCCTGAGCCCAAGGCTAGGACGTGTCCTACTCTGGGTGGGCTCGGCCATAGTTCTTGCCTCCCCCTGGATTTCATACATCATCGTGCTTAAGCTCTACAGAGAAAAGGTCCTAACGTATGACAATAAAGAGGAGGACGAGAAGGCGTAAGTAACCAAGCGTTATAATCCTTTGTTCATAGATTATAACGCAGGTGAAGGTGGACAGGTTGAGCACGGCCAAGAGGCCGCCGTTCCTCAAGGTGAGCGGCGACGAGGACCTGATACAGCTAACCGAGGAAGCCCTCAGGGAGGTCTACGACCCCGAGATACCCGTCAACGTTTACGACCTTGGGCTGATCTACGCGATAGATGCTAGGAGAGTTGACGGAAAGCCAAAGGTGAAGATATTGATGACGCTTACCGCCATTGGGTGCCCAGTCACGGGGTCCATACTCGCCTACGTTGAGCAGGCCCTGCTTGACAAGATACCAGGGCTAAGCGAGGAGAACCTTGAGATAGAGGTCACCTTTGACCCCCCATGGAGCCCTGACATGGTCAGCGAGGTAGGGAGAGAGGCCCTAAAGGAGCTCTACGGCTATGACGTAGTGGAGGAGTGGAAGAAGAGGATGAGCGAGCAGTACCAGGGGACTTCTAGCGAGGGCCAGGCGCAGGGCTCTTGAACTTCGCCTCCTACAGCAGGGCCTGAAGGCAGTGGCCGCCTTGTGGGTAGTGGGGATAGACGAGGCCGGCAGGGGTAGCCTAGTTGGAGAGCTCATGATAGCCGCCTTCGCTATCGAGGACTATAAGGAGCCCCTGCTTAAGAAGATGGGCGTGAGGGACAGCAAGGAGCTCAGCAGGGACCAGCGCGAGGAGCTCTACGGCGAGCTCATTAAGATGGGGGTCTTCGCCGTCCTGCCCATACCCCCGAAGGAGATAGACTCTGAGAACATAAACAGGCTTGAGGAGAGGAGGGCCGGTGACCTCCTCAAGATAATATTCAACAGGCTGAAGGGGCCTAGGGCCGTAAAGGCTATTTACATTGATAAATTTGGCGAGCTCAAGGAGCTGCCCAGGAGGTTACGGGACCTTGGCTACAGGGGCGACCTGGTGGTTGAGCCTAAGGCTGACTCCAAGTACGCCGTCGTGTCGGCAGCTAGCATAATCGCTAAGGTGATCAGGGACCGAAGGCTTGACGTGCTAAGGCTAATGTATGGCGTCAGGGGGAGCGGGTACCCAGCGGACCCCGAGACCGTGAGCTGGGTCATGGAGGTCCTGAACAAGGGGCTCAGGCCTCCAATAATTAGGTACTCCTGGTCCACGTTGGAGGGAACAGAAGCCTTTGTCGAGAAGGTTAAAAGGCCCCGTAAGACACTTGAGGACTTCATGGTATAGGGGTGCCAAGCACGGGCGATAAGGGGCAGGTCGGGACAAGACCGTCCGAGGCCCTCCTCAGGTTAATGGACAACTATGGGTACAACGTGCTTGGCTCCAGGGAGTGGCTTGAGAGTGACAAGCTCTACAGGCTGGGCTTTCAGTACGTGGCGGTCGAGACGCTAGTACGAGAGTACTTCCTGGCCGAGGAGGACTGGAGAGGAAAGAAGGTGTTTGAGGTTGAGTGGAAGGGCTCTAAGAAGTCGATAGTTTACGGGAAAGGTGACGTCAAGTCCGACGTTGTCCTCGTCAAGAAGCCTGAGCCTACCGAGAGGGCGATTCCCTGGAGGGGGCTCCTCGATTATCTCCCTCAGCCGCCCCTGCCGCTCTTCGTTGTTGACCTCAGCATGAAGTTCCTTCACACGCCGGAGGAGCTGTCAAAGCTGAGGCTTCAGCTGGCGGTGGCGCTGTCCGTGATAAGGGAGTATCTATGGGACGCCCACCTCTCAATAACGGGGGCTGATGAGGAGACCGCGAAGTGGCTGAACGAGGTAATGGGGGTCAACAAGGTCTCTATAGTCAACACGAGGCCCAGCGAGATCCTGTGGGGCTACGACGCGGATAAGGTAATAATACTGAGGCCTGACGCCACAACGCCCCTGAGGCCTGAGGACGTCAATACCGCTGACGCCTTCTTGATAGGCGGCATAGTCGACAAGATCCCGAGGCCGGGCCTCAGCAGGATGCTTGACAGCCTTGTGCCATGGGGGGTTCCAAGGAAAATAGAGCTGAGGGGGTCCGTCATTGGTGTGCCCGAGAGGATAAACAGGATCATAGAGGTCATCCTCAAGTCAAGGTATGTCTACAATGGTGATATTGAGAGGGCCATAATAACTACTATGACTAAGAAGGACAGGGTCGCAAGGGCCTACAGGGAGATAACAAAGGAGCTTAGAGAGAAGGGGAGAAACTACGTAACGAGGGACTTCTACGAGGAGCTGAGGAAGTGGCTGCCGCTGACCTATGACGAGTTCCTTGAGGCCGCTAGAAGGGCGCACGCGGAGGTCAAGGGCTGAGCGCCATAAACGCTTATTTACCGTCAGACAGAACTTGCATTCATGCCCGGCCCGGCCATAGCGGCCGGGCAACACCCGGACTCATTTCGAACCCGGAAGTTAAGCCGGCCGCGTTGGAGGGGCCAGTGAGGTCCGAAAGGCCTCGCAGGCCCCTCCAAGCCGGGACCGGGCGCTAGCGCGTTCCGAGAACGCTTTTGAAGACGCTTAGGCGTTGATAAGCACTAAAAAACCCCCTTCTGTGTCGTCCAAAGGGGTAACTTTGGGCGTACTGATTAAGGACCTGTACAAGAGCTATGGCAACCATCTAGTCCTGAAAGGGATAAATCTCGAGATAAAGGACGGCGAGCTCTTCGTTATACTCGGCTACTCAGGCTCTGGCAAGACCACGCTACTCCGTTGCATAGCGGGGCTTGAGAAGGTCGACTCAGGCAGGATCTATATAGACGGTGTCGACGTGACTGACCTGCCTCCAGCTAAGAGGTCCGTTTCTATGCTTTTCCAGAACTACGTTCTTTACCCTCACAAGACGGTATTCGAGAACATATTGATGCCCATAGAGAGGGAGCCGGACGCAAGGAAGAGGGTCCTTGACATCGCCGAGGAGCTTGGCATAAAGGACCTGCTTAACAGGTTGCCCTCACAGCTGTCTGGCGGACAGCAGCAGAGGGTCGCCCTGGCGAGGGCCCTGGTCAAGAGGCCTCGCGTGCTGCTCCTTGACGAGCCGCTGAGCAACATTGACGCGCCCCAGAGGATAGCCGCGAGGAGGTTCATCAAGGACCTTCAGCGGAGGGAGAAAATAACGACCATCTACGTGACCCATGACCAGATAGAGGCCATGGCTGAGGCTGACCGCATGGCCGTGATGATGGACGGCAAGATCTTACAAGTTGGAACCCCTGAAGAACTTTACAATGACCCGGCGAACAGGTACGTCGCGTCGTTTATCGGCGACCCGCCAATGGCCGTAGTAGACGGCAAGGTCTTCGGCGTGGATGGGTACGTGGGCCTTAGGGCAGAGGACGTGGCAATCGGCGAGGGGCCTTACGAAGGTACGGTTGAGGGAGTTGAGTTCATAATGGGCAAGTACCTAGTGCATATTGACTTTAAGGGTGAGGAGATAAGGGGGTTCTCGAACTTTAAGCCAAAGGAAGGCGACAAGGTCAGGTTCTCTATTTTAAAGATGAAGACGTTCAACGAGCGGGGCCCATAACTTAAAAACCCCTCTTAGAGGCGTATGGTCGGGTCCGCGATGCCTGTTGAGCTTTACAGCCTGGACGAGGCCCTTAAGGTAGCGCCGAAGGCTATAGAGTGCCGCGTGAAGAGGACCACAAGAGATGGCAAAGCGAAGGTGAAGCTCAGGACTAAGAGATACCTTTATACCCTTAAGGTCGACCCGTCCCAGGTCGATGAGGTTATCTCAAAGCTGGGCTGTAAAAATGTAGTAGACGTTGACGCCGAGGTGGCTAAGCGTAAGAAGGAGAAGGCCGAGGCCAGGAGAGCGGCCAAGAAGAAGGCTGAAGAGAAGCCCGCCCAGGCCCAGCAAGCAGCTCAACAGCCTCAGCAGGAAGCTAAGCCCGAAGGGGAAGCCTCCAAACCCCAAGAGGAGGCCTCTAAACAACCTCAGTAAGTGTAAATCTCCTCAGGACCAACGCCTTGGCCTCCCTTACAGGCGCCAAGCCTTATGGCAATCTCTGCGACCTTTCTTGAAACGTACCCAGTCAAAAGCCTTGGTGCCAGGTAGCTCAGCAGGTAGATGAGCGCGTTCACCCTCAGCGAGGCTCCAGAGGCCTTCGGATGGCCCCCGCCTCCAAGGCTTTTAGCTATGACCTGGACGTTCGCCGATCCTCTGCTCCTCAGCGAGAGCGAAACCCTTCCGAAGCCCCTCCTCTTAATCATGACAGACACGTTGGCGTTGGACCTTGACGTAACCATGGAGCCAATTATGCTATCCGTCGGGGGTTCAAGCCGCCTTAATACGGCAGCGACCCTACAGCCCCCCTTCTCGAAGACGCTCATCGTGGACAGGTCGCCAGCAGAGTTCCTTAGTTCGGCCGCAAGGTATGTCTTAAGCCTGCTCTCAAGCTCCTCGTCCCATAGGACGCCTGAGCGGAGCTTCTCTATTAGCCTCAGCCTCCAGGGCTGTCTCGTGGGCTCAGCCATGCTGTTCGCGGCCCTGACCAGCTTTGGAGCAAGGGGGTCCTGCCAAGTCCACAGGTCAGCTGAGCACACAGCGCTCTCAAGCCTTAAGAGGAAGTCATCAGGTTGGACTCCATAGACCTTTGAAGCATAGCGGACAACGACGCCAGCCCCACACGTGCTTCTGTCAACGAAGAGCTTCACCCCGCTCTTAGTCACCAGCTCGACCTCTTTCTCGTCCCAAACATGGTGGTCGTACCACTCCACGGCTACGCCCCTACTCACGAGCTCTGACAGTATGGACAACGCCTTCGGGGTTGAGTCGTTGTTGAAGCCTATGTCCATTATGACTACTTTATCGCCCTTAGAGGCCGCGCCCCTTACCTCCTCCATTGTCTCATGAAGGTTATAGGGCTCCGCGAAGAAAACTAACGAGCCCGCCAGGTCCGCTGAGGCTATCCTAAGGTAGGCCGCTGCGGAGGCCTCGCCATCGAGGTCGCTGTGGGCTATAAGTATTAGCCTCTGGCTAACCGAGCCCATACTTCCTCGCGGCCTCCTCAAGCTTTGGCCTAAGTAAGTCATAAGTCTCCTCAAGCGCCTGTGAAATGACCTTGGTCCCGCCTATCACAGTTATGTAGTTCGCGTCCCCTTTCCACCTCGGCACTACGTGTATGTGGACGTGCCCTGGGACCCCAGCGCCGGCCACGTCGCCTATGTTTACGCCTATGTTGAAGCCCTCTGGCCTGTAGGCCTGCCTCAGGGCCTCCATTGAGGCCTTCACAAGCCTTATCATCTCAAGGAGCTCTTCGTCCGTCAGGTCTTCAAGGCTTGACACGTGCCTATAGGGCGCTACCATGAGGTGGCCGGTGTTATATGGGTACCTGTTAAGTATAATGAATGCCTGCCTCCCGCGGTAAACTATCAGCGCCTTCCTGTCGTCGCCCATCTTGGGCGACTCGCAGAGAAAGCAGCCCCCTTCCCTCTTCTCAACAACGTTTGTGATATAGCTCATCCTCCATGGGGCCCACAGTATCGAGTACCACGGCCTTGGCCAGTCCATTCAGGGCACCCTCGCGAGGGCCTCTACGGCCAGCGACACAGGTAAGGCGAGTAGAATAAATGCGACATAGGGGAGCCCCGGCCTCGCCTTAACTTGACCGTTGGCATTAGGGCACGCCCTTATGACTGCCTCACTGGGCACGTCTGAGACAGCCCTTGACGTGACTGGGAACCACCACTTCAGCTTCCTCAGCAGCAGGCCGCAGGGCACCACTGCCCCGTCAAGACAGCTCAGCGATCCGCAGACCCTATACGATATTATAGCCCTCGACGCAAGCTCGGCGAGGGAGGCCGTGAGCAGCACTATGTATATTGGTGGAATAACGAGGGAGCCCGGCAAGGGCGCGGGCAACGTTAACGACAGCGCTAAAGCGGCCCAGAAGTCCCCCGGGCCCATGAGGCCAAGGAGTGAGGCGAGGCCTACCACACCAGCCCCTAGGAGGCTCAGGCCGTAGTAGACTGCCAGGGGCCGTGGCGGGTAAAGTTTAAGGTAGGTCACGAGGGAGACGGCGAGCCCGAGCTTTGACCCTATGACCCAGAAGTGCTCCGGCACCTCCCTGTACTTTATATCGAGTACTGTTGGCCATATGGTCATAGCCACAGCTACAAGCCAGGGGAGGGCGAGGACCCAGCCCTGAGACCCCATTACTCCTCCTCTGCGTCCCTTATACCGTACTCAGTTATAGCGAATACGGTCTCCCCCTCAGGCAGGTGGGGCGCGTCAACGATCCTGGCTATCCTCTTGTTGCCCCTGCTCTTCTTGAGCTGAACCCTTATCCCTGGGGCGTGAGCGACAACGTTACCTCCTACGGCCGCCGTGGGGTCACCGTAGAACACGTCAGGCCTTGACATCACCTGGTTCGTCACAACCACGGCCACGTCATAGACCTCAGCTAGCCTCATGAGCTGGTGCAGGTGCCTGTTCAGAAGCTGCTGCCTGGCAGCCAGGTTCTCCCTCCCTGGGAACTCGGCCCTGAAGTGGCTCGTCAGGGAGTCTATGGCCACAAGCTTAACGTTGTCCTTGCTGAGCAGGTCAAAGAGGGAGTCCACTATGGCCATCTGGTGGTGGCTGTTGATGGCCCTTATCCAGTAGATGTTATCCATGACCTTGTCTGGGTCGAGCCCGAGCCCCCTCGCCATCTGGTCTATCCTCTCCCACCTGAACGTGCCCTCGGTGTCTATGTAGACGGCCTTAGCGCCCAGCCCTCCCTTGTCCTCAGGCAACTGCACGTTGACGGCCAGCTGGTGACACAGCTGGGTCTTGCCGGTGCCGTACTCGCCGAAGAACTCGGTGATCTGCTTTGTCTCCACCCCTCCGCCCAGGAGGTCGTCTAGGGCCTTGCTTCCCGTTGTTATCTTCCTTATGCTCATCCTCTCCTTCTTAAGCTCAAGGGCTGTCTTGAACCGTATGTCAAGGGCCTGCCTGGCGGCCTCAACTATCTTCTGGGCCGTCTGCAACGGTATGCCTGCCGCCTGGGCTATCTCCTGGGGCGTCGCCACCGCTATGGCCTCTATTGTCGAGAAGCCGCTCTCTACAAGCTTCTCCGCCGTAGTCGGGCCGACTCCTGGCAGCTCAGTTATGTCCTTAGGCTTACGATTCTCCTGCGTCACGCTCGCTCCCTGGTACCCTAGTTGCTGCGAAACCTTTATCTTCAAGTAAGGTTGCTGAGGACCCTAACGCCCTATCTGCTGTTCGTTATTATTACCTATGAGATCCTCTCCCCTGACCGGTCGACCAAAAGGGGCGCCGGACCTAAAGCGGGACTACAGTGAGTAAGATAACGGCAACAGCTAATACTAGTGAGCCGACGCTGACTATCTTCCGGAACTCGCTGCTTCTTGACATTAATGAGAGAGGGGCCTTCTCTATAATGCCCACGGCAAGCGACAGCGCCGACAGCTGGCCGGCGGCCTGCGCACTTATCAGGTGCCTGGCATAGAGCATGCCAACCGCTATGACAGTGCTTAACGCGTTGCCAAGGGCGCCGACCCCTATCGTGAGGGGCAGGTATGAGGGGGCTGTCACGCTTACAACCTTAGCAATGGCCGTTATCAAGAAGAGAAGCGTTGCGAACTCCAGGATCCTGCGGAAGGGCAAAGGCGTTGAGGGAGGCTCAAGCCCTACTGGACTGACCCTTTCCCTCTCTATTACTGCAAGTACTGCCAAGGAGAGCGTGATCATGGTCAGGGAGAGCCAGAGGTAGGCCAGCGGGGCCGCCGACCCAGCCGTTATGTAGAGGGCTGCCCCGACCTGAACTAGGGCGAGGGGCACGTTCGACAGTAGGACGTTTATGGCCAAGGGCCTCTGATGCTCCTCACCGCTCCTGTTGCTTAGGTCTATTATGCTCAGGGTGACCGTCATGCTTGAGATCAGCCCTCCAATTATAGTAAAGGCTAACAGACCCCTTCTCGAGACCCTCAGGGCCACGTACTGGGCAAAGAATATCAGTGAGACTATAACGACGGTGAGCCAGAACTCGAACGGGTTAAAGAAATCGTAGGGCCCTATGAACCTGTCAGGCAGGAGCGGCAGGATCACGGCCGATATGAGCAGCAGGTTGAGCAGGGCTAAGAGCTCCTCGCGCCTTATCCTCGATATTGCGTTGAGGAGCTGCGTCTTGTAGAAGCTGAGCACGGCCACGATCACAGATATAACGATGCCATAGAGGTATAGGCCGAGCCCCACCAACATGCCCGAGGCGAACACCAGGAGCATGCTGATGTACGTGGTGGCGCCTAGGCTCTTGAGGACCCTGGCCCTCTCTACATAGATGGTCGCCGCTATGATTGTTATAACTATGAACGCCGTTACAAACGCTAGGTAGCCTCCCCCTAGCTCATACAGGACCGCAAAGACGAAGCCCAACATTGATGTGAATATTGACGTCCTGAGGCCGAGGAAGATCCTGGCCCCCGTTATCTTCCTGTACTCGTTGACCAGGCCCACTACCGCGCCTACCGCGATAGCCAACAGGAGGTACTGAACTTGGGGTACGTGCAGATTATTTGCTAAGGAAGCCGAGCTTGCGTTAGTTATCGTTATCAAGTGTTGACCCTCGGTCTCTCATGGTCAACGTTAGGACCTTAAAAAGCAGCGGGCCCCTACTCCCAGTAGACTATGGGTATGAGCATCTCCTGAGGCGTCAGCCCGCTGTGGTGCCCGCGCAGCTTCAGTGACGGATCGTCCTCCCTGTAGGCGTAATGGTATTTAGTTAAAGGGTCTGGGGCCACGCCGAGGTAGTCACCCATGACGTTATCCCTCACGAACTGATCCACCCTCCCAAGCAGGCCTGTCGCCTCCACCTCAGCCTTATCCATCACTATCATGTGATACCTCTCCTTGAGCAGCTGCCTCACGTCGCTTCTTGACCTGAACCAGACAGCCCTGGAATCGCCGTAAGGCGGGACCTCAAGCAACGAGAGCAGCTCCTGGTCTTCATTAAAGAGGTATACCTTTGAAATTGTGACCTGGCCGTGATCCGACGTTAACAGGAAGGAGTACTTCTCCCTGTACCTCATGGCAAGGTCATTTATATAGCTCAGCAGGGTCCTGAGCTCAGCTATCGCTATCTCCCTGTAACTGCCTGTCAGCCCGTAGACATGACCTAAGTGATCAGGGTTGTTATAGTATACGTAGATCATGTCATAGGGGTCGCCCTGCAGGGCTTGGACAAGTGAGGCCACAAGCTCGTAAGGCGTGGCGTGGGACCTAATTGTGGTAAGGTTCTGGGCCGGCCTGTCCATCATGTAGGCCCTAGTAAGCTCGCCGCTTGCGGCATCTGATGACATAAGCGCGAGGACCTTAGCCTCCGTCTCAGCGAGCCAGGGCCTTACAGGGAAGGCCTGCGTGAGCCTCCTCAGGATGGTGCCTGAGCCGGCCTCGCCCATGTAGGAGTACTTTATGCCATTTATGACGCCCCCTAACACCTTGTTGTAAATCATGTAGCCCAGGAGGCCGTGCTCGCCTGGCGTCTGAGCGCTCATAAGCGTTGAGAGCGCGGTCGAAGTCGTTGAGGGAAAGACCGTCACACCCCTCTCTACGAGGCCTCCTACCTCTGCCTTGGCCTCCTGAAAGAGGTCCCACCCAAGGGCGTCCAGGTATATGAAGACGAGCCTCCTGCCGCTTACCGGGAACTGACGTCCTATGCAGGACCTCTTGACGCCGAAGAACGAGGCGAGCCCGCACGAGATGGCGTAGAGCGAGCGCTCTGACGAGTAGTCAGGCAGCACAAAGCCTCCTGAGCTTAGTTCTTGGGCCAAGCTTCTTGCCCAGGCCAGCTTAGCTAGGAGCTTTTTAACTGATTCGAAGGATCGCCTGTCATAGAGGCAAGGACCTTAAGTATTAGCTCCCTCACGCTCTTTGGGTCCACGGCCTCACCCCTTCTGGCCTTGAGGACAGCTCCAACCAGGTAGTCCAGTGCCTTCTCCTTGCCGCTAAGGAAGTCGGCCACCGCCTTCTTCTCGCGTGAGAGGACTGCTGAAATCGTCTCCTCAATGTTTGAGGCCCTTCTCGGCATAATTACATTAATGTTCGTGTTAGGGTCCTCCGCGAGCCTAGGCAAGATGTTGTACTTAACTTCGTCATAGGTGTAGACGCCCTCCTTGACCATTTCTGAGATAACCCTTATTGTGGAGGGTGACGGCCATGAGCTCCATGAATGGACATCCTTGCCGAGCTTCCTCAGGAGCCCCTTCAAGTCAATCGCTAGCATGCGGGCAGCGATCTGCGGCTCTGCGCCCTCTGACACGGAGCTGAGGAAGAGCGTTAGGGCAGGCCTCACAGTGACGAGGGACCACGCGGTCCTCCTCGACACCCCATAGCCCTCAACCTTCGCCATCTGCTTGTCTGGGGTCAGAAGCGTCAAGGGCAAGGCCTCCCTGACGAGGGGCTTCGTGGGCACTGGAGGTATGTCGGGGTCTGGGAAGTACAGGTACTCCTCCTCCGTCTCCTTACCCCTAAGGGGCTTCGTTACCTTCCTCACGGGGTCCCAGCCCCTCGTCTCCCTCCTCACCTCACCTCCCTGCGATATCAGCTTCTCCTGCCTGAAGGCCTCGTAGGAGAGCGCCTTCTCTAGGTCAAGGGTGCTGCCTATGTTCTTCACCTCGACCCTCTCACCCCCCGCCACGCTTATGTTTGCGTCAACCCTGAAGGAACCCTCAAGCCTTGGGTCTGTGGCCCCTATGTAGTACAGCGTGAGGAGAAGGTATTCGACAAGCCTCCTGGCGTCCCTTGGCCCCCTGACCTCGGGCTCCGTCACGACCTCTATCAGAGGGACGCCGCTCCTGTTGTAGTCAACATAGGCGTACTCGCTTGAATATATGCTACCCTCGTACTCTGTCCTGCCGGGGTCCTCCTCTATGTTGATCCTCCTTATCCTCACCTCCCTCCACTCATCCGCGTCAGGCACGTAGTACCTAAGCCTGCCCCCGAGGCATATGGGGGCCCCGCCTCCGCCCTGGTACTGGGTTATCTGGTAGTTCTTCGGCAGGTCAGGGTAGAAGTAGTGCTTTCTTGTGAACACCAGAAAATCTGGCACCTCACAGTCCATCACGAGCGCTGCCGCCGTGGCCAGCACGAGGGGACGCCTCTTAGGCACGGGCAATGCGCCGGGAAGGCCCAGGCAGACAGGGCACACGTTGGTGTTAGGCCTCATGCCCCTGTAGTTTGACTTGCAGTCGCAGAACAGCTTCGTGCCGGCCTCGGTCAGCTGGACGTGGATCTCTAGGCCTATCTTGAACTTGGTCACGGCGCTACCAGCCCCCTGAGGCCTGTGACCTCCTCAATGAGAAGGCCAAGCGAGAGCAGCTGGGGCTCGCTGAGAGGGGGTCCCATGACCTGCATGCCTATTGGTAGCCCTCCGTGGAACCCTACAGGGAGCGCTAGCGAGGGCACCCCTGCCAGGTTAGCCACCACGGTATAGATGTCAAGGGCATAGAGCTTCAGGGGGTCCGTGATCCTCTCGCCAAGCCTTGGGGGCAGGACGGGGCTCACCGAGCCAGCTATAAAGCACCTTGAAGTGAGCTTAAGTATCTCGTCCCTTATTATCCTCCTGCCCTTTGCAGCCGCCAAGTAATACTCGTCCCTGTAGCCCTCGCTCAGGGCCATGACGCCAAGCACTATCCTTCTCTTTACCTCCCACCCGAAGCCCTGGGCCCTGGTCCTTGACGCCGTCTCCGTGTACGTTGGCCCGCCCACCATGAACGGGTAAAGCTTGCCGTCATACCTGGCCAGGTTGCTCGCAGCCTCGGCCAGGGCTATGGTGTAGTAGATGGGAAGCGCCTCCGAGAGCGACGGGATTGATACGTCATAGTCTACTTCGACCCCCTGCGAGCTCAGCCTGTCGAGGGTCCTCTCTATTGCGTCCCTTATGGGATCCTCGGAGCCCTCTAACATCTCCCTTAGGAGGCAGACCCTGAACCTGCGCGGGTCGGGCTCTGGAGGAGGGTAAATGCCGTCAGGCTTCACGTTTAGGCTAGTGGCGTCCCGGGCGTCATGACCGCTTATAACGTCAAGTAGCAGGGCCAGGTCCTCCACAGAGCGGGCCATAGGGCTTATCTGCTCCAGGCTGTTCGCGTAGGGTATCAGGCCGTAGCGGCTGACTAGGCCATAAGTAGGCTTGAGGCCCACGGTGGCGGTGTAGGCTGCCGGGAGCCTCACGGAGCCCCCTGTGTCGCTCCCGAGCGCCAGGTCAGCCCCTCCGTATGCCAACGCCGCCGCTGAGCCCCCGCTGCTGCCCCCTGGGACCCTAGTGAGATCCCACGGGTTCCTCGTAGGCCAGTAGGCGCTGAGCTCTGTCGTGCTCCCCATGGCGAACTCGTCCATATTGGTCTTCCCAATCACTATGCCTCCCTCCCTGATGACCCTCTCGACCACGGTGGCGTTGTAAGGTGGGACGTAGCCGCTAAGGATCCTCGAGCCTGCTGTCGTAGGCATGAATGAGGTCGATATGTTGTCCTTAACGGCAACCAGCAGCCCTGCAAGCCTGAGCCTCTCGCCCTGCCTCAGCCTCCTCTCAACTTCCTTTGCCTCAGCCTCAAGCCTTTCTGGCGACCTTAAGGTTATGTAGGCCCTCACCTGGGGCTCGCGGTCCCTAATTACTTCAAGCACCTCGCTTACGTGCTCTGTTGGCGTCAGGGAGCCCTCGCTTATGAGCCTCAGCGTCTCGATGGCCTGCCTAGCTAGCCCCCGCGCCAAGGTACTCTCACCCTTCCCTCGCTTACCCTGTCCTCGGGCAGCCATGACAGGGAGACCCCTCTGTCACCCTCGTCAACCCTGTGAGGAGGGTCAAGGGTTTCGTCCCACACGTTGTAAAGGGGCTGAATGGAGGCGTCCTTAAACTTGGAGACCCTCGATAGCAGTTGCCTGACGCTCCTGACCTCTACGCAGAGCCTTGAGAGCTCCTCATCAGAGAAGGACAACCTGGAGAGCCTTACGAGCCGCAGGAGCTGCTCGAGCTCCTCACCCGTGCAAGGCCCTACCTGTTCCCCAAGGCCTCTGCCCTCCCTTGCCGAAGGAAGGTCTAAAGGTCCAGCTTATAAGCGTATGCAGGCTACCCTTGCGTCTCCAGCTGCTTAAGGAACTCAAGGCCCATCAGGGCCTCAAGCAAGTCGATGCCCTGGGCCACTATCCTCTTCAGCCCATCCATCACTAAATAGCATGCTCCTTCACAGGCAACTGACCTCGCCTTGGTGTAGTTAGAGAGCTTAACGGCTAGCAAGTGAAGCTCCTCATAGGACGTCAGTATCGCGGCTCTGTTGCGGCTTCTGACCAGGCCGAGAACCCTGCCGACAGACTCGCTGACCTCCTTGAAGAGGTCCCTGAGCTCCGGGTTCATCTCCCCCAGCGACAGGGAGAGGCCCTGAGCTATAGAGACCACCTGGTCAGCTATCCTCTCAAGGCTCTTAACCATTGTGTACAGGCCTATGACCTCCGCGAGGCCCTTCATCCCGAGCTCCCCAGGGCTCATCAGGCCCTGGAGCGCTAGGTTGAGCTGCTTGAATATGTAAAGGTAAAGCTTATCAACTATGTCATCCCTTCTTGTAACCCCCTCTAATACCTCAGGGCCCTTCAGCCCGCTCACAACATCTGCGACCTCCTTAATCATGCCGCCCACCACTCTGACTAAGTCGTCGATGACAGACTCTACAGTCATTGACGTTAGGTCCACCACGTTCCTTAGCGTCATCTGCTCGCCAGACTCCTCAAGGAGCTCAAGACCTAGCACCTTAGACCTGACCTGGCTTACAACCCTCTCCGCTACCTCTGACAGCAAGGGACTGAACCTGACCCTAATTACGTCATAGCCCGCCAGGTAGGCCGCTATTATCTGCATCAGGAGGGCGGCCTCGCTTAGGCCGTCGTTTAACTCTATATCAATGGCCCTCTGCCCTCTCCTGCCCGTGGCAGCTGAGGTTATCCTTATCCAACCCTCCTTTGAGAGCTCCAGGACAACCTCTGACCCCTTGTCGATTTTAAGGAGCTTAGCCCACTCCTTTGGTATTGAAATTATGTAGGTAGAGCCTCCCGTCACCTGAACCCTTCGCTTGACCAGCAGCGGCATTTTATCGTTATGGCTTGACAAGTCAAGGCCCTACCTATATAGACTAATTAGACTTAATATAAGTTACCTTAGGCGCCTATGGGGACCTCCCCTATTACCTCCCCTCTTAACGACCTTGAGGAGTGAACGCCTGTGACCCTTACCTCTGGCAGGTACTGAAGCCTTGGTAGCGGCCCCTTTAGGACCACCATGAGGGGGTAGCTTCCGACCTGCCTCGCGTAGCAGAGGCCCCCGCTGCACTCCTCAACCCACAGGCCCCTGAGAACGGTCCCCGAAGGCGCTATCCTCTGTAGCATCTTGACGTCAAAGACCTGACGCACGAAGTGCATAAAGGCCTTGGCGTGTCCTTCATGCCTCTTCTTTATTCCCCAGTCCATCCTGAAGACCCTCGTGGACTCAAGGGCCAGGAGCTTCCTCACGTTAACCCTCCTCACCATGAGGTTCCTCCTAAGTATCTCCTCAAGGAACCCCCTGTTCAACCGATAGGTCTCAGCGGTCTCACCGGGCAGGCCCAAGATAAAGTTAATGCCTGGGAGGAGCTCCGGCATGCCGTTATAGCCCCGCGAGGCCCCGACCTTGTTAATTATCTCAATAGCCCTCAGCGCCTCCTCCGACGTCACCTTGAGGTTGTTCACCTTGACGACCTTGGGGTCCACGGTCTCTATGCCTAACGCCGCCACGTCGCCAGGCGTGTGGTAGTTCACTATCACCTTTAGCGCCTTCTCGGACTCCGCAGGGTACCTTGCTATCGTGCCCGGGTTCACGTTATCTATGTGAAGCACCTCAAGCGTAGGGGCCGCTGACCTTATTCCCATGAAGAGCTTCTCCAGCGCCTCAGCGTTAGGCCTCGGCCACTCCTCAAGGCCCAGGTCAGGTGAGCCGTAAACAAGTATGTCAGCCTGCCTTCCAAGCCTGAAGTTCCTGACTCCATTATTGAAAAGGGCCTCCACCTCGCGGGCTATGGAGGCCGGGTCCCTCTGTATAGGCCTTCCCCTCAGGGGCTCCACACAGAACGAGCAGCCGCCTGTGATCCACCTAGCACACCCTCTATAGGTCTCGATCTCAGCTATCAGGTTCTTCCCGTAGTTAGGATGATATCGCACTATCCTGGCCCCTAGCACCGCAAACCTGTCAACCTTCGTGTAGTCCTCTCTCACCTTCCTTGGGTCAGCCCTCTCCTCGCCCTCAAGGACCAGCTCATAGACGTACTCCTCTGGGTCGCCGGTGACTAGTACGTCAAAGCCCCTCCCCTTGAAGAACGACGGAGGGAAGCCGCTCGTGCCGCCAAGGGGGCCCATGCCCCACCTGGCAGCTGGGCCCACCAACACCTTGAGGGGGCCCTCTATAGCTGAGGCCCACCGGGCCAGCTCGGGGGCCTCTGCCGGCCTGCCCCCTATGTACTTACCTGGGACTACGACGCCTGCTATGAAGACCACGACGTCATAGGTCGTGCTCCTCATTAGCCACAGCGGACTTGACCTGTACTCGTCGACAGTGACGTAATGAACTGTGACGTCCTTTCTCGCAGCCCAGGCGGCCCCAGCTATGTAGCGTGGATATACGTCAATGTAGGGAGGGACCCCGAGGCCCCCAGGCTCGTCGTTATAGCCGTCAACTATCAGTATCCTTGCCGGCTTCAACCCGCAACCTTACTCAGGAGGAAGGCTATAGCCCTAAAGGAGGGCTCGGAAACCCTGTCCCCTCAGCACCAAGGCTAAGACGGGTAAGTTTTCCTCATCGCCCTGCTTTTATTCTCTGCCAGGGTAAAAACCTTGACCCAGCTTGATAGCCCTGTCTGACGGAAACCTCATCGTTGAGGTGTATGAAGTGGGCGCTTACGTTGCTGCCGTCTATGACGTCACGGGCGTTGAATGGGTAATCAAAGGGGACCCCTCAAGGCCAACAAGGGCAGGAATGGCATTCCTTGCGCCCTACGCAAACAGGGTCAAGGGAGCTTCCTATGAGTTCGAGAGCGTCAGGTATGAGCTGCCAAGGAACAGCGAGGGACACGCCATCCATGGGCTCCTCCTGACAGAGCCCTTTGAGGTCGAGGACATGGACGAGAGACGCGTAGTCCTCAGGACCACATTAAGGCACGGGGGGTACCCCACCGAACTCCTGGTTAAGGTCAAGTATGAGGTCATGGGCTCACTTAGGGCTACGGCCGCTTTCACAAACGTCGGCAAGAGAAACGCCCCCCTCGTCGTGGGTTGGCATCCATACTTCGCAGTGGTTGGACGATGGAGGCTAATCCCTGAGGGGGCAGCCCTTCGCTGCGAAAGTGAGAACAAAATACCAACGGGCAGGCTCCTGCCCTACTCCTTCGGCGAGGACGGCGAATACGATGACTGCTTCCTTATACAGAGCGGTCACGTTGAGCTCAAGAGCGAGCTTGGGGTCACGTCAATCAAGAGTGATAACATGAAGTTCTTCCAGGTCTACACTGGGGTCAAGGGAGCTGTCGCGGTGGAGCCCATGAGCGGGGCACCTGACGCCTTCCATAACGGCCTAGGCCTTGTAATAATTAGGCCAGACGAGACCAGAGAGTTCTCCTTCGAGGTCGCCTTTACGCCTAGCCGTAGCCCTCCTCGTACCTGAGCCCCTCGGGGTCCGCCTGCTCTATAACCCTGAGCTCCTCATCAGACAAGGGGGTTATGGTGTCCACGTGGCCTGGCACGATGATCCTCATTGATGAGCCCTGCAGAACGTCATCTATCGTGAAGCCCGATAGGACGGCCCTGAGGACTGGCCCTTCCCTGGTGAACTCTATGAGCGCCCTGTTGGTGCATAGGTAGTGCTTAAGCCCCCTCTCTATTCTCGCCCTGCCGCTGCCCGTGACGAAGTCGACCCTTGGCACTAGGACCCTCCTCTCGTGCCTCGCCCACACGACTATTTTCCTCACCAGCGGGAACAGGTAGGCCGCTGCGGCGCCGCCTGGAAGTTTTACCTTAGGCCTCTCGTAGCTGCCTATAGCAGTTAGGTTTATGTTGCCCTCCTCGTCAACCTGGGCCGCCCCAAAGAACATGAGGTCCATACGGCCCTTCGCCGCTACGTCAAAGGCGTCTATGGTCGTCAGGAAGCCAAGGGGCTCAGGCTCTAGGGAGGGGTCGCCTGTTGACGGCCTGAGGACGACCCTTGACGGGTCAGGCATGAAGGGCTCAGCGACGCTATGCCACGTGAAGTCCCTCCTCAGGTACCTTGCTGCATAGGCCATGGCCAACAGGGGGAGGGCGCTATCAAGGCCGTGATAGACGTAGTCACCGTCTTCAACGAATGACGCCATGCACTTTATCATCAGGTCGGTGGGCCTTGATGACGTCATAAAGGCCACCTCGTCAGGAGCCTTGAGGCTATCCACTCATAGGCCCTCCCTGCCTTGGCCACCTCGTAGTACTCCTTTATGGCTGCGTAGTCAGGCTCGTAAAGCCCGTAGACGCCCGTTGGCCAGGCGCCTCCAGGGGCCTCAACGACGGCCGTCACGTGAACAGATGACGCTGATAAGGTCACGCCCTCGTTCTTCGCTATCTCCCTCATAACGTCACTGGGGACCACCTTCTCTGCGGTGATTATGACCTTTTTTGAGGCCCTTATCTTAAGCTCATCCTCATATCTTGGCCCCCTTATCAGCGCGTTGCCGTACTCGTCGCTGACCTGGACGTGTATGACCGCGACGTCAGGCTCTATGGCCTTAACGACAACTATGTCCTCGCCGCTAAATGGGTCCTTTATTACCTTCCAGTCGCCCCGCTTCTCATGAAGTGGCAGCAGGTCAGACCCTATTATTCCCCTCACGGGCATGAAGGGAACCCCCTGCGCCCCGGCCCTCAGGCCAGCTATGATGGCCCCGCAGGTGTCCTCTATGTACTCCACCTCGCCCTTCTCGGCGGCCCTTCTGACGCTCGGCGAGAGACCGTAGTGCTCAAATGTAGCCATGGCAGCCCTGACCCTTGACAAGGCACCCCCTGCCACTAAGACGTCAAGCCCGAAGCCGGGCTCCCTGTCGACAAAGGAAAGCCCCTTGCGGCCCTCCTTCAGGAGCGCCGCTATGAACATCATGGGGTTCCTAAAGAACGTCATGCCGCTTATGGTCAGCTCGTCGCCGTCCTCAACCAGCTCAACAGCTTCGGGTACCTTCATGAGCTTGGAGGAAGGCATTATCAGTCCCCTATCTTTTCATTATGTCCTACTATAAAAACCTACACTTAACGCCAGTCTATGGGGCCCAGCGTTTAAAAGTCCTGCCCCCAGCAGAGCCAGGGGCCTCCATTGCTTAAGGACAGGTTCATAGCTGACATCTATAGTGAAGCCAGCAAGCTAATTGGCAGCCAGGTCAGGCTGTGCGGCTGGGTTGATAACATAAGGGACCTCGGGGGCGTGAGGTTCATCCTGGTCAGAGACAGGACAGGCGTGATGCAGGTAGTCGTGAAGAAGGGGCTTACGCCCCAGGACGCCATAGACGCCTCATATCAGTTAGTAAAGGAGAGCGTGGCCTGCTTTGAGGGCACGCTGTCAGAGGGGCCGAGCAAGTTCAAGTACGAACTTCACGCCACTAAGGTCCAGCTTCTATCTAAGCCTGTCGAACCGATACCGCTTGAGCCCGCCACAAGCCTGAACGCCCAGCTCAACGTAAGGCTTGACTACAGATGGCTCGACGTGAGGAACAGGAAGGTCTCAGCGATCTTCGTCTTTGAGTCATGGGTGGCCCACATGTTCAGGGAGCACTTCAGGGGGAGGGGCTTTGTTGAGGTGTTCACGCCCAAAATAGTCGCAGCGGGTACCGAGGGAGGAGCTGAGGTCTTCCCAGTCATATACTTTGGAAAGGAGGCTTACCTGGCCCAGAGCCCTCAGTTCTATAAGCAGATGGCCGTGATAGCAGGCCTTGAGAGGGTCTTTGAGGTAGGCCCCGTTTTCAGGGCCGAGGCTCATCATACTGTGAAACACCTTACTGAGTTCCACGGCCTCGACATAGAGATGGGCTTCATAGAGGGCCCCGAGGACGTCATGAACGAGCTTGAGGAGTTCTTCAGGAGGCTCGCCTCTGAGGCCCAGACAGCTGAGGAGCTGAGGGCTGTTAGGGAGTTCTTCGACCTCTCAGTCAGGGTACCCAGTAGGGTCCCAAGGATCACCATGAGGCAGGCCTACGAGATCCTCCGCGAGAGATACAAGAAAGAGCTCCCGCCCGGCGAGGACCTGGACCCTCAGGCGGAGAGGCTCCTAGGCGACTACGCGCGCGAGGAGTACGACAGCGACTTCGTCTTTGTGACGGAGTACCCCTGGAAGGTCAGGCCGTTCTACACTATGAGGAAGGAAGGGGATGAGGACTGGACCTACGGCTTTGACCTGTTGTTCAGAGGGCTTGAGATAGCTACTGGAAGCCAGAGGGAGCACAGGTACGACCACCTTCTGAAGAACCTGAGAGACAAGGGGCTGGACCCCAGCAAGTTCCAGTTCTACCTCAACTTCTTCAAGCACGGCGCACCACCTCACGGAGGGGCCGGCCTGGGCCTAGAGAGGATAGTGAAGCAGTTCCTGGGACTGGAGAACATTAGGGAGGCCAGGCTACTGCCGAGGGACCCCGAGAGGCTGGTGCCTTGAGCGGGCCCTACGGGGGCCTTGACCTCACCGCGAGCCCCAATAGGGCCAGCGCAGTCACGGTCATAGCCTCAGGCATCATCACGACAGGCCTCTACAGGACTGACGACGAGATCCTCAGCGCGCTGAAGGGCGCCTCAATAGTGGCCATAGACTCACCCCTTAGCCAGCCTAGACATGGATGGCACAGAGACGTGGATAGGGTCCTTCTTAGGATGGGGTATAAGGTGTTGCCGGCCGCCTGGCCGTCAATGAAGGCCCTCTACACGAGGGCCCTCGTTATCTCCTCCAGGCTCTCAGAGGCCGGCGCCAAGGTTATCGAGACGCACCCGCTGTCAGCCCTCAAGTCAAGCCGTTGTAGTAGCTATGCCGACTTGGCTGAAGCCCTCGGCATCGCTATACATGAGAAGCCTAGGGTAAAGGACGAAGTGGACTCCCTTATAGCGGCCATCGTTGCCATGGCGTATGACGAAGGGCTTGTCGTGAGCGTCAGGGCCAGCGATGGGGAGGTGTACCTGCTCAAGCCCGTCTGTGACAGAAGTCTTTGACATATGTTAACAAAAACTATTAAGTGGCTTAGATTCGTGATAAAGAAGGAGCCTAAGGATCCCATGCAGCAAGGCAACGCGGCAAAGGTGCTGATAGTAGGCGACTGGGACGCAGATGGCGTCGTCGCGTCTGCCGAGATAGTTTACGCCCAGGAGGTGCTGGGCGTCTTCCCTGTGAAGGGCAAGGCCGCAATAGAGCTCAGGCCTGCGGGGCCCAGGACGTTCAGCTCTGTAGTTTCAAATGGCTGCTGGGACTATGTAATAATCCTTGACATACCTTTCACTCAGGACGTTGAGACGGGCCTTGAGACGTTACTTAAAGGGCCTTGTAAGCCTAAGATCTACTACTTTGATCACCACAAGTCAACGCTTGACAAAGCCTCGTATCTGGAGGAGAAGTTCAATGTTGAGGCGTTCGTTGGACTGTCCCCTACGTCGTCCCTTGTCAAGGCCTTCCTAGAGAGCATTGGGGTCAGGCTCACGCCAAGGCTGAAGGAGCTAGTGGCAAGCGTCGCCGTCCTTGAGGGCGGTAGCGGCTGGCTCGCCAAGAAGGACAGAAGCCCCTCTGAGGGCATGATAAAGGTCGCCGCATCTATATCTAAGAACACCAATCAGAGCAAGGACCCAGACCTATGGAGAAGGTACGTCAGGTGGGCCTCCAGCATCCTCCCCTTTGAGCAGTCCCCTATAGGTCAAGGTGAGGACATAGTGACTCACGGCCTTCAGGTGTCCAGGGAGAGCGATGCTGAGATAAAGGACGTGGCGAGGGAGCTGGCCATGGAGGCCAGGACCGTGGGCTTTGTCAAGTTCGTTGACGCAAGGGGTAAATGGAATAAGAGCGGCGCCTCGGCCCTGGCCTCCTCAATTTACAAGATAACTAAGATGACTACAGCCCTTCTTGTCACGAAGGAGGACGGGTCCTCGATACTCATAGTTAGGGGGTCGCAGGGCAATGCCATAAAGTTGATGGAGAAGCTTTACACGATGGGTATAGTAGAGGACGTAGGAGGACATGGGAACATAGCTTCAGGCAGGCTTAAGGCGGGCGTCAACATTAAGGAGCTTGAGGACGCCCTGAGGAGGGCCTCCCTTGAGCTGAAGTGAGCTTCCTATACGTTAAGAAGGTATTTAACCTGTGACAAAAACCATATGGAAGCTAAAGGTGTAGAGGGCTTGGCCCAGAGGCCAAAGTTCTGCCCAAGGTGCGGGACGCTGATGAGACCAAGGGTCATAAATGGCAAGGCTTACCTCGAATGCCCTAAGTGTGGCTACAGGGAGGAGCTACAGCCTCAATCCAAGAATGAGCTGAGTCACACCCACAGGGTCCTCCACACACCTAAGGAGAAGATCGTGGTCGTGGACGCTACGGCCCCGCCGCCTACCGCCCAGGTGCTGAAGGGGAGCGTCAGATGTCCAAGGTGCGGCAACGATGAGGTCCTTGCCTGGATGATGCAGACGAGGGCAGCCGATGAGCCCCCGACAAGGTTCTACAGGTGTACAAAGTGCGGATATACGTGGAGGGAGTACGCCTAAGGGGACGTGAAGACTGACGTTCGCCCCTTTAGTAACCTAAGGCCTTTCAGCTTATTATATCACTAACGCTAGCTACCTGGGGGGTTACTTGGGCGAGATTCCATTACAGCTGACGGGCCTTCAAGAGACCCTAGCACTTCCGCACAGCGGATATACAGAGGCCGCTGCCATAACTGACTGGACGATCCTAAGCATTTACCTGTTCGTTTTAGTTGTCGCCGTTGCCGCATATAACACCAAGAGGTCTCCGAGGAGGGCCTCTAACGTGGTCCTTGTGATACCCTCCGTGGCCAACGAGAAAGTCAGAGATTCGCTGTTTGCGACACTCCATCACAACAGGTTCCTGGGAGTGCCCATTTACTTAGTAATTGATGAAGGGGCGCCCCTTCAGCGGGAGCTCGAGAAACTGAACGGGGTGAGACTTGTAGTTGTTCCCAGGAAATATCGCCCTGACCTTTTTGGCAAGGGAAGGGCCCTGAGGTACTTTGTTGAAAACTATGTCACAAAAAGGCCTGATACGTGGTATGTCTTCCTTGATGACGATAACTTGGTCCTGGACGACCACTTCCTCTATGAAATACCTTATTATGAGCAAAGGGGTTACGTGGCCTTTAACCCGGTCCTGGTGCCAAGGAGAGGCCGTTCGCACCTAGCCTACATAATTGACCTTGCTAGGCTCATCGACGACCTGTCATTCTTTAGGTTCTTCACGGGACTCCTTAAGAGGCCGCTTGTCGGCATGCACGGTGAGCTCCTTGGGGTCAGGGGGGACTTCCTCCTGAAGATAGACGCCTTCAATGAGCCAAGTAAGGTTGAGGACTACGTCTTGGCCTCAAAGATCGTCAGGGCGGGAGGGAGGACCTGGCAGAGCAGGACAAGGGTCAGCGTGCTAAGCCCTAACTCCCTAAGGGACCTCGTTAAGCAGAGAGGGAGGTGGCACTCAGGCATACTGGAGAGCCTGCCAAAGGTCCCAGTCAGCATGAGGGTTGCGACGTTAGTCAAGTCATTTATGAGGACCCTAGGCCTGATAGCTCTATGGGCCCTCTTGCCCTTGACGAACTCCGTCCTGATTCTCATAATTGGCCTGATGACAGGCATTGTATACTGGGGAGTTTACGCCTATGGGGCCCTTAAGTCCAGGAAATTAATTTACATATTTACAATACCGGCGTTCTGGCTGATAGAGGGCCTTGGGTTCTTCTATGGCATAATGAAGATCAAGAGCAGGGAGTTCACGGTGATAGACAAGAGGCTATAAAACGTTCTGAGTCAGCTCGCGGATATTATTGAGAGAGCCTCCCTTAAGGCCTTGACCTTCTCCTCCTCACTAGAGGCCCCACAGGCCTCAACTATCTTGGCTAGGACCTTGTAGAGCCTCACTATTTCATCGGAGTGAACCTTGACCGTAGACTCTAATGACTTGTAGTTAGCGTTAAGGGAGTCCACCAGCAGCTCAAGAACAGAGACCACGTCCTCTATCTCCTCATGGACGTGTTCATGATAGTGCTCATGTTCATGATAGTGCTCACGCTCCCTCTCCTCTACCTCTTCCACTATCTTCTCTAGGTCCTCCTTCTTCTTCGGCAGCTCCATGCGTCTCCTTCCGCTTCGCTGCTCGCTCATTTTGAGCGCTCTAGGACCAATGCCTCTTGAGAATTTATCTGTCTTACTACTGCCTTGGCCTGATGATGTTAGGGTCCCCCTGCGGAGGCACTACTAAATTTAGGCCGCGAAGAAGTCTCAAAAGGTAGGAGAGAGCTAACATGACGAGTAGAGGTCCCCCGAGGAGGGAGCCAATAGACGTCACCGCTGTCGAGAGAAGGGCCATAGTGCTTGACTACATAGAGGGGGGCTATTACCTCGACCCCCATAGATGGCATAGAAGCAGGACTGTCGCCCAGGCGATAGGCCTTAACAGGTTCACCCTGCTTGATGGTATCCCTCTTCAGAGGGTGGAGCCCCTAGAGGAGGTAACGGTGGTTAAGGAGTCCCTGATGCCAATAGAGGAGCCGCTTGACCCAACCGGGAGGAGGACCAGGAAGCTGGAGGTCTCTCTCGTATGTCTTGAGGAGACCGGCAAGAAGACCTGTACGCCCCTTCAGCACGTTGAGCAGAGGATCCTTGACCTGCTTAGGATAGCCCTAGGGGATGAGGTGGAGCTGCTCGGCTCCCCAGCCGAGCTCAGCAAAGCAGTAGAGTCGAAGGGCCTGCCCCCTAAGCTGCTGGCGGCGCCTAAGAGCCCCCTGAAGTTCTCTGACCTGACGGAGCTCGCCAAGAGGAACCTCAAGGATGCCGTCAAGATCATAGTAAGGTCACGGGAGAAGGAGTTCGTCGAGTTCTTCAATAAGGCAGCCCCTATTAACATCAGGCTCCACGCGATCGAGCTCCTGAGGGGGGTCGGCAAGAAGACCCTTAAGGCTATCCTTGACGCGAGGGAGAGGAAGCCTTTCCAGAGCTTTGACGAGATAAAGAAGTTCCTCAAGGACGACCCAGTTGACGTGCTTGCTGACAAGATCGTAGAGGAGCTCAGCGGCCAGTCAACATATAACCTCTTCGTTGAGCCCGAGAGCCCTTCCGTCCCCTTCCTTGATTACCTGTCTATGCTGAGGCCTGCAGGGCATCAGAGGTGAGCAGGCGAAGAAGGCTGGGCCAGCACTTCCTCGTTGACGAAGGAGGAGTGAAGCTGTTCACAGAGGTTTTAGAGAGGTTCAAGGGCCTCGACTTCCTTGAGGTCGGCCCAGGGCTAGGGGCGCTTACGTTAAGGGCCTCAGAACTGGCAGGGAGGCTTATAGCCGTTGAAATTGACGAGTCGTTGGCCAAGAGGCTCAGCCCCAGGCTCCCCCTCAACTCCTCCGTGGTGATAGGTGACGGGGCCCTCTTCGTGGCCTCGGCGAGGACCCCTGTGGTGTTCTCAAATGCCCCATTTTACCTGGTAGGAAGAATGATAGCGGCGGCCGCCAGGAACAATAACGTAAGGTGGTTAGTCCTGGGGTGCCAGAAGGAGGTCGCCGAGAGGATAGTCGCGAGGCCCGGAAGCGAGGAGTACGGCAGGCTGAGCGTGATATCGCAGGCTTACTTCACAGCAACAATTAAGGGCTACATGCCCGCCGAGTGGTTCAGGCCCAGGCCGAAGGTCAACGCCGCCCTGGTGCTCATGGAGAGGAGGAGAGAGTGGGGGCCTGAAGGAGAGGTCCTTGAGGGCCTGACCAGGTGCCTCTTCTCCCAGAAGAACAGGCTGTTAGCTAAGGTAGCTAAGAGGTGCATCGGAGACGAAGGGCCAGCCCTGCTGGCGGCCAACAATAATAGAAGGGTCAGGGACCTGACGCCTGACGAGCTGGTGGAGGCGTCGAAATGGCTTGCCGCGAGGGCTGGCGCGAGGTCCTGACCTCTAGGGGTCCAGTTAGGTTCGCCTGCGACCCCTGCGTATACGAGCCCTCTGACGACACATGGATCGCCGTGGAGGCGCTCGAGAGACTTGAGGCCCTCGGCTACAGGTTCGAGAGCGTGCTGGACCTGGGCTCAGGGACAGGCGTCCTGGCGGCCGTCGCGAGGGCCCTTTTCAACCCCTCCCTGGTAGCCGCTGTTGACCTCTCGCCCTACGCGGCCAGGGCTACAAGGCTCACGGTAGGGCCTGACGTGCTAGTGGCGCAGTGTAATGGGGGAAGGTGCCTGAGAGGCCGCTGGGACCTGGTTATCTTAAACCCGCCTTACCTTCCTGCAGGGGCTAACGAGGTCAAGGCCTGCGAGGGGCTCTTAGATATGGCGTGGTCTGAGGAGGCTGGCCACGAGGTCCTGTGTCGAGCAGCTGGGGACCTTGGCAACTGGGTAGTCATAGTCAGGTCCTCCCTCTCGGCACTTGACGTGGACAGCTGTCTAACTTCAATGGGCTTCTCAAAGGTAGCGACGTTGTCTAACAGGGCCTTTATGTTTGAAAGGATCTGGGCAGAGCTGTGGCACAGGGCGGCCTAAGGCTGGAGATATAAGGTCTTAGGCCTCACATACGACTGTTTAGATTTATTTAACCCCATATGTCAAAGCGCGGCGGGTCTTCACGGTGCTTGAAAACAAAGAGATCAGCGACGCTATCAACGAGCTGATGACCATAGACCTAAAGGGCTCTAAGATTGTAACCGTGAGCGCCAAGATATCCCCACTGGAGTTCCTCGCCCTGGAAAGGCTTTCGTCGCTGTGTCGTCTGTCTAAGAGCTCCATAATAAGGGAGGCGCTGAGAAGCTACCTATTGAGCGTTATTGCCAAGGATCCTTCCATAGCTAACCTCCTAGGAAGTGAGCTCCTGACCGACCTGCAGAAGACCGATGGCGCTCCGAGCGTCCTGATCAAGTGCCTAGAGTCCTTAGCTGGCTCCGCTAACGGATGACCTTATTGAACGCGCTGCCTCGCACAGGCTCCTGCTGACCTCGTTAATTACCTCAGGGAGCAACTCCGTTACGCACTTCCTAGCGCACAGCTTCCTCTCATAGGGGTTCTGCGCCATTGAACACCTCTCATACATGCACCTCCTTTCGAGGGCTCCCCTGTCCAGGTAAACCACTACGTAGGGGCCTAGGTCCTTGACCAGCAGGAGCCCCCTGACCCCTGACGCGTTGAGGACCCTCGTCAGGGCGTCATAGCTGTCCTCCCTCTTGTCGAGGACGAAGGCCTCAAGCCCTGACCTAATGCTCCTTATCAGCCTTGAGGCCAGGACGACCTCAGGGGGACCTCCTGACGCGTCATCGCAGCGAGGGGCCTCAGTGGGGGACAAGTCTCCTCACCTATCAGCGGTAATACCAGTCATCACTGGCCCTCGTCGCCCTGGACGATAAGGGAGCTCCATTGGCGAATATATAGGTTAAGCACGGCTGCCTGCCTCCTCGCATCCTCGTCACTCATGCAGCCGGTCCTAAGGGTTCGACCGCCCTTCGACCTGGCCTCTATGTACTTATACCCTTTGGGCTTCTTGCAGTCCTTCAGCTCAAAGGACTCGAGCAACCCGTTCATGGCAAGGCCCTCAATCTCTATAAGCCCACGGGGCGGCTCTGGGCGCTCGTTGCCCTTCACTCTCGCGCCCTCCGACATGCTCTAGGCAACTCCCTTTTTATGTGCCCCGCCTTACCGTTTGTCCTTCATCTTCATCCCCCTTTAGGGGTCTCGGACAACGTGAGACCGGCGGGGCCTTAATAATAGTTCTGGGCGAGGGAAAAATTTCTATCATGAGAACGGGGTAAGCTTTAAGTTTCGGGTCCCCAAAGGCCAGTATAGGAGCTCTAGTTGGAGGCCGAGCATCCTGCCCTCAGGGCCATGAGAGAGATAGCGGAGTTCGCCGTCAAGGCCTCGCAGCTCATCAACGTGAGCCAGATCGATCGTATGGCCGAGGTCCTCGTTGACCTATATCACAGGAAGGGGAAGGTCCTCGTAATGGGCGCAGGGAGGAGCGGCCTCGTCGGCAAGGCATTCGCCATGCGGCTCCTGCACCTTGGCTTCAACTCATACGTGCTCGGCGAGACCATAGTCCCCAGCATATCAAGGGGCGACGTGGCAGTCGCGATATCCGGCTCGGGCAGGACGGGCCTCATAGTCGAGGCCGCTGACGCAGCCAAGAAGGTGGGGGCCTACGTCATAGCCATAACAACCTACCCCGAGAGCCCCCTTGGGCAGCTCGCAGACCTTGTCGTGATGGTTCCGGGCAGGTCCAAGGTCAGCAAGATGGACGACTACTTTGCCAGGCAGATACTTGGCCTTCACGAGCCCCTCGCCCCTCTGGGAACGCTGTTCGAGGACACTGCCATGCTGCTCCTGGACGGCGTGATCTACTACCTGATGATAAAGCTTAACGTGACGGAGGACGAGATGAGGAACAGGCACGCCAACATAGAGCTTTAGGGAGAGGCTGATGTGGCTGAGGCTCGTCATGGTGGGCCCCGAGGGGCCAGTAAACCTAGGCTACGTGGCGAGGCTGGCGGAGAACTTCGAGGTTGACGAGCTGGCCCTGGTCTCCCCGCAGGCCAGCATAGCCGAGTCCCTCAGGTGGGCGGCGAGGGGCTCCTCAAGGCTCCTCGAGGTGGCCGTGTACCCCTCCCTCTCCGAGGCGCTTAAGGACGTGGACCTCTCCATATGCACCTCTGACGAGAGCTCGGCGAGGGACATACTCAGGACGGCCGTGACGCCCGAGGAGGCAGCCGCAGAGGCCGCCAGGAGGGGAAGGGTCGCGCTGGTCCTCGGGAGGGAGAGCGTCGGCCTGACCAGGGAGGAGCTGTCCCTCTGTGACCTCCTCTGCACAATACCTGCGTCGCCCAGGTACACGGCCCTTAACGTGAGCAACGCCGCCGCTATAGTGCTTTATGAGCTCTACAAGGCCGCGAGGTCGCAGAGGCGGCTGGCGGAGCCGCCGTCCAAGGACGTCGTCAGGCTGACGGAGGCCTACGCCCGGGCCCTCTACGAGCACCTGTCCAGGGGGCCAAGTGAGGAGGTTGGCCTGGCCTTCAGGAAGCTCGTCTCAAGGGCCTCCTCAGCTGAGGCCTCAGCAGTGCTGAGGGTCCTCAGCAGGGCCTGCGCAACCCTTGGCTGCAAGGGAAGGGCCGAGGAGCTGTTGGCGGA
>JAKLZP010000037.1:0-7195 GCA_022015155.1 Acidilobus sp. | reverse complement strand
CCCATCCTCCTTAGGGCCTCGAGGACCCTCTCCCTTACGCTCAGCCTTAGCAGGGAGGAGCGGAGCTCCTCGTAGAGCCTCTCGGCGGGCACCCTCCTGGAGACTTCGTCGTAGGCCCTCCTGACGTCAATGTAGACGAAGGGGTGCCCCGTTGAGCTCAGGGTCGCGAGCACTAGGCTTGACTTGCCGATTCTCCTCAGGCCCAGGACAAGGATAAGCCTCTCCCTCGACAGGCCCTCCCTGAGCTTCCTCACCTCGTCCTCCCTGTCGAAGAGGTCCTGGAGAGACTCCTTGGGCTCCACTGAGAAGAGCGTAGGTAGCACCCCTGATACTAGGTAGCAGGGGTGATACTTAAGGCCTACGAGCCTGGTCAAAGGGCTGAGGAAGCTGGCGTCATGGGCGGAGCGAAGGCCTTGCGGTAGGCCTCGCTTGGCGATCTACAACGCATTAATAGCTGTGCAGCCCTGTACAGGCCAGTGACCTCCTTTGAGCGAGAGCGGCCACCCTGCCATGACCCAGGACGCCCTTGTCTCAAGCTATGGGGGCGAGTCCATGGCCCACATGAGGTACCTCATATTTGCAGACATAGCGGAGAAGGAGGGCTTCAAGAACGTTCGCCAGGCTCTTCAGGGCCATAGCGTTCGCGGAGCAGGTCCACGCAAGGAACCACCAACAGAGGCTTGGGTTTTATTTTCAATTTTATGAACTTTGGCAAGGTTGCCTCTCGCGCCTCTTGTATCATCGAGGCCATGTCAGCTAGTCGAGGGCCTTAGAGGGGCCGGCCCCGTGCCTGTCGAAGCCCTGGCGGCCTCTACTATCCTGTCGAGCGCGTGCTGGGCGCCCTTCATGAAGTGCCGTTTAACCCACGCCTCAAGCGGCCTGAGGTACCAGGCCAGGCTGACGTCCCACTCGGTCACGATCTCGCCCTCGGTCACGTAGACCTTCACCATACCCTTTACGGGCCCCTCATAGTAGCTTAGGGTCAGCGTCCTAGCGGCCTCGTCGAGCGTCGCCCTTGCCCTCCCCCTGTTGTTGGGGCCCGGGAAGGCGAACCTTATCGCTAGGTCCCAGGAGCCGTCCTCAAGCCTCCTCGCCCTGACCTCCCTGTGGCCGCGCCAATACTTTGACATGTCCTCAACGTCCTTAACGACCGCCCAGGCGGCCTCGGGGCCTGCGCCCTCGAGGGCCCTCCTGACGGTGAACCTCAAGCGACCCCTGGCGGCTGGGCCTAGGGCACGTTATAAAGTCGCCGCATTGCAGGCCAACGCCTGAAGGCCTAGGCCCTACTCTCACGCCCCCTCATGGCTGACGCTATGGCTCCCACTATGACTAGCATTACCATGACCTCGTAGACGAGCCTCACTCCCCTGATGAAGTCGAGGGCGCTGGCCGCGGCGCTCACGGGCAGCCCGGTGAAGACGCTCACCAGGACGGGCCTGGGTATGTATGTCGCAGCCAGGGAGCTGGCCAGGGCGAGGCTGAGGGACTGGCCGTAGAACCTCATGAGGCTCAGCGTGGCCGAGGCCACTGCCAGCCTCTCCCTCGGGGCCGCGCCCATTACCGAGGCCGAGTTGGGGCTTGAGAAGAGGCCCATGCCCACGCCGATTATGAGGGCCCTCCAGGTCACGTCCGCCAGCGTGGCCCTTAGGCCCAGCGGTATGAGGAGCAGGAGGCCGAGGGCTATCAGCAGCATCCCGGCCGTGGCGAGGGGCCTGGCGCCAACCCTGTCTGACAGCCTGCCGCTTATGGGCGATAGGACAACCATTGCTAGGGAGAGCGATAGGAGGGCGAGGCTGGCCTCTATGGGCCTCATGCCCAGGACCACTATCATGTAGTAGCTGAGGAAGAAGGGGACGAAGAAGTAGCCGGCGTAGTTCAGGAGGGCCGCCAGGTTGCCCATGGAGAACTGGACAGACCTGAAGAGGCCCACGTCGAGGAGGGCCAGGGGGCCCAGCCTGGCCTCCCATGCAACGAACGCCGCTATGAGGGCGACCCCTATGGCCAGGAGGGCCAGGTAAGGGGGCGACCAGCCCTCAAAGGAGGCCGCCGTCAGGCCGAAGAGGGAGGCCGCTACCCCCACGGCGGCCAGGGCGCCGCCCGTTGCATCAATGGGCTGGCCCGGCTGCCCCACGGACTCCTTGAGGTAGGCCTGCGAGAGCAGGTAGCCTGTCAGGGCAAGGGGCACGGTCACGAGGAAGACCCACCTCCAGCTCGGAACCCCAGCTATGGCCCTCAGGGTCGTTATCGCCCCTCCCAGGACGGGGCCCACCGTGGTCCCCGTGTAGACGGCAAGGGTCCAGTAGCCGAAGGCCTTGCCCCTCTCCCAGGGCGGGTAGGCGTCAGTTATTATGGCGCCGCTGTTGGCCAATATCATGGCCGCCCCCATGCCCTGGACCACCCTCCAGGCGTCAAGCTCAGCTCCACTCATTGAGAGGGCGCACATGACCGTGGCCACGGTGAACACGAGGAACCCGGTCGTGAAGACCCTCCTCCTGCCCTTCACGTCGCCAAGCCTCCCGAACAGGAGGAGGAAGGCGGAGAGCGAGACCAGGTAGCCCATGGGGACCCATATGGTCTCCAGGTAGGAGGCCCTCAGCCCCCTCGCTATGGCTGGGAGGGAGACGCTGACTATGGTGCTGTCCAGGGGCGTGAGGATGGCCGCGAAGGCTGTGACCGTGGAGACCAGCCTCAGGTAGCCCCTTGGGTACCTCCACTGCCCCTTTGACATGTTGCCCGGCACACCAGTCCCCCTGAGGGCGTTAAAAGGTAGAGGTCGTCAGACGCCAGGACTGTCGGGCTAGAGCTCACGTACCGTGGAAACGCAGAAAACCCTCTCCTCCCCTCTGGCAACCAGTGATGACAGGGGCAGGGTTTCCGAGAGCACCGATGAAGAGGCCTACCGATCGCTGAGGATGAGCTTATGGCCAAGGTCACAGTGGTCCTCCTTGAGGCCGCCCTTGAGCTTATCCCCGAGCAGATAGCGGGCCACCCCCAGGTCGTGAGGACAGCCAGGAGGTATGGCCTGAGGCCAGGGGAGATGCTGCTTGACGCTGGCATACACTGGAAGGCCATGAGGTTGCTTGAGGCCTGGTGGAGGAGGGGCAGGCCAGACATAGTGCACCTGAGCCTCCTCAACCTCCTCGAGAAGGCGCCGGTGAGGGAGGGGCTTGCCGAGGTCTTCGTGCACCTCCAGGACGGCAGGGTGATCGCGTTCTCGCCAGGCGTGAGGCTGCCGAAGAACTACGACCGCTTCAAGGGCCTCATGGCCCAGGTGCTCAGGCTCGGCAGGGCCCCGCCTGAGGGGGAGCCGCTGATATGGACCGCGGCCAAGGACCTAAGGGGGTTCCTGGGCAACAGGGGGCTCATACTGCTGAGCGAGGACGCTGAGGTCGAGGAGAGGCCCGCGGACATAGTGAGGGAGGCCTACGAGACAGGATCAGCCATAGGCTTCGGGGCCTTCCCAAGGGGGCCCTTCTCCAAGGACGTGCTGTCCCTGGCGACCAAGAGGGTCAGGATAAGGGGAGGGGAGCCGCTCAAGGCCTGGGACGTGGCCTGCGCCCTCTCGTGCGCCCTCTACGACCTGGCCGAGCGACTTAAAGGATAGACATTACCTTCAGCCCGTCAAAGTTGGCAATAGCGTTCCTTTCGAAGCGTTAGCTTAACTTAAAATAAAGCGCTAATAGTAAAGAAGGCCTAGTCCAGGCCTCGTAAGGCCTGAGCGCTCACAGATCCTACCGATAGGGACCGTGGGCAGGGGTAGCCCTTCGCCGCAATTGGGCTCAGGCGACCGCACTACCGCCCTCGCCGTGGCCGCCTAAAAGCCTCAGGCAACTCTCGTCAACCCTCGAGGTCAGCCTCCTGGCGAGCCCGTCGTTGACGAGCCTCCCGTGGGGCCTCAGGCCGCCGCTGAACGCAGGGGGTATGTGAAGGAGCTCGTGTACTATGACCTCAGCCTTCCCCATTGGCGTCAGCCTGTCGAACCTCTCTGATACGAACTCTATGAGGTAGACGGGCCCATGTTAAGGGCGAACCTCCAGGCAGAGGGCATCATGTATATCCTTGCTGTGGCCCTTGACCTGGAGCCGTAGCTCCTTATGACGTAGAGCCTCTCGGGGTCTATGTAGGTGAGGCCGAGGCTTCTCGCGACGCACCTCACGGCCTCCTCCAGCGTCTTGTCCCTCTCGTACCTCAGGCGCGCCCTCGGGCTTAGTGCATGGCCAGGCAAGAAGAGGGGGACGGCAGGCAGAGGCGTAAGGAGAGGACGTCGGCACACCTGTGCGCCCTTCAGGCCTAGGCCAGCGGGGAGGGCCTCGAGGGGTAACCCGCTCTCATCCCGCTAGGTCGGACCACTGATGGTCTCTTCATCGGCCTTGTCTAGGGAGGCAGGAGGGAGCTTAAGGGCCTACTGTGTGAAAGAACCAGCCTCTCGACGGCCTTTTAAAATCCATGCCTGTCAGAGCTTCTCCTCCAAGCCTTAGCCTCTCAAGGGGTCTTACAGCGTCTTAGGGTTGCGTACTCCGTGGCCAGCTCTGCTTGCCCCTAAGACCCCCTTTCCTCCATGGCCTTCTTGAACTGCTCTATGGCCCTCCTTATCTCCTCCACCTCGCTCTCGTCCTCAAGGGCCGAGACGTCGCCCAGCGGCTCGTTGAGGTAGACCGCCCTGATGACCCTCCTCATTATCTTCCCGCTCCTGGTCTTGGGCAGGGCCTTCACTATCTCTATGGTCTTGAATACCGCTATGGGGCCGAAGGTCTTCCTGACGTGCTCTATTAGCTCCTTCTTAAGCTCCTCGCTGGGCCTGTAGCCCTCCTTGAGCACTACGAAGCCCACGGCCACCTGCCCCTTCTCGGGGTCAGGCACCCCTATGACTGCGGCCTCGGCGACCGCTGGGTGAGAGACCAGGGCGCTCTCCAGCTCGAAGGAGCCTATCCTGTGGGCTGATATCTTTATCACGTCGTCAGCCCTTCCGAGGAACCACAAGTAGCCGTCCTCGTCAACCATGGCGGCGTCGCCAGAGTATATGAGCCCCTTGAGCTGGGGCCTGGCCTCCCAGTAGGACCTGACGTACCACTGGTAGTCCTGCCAGAGCTCTGAAGTGAAGCCTGGGAACGGGTGCTTGATAACGAAGACGCCCTTCTCGCCAGGCTTAGCTGGTTGTCCGGTCTCCTCATTGACCACCATACCCACGATGCCAGGCAGGGGTATGCCCGCACTGCCAGGCTTTATCGGTATCATCTGTATCCCATAGGGGTTGCCGACCACGGGCCCTCCTGTTTCGGTCTGCCAGTAGTGATCTATCACGGGCACCCTCCCCTCAAGGACGTCATACATGAGCCACTTGAGGGGCTCGGGGTTCAGGGGCTCCCCGGCGCTGAAGACCACTTTCAGGCTCGACAGGTCGTGCTTCCTCGCGTACTCGGTGCCGTACTTGCTCAGAAGCCTTATGCCTGTGGGCGATATCCAGAGCTTCGTGACCCTGTTGCGCTCTATGACCTCCCACCACATGTCGGGCCTCGGGTAGTCAGGGGTGCCGTCAAAGACCACGCTGGTGGCGCCGAATATGGGCACGCCCCAGACCATGTAGCTGATGCCGGCCTGCCAGCCAACGTCGCTGGTTATGAACCACGTGTCCTCAGGGCCGAGGTCGTAGACCCACCTGCCCATGGCCACCACGTGCACCTGGAAGGGCCCGTGCTTGTGAACCACTGGCTTAGGCTTCGCTGTAGTGCCTGAGGTAGGGGTTATGAAGAGGGGCTCGTTCGACTCCACCCACTCTACCTCGGAGGAGCCGTCCTTGCTCATGTCGAGGAACTCCTCGAAGAACATGTCGCGGCCGCCCTGCATCTGAGGCTCCTTCTCAGTGTACTCGGACTTAAACACCACAACCTTCTCCACTGTAGTCCTCTCCTTTGACCTAAGGGCCTCGTCAACAATCCCCTTGAGGTCTATCAGCTTGCCCCTCCTCATGTTGAAGTCCTGCGTGAATATGACCTTGGCCCCTACGAGCTCAATCCTGTCAAGGAGGGCCTTGGCTGAGAAGCCAGCGTAGACCGACGAGGCTATGGCGCCTATCCTGGCGGCCGCGTGAAGCACCGCTATGGCCTCGACCCTGGTGGGCATGTAGAGGAGCACCCTGTCGCCCTTCCTTACGCCGAGGGCCCTCATGGCGGCCGCGTAGCGGCGGACCATATCGTCAAACTGCAGGAAGGTATACGTCCTGGTTATGCCGAGCTCCGCGTTCTCATAGATGTAGATGGCCTTGTTGCCGAACCCCTTCTGGATGGGGTAGTCGACGTGGCTGTAGTGGGCGTTCGTTATGCCGCCCACAAACCACCTATAGGGCTTGCCTGGCTCCCACTCGAACGTCTTGTCCCAGAGCCTCTTCCAGTAGATGAGGTCTGTCTCCTCCCTCGCCACCGAGTCCCAGAAGGCTATGGGGTCCTTCTCGGCCTGAGCCCTCAGGTATGAGACCTGTGGGGGGATAAGGATGGGCTTGCCCCCGAAGCCTGGGGCTGACACACTTCGTCCCAGCCCCCTATCAAGAACCCTTTTAAAAAAGCGTTGCATCTATGGACATATATGCTGTTGTCTACAAGGCTGAATACTTATCAGTTTTCAGAGAATTCTTATAAAGGGTTCCACATAAATGCCACAACAGCGTGAAACCCATGTCCGGTAGTCCGTCCCTGTCTGAGGTGGCCCTGAACACCCTTCTGTGGGAGGCCGCCGTGATGACCCTGGTCATAGGCTTCGTGGAGCTGAACCTGCCCAAGGGCAAGAACGACCCCAGGGACTTCGGCTGGGTCCTCCTGTCGGGCGCCCTGCTGGAGACCATAGCGATGGGCTTCATAATAGCTGACAGGAACATATTCGGGGCCACGGTGGCGGCTGCCTTCATCCTGCTGCTCTGGGCCCTGGGCCTCCCGCTGGCCATAGGCGGCGGGAACAGGATGGCAGTCAACCACGCCGTGTGGTTTACGGGGCTGCTGTTCCTGGGCTTCACTATATTCGCGGCCCAGCACGGGCTCTACACGCTGTCGGTGGCGCTGGGGCTGCTCGTGATAGTGACGATCTTCCTAGGCGCCGCCGGATACACGGGGAACGCTACGCTGAGGAAGGTCGGCGCCGCAGCCTCGCTGGTTGACGCCTTCGTGTTCCTCATAATGGCCTACGCGGGCGCCGTCGGGATAGCGCT
>JAKLZP010000005.1:0-67546 GCA_022015155.1 Acidilobus sp. | reverse complement strand
GTGGCCGAGGCCGGGGGCCTGTGGGTCATAGTGGGCGCCTCGCTTGGGCTCCTCATAATGGAGGCCATAAACACCTTCGTGAACGGCTCCCTCTACAAGCCCGTCCCCGTGTTCTCCCTGGTCTCCCTCCTCATGCTGACGGGCCTCATAGGCCTACTTGACGACATCCTTGGGTGGAAGAAGGGCGTCCCCCAGTGGGTGAGGGTGCTCTCAACGATACCAGCGGCGCTGCCGCTCATGATAGCCAAGTACAACGGCTACATAGTTCACGTGCCGCTCTACGGGGCCCTCTACCTGGGCCCCCTCTTCCCCCTGGTAGTTGTCCCAATAGGCGTCATGGGCGCCTCCAACGCCTACAACATGGTGGCCGGCTACAACGGCCTTGAGGCAGGCATGGGGGTTGTCCTCCTTGCCTTCACGGCGGCCTTCGCTGCCGCCAAGGGGCTGTGGTTCACCGTCTACGCCTCCCTGGTGATGGCCGCGGCCCTGGCCGCGTTCCTAGTCTACAACTGGTACCCAGCTAAGGCCTTCCCGGGGAACACCATGACGTACGCGGTGGGGGCGTACTACGCGGGCATAGTGGTCCTCGGCGACATAGCGGCGTTCGGCCTCTTCATGTACCTGCTCTACTACGTTGAGCTGGTCCTCTTCATAAGGGGCCTGGCCCACGGCGTCTACAAGGAGAACTTCGGTAGGGTTCAGCCTGACGGCTCCCTCCTCCCGCCCTACGAGAGGAGCTACAGCCTGACCCACCTCATGATAAGGCTTCAGAGGGCACTCAGAGGGAGGGCCACGGAGAGGGGGGTGACAATAGGCCTCCTGGCGCTTCAGGCACTTGTCGGGGCCGTCGCCCTCGCCCTCTTCCTCGGCTAGGCTCTCCTGAGCTCGTAGACTATGAGCTCCTCGGCCCCTGAGGAGCGCTCCCTTGAGAGCCTCCTGTAGCCCTCGGCGTCCCCCCTGGCGAAGAAGGGGGGATCCGTGTCAAGGATCAGGAGACCCCTGCCCCCGTAGGCCTTCCCCCTGTACAGGCCTGAGGGCACCCAGGCCCAGTCGCTCACGACCCCTGGGACCCCCTCGAGGGAGGGGCTGACCTCGGCCAGCCCCAGCTCGGAGGCTATCTCGGCAGCCGCGGCCCTCCTGCCGTCAGAGAAGTAGACCCTGTCCACCTCCCTGAAGCCCAGGGCCAGGGCCAGGGCGTTGGAGGGCACGTTCCTCGCGCTCGCCATGACCCTGAAAACGCTGCCCCCTGAGGCCTCCATGGCGTAGAGGGCCAGCTGCCTGCCTATGCCCTTCCTCCTTATGTCCTGGCTCACGGCTATGCCCTCAAGCCACACCGCGTCGCCGGCCTGCCTGACGTGTATAACTCCCACCGTCGAGCCGTAGGCGTCAACTGCCTTTATGAAGAGGCCCTCCGAGAGCCACCTATCGAACAGGCCCTGGAGTCCCATAAGCTGGACCTCAGGGGCGGACCTGAGCAGCCTCTCGACGGCCTCCCTGTCCTCGGCCGTCACCCTCTTGAAGCTCACCTTGACCTTGGAGAGCAAGTCGCCGTCCCCCTGTATCCCTTCTAGTTCAACTTCCTCCCCTTAGCTATATGTTTTTTATTAACCAAAATTCATATCATGAGGTCAGGGCGACGCCAGGAGTTAGGCTTATTAGGCTTGTATCGGATAAACGAGTCGGTGAGTCGAATGGCCTGGTGGAGGTGGTGGCGCGGCCCCTGGCCCGGGCACGGGCCCTTCTCATGCCTGCCGCCCTGGGAGAGGCCAGGATGGGTGCTGGGATGGTGGGCCCCGTACTGGCCTGGGTACGCCTACTACGACCCAGGGTCAGAGCGCAGAGCCCTGGAGGCCTACAGGCTTTACCTTGAGGACCTCAGGTCATGGGCTGAGGAGGAGATAAAGAGGGTCGACAAGAGGCTCTCTGAGCTCAAGAGCTCTTGACTTTTTGCTTAGGCCCTAGGCGCCCGCCGGCGGATCGACGGGGACCGCGGCGACAGCCTCAAGGCCCAGCACGGGGCTATCCTTTTTTAAACCCCGAAAACCTCCTTAGCGGCGACGGGCACAGCCTTGTCAGCTATACAGGACGGCCAGCTAGTCACGACATTTCAGCAGTACCTCCAGAACGTTCACATAGCCCTCAACACCTCAGCCGAGAAGGCCATGATGGTCTACGCGGCCGGCAGCGCGCTGACGGTGGGGGTCGCACTGCTCGTTGAGCTCGTGATAATACTTCAGGGCCTCCCAAGGGGCGAGGCCAGGAGGGCCCCGAGGGGCCTCCCAGCCAGGCCGTTCATATCCGTCATAGTCCCGACGTACAGGGAGGGCGAGGGGCTCCTGAGGACCCTCAGGTCCCTCCTAAGCCAGGACTACCCCAAGGACCTCTACGAGGTGATAGTGGCCGGCGAGGCAGACGACCCGACCCTGCCTGTCGCCCTCAGGGCCCTGGGGCTGAGGGCCGAGGACGGCTATGAGGCGAGGGTCAACGGGGTCACGGTCAGGGTCTCGCTGGGTCAGGCCAGGTCAGGCAAGCCGACCGCCCTCAACAGGGCCGCCAGGCTTGCCAGGGGTGACGTAATAGGGGTCCTCGACGCTGACGGCGTGGCTCCCCCTGACATGCTGAGCAGGGCAGCGGCCGCCCTCGCCTCCGGCTACGAGGCTGTCCAGCTTCCACGGGAGGTTGAGGTGCCTGAGTGGGCAAGGAGGGGGGTCAGGCTGGCCTACATCAGGGGCCAGGCCGCAGAGATGAGGTTCTATAACAGGGTTCTGGCCCCCGCCCTCATGGGCTTCACGGGCTCTGCCTGGCTCACGGGCTCAGGCTACTTCATATGGAGGTGGGCCCTCAGGGAGCTGGGAGGCTGGAACCCATACGCTCCCACAGAGGACCTGGACCTCTCTGTGAGGCTCTTGGCGTCAGGCTGGAGGGTGGCCTTCGTGGGCGGGAGGCCCATAACTGAGGCCCCGCTCACCTCACTTAAGGCCATGGTGAGGCAGAAGGAGAGGTGGGTCAGGGGCTCCCTCCTAGCGACGGCAGCCGCGGTCAGGGGCATAAGGAGGACGTGGCCCCTCCTCCTGTTCTTCGTTATGCCCGCCTGGGGCTACCTGATGACGCCCTGGGTGGCGCTCCTCGCCCTAGCTGGCCTGAGCCCGGGCCTCGCCATGTGGACCCTCGCCTGGAGCGCCGCGTGGCTCGTGCCTATGGTGATCTACTACGCGCTGGCCCTCAGGAAGGGTGGGAGGGCCGTCAGGCCCCTGCCCGCCTCGATAGCCGTCTACCTAGTGGCAGGCCTCCTGGCCCTCCCTAAGCTTGCGTTCAACAGGTACGAGTGGAGGGGGTCAAGGTCCTGAGCCACTCGTAGGTCCTCCTGAGGCCCTCCTCGAGGCTTACCGAGGGGGACCAGCCCAGGGCCTCCCTGGCAAGCCTGATGTCAGCTACGCTCCTCCCTATATCTCCTGGCCTGGGAGGGGCCCTCCTGGGCTCGAGCCTGACGCCGGTGACCCTGGAGACCAGGTCAAGGAGCCCCATGACGCTGGTCTCCCTGCCCGTTCCCACGTTGAAGACCCCCGTTGCCCTCCTCTCGGTGGCCCTCAGGAAGGCCTCAGCTACGTCAGCGACGAAGACGAAGTCCCTGGTGGCTGAGCCGTCGCCGTAGACCACGGGGGCCTCGCACCTGAGGGCGGCCGTGAGGAAGTTATAGACAACGCTGGCGTAGGGGCCGGGCTTCATCCTTGGGCCGTACACGTTGAACAGCCTTAGCGCTGAGGCCCTTATGCCGTGCTCAGCGGCCAGCGAGAAGGTCACTTGCTCCGCTGCCAGCTTGGAGACGCCGTAGAGGCTTATGGGCCTAGTGGGCGAGGACTCCTTGAGGGGGAGCTCTGAGGGCTCCCCGTAGACCGCAGCGCTGCTCGCAAGCACGAAGTATGCGTCGAGCCTCCTCGCTAGCTCAAGGACGTTGGCCGTGCCCACAACGTTGACCTCGAGGGCCCTGGCGGGGGACCTGCTGGCCTCAACAACGCCTGCGACGGCCGCCAGGTGGGCTATGGCCACCTCTTCCCCTCTGGCGAGCTCTATGACCCTGTTCAGCTGCTCAGGCCTGGTTACGTCAGCCACCACAAGCTGGGCCCCCCCGGGCACGTTCATAGGGTCTCCGGAGGACAGGTCGTCAACTACTATTACCCTCTCGCCCCTTGACAGCGCAAGCTCGGCCACGTGGCTCCCTATGAAGCCGGCGCCCCCCGTCACTACCAGCAAGGCGACCCCCTAACCCTTGGCCCAGGAGGATATTATCTGCGCCAGCCTCACGGCCCCGTCCTCGCACTCCCTCGGCCTGTTCCTCATAGCCTCCTCAATGGCCTCCAGGAGCCCCTCAGGGCTCACCCTCTCGGGGGGAAGGAAGGAGGCGCCGAGCCTCCTGGCCATCATCTCGGCCTCCCTCATCCTGACAGGGCTCCTCATCCAGACCCACTCAGGGTTAGGCGCTAGGACCGTGGGCTTGCCGTACTTGCAGGCCGCCTCAACGGCCGTCCTCCCGAAGTGGGTCACCACGACCCTGGCGCCGGCTATTAGCCTCTCCAGGTCTGGGTCAAAGCTGAAGGCCCTCCACCCCTTCACCCTGCTGTACGGCCCTGGGTCCACCCTGCCCGTCTGGATAACCACGTCTGTGAGGCCTGAGGAGGCGGCGGCGTCGAAGAGCCTCCTGTAGCCGTAGGTGCCGGCCGTTATCAGGACGTAGCCCTCGTCCCTGGGCTCGTAGGCCCTCCTGCCCAGCAGGGGCCCTACGACAACACCCTTCCTCACGAAGGCCCTCTGCTCCTCCCACTGGAGGGCGACGAGCCTAGCTATGGGCGAGAGCGCCCTGAGGGCCCTGCTGGGCCCCAGGAACCTCTCGGTCGCCTCAACTATGACCACGTCCGAGCCCTTGGCCCACGCGGCCAGGGCGGCCGCGACGCTGTGGCTGCTGCCGGTGGCTATAACTACGTCATAGCCCCTCGGTACCCTTGCCAGGGCCCTGAGGAGGGCAGCGGGGGCCCTGAGGAGCCCCACCGTCAGGCCCTCACCTGGCTCGAGGAACTTCGGCGTCCTGGCGATGACCGGGCCCACCCCCCTGACCTTGCCCTCCGTCCAGTTGTCGTTCTCGGGCACAACGAAGGCCACCTCGACGCCGGCCTCGACGAGCCTCTCCGCCGCGGCCACGGCGTGGCCCGTGTGGCCGCCGCCGCTGGCTACGACCAGGGCCCTCAAGGTAACCGTTTGTCCCTATTGTCCCTAGGGGCTCATCCTCATTAATTTACATTTACCAGTTTGCGCCTAGGGACCTCCACCTCGCCCAGAGGGCCCTATCGACATGGACCCATGGACGGCTGTCAAGCACAACGGCACGGGCCCCATTTACGGCTGCCTTGGGAGGCCTTATCAGCCTTCGTCGCCCTTGCCCTTGGGGGTAGCGCCCCCATCAGGCGAGGGGTCATCCGTGGGGCCTATGGAATTAAAAGGTTTCCGTTGATGTGAAAAGGGGTCTAACCCTCCAGGGCTCGCTTAACGAGTTCTCAGGGAGGCTCCCGGGCAGTTAACATATTAAACCCCTGTCAGCCCTTCCCACAACAGCGTGGTTCACATGGACTCACGGCTCAGGGCCCTCCTAGTGGGGGCCTTGGTTATCGCTGTGTCACTGATCGTCCTAGCGCCTCTCTCAGCGCGCGCAGAGCAGGCCATGCAGCCGGTTAGCACGGTGATACTGAAGGGCTACGCGGGCTCGGACTCCGCAGGCATACAGGACTTCAAGGCGGGTCTCATAGCTTTCTACAACTACGCCATACCGCCCGCGAAGGTCGGCACCCCTCCCCCTGGGAGCGTCGCCTACGAGATGCCATCGACCTACTATGACGTCCTCCTGAACCCCGTGAAGTACGTGGAGAGCCCCACGGGCCAGGTGATGATAAACCCGTTCTACTACCAGAGCGTGAGGTTCGCCATTAACTACATACTTGACAGGGAGTACTTCGTCCAGAGCATACTCAACGGCTACGGCATACCGACCCTCACGGCCTACGGCGGCGAGTACGAGATGCTCACCACGTCAAACGTGACGGCCCAGTTCGCGAACATAACCTACAACCCATCCTACGCCAATGAGACCATATACAAGACATTGACGGCCCACGGCTTCCAGTACATAAACGGGAAGTGGTACTACAACGGGAGCCCTGTGACGATATACGTCTTCGTCAGGACCGACACGACCGCCAGGTACCTCTACGCTACGTTCCTGATAAGCCAGCTTGAGGACCTGGGCTTCACAGTGGTTCCCATCTACGGTGACCTGCTCAAGCAGATAACAATGGTATACGGGATGCCGCCAAACGAGACGAGCTGGAACGTGCTGGTGGAGGCCTGGGGAGGCACGTACGGCTACTACGACTGGGGCCTGCCCGCCAGCTTCTACGGCGCCTTCTTCGGTAACCTGCCCGCCAGCGACGCCTACGGCACGGCCTGGGGCATCTGGAACACGACAAGCATACAGGAGCCCCAGCTGACCCAGGAGCTCAACATAATCGACAACCTAAGCGTCATACTCGCCTACAGCAACTTCACGAGCGCGGAGCAGTACTACAAGTACGTTAACATAATAACCTACTACGGCATAGTGACGGCCATAAGGCTGGGCCTGGCCCAGGGCCTGGTGCCCATCTTCGTGAACAGCCAGATGGCCCAGGGCCTGATACCCAACTTCATAGAGGGCCTGGTCACGCCGTTCAGCTACCTGACCGCCAAGGCGCCCAACGGGCAGCTGATCATAGGGGTGAGGCACCTGGCCAGGGGTTCAATGAACCCCGTCGCCGGCTGGGTCGATGCCTATAGCGTGGCCACGGCCTCGGGCGTGTTCCTGCCCATAGAGTATAGCATACCTGGCAACGGCTACCCCGTGCCCGTCGGCATAACCTACAAGCTCGTTAACATCAGCGTAAACGCGAGCATACCCGTGCCCACGTCGGCCCTCGTCTTCAACGCCACCTCCATGCAGGTTGAGCACGTGCCCCCTGGCACCTACGCCAAGGTTGACGTTATAGTTAACTTCGCCCCGCTGATGCAGCACGACAGGTTCGTCGACGGCCAGCCCATAACCCTGGCCGACATCATCGAGCAGTACCTGTTGACCTGTAACGTAAGCCTGAACCCGAGCAGCCCGATCTATGACCCGGAGGCGGCCGCTGTCTACGCCCCAGACGTGCAGCTGATACTCGGCTTCAGGATAATCAACAGCACGGCCATAGAGATCTGGAGCAACAACTGGTGGTTCGACCCGACGGTCGCAGCCCTGGGCACTATAGCTGACTTCATTGGGCCCCTCGGCTACGCTGAGCCAGGAGGAGGCATGATGCCGTGGCCGCTCTACGTGGCCATGTCCCAGGTGGTCGCCCACGGCCTTGCTGCCTGGAGCAGGGGCGTGGCCTCAGAGGAGCAGGTCCACTGGCTTGACCTGGTCAACCCGACCGACGTTGGCAACATACTGAAGTTCCTGCAGCAGGACGCTGCCTCGGCCTACATACCTGCGGGACTGCTGCAGGTGCAGCAGCTGAGCGGCGTCCAGCTGGTCAACAGCACGTTTGCGACCCAGGCCTACCAGGACGCCATCAACTACATCAACACCTATGGCAACGCAGTCATAGGTGAGGGGCCGTTCATGCTGGTCTCCTACCAGCCGCCTCAGTACGCCAAGCTTGTGAGGAACCCGTACTTCAACGTCTCCATACCCAGCATCCTGGCCGTGCCGCCGATCATATACAGCGTGCACCTGAACCTGCCTCTGCTCGGCATGGTGCCGGCGGGCGGCACCCTGACGGGCACAGTCTACGGCACAGTTGACGGCACGAACCAGACCAGCACTCAGAGCGGGGTGTTCGTCATAGCCCAGTTCGTGAGCCCCGAGGGCGCTGTGCTGGCCCAGGAGAACGTAACGAGCGGGGCAGACGGAAGCTTCACCCTGACTGTGCCGAAGTCCCTGACGCCGGGCAGCTATTACGTGGTACTTTACGCCTACACGCCTGACAACATACTCCTTAACCCAGCTAAGTACACTATAACAGTCACGCCCGTTACCACGACCACCACGACCACAACAACACCAACAACTACCACCACGACCACAACAACGTCATTGCCTACAGTGCCAACGATATCAATAACCTCCAGCATTGCAACAACTACCACCACGACCACCACGACCACGCCCATTATCACGACCACCACGACCACACCGGTTAAGCCGCCATCTGTTTCAACGACGCTCGTGGTGACGGCCGTAGTCGTAGTAATAGTTATAATAGCCGCCGTGGCCCTCCTGGCCAGGAGAAAGTGAATGGCCAGGGGGGCGGGCTAAATGGGATATGGGCGTTTTTTGGTTAAGACTGCAGTTATTTATATCACTGTGCTCTTTGCAGCTATGACTATACTTTACGCTTTCTACTACCCTATAGTCCAGAAGCTATATTGGGACTTCGTGAACTACAGCGCCAGTCAGCTTAGGACGCAGCTGATCAGGCAGGCCCACGGAACCGTCAACGTGACCTACGTCAACCAGCTGGTTGACAGGTACAGGGAGTCGCTCATCTCCGCTTATGGCCTCAACAAGCCCGTGATGGTCAAGTACGCAGTTCAGATGTGGAACCTGCTGACCCTCCACTTCGGCGTGACGCCGCCAGGCGTCGAGTACCCCAACTACGGTCAGACCAACAACATAGCGGCGATAATAGCGGTCGCCCTGCCCAGGACCATCATCCTCTTCACGACGGGCACAGTCATAGTTATCGTGGTCGGCATACTGCTTGGCGTCCTGGCGGCCAGGTACCAGGGGTCAGCATATGACAAGTCGATACCAATAATTGCGGTGATACACTCAAGCCTTCCGACCTGGTGGATAGGCTTCCTCCTTATAGCGGGCCTAGCCTATGGGATGCACTGGTTCCCGCCGAACGGCATGGTTGCGCCGGGCCTCACCTTCAGCAAAGAGCCGCTGAGGTACGTAGCCAGCCTGTTAGACCACATGACGCTGCCGCTCCTAGCCTTCTTCATAGTCAACGTTGGCGGCTTCGCCTACATCGTCAGGAGCCTCACGCTGGCCACCACAAAGGAGGACTTCGTCCTGACCGCCAAGGCCAGGGGGCTGCCCGAGAGGAAGATAGTGTACGGGCACGTGTTGAAGACCGCCTCGCCCTCAATAGTGACCCAGGTTATGATAGCGTTGGCGAGCTCGCTTGGAGGAGGTATGACGACAGAGATAGTCTTCGTGTGGCCCGGCATGGGGCTCCTGACCTACGAGGCCGTTATGGAGTCCGACGTGTCGACGGTCATGGCCACAACCTACGTCCTCACCCTCGTGCTGGTGATAGCCCTGTGGCTCAACGAGTTGATAAAGGGCTTCCTCGACCCGAGGATCAGGGCCTCGGCTGAGTGAGGTGAATAGGCTTGGCAGAGGTCGAGACCGGCCTGAGGGTCTACCTGAAGTTCATACTCAAGGACAGGGCCGCCCTGGCGTCCCTCATAGTTATAGCGTTCCTCGTGTGCGTGGCGGCCTACGTGAGCACCTGGCCTAGCTCCGTGGCCTTCAACTACCTGAACAGACTCCAGTACTGGGAGTCCTTGTACCCGGCCGACGCTGCGCCCTCATGGATGGTTTACTTTGAGCCAGCGGCGTACACGCCAACACTCTACCTCAGCCCCTCGTCTGTTATACTAAATTACTCGGCAGGCAATGTCTACATATATAAGCTCACATACTCGTTCAGCTGGCCGAGCCTTAAGGCGCCCACGGACGTCAGCTTCTCCTTCTCAGGCAACGCGACTATATCGCAGATCCTCATAGTCTGGAGGAAGCCCAGCGGCTCAGAGGTCAACATGAGCGTGACCGTTGGAAGCACAACAAGCAACTTCGACCTGGTCGGCGTTCAAAAGGCCCTCCTGAGCTACATATATGAGAGGACGGGCACCATGCCAACCTTCGTCACGAGCGACGTACTGGCCAAGGCGCTGTTCAACAGTCTCTCAAGCTCAGGCATAGGGCCCGCTGAGAAGGGCACCTACACCGTGACCGTCTACCTGGTCACCCAGGGCCCTGAGAAGCTCTCGCAGGCCGAGATAAGGATCCTAGGCAACGCGTACGGCTACATGGGCACGGACTACTATGGCAGGCCCATATTCCTCGGCATACTCCTAGGGCTGCCGAACGCGCTTGAGATGGGCCTCCTGGCCTCGCTGCTTGCCGTGCTGATAGGCGTCCTGGTCGGGGGCTACTCGGGCTACCTGGGCGGCAAGGCGGACTCATTCATTAACTGGTTCTCCATGGTCATTCTGGCCCTCCCAGCGCTCCCGTTCCTGGTCGCCCTGGGCCTCTGGCTCAGGTCAAGCCTTTCCCTATGGGTCGAGGTTCTCCTGATAACGTTCCTGAGCTGGCCCTTCTACGCCATAATAGCGAGGAGCTCCGCCCAGAGCATAAGGACTAGCGCCTTCGTCGAGGCCGACAGGCTGCTCGGGATACCGTCATACAGGACGTTCTTCACCCACTTCATGCCTAGGCTCGTGCCGTTCACAGTGGCCTACACAGTGCTCGGCATACCTGGGGTGATACTTCTGGTCCAGTCCCTGGCCTTCATAGGGATAGCGCCGCCGAACCTTGTGACCTGGGGCTACCTGCTGGACCAGGCCTACGCGAACAACGCCGCCCTGAACGGCTGGTGGTGGTGGATACTGTTCCCAGGCCTCATGATAGTGGTCGTGGCCATGCCGTTCGTCATCGTGGGTTTCGCCATAGAGAGGGCGGCCTTCGGCGGAAGGTAAGGACGCAAAGTTATTATTATGTGACCACCTCTCCTGGGACGGCGAGGACCCTTGAGGATAGCCGTCGTTGGCAGCAGGGGCTTCGGCACGGTTCACCTGGCAGCGATGTCAAGGCTTAGGGACGAAGGCCTCGACATAGAGTACTACACCTACAGCTCCTCCGAGCAGGAGGCCAGGTCCCTGGCTGAGAGGTTCGGGGCCGCGGGCTACTTCACCAGCTACGACGAGGTCCTCTCCTCAAGGGTTGACGCGGTTGACCTTGTAGTGAGCCACGACGCCCATGCGCCCATGGCGATAAGGGCCTTCAGCGCGGGGAAGCACGTGCTCCTTGAGAAGCCCATGGCGAGGACCCTTGAGGAGGCCCAGGCCATAGTTGAAGCTGCTGAGAGGAGCGGCCTCAGGCTCATGATAGCCGAGAACTACCACTTCGACGAGACTTTCAACGAGCTCTACAGGCGCCTCCCATCGGTAGGCAGGCCACACACGGTCATAGTCAGGGACACCCACTACAACCAGCCGAGGGGCTGGAGGAGGGTAAAGGAGCTCATGGGGGGAGGAGCAGTCATAGACGGAGGCATACACATGATCCACGTCATGCTTAACGCCATGGGCGAGTACTCATCGGTCTGCTCCACGGTCTACCGCAGCGGGGCCGTCGACATGGAGGGCGAGGACGTCGGGGTCGCAATCTTCAGCTTCAGGTCAGGGGCTAAGGGGATATACATATACGGCTGGGCCTTCAGGGGCCCGCCTGCGACGCCCATAATAGAGGTCTACGGTGACAGGGGCTCAATCTACGAGGACCCGAGCTCAAGGCTCTTCATGGAGTCGAGGGGGTTCAGGTACTTCGCCAGGCACGGTGACCTCGTAGTTAACGGGCAGAGGGTCGAGGTCCCCAGGAAGGACATGATGGCCGAGGAGATAAGGGCCTTCGTTGAGTACGTCGACGGGAAGAGGAAGGACAACCCTATGCCCCCGGAGCTTGAGATCAGGGACCTAAGGGCCGTCCTCGACATATACGCTGCGTCATCCAGGTGTTAGGCCTCCTCGAGCCTCAGGCCCTCCAGCGAGGCAAAGATCCTCAGCCCAGGGACTACGTCATCAAACACGACAGCGTAGTGGGCCCCCATAGGCCTTGAGAGGGTGAGCTCGAGGGCCCTCTCGGAGACCCTGAAGGCCACCTGGGTCCTGCAGGCCCTCGTGAAGGGCCTCCCCAGGGCGACCTCAGCCCTTATGGCCCTCAGGGTCCTGGTCCTGGGGTCATACTTTGCGAGCGTGGCCCTCAGGCCCTCCCTCACGTAGGCCCTAACCCCTACGGGCCTGTCCGTCTCAAAGTGGGTCGTGAGCTCAAAGGATGAAGCCTCCGAGAGGGGGAAGGTGCAGTGGGCTATGGCCAGCGTCCCAGCGGGTCCAGGCGTCACGTTGCCCATCCAGGCGGGCCTCCCTGAAAGCTTTGAGAGGATGTACATTGTCAGGAGGCTCGGCACGTCGCCCTCGCAGCCAGCTATGAGGCCCTTTGAGTTGAGGAGTGCCAGGGCCAGGCACGGCGTCACGCCGTATATCCTCAGGAGGTCAAAGCACCTGACGGTGAGGGGGCCCTCGGAGAGCCTCCTCATGGCGCTGGCCAGCCTCAGCGCCCTCTCAACCTGTTCCCCGCTCACCCCCTCAAGCCTTGACGGCTGGCCGGGCATCTGCTCGGGCTCAGCCCCCTCAGCCTCCTTGGCCAGGTCCTCCAGGGGGACCACCTCAACGGAGGCCCCCAGGAGGTCACCCTCCCCAGTGCTGTAGACAAGCCACTCGGACGGGCCCCCGAAGGACGTTATCTTCACGCCCTTGAGCTCCTCAACAGCCTCGGCGGCCCTGGCGGCCTGGGCTAGCACCTGCCTGGCGGAGCCGAAGTCGTAGAGCTGCACGCCTACGCCCGAGGCCTGGAGGAGGGAGGCCGCCTCGGAGGCGGCGGCCAGGGAGTTGTAGGAGTCATGGTAGAACAACAGGACTAACTTGGCGCCCTGTGAGGCCTCAAGGATCTTCCTCTCGGTCCCTCCCGTGAGCACGAGCACGGCGGCCAGGTCCACAGGCCCGGGCTCCGCTGAGAACCCGGCGGCCTCTGCCGCCCTCCTGAACTCGGCCTCCATCTCGTCAAGGCCTGGGGAGCCTGAGGACCTGACCGCCGCGTACCTGAGCCTCAGCGCCCTCACCTCGGCGGCCGGGGCCTCACAGGGCTAAATTTTGGTGGCCTCAGGGCTGTCGGCGCTGGCCCACTCCCTGGCCCTCCTCACCCTCTCCCTTATGCAGAAGAGGGCTAGGTCATAGGCGTACTCGACGTCCCTCTGAGTCAGGACCCTGTAGACGCTCCCCTCCCTCAACATGTAGTGCCTCCTGAGCATCTTCGCCACTATGCTGTCGAGGTCAGCTCCGCCCAGTATCATGGCGCCCACCTCCTTTATCAGCGGGTTGTCGCAGTCCCCCGGCCTGAAGGGCGTAGCCCAGCTCCTGACCTTAACCTGGCCGCTGGCCACGCACCTGGAGGCCTCCTCATAGAGCCTCTCGAGCTCCTCGTCGCTCAGGTCGACCTTGAAGTCGTAGTGCAGCGTAGCCCTCAGCATGTCCTTAGTCATCCCGAGGGCTATTAGGCCGGCGGCGGCCCTCAGCAGCCCCTTGCACTCCAAGGCCCTTCTCCTGACCTAAGCATATAGCTGGGGCCTTTACGCTACTCCTTGCACAGCCTTGGACTGGCAGCACGTTATGGAGGTCCTCTCAAGGGCGCCCTATCACGTCGACTTCCTGGTCTACAAGGACGAGCTTCCTGACCCTAGCTCCGCCTGCCTTGAGCCCTCCTGGGGGAGGCCCAGGGGGCAGCTGAGGGACTGGAGGGCCACCCTACCTGACGGGAGCTGTATGCATGTCGTCGAGTACAGGAGGCTCTACGTGGTCCATAGGGACAGGGCGAACCTGAACGACAGCGTGGTGAGGCACGTGGCGCTTGACGAGCCAAAGCTGATACTGCCCCTGGCGGTCTGGCTCCCCTTCCTTGAGCTCCTCAGGGTCCTCTACAGGGTCGCCAGGCGGAGGAGGCTGCTGAAGAGGGGCGACCCCTGCGCTTATAACGGGAGTGACGCCCTGCCTCAGAGGAGGGCAAGGGGACATGACGGGCGAGAAGGCCCAGGTCCTGATAGAGAGGGAGCTTTACGAGAGGGCTAAGAGGTACGTGGAGCAACAGGGGACCTTCTCCTCAGTTGACGAGCTGGTGGAGTTCCTCCTGAGGCAGCTGCTGGAGGAGCAACAGGGGGAGGTAATGAGCAGGGAGGAAGAGGAGGCGGTCAAGGACAGGCTCAGGAGGCTGGGCTACCTCTAGGCGTGGCCCGCCAGCGCCCTCTCTATGGCCTCCACCAGCTTAGCGGCGTTGACCTCGGGTGGGTCATTGGCTGTGTCAAGGACTAGGTCAGGCCTCTCGGGCTCCTCGTAGGGGTCGCTGACCCCTGTGAAGTTCTTTATCTCGCCCGCCAGCGCCCTCCTGTAGAGGCCCTTCGGGTCCCTTTTGATGCAGACCTCCAGCGGGCACCTGGCGTAGACCTCGAGGAAGAAGGCCTCCTCAGACACTATCTTCCTGACCTCCTCCCTGGCCTCCCTGTAGGGCGAGACGAAGCTACATATCACTATGATCCCGTTCCTGGCCAGGAGCCTTGCCACCCACGCGACCCTCCTCAGGTGCCTTATCCTCTCCTCCCTGGTGTAGCCCGCCTCAGGGTCTATGTGGGCCCTGAACCAGTCGCCGTCGAGCACCTCCACCCTGTAGCCCTTGGACTCCAGCGCCTCCTTGGCCCTGAGGGCGACCGTGGTCTTGCCGCTGCCCGGCAGGCCCGTTATCCAGGCCACCAGGCCCCTCTCAAGGCACCTCGCCCTCATAGTCCCTCCCGCTTGCCCTGGGCCGGGGGGATTTTATCGTGCTGGAGCTTAATTAAGCTTAATTAAGCTTAATAAGCCCTCCTACGCAGGCTGCCTGTAGGCGAGCTGAAGTGGCCAGGAGGCCCTCAAGCGAGAGGAGAGGCAAGTACACGACGGTCTCAATACCTACGCCCCTCTTCGAGAGGATAAGGGCCCTCATAGAGGGGACAGGCTTCACCAGCGTGTCTCAGTTCGTGACATACGTCCTAAGGGAGGTGGTGAGCGACATGGAGAAGCAGAAGGCCCAGGCGGCCGTCAGCGAGGAGGAGAAGAAGGAGATCATAGAGAGGCTGAGGAGCCTGGGCTACATATGAGGTGATCCCCTTGGTCTCAGCGCCTCACGGCGGCAGGCTCATAGACAGGGTCGCGAGGGGTCCCAGGGCCGAGAGGCTGGCCGAGGAGGCCAGCTCAATGCCCACCATTGACCTGAACGCCAACATGGCGTACGAGGTGGCCAACCTGGCCCACGGCGTCTACAGTCCCCTTGAAGGATTCATGACGCAGGATGACTATGAGAGCGTCCTCAGGTCGTCAAGGCTTGTCAACGACGTGCCCTGGACCATACCGATAGTGCTTGACGTCAGCGAGCAGGTAGCTAAGCAGGCCCTTAACAACGACGTGGCCCTCTCCTACCAGGGCGTGAGGTTCGCGGTCCTGAGCGTCGAGGACGCCTACAGGTGGGACAGGAGGGCCTTCGCCGAGAGGGTCTACGGGGTCCTTGACCCGGAGCACCCGGGCGTCTCGGCCACCATGGCCAGGCAGGGCGAGTTCCTCATAGGTGGGAGGGTGGAGCTTTTCAGGGAGCTCCCCGAGCCGTTTGAGAGGTACAGGCTGTGGCCCAAGGAGACGAGGGTCCTCTTTGAGCAGCTGGGCTGGAGGACCATAGCGGCCTTCCAGACCCGCAACGCGCCCCACCTGGGCCACGAGTTCGTGATAAAGTCAGCCCTTACCTTCACTGACGGCGTCTTCGTGAACCCGCTCGTGGGCTGGAAGAAGAAGGGGGACTTCACAGACGAGGCCATAGTGAGGTCCTATGAGGCCCTCCTGACCCACTACTTCCCCAAGGGGAGCTACGTGTTCAGTGTCCTGAGGGCGCCCATGTACTACGCTGGCCCCAAGGAGGCCATACACCACGCCATTATGAGGAAGAACTTCGGGGCAACTCACTTCATAGTGGGCAGGGACCACGCCGGCGTCGGCAGGTACTACGGGCCCTACGACGCCTGGAAGGCCTTTGAGGAGTTCCCCGACCTGGGGGTCACGCCGCTGTTCCTCAGGGAGTTCTTTTACTGTACCAAGTGCAAGGCGGTCGTCAACGAGAAGATATGTCCACACGACGATAGCGCGAGGGTGAGGATAAGCGGCACCGAGATGAGGAGGATGATCACGCAGGGCCAGAGGCCCCCGGACTACATGATGAGGCCTGAGGTAGCTGACGTGCTCATAGCTATGGGCGAGAGGGCGTTCATTTAGGCGGCCTCGCTACGAAGGCCGAGATTGCTGTCGCGAGGAGGGCCGCGTCGAGGACGTATGAGACCAGGTCATCGTAGGCGTTACGCTGAAGGCTCAGCATGCTGAGCCTGAGGGGCTGGGCCCTTTGCACGGAGACGTTAACGAGGCTCACGTTAAGCTCCTCAAGGCCCACGCTGGTCACGTTAACGGTCACGGGCGGGAGCCTCAGCAGCTTCGGCAGGGTCAGGGCAGGCCTTGATGAGGAGGTCCAGCCCAGCGCCTGTCCGCTGGAGCTAAGGTAGCCCTCAGCGGTCCCGTTCACGAAGATCCCCACCTGCTCCTGTACGCCTCCTGGCAGGTAGAGGGTCCCGGTTATCTCGAAGCCTCCCTCAAAGGGGTAAAGGTAGTTGAGGGAGTAAGGGTAGTCAAAGGCCACGGTGACGCCATCCATGGCGCCTGAGCCCGTCAGGAACGCCTGGTAGGACCAGCCTGATGGAGGCCTCACGAAGAGGTCCCATGTGTTGAGCCTCCTCGCCACGGCCTGAACGTAGCCGGAGGTCGAGAGGGCGTACGTTACGTTATCCTTCGTTACGTAAACGAAGGGCATGTAGCTCTGGTTAAGCGCGTACTGCCCTGCCATGACCCCCTGGCCTACGAAGTACACGCTCACGTAGTCAGGGGCCTTGAGCCTGTAGGCCCCGGACGAGTTGAAGAGCATCACGTCGCTGGAGCCGTCTGTGACGTAGCAGCCGCCATCATAGCAATAGACGCTAAGCGGGTAGTCATATATGACTGTGTCAGCCGCTAGCGCCCTCAGCGACGACGGGGAGTAAGCCATCAGGAGGGGCCTGTACGGGGGGCTCAGGAAGGACTCCTCGACACCTGCCCCTACGACCTGGTCTCCCTCGCAGGATATTGTGGTCAGCGTCCCGTTGACGCCTGCCACGAGGGCCTCAGCGCCCCTAGAGGTTACAACTGCGAGGGCTGGCTGATCATCATAGCTTCCGGCTATGAAGACCTCATTGCCCTCTGAGCAAGCCGAGCGTAAGGTCACCGGGACCCAGTAGGCCCTGCCGCCCAGCTGGACCAGGGCCGTGCCGTTCTGCGACGTAAAGATTGCCTCGCTCAGGTTGAGCGGGTTGAACCAGGCGAGCGTCAGGCTGGTGTTAGAGGCCACACCCCAGGCAGGCGGGGAGGGGTAGGGGGCCAGGGCCATGGCGGCTGCTGAGGACATAAGTATTACGTACACAAGGGCCGCCGCCACCCACCACCTCAAGGCGAGACCCTGGGCTTGTCTGTGGCTAGGGCTTTAAGTAGGGAAACAAAGAAAACGTCAGTGCCTCCTTGACAGCAGGACCAGGGCTACGAGGATCACTATGGCGGCCGTGGTGCCTCCTATGGTTGCGGCCTTGGCCGTAGAGCTGTAGCTGCTCGGCACTGTTACTGTAACTGAGGTCAGGTTGCCTATGGTTGTCTGCGATGGCTTAACTACGACGCCGTCGACGCCCACCAGCGTGACCTCAACGTTGTCTATAGAGTGCACGGCCCTGGCCAGCCTCGTTAGGTTGTTCTCCTGAAGTATCTCAGAGGCGTTGTTGACAAGGTATGTTATGGCCGCCAGGCTCTGCTTGGGGTTCTCAGCCCCCGCCTTCTCGAAGAGCGGCGTCGCTATTGAGTAGCTGGTCTCTTCCTGCGACGTGGTCACGTTAACGTAGAGCGTTGAGGGCACGACGACCCTGAAGTTCTCCTCTATGTAGGATATGATCTGCGCGGTGGCGTTAGCGAGCTCCTTAAGCCTCTTCAGGCCGTGGTGACTGAAGTCGAAGTTGGGCAGCCCCTGCAGGCCAGTCAGGCCCGCCTCGCCGTTGAAGTTGGGAATGCCCTGCTCCGCCAGGGCCTGGAGGGCCTTCAAGGCATCGTTAATGAGGTCGTTTGAGGCGTTGACCTCAAGGTCAAAGGTCACAGTCCTTGAGGTGAAGTTGACGTCAGCGTAGCAGCTCGCGTTGAAGAAGCCAGGGGTGAGGGCAGCGTTCAGGGCTGCCTGTATCATGCCTAGCGTAGTGTTGGGCGGGGCCGGGGTCCCGTTGACCACTATCAGGGCGTAGAGGGAGAGATAGGTGGAGTTCATAGACACCTTGTACTCCTTGACCTGGACGCCGCTGACATTAATTGACGTGAACGGGAGAGACGGGAGGAAAGGCGTCTGCTGAAGCGTGAGGCCCTGCTGTAGGGGCGGGTACCAGGAGGCGTTGAGCCATATGGTCACCTGGTACTCAGCTGGACTAGGGATCACCTCGATGGAGCCCAGGTAGGAAACGTTGAAGCTCCTGGAGAAGGCGTCATTGTAATAGATCAGGTAGCTGAGGGCCCTGGTGATCTCAAGCCTCCCGTTCGAGGTCCTGTTCAGGTAGCCCACGTGAACGAGGGCGCCGGTGAGCTCAGGGGGCTGTCGCTCCTCATTCCACTGCCAGTTGTCATTCCATTGCTGGTCCTCCTTCAGCTTACTTAGGTTAGGCATGAGGCCAGTGTGATGGATGCGGAAGAGGGTCGAGTTCTCATAGAACGTGACGGCTATTGAGGTGTTGCCCGGGACTTCATGGCTAAGCTCTGTCGACCCGTTCACGAGGACCCTCACGGCGTTGTTTGGGTAGACGTAGATGTAGTTGGCGTCATGAGAGAAGGCCTGGGCTGGGAGGACCGCCAGGAACATCAGGGCAACAAGGGCAGTCGCTGCCAATGAGCCCATAACCCTATTGAGGTTGTCCATGTCCAAAGTCCCACCTACCTAATAGCGTCCTAGGCCTTATATACGGTTTCTCATATATCTGGAGGCCCTATACGGCATGATTATATGACGCTGGTTAGCCCTTATTATCCTGAAAACCACGTCCTCTGCGGTGCCCAGCTTGCCTGTAAGGCCGAGGCTCACCGTGAGCAGGTACGTGATATTCCTGGACTTCGAGGGCTTCAGGTACAGGGGTCATGAGGCCATAGAGCTCGAGTCGCAGGAGGACGTCAGGCTGGACGCCGAGGGGGTGAAGGTAACCTCCGTCAGGGCCAACGGGAGGGAGGTTGAGTTCAGCCAGGACGAGAGGGGCGTGACGATCAGGACCGGGAGGTTCTCAGGGGTCCTTGAGGTCGACTTCGAGGGGGAGGCAGCTGAGAGGCTGGTGGGCATCTACAGGGCTAGGCAGGACAACGACTACTACATATCGACCCAGTTTGAGTCGGTCCACGCCAGGAAGATGTTCCCATGCGTTGACGACCCTGCCTACAAGGCCAGGTTCAAGCTCACGGTGAGGGTGCCAAGGGACCTCCACGTCATATCCAACATGCCCATAGAGAGGGTCACGCTTGAGGGGGACAGGAAGGTCGTGGAGTTCTACGAGACGCCCCCCATGTCGACTTACCTCCTCTACCTCGGCATAGGCAGGTGGGAGGAGCTCGTTGACGAGGGAGGCCGCTATATAGTGGCCGCCCCGCCCGGCAGGACCAAGTACGGGAGGCTGGCTCTCTGGGCAGCCAGGAGGAGCGTGGAGTTCTACGAGAGGTACTTCGGCATACCGTACCCAATGCCTAAGATGCACCTGATCGCTGTCCCGGAGTTCGCCTTCGGGGCTATGGAGAACTGGGGCGCCATAACGTTCAGGGAGAACGCCCTCCTGGCCCCGGAGGACGCCGACCTGGCCCAGAGGAGGAGGGTCGCCGAGGTTGTGGCCCACGAGATAGCTCACCAGTGGTTCGGGGACCTGGTCACTATGAGGTGGTGGGACGACCTGTGGCTCAACGAGAGCTTCGCCACCTTCATGAGCTTCAAGGCCCTGAGCTCCTTTGCCCCAGAGCTGATGCCCTGGGAGAACTTCGTCCTCAGCGAGACGGAGGGGGCCATGCTCAGGGACTCCCTCAGCACGACTCACCCCATACACGTAGAGGTCTCGACACCTGACGAGATAGAGGGTATATTTGATGAGATAAGCTACGGCAAGGGCGCCAGCGTGCTTAGGATGGTCGAGTACTTCCTCGGGGAGTCGTTCAGGAAGGGCCTCTCGTCATACCTTGAGCACTTCAAGTACTCCAACGCTGAGGCCCGTGACCTCTGGGAGGCCATACAGCCCTTCACGACTGTTCCGGTTGTTGACCTCATGAACGACTGGATCATGAAGCCCGGCTACCCCTACGTAATAGTTGAACCCGAGGGGGACAGGGTCAGGCTAACTCAGCACAGGTTCTCCCTTGTCAGGAAGGTTGAGGACCTCACCTACATGGTCCCCGTGACGCTTGAGGTCAACGGGAGAAGAGTGGACGTGGTCCTCAGGTCAAGGGAGCAGGAGGTAACGGTAGGTGAGGAGGTCAGGAGGCTTAAGGCAAACCTTGACAGGGCCGGCTTCTACAGGGTCCTCTATAGGGACCTCTCAAGGCTCAGCGAGCTGAACCCCTTCGAGGCCTACGGCCTGGTTAACGACTACTACTACTTCATGCTCTCAGGTCTCGTTAGCAGGGACGAGTACCTCAGGGCGGTCAGCATGGTGGAGGGCCGCGCCGAGTACCTCCCTGCCCTTGAGCTGAGCGATCAGCTCTTCACCCTCTTCCTAGTCAACCCGACAGCCTTCGGCGACAGGGCGCTGAGGTACCACAGGTCACAGCTGGGGGCCGTCTCGGCGAGGCCCGAGGAGCACTTCAGGGAGCTGGCCGGCAGGCTGGCCCACAGGCTGGCCGTGATGGACCGCGGCTACGCCGGCGAGCTGGCCAAGCAGTTCGGGAAGCCCGTTGACCCCAACATGAGGCAGGCCGTCTACACGGCCTACGCCGTGGCGACGGGCGACCTGGAGGGCCTGAGGAGGGAGTACGACTCCCAGCCGCTGGACTCAGAGAAGGTCAAGGTGCTCAACGCGGCCGTCCAGGTAAGGGACAGGTCGGTGCTCGCCAGGGCGCTCGACTGGGTGGCCTCGGGCAAGAGGCAGAACATGCTCTACGTGCTAATGGCCGCCTACAACCCTGAGGGCCGCGACGTCCTCTGGGGCTGGCTGAGGGACGGAGGCCTTGACAGGCTTGAGAAGGCCTTCGAGGGCACGGCAATAGTCTACAGGTGGCTCATGGGCGTCATACCCTTCATAGGGCTTGGAAGGGAGAGGGAGGTGGAGGACTTCTTCGCCTCAAGGCCGGAGGGCTCAAGGCCTGAGATAAGGGGAGGCCTGGAGATCCTCGAGGCGTACTCCAGGCTCAGGTCATAACTTTTTATTCACCTCAGGCCTTACCCCTCAGGTGCCCGTTTTGCCAGGGCTCAGGCCAGAGGACCTGGCTAAGTTCGTCTTAGTATCAAGCCCCTCGGCCTCACCTGACGGCTCGAGGGCGCTGTTCGTAGTTACTAGGCCCAACCTCCAGCAGAACAGGTATGACAGCTCCGTCTGGCTCCACGACGGCAAGGGCTACTACCCGCTGACCTCAGGCCCAGGGGATACGTGCCCATCTTGGTCGCCGGACGGCTCGCTGATATCGTTCGTAAGGACCATCAGGCAGGAGGGACAGCCCCCTCAGTTCTCCCTGATGGTCCTGAGGCCCGGCCACGAGCCCTACGCCCTCTTCACCTGGCCCTTCGGGGTATCATCCCCCTCGTGGTCGCCGAGGGGCGACTACATAGCCTTCACGGCCAGGAAGCCCCTCACCAATGAGGAGTGGAAGGACTACTCTAAGAGGGAGGTGCTAATCGTTGAGAGGCTGCCCCCGTTCTTCAACGGGGAGGGCTTCATATTTGACAGGCCCCGCAACCTCTACCTCGTAGACGCCAGGGGAGGGGAGCCCAGGAGGCTGACCTCCCACAGCCTGGACGTGGGCGACTTCTCCTGGTCCCCTGACGGCAAGAGGCTGGCGTACGTAAAGCAGCTCGACGAGGTGCAGGCCCAGTATGACGAGCTGAGGCTCCTCAACGTTGAGACGGGAGAGGACGTGCAGCTGCTGTCAAAGGTCTCCATAGCATCAGTGGCCTGGATGCCTGACGGAAATAGGCTGGCCCTCCTCATGCACAGGCTCGAGAGGGGGCTCTCAAGCCACTACAGGCTCTACTTCTATGACTTGAAAACCGGGGAGTTAACGAAGGCTGACATAGGCCTTGACAGGAACCTCCTAAATGGCGTCAACAGCGAGGCCAGGGGGCCGTCGTGCTCAAGGCCCCTGCAGGCCTGGGGCGAGTGGGCCTACTTCCTAGTTCACGACGCTGGCAGGACGTGGCTCTACAGGGCCTCAGCCTCAGGCAAGGTGGAGCCCCTGCTCAGGCCGGAGGACGCTGTCATAGACGAGTTCAGCGTGGGCCAGGAGGTCATCTACTACACGAGGATGACGGAGTCTGAGCTCAAGGAGCTCTACGTGCTGAGGGGAGAGGAGAGCGCTAGGCTCACCGACTTCAACTCTGAGCTGCTGAGGCAGGCCTCCCTGCCAAGGGCTATCAAGGCCAAGGCCAGGTCGAAGGACGGCACAGAGCTTGACTACTGGGTCCTCATGCCTAGGGAGGTCAAGGGGAAGGTCCCCTGGGTCCTCTACATACACGGCGGCCCGAAGACCAGCTACGGCTACGGCTTCATGTTCACGTTCCACGTGCTGGCCTCCTCAGGCATAGCAGTGGTTTACGGCAACCCGAGGGGAAGCGACGGCTACAGTGAGGAGTTTGCTGACATAAGGGGCAGGTGGGGGACCGTTGACTATGAGGACCTGATGGCCATAGCTGACGACGCCATAGCTAAGTTTCCCCAGCTGGAGCCCTCGAGGGCGGGCGTGGCAGGGGGGAGCTACGGCGGCTTCATGACGAACTGGGTCATAACCCACACCTCGAGGTTCAAGGCGGCGGTCACTGAGAGGAGCTGCGTCGAGTGGTACAGCGACTGGGGCACAAGCGACATAGGGTGGTACTTCGACCAGGACCAGCTGGCGTCCCAACAGCCCTGGAGGTCAGCAGATGTAATGCTTAAGGCTAGCCCATTGACGTACATAGAGAACGTGACGACGCCCCTCCTCATAATGCACGCCCTAGAGGACTACAGGTGCCCGCTGAGCCAGGCCCTCCAGCTCTTCACGGCCCTGAAGACCCTTGGGGTCGAGGTCAGGATGGCCCTGTTCCCAGGCGAGAACCACGACCTGACCAGGAGCGGGAGGCCCAAGAGCAGGGTCGAGTACCTTAAGGTCATGCTTGACTGGCTGAGGTCGCACCTGGGTGTGGCGTGATGGGCGAGGAGCCCGAGCCCCTGGGGGAAAGGGAGCTGTGCAGGGGCAGGAGGGTCTCGCTGAGGTCAATCTCCTTCAGGTACAGGTCCTCGACCTTCGAGGCGGACAGGGTCTCCTTTGGGTCCTCGGTCGTGATACTCCCTGTGCTCGACGACGGCAGGGTTGTCCTCGTAAGGCAGTGGAGGCCTGCCGTGGGCTCCTGGGTCCTCGAGGCGCCCGCCGGCAGGGTTGAGCCTGGGGAGGAGCCTGCCCAGGCCGCGGAGAGGGAGCTCGAGGAGGAGACAGGCTACGCCGCCTCAAGGCTTGAGGAGCTCTACTCCTCGTACGTGTCCCCGGGCTACAGTGACGAGGTTCAGTACGCCTACCTGGCGACAGGGCTCAGGAGGGTGGGGGCCAGGCCGGAGGAGGACGAGGTGATAAGGGTAGTTGAGGTCGACCCCCGCGAGTACCTCTCGCAGGCCTCTGTCGGCGTGGCTGACCTGAAGACCGTGGCCCTCGTGGCCCTTTACCTGCTAAGTAAGGAGCGCGGGATAAAGGCCTCGGCAGAGGGGACACGGCTGACATGAAGCTGAGCGAGGAGGACCTCAGGAAGGCCAGGGAGTTCTGCGAGGACGAGCTGAGCTCATACATGCTCTACCTGACCCTGGCCCAGCAGGAGAGAGGTAAGTTGGCCGAGCAGCTGAGGCAAGCCGCAGAGCAGGAGAGGGGCCACTACGAGTTCTGGAGGTCAGTGGTCGGCTCCGACTGCAGCGTCAGGCCCCCGGGCAGGGCCTTCAGAATCCTCTACAGGGTCTTCGGCCCGGTCTTCACACTCCAGGCCCTTGAGAGGAGGGAGAGGAGGGCGGCCGAGGAGTACAGGGCCTTCAGGGACAGGCTGCCTGAGGAGATGAGGCCAGCGCTTGACAGGATAATAGCTGACGAGGAAGGTCACGAGGGCGACTTCCTGAAGGGACTTGAGGACGTCAGGGTGAGGTACCTGGGCTTCGTGGCCCTCGGCATGGCTGACGCGATAACTGAGCTCATGGGGGTCTACGCCGGCTTCCTCGGCGCCACCATGAGGACCCTCGTGGTGGGCCTGGCGGGCCTCCTAGTGGGCCTCCCTGCGGCCGTCTCGATGGCGGCGGCAGCCTACCTGCAGGCCAGGCAGGAGGGCCACGTGAGCCCAGGCATGAGCGCGCTCGCCACAGGGCTCTCCTACTTCGTGGTGGCCCTGGTCCTCGCGGTGCCCTACTTCCTGACCAGGAACATCGTGATCGCTATGGCGGCCTCCGTGCTCCTGGGCGTTGCGGCCCTCGCGGCCTTCCACTTCTACAGCTCAACAGTCAACGGCGTCAGCTTCAGGAGGGAGCTTGCGATAAGCCTGGCCATATTGTTGGCGGCAGCGGCGGTGGGCCTGCTGTTCGGCGAGCTCATAGGGATGGCCTTCCACCTGAGGGCGCTGGCCTGAGGGCCCACATCCCTTAATTAGCGTTGAAGCCTATTGTTTAAGGGGGAGCCCTTTGTCACAGCAGCCAAGGGTTCAGAAGACCACCGTGATAAGGGTTGAGCTGACCGACCAGCAGTACGAGGCCTTGTCTAAGAGGGCCAAGGAGGCGGGCTACAGCAGCGTTGAGGCCTTCGTGGAGGCCGCCATATCGGGGGCCGCTGTCGCGCCCGCGCAGCTGCCGGAGGGGCTTGAGGAGAGGCTCACGAAGAGGGTTGAGAGGATCATACAGGACGTACTTAACCCGTTCACTCAGAAGGTTGACGAGCTGGCGAGGAGGCTGGCCCAGGTCCAAGAGGACGTCGAGTTCCTAAAGGAGGCCCTGAGGCAGAGGCCCCAGGAGAGGCCCGTCCAGAGGCCCCAGGCGGAGAGGGCGGCTGAGCAGTCCGCGGCCATTGAGAGGCTTAGGAGGCAGGGCGTGGTCTTCAGCGAGGACGTGGCCTACCTGAGGGCCCCGGACAGGTTCTTCGCTAAGCTTGAGAGGCTCGGGGCAGTAGTCATACAGTTGCCCGAGGGCCAGGTGGCCGTCGACGCTGACTTCTGGAGGAAGTTCCTAGCAGAGCTTGAGAGCACCAGCCTAAGGGACGCGAGGCAGGTGGCGGACAAGCTGGCCGCCAGCTTAGGCGACAGGGCCGCCGCGCTCTTCAATAGGCTCGTCAAGAGCGGCCTGGCAGTCTATGACGAGGACTCAAGGAAGTGGTCCGTCAGGTCAGTTAAGGGCAGGGCCCGGGCCGAGGAAGAGGAGGAGGGCGAGGAGGAAGAGGGGGAAGAGGAGGGTTATTAGCGAGGCAAGACGGCTAAGGTAAGGCAGGCAGCTTGAGGTTCAGGGAACTCCTTAAGTTCATGGAGGAGCTTGACGAGAGGACTGGCTACCCTGTCCCAGCCCCAAAGGGGTTCGCCTCAGAGTGGTCAAGAGGCCTTGGCCTTGGCAGGTCTGGCAGCAGGAGGCTCCTCTTCACTGGGGCGCTCTACCAGCTTGTGCCGTACATAGAGGGCACTGTTGACCTCCTGAGGGCCATAGAGGGGAGCAGCGCCGCTGGCTGGGCCGCCCTGAGGGTGGCCAGGGTCCTGTCGACAAGCTTTGACCTCTCCTCCCTGGTCAGGCCGGACCCTGAGCTGCTTGGCTGGTCCAACAGGGTGCTCAGGTCCATAGCTGGGCTCCTCAGGGCCTCGGGCGTGGAGTTCGACTACGTGCCTGAGCTGTCAGACATGTACAGCGGCGTCCTGCTCAGGGACTACGGGCTCATGGAAGCCTTCAGGAGGCACGCCGAGAGGGTTGTTAACGCCATAGCCTCAGCCGGCTATGAGGAGGTCATAGTTGTCGACCCGCACACCCTTGACGCTGTTACCAACGGCTACAGGGAGGCCCTGGGCAGGGGGCTTAGGGCTGTCAGCTACCTTGAGCTCGTGAGGCCGACCTCGAGGGTCGCTCTCAGGGCAGTCATCCACGACTCCTGCGTCTACGCGAGGAGGCTGGGCATGGTTGAGCTCCCCAGAAAGCTACTGAGGGAGGCAGGGGTGGAGGTGGTTGAGCCCCCGAGGTCAGGGGCGTGGACCTACTGCTGCGGCGGCCCCCTTGAGGCCCTTATGCCATCCCTCTCACAGGCCGTGGCCCAGACGAGGGCCAAGGAGCTGAGGGGCGCCTCGGAGGCAGCCATAACCATGTGCCCCATCTGCTACATCAACCTCAGGAGGGCCTCAAGGGGCCTCGGCCTCAGGCTACTTGATATAGCGGAGGTGCTCTCGGGTGGCTGAGGACCCTCTAGAGCGTTACGCTGAGGCCGTCCTGAGGGCCCTCAGGGACCCTGACCTCCAGGAGGCGCTTCACACCTACGTGCCAGAGTCCGAGGAGAGGGTCAGGAGGTTCCTTGAGTCAAGGCCGGACATAGCTCAGCTGGCGAGGGAGGTCAGGGCCATAAAGGAGTACTCCATAGCTCACCTGGACGAGCTCATAGACCAGGCCATGAGCTCGCTAAAGGCCGTTGGAGCCACCCCTCACTACGCCGCCGACGCCGCCGAGGCCAGGGAGATAGTGGGCAAGCTTGTGGGCACGGGGAAGGTCGTAGTTATGTCGAAGTCCATGACGGCAGAGGAGGTGGGGCTCAGGGAGTTCCTCCAGGCCAGGGGCAACGAGGTCTGGGAGACGGACCTTGGGCAGCTGCTGGTGCAGCTCGAGGAGGGCAAGCCGATGCACTCCGTGGCCCCCGCCATACACATGACCGTAAGGAGGGTCGCTGAGCTACTGAGGTCCAGGCTGGGGCTTGATGTAAGCGAGGCCGACACGCCTCAGCAGATGGTAGCTAAGGTCAGGCAGTTCCTCAGGTCCAAGTTCGTGAGCGCTGACGTAGGGATAAGCGGGGCTAACGCCATAGCGGCGAGGGAGGGCGCCGTCCTGCTCGTTGAGAACGAGGGCAACATAAGGATGGTGACCAACCTGCCGAGGGTCCATATTGCCCTGGCCGGCGTCGAGAAGGTGGTCCCGACGGTCCTTGACGCCTTCAAGGTGGTGCTCGTGCAGGCGGCCTTCGCCGGCCTCTACCCTCCTACCTACGTCAGCCTCATAGCGGGGCCCAGCAGCACTGGCGACATAGGCCACAGGAGGGTCTACGGCGCCCACGGCCCAGTGGAGGTCCACGTGGTCCTTGTCGACAACGGCAGGAGGAAGGCCGCAGGCGACGTTTTGCTGAGAGAGCAGCTGAGGTGCATAAGGTGCGGCTACTGCCAGTTCGTCTGTCCCGTGTGGGGCCAGACAGCCAACAACTGGGGAGGCTCAGCCTACGGGGGACCCATGGGGGTCGCCTGGACAGCCATAACCGAGGGGGTTGAGAGGGGCGCCGCCCTAGCCATGCTGTGCCTGGGCTGCGGGAGGTGCGACCTCGCGTGCCCTGTTGAGATACCGCTCTCAAAGGTGATATGGGGACTGAAGGAGAGATATGTCGCTAAGGCCTAGGGGCCATACTATACTCTATTAAGAGAAAGGCTTTAAATCAGTCATATTCTCTATATAAAGAATTGGAGAAGGGGTATGGCGCAGGCGCCGGTCCCCCTCTTCCAGGTACAGCCCTGGGTGACGGCGCTCTTCTACGCGGTCGTGGGCCTCCTCTTCGGGGTCCTGGCCGAGAGGACCACGTACTGTATAGTGGTGGCGACGCACCAGGTGATGGGGTTAAGTACTCGAGGATATACGAGATGATACTTGTGGGCTTCGCGGTCTCGGCGCTGCTTGACGGCCTCCTTGTAGCCTCGGGGGCGGTCCCTGCTGTTGACGCCTACAAGTTCTTCTTTGGGGTTGGCTGGTGGGCCTTCGTGGGCTCGTTCATATTCGGCTTTGGCATGATGCTCGGCCAGGGCTGCATGGTAGGGATGCTGTGGAAGTCAGGCCAGGGCTATATCGTTAACTGGTTTGAGATACTTGGCATGATGGTCGGCACGGTCATATTTGCGTTCCCCATATTCAATGGCCTTAACCTGGGCTGGTGGTGGAGCCACTACGCGACCCTCAACGTGCCCAACGGGAGCCCCCTGGACTACATACCCTACCTGCTCTCGAGGTTCATGTCTATACGCGTCGCAGCGGTCCTCGTCGGCGTCCTGTTCTTCGCTGGCATAATGGCTGCGGCCCTCTACTTCAGGAGGGAGAGGCTGAAGTGGGAGACGGGCAGGGGGAGCCCCTGGACGTCGCCTTACTTCTATGGCACCCTCTTCGGCCTGTTCATGGTGGCCTCGTTCGTGTTCATGGCGGGCAGAGGCTTCAACTACCTCGGCGTCACGACGCCCGTGGGCCTGTTCACAGAGTACCTTACGGCGCCCTTCAGAGGCTTCATAGGCTCGGCTAACGTGGCCGTCAACTGGTACCAGACAGTTGCGATAGCCAACGCGTTCACCTTCTTCGTCCTGATGGTTATAGCCGGCGCCCTTCTGTCGGCCCAGGCCAGGGGGACCTTCGCCATAAGGCTCCCGGCGCCTGGGACCAACAGGGTTGCCGAGGTCCTCATAGCGTTCCTCGGCGGGATCATATTGGCTATAGGGGCGAGGATAGCCGAGGGCTGTAGCGTAGGGGGCTTCTGGAGCGGCCTCGCCGCCCTCTCGCTCTACGGCCTTGTGTACACCGTGGGCATAGTGACGGGCTCAATAGCCGGCTACTACGCCTATGTGGCCCTGAGCTCCTGGGCCGCCTCAAGGGGCGCCTCGACTGGGAGCCCAGTGATAAGGCTGATGGTGGGGAACTTTGACGCCAGTGGCCTGATAACCAGCGTGGTCCTTGGGCTCGCCATAGCCGGCATAGGCGTCGAGGTCATGGCCTACAACGGCTACCTTAAGGCCAAGCTGGCGCCGGCCGTCGCCTCGCAGTGGAGCCTTATACTCGTGGCGCTAGGCCTCTTCATAATAGCTGCCAGCCTAGTCATTAACCTGGTCAGGGCCAAGGGTCACGGCGCTTAGGCCCCCTTAGCTCATGACTAGACTTTTTTTGTCTTTCTTCTCGGTCCTTATGTTGATGTCCTGACGCCTTGACGCCCTCAAGTTGGTTGGAGTAAGCGTTATCCATCCTTTCCCTGAAAACGCTAATAAGCCTCGGCAAGCCGTTATGATATTAGCCGGGACGAACCCACGCGAACTGACCCGCGTCCCGGGTCTGCATGTGCGTGGGTGGTCCCCCTTGTCTTTTTCAGGCCAGGGTTTCTGTGCGAGGACCCGCCTTGGTCGTGATGTCACTCTCTACTCATGACTTCTTGAAGCCCGCCAGGGCCTCCTCTATGGCCTTCACGTCATCGTCCTTAAGGCTCACGTTAACCGCCTCGACGGCCTCGTCGACCTGGGAGGCCCTGGTGAAGCTCGTTATCGGGATGATGGTGACGCCCAGCTGCTCTGACCTCTTTAGGACCCAGGCCAGGGCGAGCTGGGCCATGGTTATGCCCTTTGAGTCTGCCACCTCCTTCATCGCCCTGAGGACAGCTGCCGTCCTCTCGTTGAAGTACCTCTTCTGGAGGTCTGGGACGAGCGAGGCCCTGCTGAGCTCAGGGACCACCCACCTGCCCTCCTTGAAGTCGTAGTACTTGCCCGTGAGGACGCCCTGGGCCAGGGGACTGTAGGCAAGTAGGGCCAGCCCGTACCTCCTGGCCACGTCGAGCCTGCCGTCCACCTCTATTTCCCTCTCAATGATGTTGTACTTCTCCTGCATGGATACAAAGCGGTCAGCCCCTATTCTGTCGGCCAGCTCAAGGAACTCGACGACGTCGTGGGCTGGGTGGTTGCTAACGCCCGTGTAGTGTACAAGGCCCATCCTGACCAGGTCCTGGAGGGCCCTCAGGGTCTCAAGCTTGGGCGTCTCTGGGTCGGGCCAGTGGAGCTGGTAGAGGTCTATGTAGTCAGTGCCAAGCCTCCTCAGGCTCTCCCTGGCCTGCCACATTATGTGCTTCCTGCTGAGCCCCTCCCCGTTGGGCCAGGGCGCCATCTGGCCCCTGACCTTAGTGGCGATGACCAAGGACTCCCTGTCAACCGTCGCCAGGAACCTGCCCACGATCCTCTCAGCGTTCCCCACGTGATTAATGTCAACGGGCTGCATGACGCCGTGGTACCTGTTGGCCGTGTCTATGAAGTTAACTCCGAGGTCGTAGGCTCTCCTCATGGCCTTAAGGGCCTCATCGACGTCGACCTTGAGGACGCCGTATTCGTCGACCTCCTGTGAAGGAGGCAGGTGCCACGTTCCAAGGCAAAGGGCTGAGACCTTGACGCCGCTCCAGCCCAGCCTCACGTACTTCATGGTGTTCGCCTGGCTTGGCTGGCGCGAGGCCAATTAATTTAAGGTCTTATGGCTGACAGCCGCTCAGGGTTATTAGCCCTCCTTGACGTCCTAGCCCTCGTGGAGGACCCGGTCGGGCCCGGTGTACCAACTTGAGGTTCATAGTTATAGTGGGGCCTGCGGGCTCAGGCAAGAGCACGCTGACAGCCCAGCTCTCCTCAGTCATGGAGTCCCAGGGGGCCTCCGTGGTCAAGGTTAACTTCGACCCGGCCGCCGACAGGCCACCCTATGACCCAGACGTTGACGTGAGGGACTACGTGACCGTTGAGGAGTTCATTGACAAGGGCCTCGGCCCCAACGGGGCTATGGTGAGCGCCGTTGACGCGCTCATAGGGCACGTGGACAAGATAAGACAGGAGGTCGAGGAGTTCAGGGCAGACTACGTAATCATTGACACCCCAGGCCAGCTGGAGCCCTTCGCCTACAGGGCCGGAGGGCCCCTGGTCCTTGACGCCCTGATACAGGACGACAAGTCCCTTGTCGTCTTCCTCATGGACGCCGTCTTCTTCGAGGACCCCGTGGACATAGTTTCGATACTGACGCTGGCCAGCTCTGTCAACGTGAGGTTCAAGAGGCCCCAGCTTAACGTGATAAGCAAGGCCGACCTCCTCCCCCCTGACGTGCTGAACAACGTGGTGGAGAGGCTTCACGAGGAGGGCTACCTGGAGGACGCCCTCAGGGACTCAAAGCTCCTCAGGGGTCTCGAGCTCCAGCTCTCAATGAGCCTGGCCAGGGCGCTCTACGAGGCCGGCTACGTGGGCCAGCTGCTGCCCGTGAGCGCCTACGACGAGGCCAGCGTCAGGGAGCTCTACGGCAAGGTCCAGGAGGTGCTGGAGGGGGGCGAGGACTACAGGATTTATGACGTTGACGAGAAACAGGACGAGGACTAGCTGGCCTTCCTCACCTCGATCACCGTTGACACGGCGTGGGCCCTGTAGCCAAGCCTCGCCAGCAGCCCCCTGCTGATAGAGTTGTCGTACTCCACAGTGGCGTAGGCCTCCCTGGCAGAGTTAAGGGCCTCAGCAGTGGCCAGGGAGGCCAGGTACCTGCCTACCCCTCTCCCCCTGAACTCGGGGTCGACGAAGAGGTTGCCGAGGTACCACCAGTCGGGCGTAGTGGCGTAGGTCCCCACTATGCCTACTAGCCTCTCGCCTGCCCAGGCCCCGTAGCTGTTGCCCCTCATCACCATGTCCGAGGCCTGGGCCCCCTTTACCTCATCCCAGCTGGCCAGCAGCGATCTGGCGGCCTCCAGGTCATGCTCGTCGAGGGCCGTGAAGCTGAAGCCCGGCGGGGGAGGGGAGGGCCTGAAGGAGGCGCCGTCAGCCCTCATGACGTAAAAGGCCAGGGACTCGCCGAGCCTGACCCCTGAGGAAACGAGGGCGTCAACTAGCGAGGGGTCGGAGGACGACACCCAGGCCCTCTCAACCGAGTAAATGTAAGGGGAGACAGCCTCAAGGACCTTTCTCCCGCACCTGCCCCTGCAGATAACGTCGATGAACGTGTCGCCCGTGTAGGGGGACTTCATAAGGGCCACTACGGAGGGTCCCTCGAGCTCCCTGACCTCCTCAAGCTCGTCAAGCCACAGGGTGCCCTCAAGGGCCCCGAGCACGAGGATTGAGGGCATGTCCATGAGCTCCCTGAGCAGCCTCAGCCCCTCATTTGTGAGCCCTGACAACCTGGAGCCCGCGTTAGCCCACCAAGTTAGGGTTTTAAGCGTCGCTGGCAGGGCCCCAGCGAAGCGTTATGAGAGTGAGGTCGGTAGCGGTCATAGGCGCGGGCACCATAGGGAGGGCTATCCTGAGGGGCCTCGCGAGGTCAGGGGCAGGCCTGAGGTTGATAGCGACCGCCAGGAGCGAGGCCAGCCTTGAGGAGGCCAGGAGGGCTGGGGCCGAGGCAAGCAGGGACAACGCGTGGGCCGTGAGGGAGGCGGACCTCGTGATCCTAACGGTTAAGCCCAGGTCCGTGGCGGACGTGCTGAGGGAGGTATCAGCGGGGCTGGAGGGGAAGGCCCTGGTCTCCCTAGCCGCGGCAGTGCCATCGAGCTTCATAGCGTCGCTGGCCCCTAAGGCAAAGGTGATGAGGGGGATGACGAACGTAAACGTTGAGGTGGGCCACGGCTTCACCACCCTCTCGGCCGGGCCGGGGGCCGACGCCGAGGCCAGGGCCATGGCTGAGGAGGTCTTCGGCAGGCTTGGCGTCGTGGAGTGGGTTGACGAGGAGTACCTTGACGCCCTGACGGCCCTCAGCGGCAGCGCGCCTGCCTTCATAGCTGAGATAGTTGACGCCTTGGCCCTCGGGGGGATAGCGGCCGGCTTGCCGAGGGAGCTGGCCTACAGGGTCGTCCTTCACGCCATGCTCGGGACCGCCAGGTCTCTCCTGGAGAAGGGCTGGTCGCCTCACCAGCTGAGGGACATGGTCCTCACCCCCGCCGGCACTACCATAAGGGGCGTCATGGTTCTCCAGGGCAACGGCCTCAAGAGGACGCTCATGGAGGCGGTCCTGGAGGCCACCAGGAGGGCGAGGGAGATTAGGGAGGAGCTGGCCTCAGGCAAGCTTTAGTTGGCTTAAGCCATCATTATTTACTTTGGCTGATTTCATTAAAGTTAATAAGGGCTTCAGGACGTTAGTATATTGCTCTAACCGGTCTCGGACCCTCTATTCACTGACTGCCTTGCGGAGGTGATGCCTTGAGGTGATGCGACTTGATCTCAAGGGAGACGCTGGACCGCTCTTCGAGGCTGTTTGCTGTGACGGGCCTGGCCTGGTTGCCGCTGGCAGCGTACGAGATCTACCTGGGCCTGACGAGGGGTTATTACATACTTCAGGCTGACGGATATCACTCGCTGTTTGACTCCGTTATGGCCCTCCTCTACGCCATCCTGATTAAGGTCGCCTACACTAGGTCGAAGAAGTACACGTGGAGGCTTTACAACGTTGAGAGCATGGCTACGATACTTGTCTCAATATTCGTCGTCTACCTGACGGGCTCGGCGCTCCTAGAGTCCCTCCACGGAGGGCCTGTGATGCCGACCTGGACCTCATGGCTCATATGGGTGGACGGCGCTATGTCAGCAGCCGTGGCGACCCTTGAGGCCAGGTACGCGAGGCTGCTCCTCGTCAGGAGCGACGTCCTGCACGCGAGCGTTGACGCAGCCGTAGACCTTATCGCCGGAGGGGTAGTGGTCGGGGCTTACTTCAGGCTGACGCCGCTGATCATGGCGGTGATCTTCACCGTCACCCTCTACAACGCTGTCAGCAACTCCCTAGTTGCGGCCGAGTCCCTGCTCGGGCTTGAGGTCCACGCCTCTGACCTAAGGAAGAGCGTGGAGGCCGGGCTCAGGTCAGCTGGCATCAGGCCTCTCAGGGTCTACGTGGCGAGGGCGGGGTCCTTCTACCTCGTCCAGGCAATAATAGCGTTGCCGCCGGAGACGACGCTGGCTAAGGCTTACAGGGTCAAGAAGAGGGCTGCCAAGATAATATCGTCAATGGACAGCGTACTAATAGCTGACGTGAGGGTGGTGCCCAGTTCCAGCATGTCAAGGAGACGCAGGGCCCTCTCAGAGGGGTCTGAGCACGTCATCGTCAAGGGCGCGATAGCCCTTAGCGGTAGGCGCTTCCCTTGACCGGTTATAAGGCGGAGCTTAGGGTCTCTATCTAATACGTGTTTTTATTTAGAACATGGAAGCCCTGCGCAGTGATGTGCGTGGCTAGGATAGTGTTGCACGAGAGGAACAGCCCCTACGTGATCAAGCTGCCCAACGGGCAGGAGCTTCACATCTGCGCTTGCGGGCTCTCTCAGAACAAGCCCTACTGCGACGGGCATCACAGGCTGACCCGTGATGAGGAGCCAGGCAAGATCTATGTCTATAGGCCTGACGGGACCAGGGTCGAGCTCATCAATTACTATTAGGGGGTTAAGGCCTCTTCCTAGGCCCTCAGGCCTTTGACGCCTTCTTTATCTCATTTATCATAGCTTCGGCCACGCTTTCCTTGCCAGGGAACTCGCTAGGCGGCATGTAGAGGACCCTCAAGTTCGGCAGCCCTAAAGCCTGGGCCTGTGACGCCAGCCTCTTATCACCTGTGAAGAAGAGCACGGGAACCCCAGACGAGGCGAGCCTGCTCACCAGCCTCAGGACGTCAAAGTCGTCCGAGGCAGGCTCGAGGTACCTCCTCTCGCTCACCCTGAGCGTCTCCTGGACCCCTCTTCCGACGACCTCATGGACCTCCGCGTAGGGCACCTCGCGCTCTATAACGTCAGCGTAGTACCCCCTGAACATCTGGTCCAGCACAGCTATGACCTTACTTGCCTGCCCTTCGGCCTCCCCTGGCTGGGCTGAAGCTGTCTGGGCCGCGGTCTGGGCAGCGGCGGCCTTAGCGCCCTCGCCTCCCCTCAGCTCAAGGGTGCCCAGGGCCACTACGTCACCCTCTATGATGGCTATTGCTGCACGCCCCTTGACCAGCTTGTCCAGCTGGGCCAGGTCAGAGACCTCTAACACCTTAGCGCCCTCGCAGTCGAACACTATCAGCTTCCTGGCCACTTAGCATCACCATTAGCTCATCGAAGTTAGATTTATATGTCTATGGTCTGCCTGGCAAGCGGCGCGGTGCTCAGGGCGTGGCCTCAAGCATAACTCTCGCTACGCTTGTTGAAAGGCTCTTGGCGATGTCCCAGGGGGTTGAGGACGCGACTGCGTACCTCCTTCAGGGGATAGACTGGGGGTCCCCCTCACCGGAGGTCGTTGAGAAAATATACAGGCAGGACCTCATAACCTTCAAGGACACGGTCAGCAAGGGCAAGGAGGGGCTCCTCGACTTCCTGGTGAACGGAAGGCTGTCCCTGGTGCCGTACAAGGAGTTCTTCATAGAGGCCTCCCTGCAGCTTGAGTGCGTGATGAGCAGGCTTGAGGCCGGCACGTACAGGCTCCTCCTGCTCCTAAGCATTGAGAAGGCGCCGCCGCGCGAGATACTTGACGACGTAAGGTCCCTCCTCAAGGAGCTCTACGACTCCTCAATGATACTGGTCGACATACAGAGGGCCAGCGAGGCCCCTCCGAGGGACCCGGTGGCCAGGAGGAAGCTCATCGATGACAAGTTCGCCAGGGCAGCTGAGTCGGAGGCGAGGGCTGACTCCATATACCGCCAGGCCCTCGCAAAGATAGTGGCCAGGTACTCAGGGGAGCCCGCTAAGATGCTGATGTTCAAGGAGGTGATAGACGCGTTTGAGGACGCTGTGGATTGCGCCTACAACGCGTCAACCTATTCAAGGCTCGTGGGCCTCGGCATGTACGGCTGAGCCATGCCCAAGGCTAAGCTCGTGGGCGGCAGGGTCGTAGTGCCATCGATTGAGGATTCAAGGCGGCTCTACGCGAGCGGCTTCTACGGCCAGCCCCTGGGGGTCGAGAAGGTCAAGGACCCATCCCAGATAAACTCCCCCCTCGTGCTCGACCCCCTTGAGGCCCTCTACCTTCTCGAGACGGGACAGCTTGAGGTGGAGGACGAGGACGGCAGGCCGCTGGGCTTGGAGGAGCTGGCTAGGAAGCTCAACGTGACCGAGAAGGCCTGGGGGGCCTACCTGGTTTACAGGGACCTTAGGTCAAGGGGGCTCGTGGTCAGGTCAGGCCTCAAGTACGGGGCGTCCTTCGTGGCCTACAGGAAAGGGCCTGGCCTGGAGCACGCGCCCTTCGTGATTCACTACTACCCTCCTGACGAGCCCTTTGACCCAGTCGAGCTGGTGAGGGCGGGCAGGGTCAGCCACAGCGTCAGGAAGGTCTTCGTCCTGGCCACTGCGGGCCCAGGTGCTAGGCAGCCTACTTATATAACATTTAAATGGCTTCGCCCCTAACTTAGACCTGTGATTCGGCGAAGGTGCTAGGCGTGGGCCCTCAGGACCAGAGGCAGGGCAGGCCTCTGCAGAGAGGCCCGCCACAGGTCGGCAACAGTCAACAGAACTCGGTCGCTGAGCAGAGGCAGGAGCCAAAGCCCAAGCCTATAGGGGACAGGTGTAACCCGCTCTGCCCCTTCTTCAGGTGCGCCCAGAAGGCCCTAAGGATAACTGTTGAGCACTACAGGGGCAGGCCCGTGAAGGTGGCCATGTGCGCCATGGTAGGCGACAGGTGCGTGGGCCCCCAGTGCAGGTTCGCCTACTGTGAGAAGAGGGCGATGCTGCCCGACGGCAGGTGCGCGTTCGCCGTTGAGGCCAAGTCCAAGGCCATGAAGTCGTTTGAGGAGGAGCTGCAGGAGGAGGCTAGGCTGGCCTCCTCACTTGGCATCAAGGGGAAGGAGCTCGAGGAGTTTTAGGTCCCGTCCATCTGCGGTAGAGGTCATGTTTAACTCCCAGGGCGTCAAGGACCTTGCCGACCATGAAGTCCACCATGTCGTCTATAGTGCGGGGCGAGTGATAGAAGCCAGGAGCTAAAGGCATCACTATAGCGCCCATCCTGGCCAGGGTCAGGAGGTTCCTGAGCTCGGCGACCCCTAGGGGCGTCTCCCTGAAGGCCACGACCAGGGGCCTCCTGAGCCTCAGGACAGCCAAGGCCGCCCTGGCGACTAAGTTAAGCTCAAGGCCTGCCGCCAACATGGCGACCGTCTTCATGCTGGCCGGGACTATCGCCATGCAGTCAGGGGAGCTGCTTGAGCTCGCGAGGGGCGACGTGAAGTCGTCCTCTCTGTAGACAGGCGCATACGACGATAGCTCCTTGGCCAGACCCCCCTCGGCCATCCCCTCCTCGGCCTGGGCCACGAGGTCAGCCGACCTAGTTACTATGACCCCTGCAAGCCTCAGGCCCAGCTCGGCTGAGACCTTGACCAGCCTGACCCCGTACCTTACGCCGCTGGCCCCCGTTATGGCAACAGCGAGCGAGCCGCAGCCCATTCAGACCCCTGCACCACCTGTGTAGACTCTTATAACTGCCTTCCTCACGAGGTAGGGGGGATTAAGCTATGGCTCACCCAGGAGTCAGCTACTCAGCCGTTGGCGTCAGGGTAAGGCTGGGCAGGATACTCAGGGACGGGAAGACGGTGATATTCGCCTTCGACCACGGCCTTGAGCACGGCCCTAGGGACTTCCTCCCGGAGGACAGGCTGGTCGCCAGGAACATAATACAGCAGGTCGTGGAGGCTGGCGTAGACGCGATAATGCTGCTGCCCGGCATGGCGAGGCTGACCCATGACATATGGGCCAACAAGGTGGCCCTCATAGTCAAGCTGACGGGCAAGACCGAGATGAGGCCTGAGGAGGCCGTGTACCTTCAGAGCAGGCTGGCAACTGTTGAGGACGCTGTTGCCCTTGGGGCAGACGCTGTGGCCGCCACAGTCTACTGGGGAAGCGAGCACGAGGACCAGATGGTTGAGACCTGGCTCTCGATAAAGGAGGCGGCGGAGGCCTACGGCCTGCCCACCCTCCAGCTGGCCTACCCGAGGGGGAAGAGCATAAAGAACCGGTATGACCCCGAGATAGTCATGTATGGGACCAGGGCAGCGGTTGAGGTCGGCGCTGACCTGATAAAGACCTACTACACGGGCTCCAGAGAGACCTTCGCCAAGGTGGTAGAGATGGCACAGGGGATACCGGTCGTCATGAGCGGGGGAGCCGTGAGGGAGAGGCCCGTCGACTTCCTTAAGGACGTAAGTGACGTCATGGCTGCGGGCGGCAGCGGCGTGGCCGTGGGAAGAAACGTCTTCAGGGCTAAGGACATAAAGGCCATGGCGAGGGCCGTGATAGAGGTAGTCCACGAGGGCCTGAGCCCTGAGGAAGCGGCTAAGAAGTTCGGCCTCACGTGAGGGCAGGGACAACGCATGGAGAGGCAGAAGGACCTGGACGTAGTGGCGGTCGGGCACTCGCTCATAGACCTAAGGTTTACGGTTAACAAGTTCGCCGCCCCTGACGAGGAGGCCGAGATACTTGAGCAGAGCACAGGCCCTGGTGGCTCAGCCGTCAACGTTGCGTTGATAGTCTCAAAGCTTGGGGGCAGGTCCGGCATAATAACGAAGGTGGGGCTTGACCACTTTGGGAGACAGATAGTAGAGGAGCTCCTCAGGCACAGGGTCGACATATCCGGCCTGAGGGTAGGGTTTGGCTCGACGGGCTTCTCGGTACTCATGATAGACAGGGAGGGCAACCTGATACTCTACGGCTTCAAGGGGTGCGCCGAGAGGCTGGAGCCTGACGAGATAGATGAAAAGGTCGTGGGGAGGGCTAAGTTCATCCACATAGCCAGCCTCAGGCCTGACACCTCGATCAGGGCCGCGGTCAGGGCCAAGGAGCTTGACGTCCTGGTCTCCTGGGACCCGGGCAGGAGGCTCAGCATGGCCGGGCTCAAGGCCCTAAGGGGGCTCGTGAAGTTCACTGACATAGTTGAGCTCAATAGCAGGGAGTGCGCTAACCTGACGGGCATCAGGGACCCAGTGGCATGCGCGGCCGAGATACAGAAGGTAGGCCCTACTACAGTCATAGTTAAGATGGGCCCCAGAGGGCTTTACGCGCTCAGTGATGACTTCACGGGCTACATGCCGGCCTTCAGGGTTGACGTAGTTAGGGACTCGACGGGCAGCGGTGACGCCTTCGCGGCGGCCCTGTTACTCAGGCTCTCGCGCGGGGACAGACTGAAGGACGCCCTCATATATGCCCAGGCGGTTGCGGCACTTAAGGTCACCATGCTGGGCGCAAACGAAATACCTCCGCTTGAGGAGATCGAGAAGTTCCTGGCGGAGAGAAGAAAAGACGTAGAGGGAGCTATCGCGGACAGGCCTCCTCAGGAGCCCTCGGCGGGGACCAGCTCGTAGGTGAGGTAGCCCTCGGGCTCCCTCCTTACTACTTCAAGCCTGACCTTCATGCCCACCTTGAGCTTCTTCGGGTCCTTCTCCCTGACCCACGCCAGCACCTGGACCCCGTTGCTGAGCCTCGCTATGCCAACGGTGTAGTCCTGATAGTGGCCGAAGGTGTAGGGCTTTGTGTATATTACTGTGTAGGTTATCAGCACTCCCTCCTTCGGCAGCTCGACCCACTCAACCTCACCGTCCTTGACGCCAGGACAGTCCACCTGGGGCGGGAAGAACACCTCGCCCGTCTGCTTACACCTGGTGGCGTAGACCTTGCCCTCGCTGAGGCCCTCGAAGAACTTCCTAGTCTTCTCAACGCTTATCAGGAACCTCAGCCTCAGCTCCCTCTGGTCGAACCACATGGCTATGTTAGTCTTGGGGTCTATTATTACTGGGACGCCCACGCTCCCCTTCATAGTGTTAGCGAAGTCCTCAAGCTGCTTAAGGTAGAGGTCCGCCTCCTCCCTCTGGGTCCTGGCGCTCACGCCCATCACCTCCCCCTCGGCTTCTCAAGGCCAAGTATGGTGACGTAGGCGTAGTGGCCCGTCCCGCCGACGTTGTGGGCCAGTGCCATGCCCTTCTTTATCGGGGCCTGCCTCCCTGGCTCTACCTTGTTGAGGAGCTGCTTAGTCAGCTCAACTATCATGCTTACGCCCGTCGCCGCTATCGGGTGACCCTTAGCCTTCAGTCCCCCGCTCAGGTTGACCGGTATCAGGCCGCCTATGTACGTCTGGCCCTCCCTGACAAGCTTGTAGCCCTCGCCCCTCTTGACGAAGCCTAGATCCTCATAAGCCATGACCTCGGCTATCGTGAAGCAGTCGTGGACCTCGGCCACGTCGAAGTACCTGGCGGTGTTCTCGGCCTCAAGGCCTGCCTTCCTGTACGCCATCTGGGCGGCCAGCTGGGCCGCCTTAAGCCCCGTGAAGTCCTCCCTCTTGGAGAGGTTGGCGGTCCCGGAGGACGAGCCTATGGCATGTATCCAGACGGGGGAGTCCGTGAGCTTCTTGGCCACCTCCTCGCTGGCTAGGACGACCGCGGCGGCCCCGTCAGTTATCGGGGATGAGTCGTAGAGCTTTATGGGCCAGGCTATGTAGCGGCTCTTCATACACGTCTCAAGGTCTATCTTCCTTGGGAACTGGGCCCTGGGGTTCATGCTGGCGTAGTAGTGGTTCTTGATGGCGACCTGGCAGAGGTCCTCCTCAGTGGCCCCGTACCTGGCCATGTAGGCCGTGGCGTAGAGGGCGTAGTAGCCGGGGAACGTGAGGCCGAAGTTCTGGAACTCCCAGAAGTAGTTCCCGGCCCTGCCTATGAACTCAACAACCGTTGGCGTGGGGCTCTCGTTCATCTTCTCAACTCCTACGGCCAGGGCTATGTCAGCCTGGCCTGAGGCGACGGCCATGTAGGCGCTGGCGACCGCAGCGCTGCCTGAGGCGCAGGCGGCCTCAACCCTGTGCAGGGGCTTGCCCGTGAGGCCAGCGTACTCGGCAACTACTACTGCCGGCAGGGGCTCGCTGCTCCAGCCCCCCGCGTTAGCAACTACTACATGTTCTACGTCCTTTGGCTCAAGGTTGGCGGTCTCCAGCGCCTCCCTAATCGCCTCATAGGCCAGCTCGGCCATATTGACGTCGTTCCTTACGCCGAACTTAGAGTGGCCGTAACCTACCACAGCCACGTTCCTCAAGGCGTTGCACCTCCTGGGCTAAGGAAGAGGTGGCCCTTATGGGGGCTTGTCAAGTCCTGTCAGGATGGGCTATTGGGTCACCCTTTTAAAGGGGGTGTATTAGGACTATATTATCTGCCCATGAAGGAGTCATTATTGTTGGCCTCCTCCTCAGTAGTTAATTCCCCTTGCTTACAGGTAATTCGCGGCGAGCGCCTTGGTGACCTTCGAGGACGTGAGGAGGACCCTTGAGCAGCTCTACGCTAAGGCGTCAGAGGCCCTGCCGGAGATCAAGGGCTGGGATAAGGTCTATCAGTTCTCCGTGACCGGCCTCGGGGACTTCTACGTCGAGATAAAGGGCGGCAGGCTTAACGTGGTCCAGGGCAAACACCCGAGCCCGATAGCGACCCTGTCAACCTCAGCTGAGGTTTTTGAGAAGATAATGAGTGGCCAGCTCGACGCCATGAAGGCCTTCCTGGCGGGCCAGCTCAAGATAACGGGTAACGTGCTGGACACAATGAACCTGAAGAGGCTCATAGATGCGGGGCTCGGTAAGAGCTGAGGTCAACGTAGCTGGTACCGTCAACCCTGGCGACTAGCCACCCCCTTGCTCTTTTTACTATTGCTGACGTCAGGTCTAGGGCCGAGAGTATACCAGAGTCTCGACCGTTGACCAGGAGGAGGTGAGCCCTCAGCCCCTCCTCAATGGGCCTCGGGCTCAGGCCCAGGGCCCTGTAGCCGCCTATCAGGAGAGCCTCAAGGACCTTCCCTGCGGCGTCCCGAAGGCCCTGCTGCCTCGCTATGAGGAGCGCCGCCTCAGCCTCACCCCAAGGGTCAGGCTCAGACCAGGCGGCGTTGTCAGTCCCCAGCCCCAGCGTCACGCCAGCCGTGAGGGCATCAGCGACAGGCGGCGGCCTGAGGGAGTGCCACATGTTGCTCCTGGGGCACATCACGAGCCCTATGCCGGCTTCCGCGAGGGCCTCGAGGTCCCCCCTTGAGAGGTAGGTCCCGTGGACGACGGCCGTGAACCTGGCAGCTATGGCGATCTCTAGGTCCTCCATGGCTCTGTTAATGGGGTCCTCCGCCACGTGAGTCAGGGAAGGCCTGTGCTTTGCGGCGAGCTCGGAGATGAGGCTTAGCGGGTAGTCGAGGGGGCTTGAGAGCCCGAGGCCTGAGCATCCCTCAGGGAAGCCAGGGCCGGGCGTCCCAAGCACCAGGACATCCATGTCCTTGGGCAGGGAGGCCCTGGCGAGCTGGGCCTCAACGCAGCCAGCGCCTCCTCCCTCCCTGAAGTCCGCCAGGAGGCCTACGCCCCGCGCGTACGCGGCCCAGTAGGTCCTCGCTATTGAGGCGACGGTCTCGGCGTGCCCCAGGGAGCCCAGGAGCCTGTACTTGAGGCCCTCAGGAGGGGCGACGAGGTCATGGAGCCCAAGCTCAGGCCCGAACTCGGGGAAGGCGCCGTCAGCGCTGTGAACGTGGGCGTTCGCAGGCTGGGGCAGCGCCACAGCCCACGATCCCCCAAGGGAGTCAGAGGGGCACGAGCCCCAGCCCTCTATGGACTCCACCAGGCCATCAGCTGAGATGCCTATGCAGACGCCCTGCCTAGGCTCAAGCCCCTCGCCGACGAGGGCCAGCGAGGCCCTGATGTACATGTCCCTCAGCGAGACCTTAAAGTCCCTGACCTTTAAATAGGGCTTGGCCAAGGGAGGAGGGCCGCGGGATGTCTTACATTGAGAAGATGAGCAGGCTTGTAGCCCTCAACCAGCTCTACATACTGATCTACAGCGTGCTGGCGGCCTTAATTGGAGTTAACATCTACCTCTTCCTCCTGGTGTTCGTCTTCATAGCCATAAGCATGATAGTCCAGAGCATCCTGACCAGCAGCAACCTGAACGAGAAGGGCAGCTACGTGCCTGAGATACTCTCAGGCAAGAGGCTCTTCCACGAGGACAACACGAGGGCCATACAGACGAGGGACCAGCTGATATACCTTGACCTGCAGGAGCAGACAAAGTTCTCCCTCTACACAACCTTTGGCGTCCTGATAGGCCTGGCGTACTTCTTCGCGCTGTGGAAGTACATACCTGACCTCGCGTCCTTCGTAGCGCTGAAGCTCTACGGCTCCTCAGCCCTTAAGTCGCTGCCTATCTGGGAGGCCAGGCTCGCCCTCTTCCTGGCCTTCCTGGCCTACTTTGAGGGCTACTTCGTAATAAACCAGGGCATAATGATGTGGGCCCTGAGCAGGGTCAAGAAGCTCCCAGCCCTCAACATACCAACCTCTTACATAGTCACGGACAAGGGGGTTGTCATAAAGGGCCTCGTAACGACCAAGGGCGTGAAGTTCCCCCTGCCTCCTGACGTAAGGCTCAACCTGGACAAGAACAGGAGGTTCGTGGAGCTCGTGAGGGACGGGAGGAGGACTGTGACCAAGCTGAGGCTCTACACCAGGAACCCGGAGAAGCTTTACGACATACTTAGGAGGGTCGCCCTGGCCTCCTCCCAGCAACAGGAGGGCTAAACATACTTACTTCTCCTTAAAAGCGTTTTCAGCCGGAGAGGACCATGACTCCTAAAAAGAGGTCCCCGCAACAGGTGCCAGAGGCTGATGGGCGCGTCACAGGACGAGCAGGTATATGCGCTGCTGAGGCCGTACGTGGCAGCCTGGTTCAGGGAGAGGTACGGCTCCTTCACAGAGCCCCAGCTCGGGGCCATACCCCTGATAAAGGCAGGGAAGAGCGTGCTCATCTCAAGCCCCACCGGCACGGGCAAGACGCTGGCGGCCTTCCTGGCCATACTTGACGAGCTCTTCGCCATGGGCGAGAGGGGAACCCTCGAAGACAAGATATACGCGGTCTACGTGAGCCCCCTCAGGGCCCTTGATAATGACATGTACAGGAACCTCCTGGTACCGCTGAGGGAGATAACGGAGAAGGCCAAGTCGATGGGCTACGACCTGCCTGAGATAAGGGTTGCCACGAGGACCAGCGACACCTCGCCTAACGAGAAGCAGAGGATGCTCAGGAGGCCGCCCCACATACTGATAACGACCCCTGAGAGCCTAGCCATAAGCCTCGTGGCCCCGAGGTTCAGGGAGAGGCTTTCAACGGTCAGGTGGGTCATAGTTGACGAGATACACGAGCTGGCCTCAAGCAAGAGGGGCTCCCACCTGGCCCTGACGCTTGAGAGGCTTGAGGAGCTGGTCAGGGAGGCCGGCCAGCCCGGGCTGCAAAGGATAGGCCTCTCAGCGACCATAGCGCCGCTCGAGGACGTGGCCCTTTTCCTCGGGGGCTACGACGATGAGGGGAGGCCGAGGCCCGTCGAGATAGTCGACGCCAGGTTCGCCAAGCCCTTTGACATAAGGGTGGTCACGCCCAAGGTGGACCTCATACATGGGGACCCTGACAAGATAAACGAGGAGATCTACAACACCATAGCCGAGTTGTCGAAGAACGCCAGGACGACCCTTGTCTTCACGAACACTAGGAGCGCTACGGAGAGGGTGGTGTTCAAGCTGAAGAAGCTCATGAGCTCAAGGGGCTACGTCAACATGGACGAGATAGAGGCCCACCACAGCAGCCTCTCGAGGGACGTGAGGCTTGACGTTGAGGAGAAGCTGAAGAGGGGCCTCCTGAGGCTCGTCGTCTCGAGCACAAGCCTTGAGCTCGGCATAGACATAGGGTACATAGACCTCGTGGTCCTCCTGGGCAGCCCCAAGAGCGTGAGCAGGCTCCTCCAGAGGGTGGGCAGGTCAGGGCACCACATAACCCAAGTGAGCAGGGGAGTCCTGGTCGTTGTGGACAGGGATGACCTTGTTGAGTGCACGGTGCTGGCCAAGGCGGCCATGGACAGGAAGATAGACAGGGTTTACATACCGAGGAACCCGCTTGACGTGCTGGCCCAGCACATAGTCGGCATGTCAATTGAGAGGAGGTGGAGGATAGACGAGGCTTACAGGGTGATAAGGAGGGCCTACCCCTTCCGCGACCTCAGCTGGGACGACTACATGTCGGTGCTCAGGTTCCTCGGAGGGGACGAGGGGCTGGAGGACGAGGGCGTCTACTCTAAGATAAGGCTTGACGAGGAGCTCGGCGAGTTCGGGAGGAAGAGGGGCGCCAGGATGATCTACCAGCTCAACGCCGGCACTATACCTGACGAGGCCAAGATCAAGGTGATATCGAGGGGTAGGAACATAGGGTCCCTTGAGGAGGAGTTCGTGGAGATACTGGAGCCCGGCGACATATTTGTCCTGGGCGGCAAGACCTACAGGTTCCTCAAGGCGGACGGCATGAAGGTGTTCGTTGAGCCCGCTGAGCACGAGAGGCCGACGGTGCCGAGCTGGTTCAGCGAGATGCTGCCCCTGGCCTTCGACAGCGCCCTCCTCGTGGGCGAGTTCAGGGAGACCATAGGGAGGCTCATAGAGGAGGGAAGGGTTGACGAGGCCCGGAGGCTTCTGATAGAGGAGTACAGGCTCGAGCCCCACGCAGCCGAGGAGGTGATTCAGTACGTCTGGGAGCAGCTCGCGTACGTGGGCGTCGTGCCTGGCAGGAGGACGGTGCTGATTGAGTACTTCCAGGACGATGAGGGTGAGTGGAACATAGTCTTCCACACGCTCTTTGGGAGGAGGACGAACGACGCCCTCTCAAGGGCGTTCGCCAGCGTCCTGGCCGACACCCTTGGGGTCCCGGTCAAGGTCTCGGTCACGGACAACGCCTTCATGCTGACCTACGAGGGCAGGGCACCTGACGAGAACCTCATAAGGGGCCTGCTCTCAACGGTCAACAGCACGAGCCTGAGGAGCATCCTCGAGAGGGCAATAGCCAGGACTGAGATGATGAGGAGGAGGTTCAGGCACGTGGCCCAGAGGAGCTTCATGATACTCAGGAGGTACAGGGGGCACGAGAGGAGCCCTGAGAGGATGCAGCTGAGCGCCCAGAGACTCCTTGATGTCATGCTCGAGCTCATGCCGGAGAGCCCTGTCGTCAAGGAGACCTTCAGGGAGATACTTGAGGACTACATGGACATAGAGAGCGCCAAGAAGGTGCTGGACTGGATAGCCAGGGGCGAGGTCAAGGTTGTCGTCAGGGGCCCGCTCCCGTACCCCTCGCCGTTCGCCCACAACACCTTCGTAAGGGGCTACAGCGACGTGGTGCTGATGGAGGACAAGAGGAAGATACTGGCCCTCCTTCATGACAAGGTGATGGAGTACCTGAGGTCAAAGGGTAAGGCGCCTGAGGCCCTCAGCCCTGGGGCGGCTCTTCAGGGCGTCGGCGGCGATGGAGGGGGCCAGCAGGCCGTCACACGTATCCCCTCTCAACAAGCTTCCTAGAGGCTGAGGCCCAGGGCCTGTCCAGGGCCAGAAGGGGCGAGACTAGAGCTAATGACGCCAGGGATGAGTAGAGGCTGAAGCTGAACGAGTTCAGGGAGTAGGAGAGCATTATGACTGGAACCATGACTATAATGGCCAGCACGAGGCCTCTGGCACCTGCCTGTCCAGGGGTGAAGCCCTCATACCTGAGCTGGGGCATCATGACCAGGCTGGCCGAGGCGAAGTAGGCAAGCACTGACAGCGCGGGGGTCGTTATGAGGAGCTGGGGCAGCAGGCCTATGGCCGGCCAGACGCCTAGAAGCCATATGGCCAGGTACGCTATGGAGAACGGGACAAGCGAGGCCAGGGTCACCAGCGCCCAGCTCAGGGCGCTCAGCCTCAGGTACCTCCCTGGGCTTAGGGAGGTGAAGGCGAGCCAGGGCCTCTCGTTGATGACGTCAGAGGAGCTGAAGCCTATGAAGAGGACCTCAGCTATGACAGCTGGCATGTAGAGGAGCCAGAAGGCCGTGGCCCCTCCTGACCTAGCGTCCCTGACGGCCTGGTAGCCGGTGGGCAGGAGCCCCAGGGCGTAGAGGGCCAGGGCGGCGGCCAGCAGGGAGAGCGAGGCGGCCGCCATGTAGCCCATGAACTTCAGCAGGCTCACCCTCCTGCTGAAGTACCTTGAGCCCCCTGCGCTGAAGCCGCCGACCCTGCCGCTCAGGGTGATCGAGTTGAGCTTCATCCTCAGCAGGGCCGCTGGGCCCCTGGCGCCCTGGAAGGACAGGACAGGCCCCTCAGAAGGTGAGGGCTGCGAGGCCTGGGAGCCCACTATGAGCGGGGCCCTGCCCAGCCTCCTCAGCGTGTATGACGTGAGCCCAACAGAGAGGGTCGCCAGCGTCAGGGTGCCAGCGAGGAAGTGGGCGGAGAAGAAGCTAGACGGGCTCACGGGGTTCCAGATGCCCGAGGCCGCCCAGAGCGCTATGCCCGAGGCCGCCAGCGCCCTCCTCTTGGCGGGCAGCTCGGCAACTGAGGCCGAGAGTGACGTCATGAGCAGGACGAAGAGGACCAGGTCGAAGGCCGCGTAGCCTGGGGGCACCTCAACGAAGGGCAGGTACCAGCCGAGCCACGCGACAGTCAGGAGGCCGCCGAGCATGAGCTGACCTACGTAGAGGGAGAACGCAAGCTCAGACCTGCTCACGGGCAACGTGAAGAGGTAGTCCCTGTCGGACTTGAGGACAGCCATCCCGCCCTGCATTGAGGAGAGGAAGAGGAGGACGGCAGAGTACACTATGGCCATGACCCTGTAGGCCCTGACGTCAGCCAGGGGAAGGGTCACATGGCCCATGTAGAGGTAGGCAGCGCTGACCAGGCCGTAGGCGACCATGACGAGGGTTAACGCCACAAGCCCCCTGCTCAGCCTGGTCCTTACGACGAACCACGCCAGCCTCAGCCTTCTCGCGGCGTCCAAGGGCCCCCTATGAGCGAAGCCCAGGAGGCCTATTTACGGGCGCCTAGGAGTAGCCGCTCTCCACCAGGTTGAGGGCAGCCCTCCTCCACGGGCCTCTCGTAAGCATGAGGGGCAGGGCGGCCACTAAGAAGGCTATGGAGACGTATAGGCTCAGCATAGGCCCCCCGACGCCGAGCGCCGACGAGAGGGGAACGGTGAACATGCCGACTGTCACTGACATGAGCAGCAGGGACGCGAAGACCTGCTTGCCGCTCACGCGGGTCGTGGCGAGGCCCTCGAACTTGATCTGTGGCGTCAGGACGAAGTAGGCCGTGAGGAAGTGAGAGATGAGTGCCGCGGAGGGCACCATTATTAGGAGCAACGGCACGACCGCGAGGCACCCAGGCACCCCGATGAGCCCCAGGACAGCGTATGACAAGGCCAGGGGGACGTTGAGGATTAAGGACTGGGCGAACGTTATGAGCCCGCTCGACCTCATGTAGCTGCCCGGCTCAAGCGAGGTGAAGGCGAGCCAGGGCCTCTCGAGGCCCACGGAGGCCGTTGGCAGGGCCATGGCTGTGAAGATCGTTGAGTACATGGGCGGAAAGAGCACGACGAGGAAGAACACCATGAAGCCCTCGAACGACGACGTGGAGTTCTGCTTCGAGCTTAAGAAGCCCTTAACGACCTCCAGCGTCAGTACGTCGAGCCTATGAAGTACGTATCCTGCGACAGCGAGCGCGGCCGCTACCGCGCTCATTGTGACAAGGGCCCGTGGAAGGCGGGTCCTGCCTACTCCGACTCTAGTAGCCGCAGGGGTCCTAGTGCTGAAGCCCAGTTGCACCAGGCTCATCCGGAGCTTAACGAGGGCCCTGAGCCCCCTGACGTCCTGGAATGACAGGAGCCCGCCGCCCTCAGCGCCCTTAGGCCTCAGGGGCTCGCTTATAGGGAAGCTGTAGAGGAGCGGGGCCCTGCTAAGCCTTGAGAGGGAGAGGTAGGTTAGGGCCGCAGTGACAGCCGCGAGGGTCAGGGTGCCAGGCACGTAGTAGCCGTAGAGGGCAGAGACGGGGGTCACGGGGTCCTTCACGAGGGCCGTCAAGGACCAGCCCACGAGGGCCAGGGACAGGAGGAGCCCGCGCCTTCGCCCGAGGTCCGTCACCACGTGCCAGAGGGACGCGAACATTACTATGAGGAGCGCCGTGTTGATTGCAGCGTAGAGCGGCGGGACGCCGAGGAGCAGCTCGTAGACGCCTATGAAGGCCAGCGTGTAGACGCCCGAGAGGAGCATGTAGGCTATGTAGAGGGCCAGGCCAAGGTCCCTGGGCCTCACGGGTAGCGTGAAGAGGTAGTCCCTGTCTGACTTCAGCACTGACATCTGGGCCCCCGCTGGGACCGGGGTCAGCATAAGTATGGCCAACATGAACATCATGTAACCTCTGAAGAACTCAGTGACACCTGGTGTAGGCGGTGAGCGGGCCTTAGAAAACGTCATAGAGAGGCCAGTCGCCAACATGACTAGTGCTATGAACAACAGGAGCGCTAGGGCGCCCCCTGAGAGCCTCGTCTTGATCACGAACCTTATCAGCCTAAGGGCCGGCACTTCTCATCATCCTGGCCACAACGCTCTCTATGGGCTCCTCCTCGTGGGCCATCTTCCTCAGGTCCTCAAAGGTCCCCTGCCATATCAGCCTCCCGTTAGCTATCATGACTATGTTGTCCGTTAGCCTCCCGGCCACGCTCATTATGTGGGTCGAGACCAGGAAGGTAGCGTTCATCTTCGAGAGCACAGAGACCACCTCCTCCTGGGTCGGTATGTCGAGGTAGTTGAGGGGCTCGTCTAGGAGGAGGACCTTGGGCTCGTGTATTATGGCCAGTGCTATTGCTAACCTCTGAACGTTGCCCCTTGAGAGCGCTGAGACCCTGTACCTCTCGTACTTCCTAAGCCCCAGGAGGTCCATGACCTTCTCGGCCCTGTCCCTCGGGTCGTCAAGGCCCCTCAGGGCAGCTATGTACTCCAGGTTCTCCCTCACGGTCAGGGCCAGGTAGGGGGTCGCGTCCTCAGGCAGGTAGCCTATGTACCTCTTGACCTCATAGTCCTCCACGGGGTCCTTCCCAAGGACCCTCACGACGCCAGCGTCTGGCTTGAGCAGGCCGGCCAGGAGCCTCAGCGTCGTTGTCTTGCCGGCCCCGTTGGGGCCCAGGAGGGCGTACCTTCCTCCCTCAGGCACCTCGAAGGAGAGGCCCCTCAGGGCCGGGGTTGAGCCGTAGAACTTGACGACGTCCTTAACCAGTATCGCTGCCACGCTGACCCCAGCGCCTCCTTGGCGGCCTGACTTTAAACTCTTCAGGTAAGTTGACAAGCGGCACGCCTACCAGCTCAGGCCCCCTAATGTACCAGGCCAGCGAGGCCCCCACCCCCAGGGCCCACATGGCTGCCGCGAACGTCAGGTACTCGACTGGCGTCATGGAGGCAGTGACCAGGTAGCTGGCGGCCAGCAGGACGTAGGCGGCTACTCTGACCAACGAGATCCCTGTCCCCCTGAAGTTAGTTGGAAACGCTAGGGACTCCAGGACGTTCCTTGAGGCCCACACTGTCTCGGTGAAGACGCCGTTAGCCAGCAGGAGCGCTAAGAACGGCGCAGGCCCGAGCCCGAGGACGAAGACCGCGGCGACTGTGGTCACGAGCCCTCCTAGGTAGCTGGCCAGCGTGAAGCCCTTGCTGCCCACGTAGGTGACAAGGTAGGCGGCTAGGAAGCCGCCTAGGACCTCGCCTATGAAGTACACCAGGAGTATCTCGTTGGAGACGCTTGGGAACTCCTCAGGCCCTATGCTGAGGGCCAACAGGCCAAAGGTGAGCACTGAGGATATGGCCATGAGGGTGAGCGAGGCCAGGGCGAACCTGGCGCTCTCGTAGCCCAGGCTGACCCTCCCCCTCCTCTCCCTCGGCAGTGAGGCCCAGGGCCTGGACTCGGGCACGAGCGACCTGGTTATGACCAGGACTGATATGGCCAGCCCTATGAGGACCCCTAGGGCCAGCCTCTCAGCGCTGACCGACACGCCGCTCGTCACTAGGGCTAAGGCGGCGGCCACGACTGCGCCTACGTTTCCAACGTTGGTTATCAGAACTACCACTCTCTCCTTTATGTCAACGGGGGCGCTCTCGACTACGTAGCTCAGCACTACAGGTATCTCGCCCCCTATGGCGGAGTACACTATGAGCAGCCCGGCTAGCAACTCGTATACGTTGGACGAAAGGATCACAAGGGCTGAGCCAACGGCGTAGACGGCCAGCATGCTCAAGTACGTCAGCTTCCTCCCCCGCAGGTCCGTCAGCCTCCCAAAGGTGGAGTTGCCTATGATTGTGCCTATCGGCATCATGATGAAGAGCAGTGGGGCAGCCCAGCCCGGCACGAAGGGCCACTGGACCGAGATCGGCGAGAGGGTGACGAACACCCCCTCTAGGAACATGTCAAGGGTTGTCGAGAGCATCACCAGCTTCTGCTCCCTTGTCAGCATGGTGGCCCTACCACGCCGCAATAACATGACCTTAAAAGCGTTAGGGGAGGACCCTTGACCTCGACGACTCCTCCAGGGCCCTCATTATGGCGTCGGCCACGGCGGCCCCTATGAGCTCCCTCGTCAGCCCCTGTCCAGCCCTGGCGTTGAGCCTCTGGGGGCCTGGGGAGGGCCTTGAGAAGACCCTGGCCCCCCTGGGCGATGGTAACGCCCTCTCGCACTCCCCAAAGCTTACGCATGGGTACCCGAGGGCCCTGAGCACCTCCCTCTCGGCCTCGCTGGCGTGCCCCACGTCAATGTCCAGGGCCTCCCAGTAGTCAACGAGCACAAGCCTAACGCCCTCAGGCAGGGACGGCATGAGGTCCCTGAGGGCGGCCTGAATAACTGGCGAGTTCCCGTAGTGGCCGTTCACGAAGGCCACAGCCCTGGCCCCGCCCTCTACAAGGGACTTAGCTATCCCCTGTACTAGGCCAACTAGGTGCTGGAGGGGCACCGATATGGTCCCAGGGGTCCCCTGCCATTCAGCTGAGAGGCCGTAGGGAATGGCCGGCATGAGGACGCATGGGGTCCCCGAGCGCTCTAGGTGCTCGCAGGCCGCCTCCGAGGCGGCCTCAGCTATCATGAGGTCGGTGCCCAGGGGTCCCTCGCAGTGCTGCTCAACGCTGCCCACGGGCACAATGAAGACAGCCCTGTTGACCAGCTCCCTGAACTGCCCTGACGAGAGCTCGACGTACCTCCTCAAGGCGCTTCCTTAAGCTGAAGGATCCAGGGGCTTAACAGCGTTGGCAATAAGGCCGCCATAAGTAAAAAGTGAGAAAAATTCCACGGGCTCTCTGGTCCGGGGAGGCCCAGTGGGCAAGGTCAAGGTGAAGTTCCTGGGCTACATAGCTGACCTGGCAGGCGTCTCAGAGGCGGAGGTTGACGTCGAGGGGGAGGCCAGGGTTGAGGACATAGCGCCGGTCATAAGGAAGCTCAGGAGGTCAGACTACGTCCTCCTTGTCGACGGCAAGGGGGCAGAGCCCGACACTCCTGTGAGGCCCGGGAGCGTCGTAGTGATACTGCCCGAGACGGGCGGCGGCTAGGAGGAAGCCAGCCACCTGGTCAGGGTTATGTCGTCAACGGCCCCGCAGACCCTGCCCCCGCAGAGCACGGGGGCCACATCAACGCCCTCCTCCTCCATCACCCTTGCGGCCTCCGAGACCGTGGCCCCCTCATCTATGTAGGCGCCTGGAGGCACGGGCAGCTCTGAGACCCTTGTCATGAGTCCCTCCTGCCCCTCCTTCGCATACCTCGCTACCACCTCCCTCACGGTCAGGACGCCGATGAGGAAGTCGCTGTCGAGTACTAGCACCCCGCTCGTGCCCTTCGAGATCATGGCCTGGGCGGCCTCGAGGAGCGTTGCCCCGAGGTCAACGTAGGGGTAGGACTTGACCAGGGCCCCGCTGAGGGGCCTGTTGCCGAGGGCAGACATGGCCAGGGCGGCCACAACGTCATGAGTAGTCAGTATGCCGAGGGGGTTCGTCTCGAAGCCCACGATGACAGAGGTCACGTTGTTTAATGCCATGACCTTGGCCGCCTCGAGGAGCGTCGCCGTGGGCTCAAGGAAGGCAGGCACCTCGAGGCCTGCCTCGGAGACCCTGAGGGAGGAGGGGTCAGCCCTGGTCGCAAGGATCCTGACCAGGTGGTAGGCGCTGAAGATTCCTATGACCCTCCCCTCTTCAGCTACAGCTAGCCTCCTCACGCCCGCAGAGGCCATGAACTCTGCTGCCTCCCTGACAGTGCTTGTCGAGGGGACCGTGAGGACCGGCTTAGAGGACCTGGCCAGGATGGTCTCAATCAAGGCCTTCACCCTCAGGCCCTCAGGATTATCCTGCCGTCCCTCTCCCTTGAGAAGAGGAGGCCGAGGGCCTCCCTGGCCTCGGAGAGCTTGAGCCTCTTCCACACCCTGACCTTAAGCAGCCCCCTGGAGGCGAGCTCCAGGAGCCTTGTCATCTCCCTCCTCGTGCCTCCCGTGACGCCTATGACCCTGAGCTCTCTCGAGTAGATGTCGCTGATCGACTCGAGGCCCGCCTCCCCGGTCAGGGCCCCGAAGGTCACGAGCTTCCCCCTCCTGTCGAGGAGCCTGAGGCTTGTCGGGATGGTCCTCTTCCCTATGGAGTCAATGACGACTTCTGCTAGCCTGTTGCCGCCAGTCATTCTCTTAAGGGCCTCAAGGCTCTGCTCAAGTGGGGCCACCTCGTCAGCCCCGAGCTCCTTAAGCCACCCCTTGCTAGTGACGGCAAGCACCCTGGCCCCCATAAGCTTGGCGAGTTGCACCGCGAACTGGCCGGTGTTGCCGCTGGCCCCTATGACGACTACGGTGTCGCCCGGGACCACGCCGGCCTCGAGGAGCGCGTGGAAGGAGGTGAGGGCTGCGACAGGGATCGAGGCTGCCAGGTCCCAGTCAACGGAGTCGGGCAGCCTGAACACGTTAGCGGCCCTCGCTATGGCGTACTCTGCCCAGCCTCCATTGCTGGAGACGCCGTAGAGGCCGCCGTTACGACAGAGGTGTTCGTGGCCCGCTAGGCAGAGGTCGCAGGTGCCGTCAAAGAGCCTCGGGTAGACTACGACCCTGTCGCCGGGCTCCACTCCCTGAACCCCCTGGCCCACCTTAACGACTTCCCCAGCCACCTCGACGCCAGGTATGTGGGGCATGGGGCTAACGTTTCTCATGCCCGTGACCGTGTAGTAGTCGATGGGGTTGACGCCTGAGGCTATGACCTTTATCATTACCTCACCCGGGCCGGGCGAGGGGTCAGGCACGTCGGTGAACTTGAGGTAGTCAGGTCCAAAGGCCTGAAGCAGGTTTGCCTTCAAGGTTCCCCTTCCTCTTGGACGGGTCGGGAATATTAAAGGGTCCGTGTGCATCTCGTGGCCGGACAGGACGTAGGCTTTAATAGCTGGATACCGTATCCAGAGGGGAGAAGATGCGGGTCGGCATAGTCACCAGCAGGACAGCTGAGCCGCTTGTCAGGGAGACGGTCAGCGGCGTTAAGGACGTGGAGGCCATGGTTGTAGCGCTTCCAGTCCCGGTCATATCGGTGCTCTCGACCAAGGCCATAGCGTCAATCATAAGGTCAAGGCCTGCCCTGGCCAAGGCCCTCTCCTCCGTTGACATGGTCATACTGCCAGGCACCGTAAGCGGGGACGCCAGCGAGGTGGCTAAGGTTGTAGAGAGGCCCACGTACAAGGGGCCTAAGTCCCTTGGTGAGCTCCCGGCCGCCCTGGCCCAGGTCGCCAGGGGCGCCCAGCTCGACACGGTCAAGAGCGCAGATGAGGTCCTGGGCTCCCTTATGCCGAGCCTGAGCTACGAGGAGGCCTTCAGGATCGGCGACAGGCCCGTGGCGCGCAGGGGCCCTCCACTCGTCATAATGTCTGAGGTCGACCCCTCTGTGCCTTTGAACAGGGTTGCCGAGACGGCCGCCAGGCTGTCGGGGGACGGCGCTGACGTGGTGATAGTAGGCGCCGACCCCTCATGGCGTCCTGAGGAGATAGCCTCAAGGGTGAGGGAGGCGCTCAGGGCTGGGAGGCCTGTCCTGGCTGAGGCGCCTAATGAGGAGTTCGCTGAGAGGGCCCTGGAGGCAGGGGCCGAGGGCGTTGTGATGGCCGCGGCCATGGCCGTCAGGGCCAGGGACTTGCTCAGCGGAAAGGTCGTGGTGGCTTCCTCAGGCGACATTAACGAGCTATCTGAGGCTGAGGGTAGGCTCTCGGGCTCAAGGCTGATCCTCGACCCCATTGTCGAGGTGCCGCCGCTCGGCATGGTGAGGAGCCTCTCCAGGTACCTTGAGGCCTCCTCGAGGCTCAGGTCACCCATCCTGTTCTCGGCAGCTGATGTAACGGAGGAAGTCGAGGCCGACACGCTCGGGGTCCACGCGCTGCTCTCCCTTATAGCTGTCGAGCTGAGGGCCTCGGCCTACCTGGTGGTTGAGGAGACGTACAAGTCATACAGGTCAACGGCTGAGGCCAGGGAGGCCCTGAGGCTGGCTGAGACCGCCTGGCAGCTCAGGTCCACCGAGAGGGGGATGTTCAGCAGGCTCCTCGTGGTGAAGCAGGACGTCAGGCCGCCGAGGGCGGTCCAGGCCGTCGAGGCGGAGGAGGTAGGGTACGTAGAGCCCAAGGTCTCGACGGACCAGTACCTGGTGATCAACGCCGACCATGAGAGGGGGAGGGTTGTGGTCACCTTCTTCAGGGACGGCGCCCCTCAGGGCACCTTGGCAGGCAGGCACGCACTAAGTGTGGCCAGGGCGGCCGTGAGGAGGTTTGGCCTAGACCCTGAGCACGCGGCCTACCTCGGCTATGAGCTAGCTAAGGCAGAGATGTCGCTGAAGCTGGGCAAGACGTATGTTCAGGACGAGCCCCTCCTAGTGGTGCCCTGGGAGAAGAACGGCAACCAGGGCTACTGATGGCCTCTCGTTAAGGGGCCTGTGAGTTCCCTCGCCTCCTAGCCGACGAGAAACCTAAAAGGCCCGCAGAGGTCCGCTACATAAGGGATGATCTAGCCGACATAGACTGAGGCAAGGGCCTATGAGGATGGGTCGATCGGGTGACCTCCTTCACCTGGGTCCCATTATGACGGCCCTCAGCCTTGACCTCCTGGAGAAGAGGACGTAGCTTATAACAATAAAGTCAGCGACTATGGCGACATGCATAATGGTGCAGTACAAGCATATAGCCCTTATCACTGCGAGCTCAACGTAGACCAGGTAGGGAACCACGGCGATGCCCACGAACCTCCACGCGAAGAGGGCCCTCAGCGCCAGCCTGGCAGCCGTCAGGGGCGCCAGGCACACAATGAGCGAGAGGCAGATGTTAGTGATAAACCACCCGGCCGCCAGGGCGTCGAGTGGGAAGGGGCCTACCCTCGAGTACGGGCTCGTGAGGACGGCGTAGCAGTTGAGTTGGATCCCGCCGGTGTTAGGGTGGTACTGGCAGAGCGGGGGGAGCCTGTGAAGGGTGTAGAACTCGTACAGCACCAGGGCTGAGGCGGCCAGGCCAAAGGAGGACATGCTGAGCAGGAGGGCCAGCTCGGCCGGGGTCGCCCTCAGCCTCACTGCGACACCTCTGTCAGGGTCGGCCTCAGGACCCTTATTAAGTCCTTAACAGACACCTGGGCCAGGCTTGTCGGTGTCCCTCCCCCCACCCAGACGCTCTCCTTTGAGGCTATGGATGAGTCCATTACGACCTTGAGCCCCCTTATGCACTCCGAGAGGGGTGTTAGTCCTCCTGGCATGAGGCCTGTGAGCTCAGTTATCTCGTCAGGTGAGGCCGTCCTTATCTTGCTCGCCTTCATGAGGACTGAGAGCTTCCTGTAGTCGAGCTTTCTGTCGCCGGGCAGCAGAACCGCCATAGGCCTGCCGTCAACTATCAGCAGGAGGGTCTTGACTATATCTGATGGAGGCGAGCCCGTTACCCTTGAGGCAGCGTCGACCGTCTCCACGCTCTCCCCGAAGTCAACTATTCTCGCGTTGACGTTATGTCTCCTTATGAAGTCCTCGGGTGAATCAACGCAGGCCGCGGTTGGCCACCGTCACTAATGTGGGGCTGCAGGGTTTTATGCTAGTCCTCGCCAGCCTAGACAAGAGGGCCTTGCCCCCCTTAGTGATAGCTTCCCTGGCCCTGGCAATAGCGTCAATAGTAGTCTCGCTGGTCAAGGTGATGAGGCGTTGCCGTGGAGGGTGTGCGCAGAGGAGACAGTGAGCGTGGCCATGAGGCTCGAGTCCATGGGTTACGGGCTGCACGGCCATGACGTGACCGTGAGGGCGTGCCTCTGCTACGCGGACAAGGAGGGGCATACCGACGTTGAGGCCCTCGCCTCGTCCCTGAAGGACCTGCTGAGGCCTATTGACCACAGGCCCCTCTGGGAGGCAGTGGGGGGCGAGGGGAGCCTTGAGGACCTCGTCGCTTATGTTTACGAGAGGCTCAGGCCAAGGCCCTGCTACGTCTCAGCCTCAGTGCCGGGCAGGCTCGTGGAGCTTGTAGAGGAGGCCTAAGCCTATTACCTCCTGGGACAGGCAGGCCGAGGAGCAGGGTTGGAGCTCAGGCCTCCCCGCGGCTTCAGGGACGTGCCGCCCGAGCTCGCTATACTCAGGAAGGAGATAATATCAAGGCTTGAGGCCGTCTACAGGAGGTACGGCTTTGACCCCCTTGAGACGCCTGCCGTGGAGCACTGGGAGGTGCTGGCGGGCAAGTACGGCGAGGAGGCGGAGCAGAGGCTCATCTGGAGGTTCAAGGACCCCTGGAGCGACAGGGAGTACGCCCTCAGGTATGACCTGACGGTGCCCCTGGCAAGGTACGTCGCCTCTCACCCTGAGATGCCACTGCCCTTCAAGAGGTACCAGATAGCCCCGGTCTGGAGGCACGAGGAGCCTCAGAGGGGGAGGTACAGGGAGTTCTACCAGGCGGACGTTGACATAGTTGGGAGCCCTTACCCGGAGGCTGACGCGGAGGTCATTAACGTGATAGTTGACGCCATGGAGGCCATAGGCGTGTCGGGAGGCTTCAAGGTGATGATAAACGACAGGAGGGTGCTGGCCGGCCTCTTCGAGGAGGAGCTGGGGCTCAGCGACCCGCTGCCCGTCTACAGGGCCATTGACAAGCTTGACAAGGTGGGCCCTGAGGGCGTGAGGGCTGAGCTGGAGCGCCTCCTCGGGGCCCCTGCGGCCTCAAGGGTCATGGAGCTCCTCTCCTTCAGGGGGGAGCCCAGGGACGTGCTAGAGAGGCTCAGAAGGGAACACGGCTCAAACAAGAGGGTTGCGGAGGGGATTGAACACCTGGCCCAGGTCGTTGACCTGGTCAAGAGGCCCTCAGCCCTCACATTCGACATGGCCTTGGTCAGGGGCCTCGACTACTACACGGGGCCCATACTCGAGGTCGTGCTGGACAGGCCTGCCATAGGGAGCGTGGCTGGTGGAGGCAGGTACGACAACCTGATAGGCCTCCTGGCTAAGAGGCAGGTCCCGGCAACCGGCGCCAGCATAGGGCTTGACAGGCTCATAGACGCCGGTGTCGAGGTGGGCCTCTTCAGCACCTCCAAGAGGACGTACACGCAGGTCATGGTGGTCAACGTGACGCCTGAGAGCTTCAGGTACGCCTGGAGGGTGGCTGACCAGCTCAGGTCCTGGGGCTTCAGCGTCAGGGTTGACCTGATGAGGTCAGGACAGGACGTCCAGAGGAGGAAGGCCTTAAGGTGGGGCGTCCCGGTGCTGGCCTTCGTGGGACCGCAGGAGGAGTCGGCTAACACCGTTACCTTCTACTCTCACAGTAAGGGCGAGAGGGTGACTGTCCCGCTGAGCGAGGCCAGGCAGGTCCTTGAGAGGCTGCTTTCATGAGCTGCGTCCTCCTTGAGGACGCGGAGCGGGGCGGCGACGAGCTTAGGTGGCTCTCCAGGCTAAGGAAGGCAGGGCTTCACCCAGTAGACTACAGGGCCCTGTCATGGCCTCCTAGGTGCAGCACTGATGACCTGGGCCTTGGCTGCGCTCTGGCCAGGCCAAGCCTAGGGGCTGGTAACCTCCTCTCCCTCATGGCCTCTTTCCTATTCACGAGGTGCCTCAGGGGTCGGCTTGAGGGCTGGGCCGCCGAGGTCGAGTCGTGGGCCGCCGCCCACGGCGCTAAGCCTCTGTCGGCCGTGGTTCAGGAGGTCCCTAGGGCCACGGCCTCAGGGCTGGCCTACACGCTGGACCCCGTCACCCGGAGGAGGGCCGTGGTGGTGCAGTCAGTGCCAGGCCTCCACTTGGCCCTCCTGACCCGGGGCTCGCCTCATGACACCTTCCTGCTGAGCCCTGATGGTCTAAGGGTGGAGGAGGTGAGGGTCCTGCCCAAGCCCAGGGCGCTGACAGTGGGCCCCAGCGGCCTCGAGGAGGTCGAGGTCAGGGACCCTGGAGCCCAGTCGATAAGCGACGAGATAGCGGTCGAGGTGGCCAGGCTGTCGCTCAGAGCTGAGGAGGCTATAGGGTCGCCGGTGGAGGTGGAGTGGGCCCTCGTCAATAACGAGGTAAGGCTCCTCGCCGCCAGGCCCCTGCCCGAGGAGCTTGTCAGAACCTGAAGTCGACAGCCTCGTTCTCAGGGGGCATGTACTCGCCCTTGCTCTCCAGGATCTCCAGGACCTCTGCAACCTCGCTCGGCGGCCCGTTGACGAAGAGCACTCCAACGTTATTGTCCTCCATTACGTTCCCTAGGTATAGGTAGGCGGTTGTCGTCATCTGCCCCCTCCTGGAGTAGTAGACGAGGACCGGGTACTTGCCCGCTCCCTCTGCCCACTCAAGACAGTGCACAATGTCCTTGGAGGCCTCGACTGCCTTGAGCACGTGCCTGGGGGGCAGCACTATTATTAGCGCTGAGGCCCTGCTAAGCCTGACCTCAACCTTTGGCAGCTCGGACCCAAGCCTGAGCTCCCTTGGGGACCACTTGGACAGGCTCCTAAGGACCTCCTCCAGCTCCCTCCTGCTCTCATTGATGTCGATGGGCTTGACGATGTCCCTGGCTAGCTTCAGCAGCTCTTCATGAACCCGCTCAGCGCCCTCCACCTCAAAGCCTGCGTAGGCCAAGCTAGCGCCGGCGCTCAGAAAAGCTTAGAACTTCAAAAGGCTTAGCTGGAGCAGGCCATGTCTATAGCTGAGGGCGACTGGGTGCTCCTGCTGGTTGAGGGCAGGGAGAGGAGGAAGACTTACGTCTTCAGGGCCAGGGAGAAGGCCTCATACTCGACGTTCGCTGGAGCCGTCAGAGGCTCCCAGCTCGTCGGTGCGGCGTGGGGCTCAAGGCTTGAGCTTGAGAGGGGTATTGCCTATTTGCTGAGGCCGACCCTCTATGACATGATGATGCACGTCTACCCCAGGAGGAGCCAGGTGGTCTACCCGAAGGACGCCGGCTACATGACCTCCTTGGCGGGCCTCATGCCGGGCATGAGGGTCCTTGAGGCAGGCGCGGGAAGCGGCTTCCTCACGATATGGATTGCCGCCCACGTGTGCCCAGGAGGCTTCGTCTTCACCTACGAGGTAAGGGACGACATGATAGAGGTGGCCTCTGCGAACGTTAAGGCGGCCGGCCTTGAGGGGTGCGTTAAGATAAAGAAGGGGGACGTGAGGGCCGGCGTTGAGGAGAGCGACCTGGACGCCGCCTTCCTTGACATGCCTGACCCCTGGGAGGCCCTGCCCTCAGTTAGGAAGGCCTTGAAGCCCTCTGCGCCCCTCGTGGTCTTCGTGCCGACCGTGAACCAGGTCATAAAGCTGCTCGACGCCGTGTCCCGCCTCGGCGGCTTCGTAGTGCAGGAGGTCAGCGAGGTCATAAAGAGGGAGTGGGAGGCAAGGGCTGACGCCCTTAGGCCAAGCGTGAGGATGATAGGGCACACGGGCATAATAGTGCTCCTCAGGTCCCTAGCCTCATAGACGTGCTGCCTTCACATGACAAGTCTAGCGTCAAAACGTGTCTGCAATATGCTCGTTGAAGCCGTTTCCGCTCTAAGGCAAGGCGAAGATGAGCCCTGCCTGGTCTCATGATTGGGAGAGGCATTAGAGGACCTGTTAAGGCGGAGGTGAAAACGAAAGAGAAGAGAAAGGGGCTTAAGCTTGTCCAAAAGTTTCGCTGAAGGGCCTCCTCAGAAGCCCTTTACACTTGAAGCCTGAAGCGATACCTGCCCTAGTAATTAAGTAACTTACGTCCCCTGCATGGCCCTCTTGAACTCATCCCTTACTTGCTCTATGATCTTCCTCGTCTCCTCGAAGGCAGCCGGGTCGTCAAGCGTTGATAAGTCCCCCAGCGGCTCCTGCCTGAGGACGGCCCTGAGGAGCCTCCTCAAGATCTTGCCGCTCTTTGTCTTGGGCAACTTCCTCACGAAGACCACCCTGTCCACGACGAAGCCGGCGTTCCTGGCGTACGCCTTTATGTCGTTGGCCAGCTGGTCAGAGGGCTGGTAGCCCGGCTTCAGAACGACGAAGGCGAGCAGGGCCTCGCCCTTCCCGCCTGGCAGGGGCATGCCAGCGGCCGCCACCTCGGCCACGGCTGGGTGGGTGCCTATGGTGCTCTCGACCTCCATGGTTCCTACCCTCTGGCCCCCGGCGGCCAGGACGTCGTCGGCCCTGCCGAGGACGTAGAGGTAGCCGTCCTCGTCCATGTAGCCGTAGTCCCCCGTGTAGAAGTAGCCTGGGAACCTGCTCCAGTAGGTCTTAACGTACCTCTCAAGGTTGGGGTCGTTCCACATCTTCCCCAGGGCTGGGGTGAGCGGCTTGAGCGCTATGTAGCCCTTCTGGCCTGGGGGCAGGGGCCTGCCCTCGTCGTCAAGTATGAAGACCTGGGTCGGGGAGAAGGCTATCCCGGCCGAGCCGGGCCTGAAGGGTATCTCGCCCATGCCGTAAGGGGTCCCTGCTATAGGGCTTAGGTGCTCCGTCATCCAGTAGGCGTCGCCTATGGTGACGTCGGGCAGGTTCTCCCTGAACCACTGCCAGGCGCCCACGTTAAGCGGCTCGCCCGTGTTAAGTATGACCCTGAGGCTTGACGTGTCAGCCCCCCTGACGGACTCTGAGCCGAGGCCCTTGAGGGTGTAGAGGGTCGTCGTCGATGACCACACGTGGGTCACGCCGAACCTCTCGATGACCCTCGCGAACAGGTCAGGCTTGGCGCCCACGTAGCCCTCGAAGAGCACGGCCGTGACGCCTGAGACGGGGGCCGTGTAGAGGTTAGCCATGGGCCAGACAGGCCAGCCGAGCTCAGATATAGTCCACCAGACGTCGTTAGGTCCCAGGTTGAAGAGGGCCTTGAAGGTCCAGTTGAGCGCCACTACGTAGCCTCCCTGGGTCTGGGTTATCCCCTTAGGCCTCCCGGTGGTGCCGCTGGTGTAGTATATGGTGCCCACCTCGTTGGCCTCAACGGGCTCAGGGGGGACGTAGACCTTGCCCTTGGGCGCTATGTCCTCATAGACCAGGTCCCTGCCGCCCTTGAGGTTGAAGTCCGAGAAGCCCCTGCTCACCACGAGCACCTTCTCAACAGGCGTCTGGTACCGCTCCAGGACCCTGTCAACCATGTCCTTTATTCTGATCTCCTGGCCGGCCCTGAAGCCCTTGGACGCCACCACCATGACCTTGGAGCCGGCGTCCTGGAGCCTGAAGGCCAGGACGTCATCGCTGAGGCCCGTGTAGTGAATGGCCAGCACTGCGCCGAGCCTGTGGACGGCCAGGCCGAAGTAGACGGCCTCAGGTATGCTGGGCATCATCATTGAGACAACGTCGCCGTGCTTAACGCCGAGCTCCCTGAGGACGTAGGCGGCCCTGTTGACCTCGAGGTACAGGTCCCTGAAGGTGATGGCCTTCACGTCAAGGGACTCGTTGGTCCAGTAGAAGGCCACCTTGTTGGGGAACTCCTCGAGGTGCCTGTCGGCAGCGTTATAGGCGACGTTCGTCAGGCCGCCGACGAACCACCTCTCGTAAGGCGGGTTCCCCTCAAGCGCCTTCTCAGGGTACCTGAACCACGATATCAGGTTGGCCTGCTGGGCCCAGAAGCCCGCGGGGTCCTTGGAGGCCCTCTCGGCGAGGGCCTTAATCCTCTTAAAGGAATAAAACTCCTCCAAGTCTTATTCCCACTATTGTAGGATTCCCATAACGTGGTATTAAATCGTTAATGAGGCCCTGGTATAAGAGGCTGTAGCTAACTACATACCAACTGACGTCTTGCCTGTGGCGCCTCCCCTTTATCGCACAGGATCAGCTCGCCCTGAGGTCTGACTGTCGGGTCTTAACTGGGGGCCCGAGTGGGGTCCTTCAGCCTCATCATTAATGCTGAGGGGCCTGGACGGTGAGCCTCTCGCTTCCTCATAACGTCACGTGCTGGCCTTAAAGCCCTAAGGTAGGTCGTCCTAAGGCACGAGCCCTGTGACTAAGGGTGAAGGATCCCTTAAGAGGGGTGCCCGTGGCGGAATTAGAAGTAATTAAAAGGAAAAGCTACGCCACGAGTAAAACACAAGCGTAATAAAGGTCAACAAGAGGGTTCCGCCAGGAGGTCCATGAGGTACTCGAGGGCCAGAGCGCCGGCCAAGGTGATACTGTTCGGCGAGCACTTCGTTGTCAACGGCTCAAGGGCCATAGCCACGGCGCTCGACCTATTTACATCCGTTACGGCGGCCGAGAAGGCCTCGTGGCCTCTCGAGCTCGAGTCGGCCTCCCTTGGCCTGAAGTGCGTCACGGGCCCTGAGCTGACGTGCAGCTCAAGGGAGCTTGAGCCCCTGCTGTCAACGATAAGGGCGCTGCGCTCAAGGGGCTATGACGTGCCTCCGGCCAGGCTCACCGTAGAGAGCGACATACCTCCATCGGCTGGACTCGGCTCAAGCGCCTCAGTCTCAGCGGCCACCGCGGCCGCCCTCACGGCCCTGGCGGGCCAGGACATAGGCCCTGAGGAGCTCTTCGAGGTGACCATGGAGGGCGAGAGGGTGGCCCACGGGAACCCAAGCGGCGTTGACCCCGCCACGGTGGTCTACGGCGGCACCATAGTCTTCAGGAGGGGGCAGGGCGTCCTGGAGAGGCTAGAGGGAGGGCTCAGCGTGCCCCTGGTGGTGGCGGACTCCGGCCTGAGGAGGAGCACGGCAGCTCCCGTGCTCAACGTGCTGAGGTTCCTTGACAGGGTCGGTCCCCTCAGGGGCTCCCTGCTGGGCCTCGTAGAGCAGCTGATAGACCTGGCCTGGTCGGCCATAAGGGGCAACCAGCTCGAGGACGTGGGGGCCCTCATGAACATAAACCACGGCCTCCTCTCCGCCATAGGCGTCTCGACCCCTGAGCTCGAGGAGCTCGTCTACGCCGCCAGGAGGGCCGGCGCCCTGGGCTCTAAGCTTACGGGGGCTGGCTGGGGAGGGTCGATAATCGCGCTGCCCGGCCCAGGCTCCGTTGAGGCTGTTCTCGAGGCCCTGAGGTCAAGGTCGGGCTGGGTCAGGGCCCTTGGCTCAGGGGTCAGGGGAGCGCATGTCATTGAGGTGAGCCCTTAGTTATCCTGAGAAATGGCGGATACGTCAGCAAGGACCCCTACGAGGTTAAGGCCTTCTTAGCGTTCATCTAGTATTACCTACCGTTCCCTAACATAGGGGCTTTGACTTGAATGATAGCGTGGGGGAGGGCTTGAGCCAGCAGAGCGAGAAGGCCGTTAGCAAGGAGGACCTCGAGGCCTTCCTGAGGAAGAGGGTCCAGGAGCTTGAGGAGGAGCTGAGGACCCTCAAGGCCCTGCTGGAGTACATTGAGGACGCAGGTAAGCTGAGCCCCACCGAGAGGGCTGAGGACGTCAAGGTGGGCAGGAGGAGGGTGGCCAGGGTGCTGAGGGGTGAGAGCTACGTGAGGGCCGTGCCCGAGGTGCCCATGGCCCTCCCGAGGGAGGTCAGGGAGTACCTTCAGACTGTTGAGGCCGAGATAAGGGCGTACCAGGCTAAGTCTGACGCAGGGGAGGGCGTCAAGCTGGTCATAAGGGAGAGGCCTGACGGCACGGTCGCTGAGGTGAAGTTCGACGGCCTCTTCACGACCCTCGAGGTCCTAAAGGCCAAGGCGGCCCTTAAGTACGCCATGGAGACGGCTTACGAGGTCTACAGGGCCCAGCTGAGGTCCAAGGGGGCCGAGGAGGAAGAGGAGGGGGCCCAGGGGCCTGAGGGAGGGGCTGAAGACGTGGAGGGAAGCTAATTTTCCTCCCCCGCCACACACAGTCAGCGGTAGGCCTTGGCCTCAGCGGCTGAGCTGATAAAGGCCTTCATGAGGGGCGCGGCCCAGCAGGTCTATGTAGTCACTGCAAGGGGCCCTGGGGGAGGCTACGCGGCCCTGACGGTAAGCAGTATGACAAGCCTCAGCCTCAACCCTCCTCTAATACTTGATCTGCATAGACAAGTCAAGCAGGAGCCACCAGGTCCTCGTGGAGGCCCAGCACTTCATAGTGACGCTGCTCTCAAGCGAGGACGAGTGGGTGTCGCGCGTGATGGCGGAGCCTGGGGGACCCGCTGGAGAAGCTGAGGAGGGTCAACTACGTTGAGGGGAAGTACGGGCCCATGCTGCCCATCCCCAGGCCTTACCTGGTAGCCAGGAGGTGGGCTGTGTACGACGGAGGGGACCACTCCATAATAGTCGGCGAGGTCATAGAGGGCGAGGCGCCTCAGGTCAGGTGCCCCCTGCTCTACTACAACAGGGGGTACACGACGATACGGGGCTGCTAGCGTCAGGCCCCCTGGACATATTAGGGCCTTGTGGTCAAGGACGGCCAGAGCCTGCCCAGCCTGTTCCGTAAAAGCACCTCAATTCGAAAGTCTCTTAACTTACATAGGAACTAACGCGTAATAAGGGGGCCCAGGGACGGGGGATCAAGGAAGCGTAGAGGAGGAGCTGGGGTGGATAGCTTTGGCGTTCGGAGGCCCAGCAGTTCCATACGTGCCGACCAGGCCTGAGGTCCTGGAGCTGGTCTTCGAGGCCCTGGACCTCAAGGAGGGCGACGTGCTCTACGACCTCGGCAGTGGGGACGGCAGGATAGTCATAGAGGCCGCCAAGAGGTACCCTATAAAGAAGGCCGTTGGCATAGAGCTGAGGGACGAGCTAGTCAAGGAGGCCATTGAGAGGGTTAAGAGGGAGGGCCTTGAGGGCAGGGTGGAGATAATACACGGCGACTTCTTCAGGGTGCCCATAAAGGAGGCGACAGTGGTCTACATGTACCTCCTGACCAGCGTCAACGAGGCCCTCAAGCCGAAGCTGAAGCAGGAGCTGAGGCCAGGGACCAGGGTCGTAACGCTCGACTTCCAGATACCCGGCTGGAAGCCGGTAAGGGTAGTGGGCGATAGGAGCGGCTGGCAGAGGACTCTCTACGTGTACGTTATTGGGGACTCCGACGTCTAGCGCCTGCGCAGGAGGACTGCCAGCGACACTGCAACGATAACCGCAGCGATAACCACTATGGGGACGATCACGTAAGCCCAGCTTAGGCCCTTCTCATAGACCTCTATTATGGCGACCCTCCGCCCAGTTATGTTGGCGGCGACCAGGTAATAGGAGCCCTTAACCTCAAGGCCTCCCAGGACCAGCTGCCCTGGGGCCAGCCCGGTCTCATTGACTAGGCTCCCTCCCCAGGGCTTAAGGAAGAGGTGGGGAGAGCACGAGATGTTGCGGCGGCCCCAGGCCACCTTCGCGTCAGAGATGAGGATGCCCCAGGGCGACCAGTAGGCCCCGAAGACCGCGCTCGCGGGTGGCATGAGGTCAGAGACGTTGAGGAGGCGGTAGGTCGAGGTGTTAAAGTATATGAGGATTGGCTGGACCGAGGAGGTTGTATACAGTAGGTTAGGGCTGACAGACGCGTAGACGCCCCCATAGATGATCAGGGAGCTCGACACGGTGGAGGAGTCAAGCGACAGGAACTCATTGGATGAGAGCGTGAGGGTCATGTTGAACCGGTTAAGAACGGTCAGCGACCCTGAGGAGAGGTTCACGTAGGCAGGATATATGGTGTAGACTTTCGACGTGGAGAAGAAGGAAGAGGGGAAAGAGGGGAACTCCAGGTAGGCCCCATAGAGGAGGCCGCTCGGCGAGGGGGAGAGGTCGACGAGCATACCCCCAGGCGGAAGGCTCACAGACTTCATCACTTCAAGCGACCTGCCGACCTGTCTGGCCACGACCACTTCGCTGCTAGTCGCGCTAAAGTTCAGGAGGGAGGCCACAATGACGCCGTCGGCCTCTGCCAGGCCGGTGCATAATAGGTAGCTGCCATTGATGAGGGGCTCCTCAGATATGGACCCCTCTGGCGAGACCTCAGCCACGTAGTTGGTCACCGTCACCGTCCTGTTGCTAAGGTTGGAGAGGCACAGCATAGGGGCGCTGGGCGACGGGGAAGGCACAATGTCGGGGCCGAAGTGGGCTATAACCTTGTAGTCCCTGTTGCTTATGTTGAACATGGCCAGGTAGCTGCCCGAGGATCCCAGGAAGAGCAGCAGGATACCATAGGGCGGCAGGGGCAACAACACCGGTATACCATAGGGCGGCAGGGTCTGCAGGCCCTGCGGGTAGGGCAGGTAGGCGACAGTCCTCGACGCCAGGCTCGGGGGAGAGGCCGCA